>NZ_JBOICF010000031.1:0-116765 GCF_050739935.1 Pseudomonas sp. | reverse complement strand
CCAAGGTTGGCGCTTTCTGGCCCAGCTGAACATCTGGGTGAGGTCGGCGAAGAAACTGATGGCTTGTCGGTGAGCGCCGCGGTTGACCACGGTGCGGATCAGCGCCCGAACATCGTGTTCGGACACACTGCTCACCGCTGTCTTGCGGAGTGCCGGGTAAAGGTCCTTGTTAAAACGGCGCTGCAGCTCTGCATTGCCGTCTTTGCGCGCGACGCCATCCGCCAGCCACGCCTTGGCCAGATCCTGGACGGTCAGCGTTTGCACCTTCGTCGTTTTTACTTGTTCGGCCTCTACGTTAGCAGCGGCGTATGCCTGTGCCTTGGCGGTTTTCTTTTGCTCGTTGGGATTGATCTGCTCATCAATAAGCGCTCGAGCCTGGCCGCGGGCCTTGCGGATGTCCGTCAGGGATTTGCGCGGCCAGGAGCCGCAGGCGTACTCTTTGTTCTGGTCACCCCACCGATACCGATAGAAAAAGCTGACCGTCACGCCGTCCTTGCGGACTGAGACTCGACCGGCCAGATTGCCATCCTCCCTGAGGATTCGGCCGGCATCTTCAGCGGTCAGCGATTCGAGTTCTTTGATGGTGATTTTAGCCATAAAATAGGTTCCCCCTACTTTTACCCCCACAAAAACGTCGGCTCTTGGTGGACGTTACTGGACTCTCGTAGAGCAGAACATCGCTGGAGCTCAAGTAAATACTAGCTTAGAAAAATCCAGAGTAAAATTTTGGAAGCTTTCAAGAAGTATGAAAAAGGAGATGGGGTGCTAGGGGTCGAGTGTTCGAATCACTCCGTCCCGACCATATAATTCAAAGGGTTGCGAGATTTTATCTCGCGACCCTTTTTTGTTTTCAGGTGTTTTTACCCCCACAAAACGCCCGGCTCTTGATGGACATTTCGATGTGATACCACTATCGGAGTTTGCCCAGTGGACTTCGATCATTTTTCGATATTGAGCTGTGTCGGTCGTAATATGTGACGTTCGATGATGGGCAGAGAAACCAGTGACGACCAAAGGCACATTACGGCTGTCGCTATAAGAGATATCATCCCGCCATCAGCTCAGTAGGGGCTCCCTGGCCGTTCAGTTTCGGCACTCCCTTGAGCATAACGACAAGGATTGTTGCGCATGGACGATATCGTTCAGCCCCTCACACCCCAAGAAGAAGCCCCGCCTAAGGAAGTAAAGGTCCTTGCCACCTTGGTAGCAAAGCTAAATCTTGCAGATTTCCAGAACGCTATCCCTGTGATTCGCGAGCTTCGTATCTCGAACGAAACGAGTAATCGTTTCGTCAATGCCACTCTTACGCTTAGCTCGGCCCCCGAGGTATTTAAGTCTAAGATCTGGCGGATCGACGAGATCGCTGCAGATAGCTTCCGGGTCATACCTGGGCTTGATCTTGTCTTGGACGGCCCGTTGTTGAGTCGCCTGACAGAGTCAGAAATGTCGACCTTTACGTTTGTCCTCGAAGCCGATGACAAGGAGGCGGAGAGCGGTCGCAAGGAAGTTGCTCGGCTTGAACAGGTCGTAGACCTTTTGCCCCGAAACCAGTGGGGCGGATTGCGGCATTTACCAGATATGACTGCGGCTTTTGTTCAGCCGAATGATGCAGCGGTTGAGCGGTTGCTCAAACAGGCAGCCGAGTTGCTTCGTCTTAGCGATAAGCCGTCCGCACTTGACGGATATGAGGGTGGCCCCAAAAGAGCTTGGCAGTTGGCGTCGGCAGTGTGGGGCGCGGTGGCGCGCATGAAGCTCGACTATGCGTTGCCGCCGGCCAGCTTTGAACAATCAGGACAGAAGATTCGTAGCCCCAGTCAGCTTGCTGACTCCGGGTTGGCTACTTGTCTCGACCTGACTCTGCTTTTCTGCGCAGCATTGGAGCAGATTGGTCTTAACCCCGTGATCGTATTCACCCATGGTCATGCTTTTGCTGGTTTGTGGCTTAAGCCAGAAGAGTTTACGACTGCCGTGGTGGATGATGTCACTGCAGTACGTAAGCGGGTGAAGCTTCAGGAGCTCGTGCTGTTTGAGACCACTCTTATTACCCACGCCTCGATACCGCCATTCTCTTATGCGGTAGTGAACCGCCCCGGGTTTCGCGGAGGGCATTTGGTTAAAGTAAAACGGCCTTTTCGGCAGTTCTGCCGAGTTGGTTGTAGTAGTTTGCCTCAGCCTCGGCGGGCGGGATATAGCCGATCGATGAGTGCAGGCGTTTATGGTTGAACCAGGCGACCCATTCCAGGGTGGCCAGCTCGACGGATTCCCGGCTTTTCCAGGGCGCACGACGGTGGATCAGTTCGGCTTTGTACAGGCCGTTGATCGTCTCGGCCAATGCGTTGTCGTAGCTGTCGCCACGGCTGCCGACCGAGGGCTCGATGCCGGCCTCGGCCAGCCGTTCGCTATAGCGGATGCTGACGTATTGCGATCCCCTGTCGGAGTGATGGGTCAGAGAACCGTCATTGCCGGGCTGACGGGCGTATAACGCCTGCTCCAGCGCATCGAGCACGAAGTCCGTGGTCATGGACTTGCTCACGCGCCAGCCGACGATGCGCCGGGCGTAGACGTCGATGACGAAGGCTACGTACAGCCAGCCCTGCCAGGTCGAGACGTAGGTGAAGTCCGAGACCCAGAGCTGGTTTGGCCGATCCGCCCGGAACTGCCGGTTGACGCGATCCTGCGGTCGCACGGCAGCATCGTCGGCGACGGTGGTGCGCAGCCGTTTGCCACGCCGCACGCCTTGCAGGCCCTGGGCACGCATCAAGCGCTCGACCGTGCAACGGGCCACCGTCACGCCTTCGCGGTTCAGTTGCCGCCAGACCTTGTCTGCACCGTACACGCGATGGTTCTCCTGCCAGACCCGATGGATTTGTGGCTTCAGATGTTCGTCACGCCGAGCACGGTCGCTGCGCGGCGACGAGTCGCGTAGCCGAGCGGCGTGGCGCCGGTAGGCCGACGGGGCAACCTGCAACACTTTGCAGATCGGCTCGACCCCGTAGACCTCCCGGTGCCGGTCGATGTAGGTGTTTACGACTTTAGCTTGCGGTCGAGCTCCGCCTGCGCGAAAAAAGCGCTGGCCGTGCGCAGGATGTCGTTGGCACGGCGAAGCTCGCGGTTCTCTCGCTCCAGCTCCTTGATCCGTTCGCGCTCGCTGGTGGTGACGCCTTCGCGCTGCCCGCGGTCGACTTCATGGCGCTTGACCCAGGTCAGCAGCGTCTGCGTCTGCTTGGCGCGTGTATTTTGCGGCAAGACCTGCCAACGTAGAGTTTCCGACCACGTCCGTATGTGGCACTAATAAATAAGACCACGGCTTACCGCCAGTCTTCTTCGCATGGAACTCAGTGGCAATATGCGCCCAAAGCGCTGCAGTTTCTGCTTTACGCAATACCACCGTATCGCTAATTTCATCCGCGCGCTTGGTTTCAATAATAAAAATGCGATCTTGCATTTCAACCACAAAATCCGGCTGGTAAGGCAATCCATCTGAATCATACAGTTTGAATTGGTTGGGACCTGGTTTCATCCACAGCTTAACGCCATTTTCTTTTTCTAAAATCTCGCTCAGTTTACGTTCCGTATCCGAATCAAACTTAGCCAGTGGATAGCAGGATTTACTGAAACCGCTAAAAATATAACGCTTGATCTCGTTAAGCTTTGGCGGTGCCTGGCGAAAGTCCAATGAATATTGGCTGCCCGCATTCTCGAAAGTTTGTGGACGCAAGTCTTGGAAGGCCGCGCTCACAGTAACGCGGTAATTTGTTTTCCCGCGCCACATATTTTTCTTCATATCCGCAAAGATGGCATCGGCCATTTGCCGAGAGTGGCCTTGCAGCACACTACGCAACTCTTCAGGCTTATCGTATTTTGCTTGATAGTGAGAAACTACTTGGCCAGCCAGCTGGTAAAGAACTTCGGAGTGCGTGTCGTAATCAATCTCTGGGAAGTCCATGAGCTTGGCAACGATATAGTTTTCTAGGCACTCTTGCTGCTCATCATGGGCGTCGCCGCTAATGGACTGCGTTTTCTCTGTGCGTAAGACCTGAATCAATAGCTCGTTCGAGAGCGGTTGATGGTTCCAGTGTTTAAGATCCAGCGCGAACGGTTTAAAACCAAAAGACACATCTTGGGTCGGTGTGATGGTCAGTGCCGGAATGGCAATAATTCGCTCAACGAACTGACTGCAAATCGACTTCACGATTGCTTCAATTTTCAGCGTTTCAACCGGAAATATCTCAGCTTGCGGTTTTTGCTCCGCTTGAATGGCCTGAACAATAGCGGCTTGCACTTCCGGCTTATTGATATCCGCAAGGCTTCCTACTTGTTTAGCGGTCTGCTGAACCACAATCTGAAGGGTCTTCTCAGCCACTTCCACTTCTTGCGCTGTTTGCAGAATAAAAGGCGCAGGCGCTTCAGCCACACCGGCAGGGCTCGAGGGAGCAGGAATTTTGTAAGCAGTACTTTTTTCACTACCTTCTGCTTTCGGCAGCATGGATTGCACCAAGTGCTGCACCACATTTGGCGTAGTGACGGCCTCAGGTTTCGTTGAGGTCACGTCACCGTCCTCACCAATAAAAACTTGCTTAAGTTTCTTGGTAACGCCGTTTTCCGTTTTGGCCAATTCAATCAGTTCACTGAAGCGGTCGTGGGCAATAACGGTGAGCTGATCGACTTCAGCCACCCCCGTGCGCTTGCCATAAGGTAAGCGCAGGCCACGCCCCAAGGTTTGCTCGGTCAGAATATCGGAAGCTGAGGCACGAAATGGAACAATGGTGAACAGGTTGGTAACGTCCCAGCCTTCTTTGAGTTTGTTAACGTGAATAACGATGTCGGTATCGCCGCTTTTTTCGATGTTCAGCAAGCGCTGCGCATTCTCGTCACTCTCTTCCCCGGACGTTTTTGAGTGGATTTCGATAACACGGCCTTTGTAACGGCCACCGAAAAAACCGTCCGACTCCACAAACTGTCTTACCTCGGAGGCGTGCGTGGTGTCCTTGGTCACTACCAGCATAAACGGTCGCACTACCGGCTTGTCGTAGTTTTTGGCGTAGGTTTCCAGCGCTACCTTGACATGCTCGTGATAGTTAATTCCGTCCTCAAGCATGATGCGTTCCAGCGCATCGGCATCGACTGACTTCGGATTAAAGTTCGCCCGAGTACCAATGGCAGGCTCCTTCACATATCCGTCTTCCATCGCATCCGGCAGCTCGTAGCGGTACACCACGTTTTTAAATGGCTGAGGCTTGCTACCTGTAGTTTTCGGCGTCGCCGTCACCTCAAGGCCCATAATGGGCTGCAACTCGGCAATGGCCTTGAATCCGGCACTGCCACGATAACGGTGCGCTTCATCCATCAGCAGTACCAAATCATCAAGCTCAGACAGGTACGAGAAATAGCTGTCGCCAATGTACTCCTGAAGGCGTTTGATACGAGGGGCGGCACCGCCTCTTACCTCGGAGTTGATCTTCGAAATGTTGAAGATATTGATGATCACACTTTCACGGCCAAATAAATCCGCGCCGCGCACACCACGGCCTTCTTCATAGTTTTCAGCGTTAACAATCAAAGGCGGGTTATGGGCAAAGGCATCAATGCCCTTGAACACATATTTGGGGCTGCGCGGATCGAAATCGAACAGCAACTTCTCATAGATCGTCAGGTTTGGTGCCAGAATGAAAAAATTTCGGCTCTTACCGATCATGTGCAAATAACTGATGAACGCGCCCATTAAACGGGTCTTGCCGACGCCGGTGGCAACGGAGAAACAAACCGACGGGAAGTCACGTTCAAAATCTGCAAAGTCCGCATCAGTAACCTCACCGAATGCCTGACGCACCTGCTCCCGAGCGGCCTCGACATCAGTGCCCTTTTTCGGATCAATAAGCCCTACGATGGTATCGAGGCGCCGAAGCGCCTCTGCTTGAGGCTTGCGTAACGAGAGACGCTGACTAATTTGGGCAACTACACGATCCTTGTTGAGTTCAGTCATCTCAGTTTTCCTCAGAGCCATCGAATAGGCTGGTCTGCGCTACCGATGCTTTATTTTTTTTTGATTTGTTCTGCTTGGCATCTGCTTCTTCGGGCTCGTCAGGCTCTTCGTCTTCCAGAGGCAAGGCTGCGATTTTTAAGGAGTAATCGTCTTTACCCCACTCGCAACGATCCAGCACCACACGGGGGATTTTCTTGATAGTTAGGTTCGTTAAGTTATCGCCAGCGGCCTCATAGGCCATACAGCAAACTAGCAGGCTGCGCTCTTCCCCTACCTCATCAGACAGGACCTTGAGCTGATCAAAGGTCAAACTGTTAGTCGTGACATAGATAAACGCGTTTTCTGTGGCCTTGCCGTGCATCCAGTACTGCTCGGTGGATGGCGCGTAGATGTAGTTGAAATGCTTGCACATTGCCTCTGTCAGCATTTCTGGATTGTAGTCTTTATTTATAACCAAATTACCCCATTTGTCCTTTTGCAAAAGGGAGGGGGCAAGTTTGAAGAAGCGGTAGCCACCACCGCCCACCCAATTCATGGCATTTGAAATACCAGTATTATCTTGGCCAGCCACTATTCGCTTCAGTCTGGGTTGAATATGTGTTACTGCTTGCTCGCCGAGTTCCACCACTATCCAACGCCTTTTCATTTTGTGCGCTACGGCGGCAGTGGACCCAGAGCCCCCAAAGCTATCGAGCACAAGATCTCCCTCTGAAGTAGCAAGCTCTAAACATCTCTTTATAAGTGCCTCAGGCTTTTTTCCATTGGGAAATGAAACACCACCTTCGGCATGAAGATTGTTAGAAAGAAGATCATCCCACAGATTGGTTAGCGGCGCTGCAGTCGTAATCTTTCCGTCTAAAGTTTTTATCTTTGCACTGTAAAAAATTAGCTGCTCTCCATTAATGAAGTAATACGGCTCTTTTCCCTCTCGCTGAGAACAAAAGACCCTGTTTGGTACAGAGTTTGACTGAGCCAGTGCATCACGTGCGTCTTCATTCACGTCTTTAGGGGCTACACGCGCCGTCCTAACCACCCTCGCAGCCCTCTGCAACACGAACTCCTCAAGTCTGCTCTCTATCTTGTCAGCAAATTTCTTTTTTGCTTCGCTCCAATTTTGAACGCATTTCTCACGGCAAAATTCATCCTTTAAGCTTTCGAGTTGCCATTCAAAAAAAGGGCTTTCGTTATTTTTAATAATCTTACTGTAACGATCGTCTCTACCTATGGCTGTATAGACCCGCCCAGGAGTCCACTTATCCCTATTCTTAGCATAGTAAATTATAAAGTTATTTGTTGTAACAATTCCTTTATTCCCAGCCTTCGGACCAGAAACAGAACTTTGTTTAAACGTAATCACGTTAATACGATTGCGTCTTCCGAATATTTCATCCAGCACGGGAATGATGTATCCCAACTCGTTATCGTCGATATGGACGAACATCGACCCATCTTCAGATAAAAGACGATGCAAAATAATGCACCTCTCTCGCATTAGAGATAGCCAAAGAGAGTGTTCAATTCCGTCATCATAATTCTCAAACGCCTGTTGAGTGTTAAATGGCGGATCAATGTAAATACACTTCACCCTGCCGCGCACATTAGAGTCAGTCTCCAGCGCTTTTAGCGCCAGCAAATTGTCCCCATGGATCAGCATATTGTCGAACTGATCACCCTCACGCCGTGCTTCTGCGTGATAGGAAAACTCGGGCTCTTCAATCAGGATGCGCGGTTCTAGGCGCGGGCGATCGTCTTTGCCAATCCAAGTCAGTTCAAGTTTGGTTTTACCGGCCATTAGATCAGGCTCCATCGAATCGTAAACAGGTGGTCCACCTGTGGCGTCAAGTTAAGTTGTTCAGCAATGGTGTCGAGCATGGCTTCACGCTCACTATCGATCTCACTCAGGCGGGTATAGAGCTGATGTTGTAGCTCATCCACTTGGCGCTTTAAGGCTTTTGCTTCGTGCTGTAGCTCAAGCTTGGCGGCCAGATTAGCGGTTGCACGAGCAAGTTTGTTCTTCTCGTTGGCCTGTTTGGTCAGCTCTTTGATCTGCTGGTCGTAGGCTACGCGGGCGTCATTGCGCCACGCATCCAGGCGGTCTTCTTCTTCGTTGAGAAACTCACCCAAACGCTCTTGTGCATGCCCGACAAGCGCCGTTTGCCGCGCCTCAGTAACGCCCGCCAATTCTTCCTCGGGCGCCTGCCCCACCAGTGCGCCAAGCTCTCGGGCAGGAATATGCAGCAAGCGTTCGGCGGTACTCAGGTCAAGCATGCTGCCGTCATCAATGAAGGCTGCGCAGATCAGCTCATCCCAGGTACGAGCAGGTGTTTGTAATGTGAGTCGCGAGAGTCGCATCCAGCCTGATTGACCACGCAAGCAGGCCACATCCCCCAGATTGCCAGCATAGGCGCTGTAGTCAAACTCAAGCGCGGCCATGGGAGTTAATCGCGCTTTAGCCTGCGCCATCAGCTTGTCTGCTAGGCCTCCATCGCCCAAGCGGAAGAAGCGCCAGCCGTTATCCTCTGCCTCAGGCCACTCGGTCGACCAAGTGCTGCCTTGATAATCAAAACGTTCGGCATGGTCCGGATGAAAGTGGGCCTCGGGTAGCTCAGCACGGGCAAGGGTCAGCAGCGCCCTACGGAAGTCGCCAAGGGCGGCATGAACGCCTTCCTTACGGCTCATCAGGCGCTCAATCACCTTTTCGTCCATCTCAGCCAATATTTTGTTGCGTGCATCCTGTTTGGCCGCATCAATCTCGACACTGAACTCTTCTTGCAGCTTATCGAAAGCCTCATTGATTTCGTCGTTCGAGCGGCACGTCTGGACGATCTCCAGAATACGACGTTCGATATCCACACCAGACTCAATGGCGCCCAACACTTCATCGGATGAGCCAAACACACCCTCAAATAGCTTGAACTTCTGCTCTAGGAGCTGGTGAATTCGCTCTTCAGCCTGGTTCTTGCGATTGAGGAAGTTGATGACGGTAACGTCGATCTTTTGCCCGTAGCGGTGGCAACGACCAATGCGCTGTTCAACCCGCTGGGGATTCCAGGGCAAGTCATAGTTGATTAGCAGCGAGCAAAACTGCAGGTTGATACCCTCGGCACCGGACTCCGTGGAAATGAGGATTGAGCGGTCATGTTTGAAAGCATCGACAATGGCCGCTTTCATATCGGCAGTTTTAGAGCCGGAGACAACCTCAGTGCCTTTATTTTTGGTAAGCCAGGCTTTGTAGAGGGCTGCGCTGTCTTTATCAGTGTTTGAGCCGTTGAGAACTACGGTTTGACCGGCAAAGCCATTTTGCTCCAGCAGATCACGCAAGTAGGCTTGGGTACGCACGGACTCGGTAAATACCACGGCCTTGCGCTGACCGCCTTTGGTTTCCATCTCGGCCATAACGATGGGCAAGCACTCCAAGAGCGCTCGCCCTTTAGCGTTGTCGCTAATTGAGGTCGCGATATCCCGGTAATGCGTCAGCTCGGCGATCTCGACCTGAAGCTTTTTCGGATCAATTTCATCAAGATCATCATCCGTATGGTCTTCGACAGCATCCGCCTCGGTTGCGGCGATAGAACCAGCATCGCGCCAATCCTCGGCGTCCTCAGCAAAGCCATCAAGATCATCTAGGGTGTCGTCATCAACCACTAGCTTGGCTTGCAGGCGGTTGACCATCTTGTCCAAGGTTTTGGCAATGGCAAATGAGGATGAACCTAGGATCTTGCGCAGGGACAAGGTCACCAGGTGACGGCCATTTCTACCTAGGGCAAGGGTGTCTGGGTTTTGCAGGTACGCCGACACTGACTCGTACAGATCCAGCTCAAGCTTGCTGGGGGTAAAGTCAAAGGTTTTCGGCAAGCGGTTGGTGTAGTTGATCAGTCCAGCCTTTTGGACCTGACGGCGCAAGGTGCGCTTGCAGATGGGCTCCAAACGATTCTGTAGCAAGGTCATAGCGGCAAGATTGCCCTTGCCTCCGAACTCGGCCTTAAAGGCCTGCTCCGAACCAAAGTAAGCCTCATCAATGATCGTAACGAGACCATAGAGCTCCATCAGGTTGTTCTGCAACGGCGTTGCCGTCAGCAAAAGCTTCTGACAACCCTGTAAGGCATCGCGCAGGACCGCTGCTCGGGAATTGTTAGCCGCCTTAAAGACGTTACGCAGCTTGTGCGCCTCATCAAACACGACCAGATCCCAAGCAACCTTTTGCAGCTGATGGGCGATACGAGCGGCATATTCGTAAGAGACGATGATGATGCCTTCCTTACGCCCAATGGGATTGGGTTGCCCGCTGGCCGACAAGTCTTTAAGGCGCTTGGCATCAAGAATGACCGAGGGCAATGAGAACTTTTCACGGAGCTCCGTGGCCCATTGCTTGCGAAGAGAGGCCGGCACAACCAACAGAAGGTTTCGGCGCTGCTCCCACCAACGCTGGCTGAGCACTAACGCCGCCTCGATGGTTTTGCCAAGCCCTACCTCATCTGCCAGTAGCACGCCTTTGGATAAGGGCGAACGCAAGGCAAACATAGCCGCATCGACCTGGTGCGGGTTCAGATCCACACGCGCCGAAGACAAGGACTGGGTCAAAGACTCGTCGGCACCGATACCTTCACGCGTTAAGAAGTGAGCAAAATACTTGGCTTGGTAGGGGCTGTAGATCATTGGAAAAACAATTCCTTTTAACTTGAGGCCTTCCAGCCATGACAGGCAAAGAGAACTTAACGACCTTACCTCGGCTATCAGAGGCAACGGAGCCAAGGGTGATTAATCACTGTTTGTGTGTAATTACTTGCTCACCCTGTTCGGTAACCTGGAGCCAGCAACGCCGTTTCAACCCCATAAAGCAATAGAGGGTCTTTCAGCCAAAGGCGGTATTCCGGATCATGCAGCCGATGATCCGGCGAGCAGTCGACGCTCCATTTGCGCAGTACATAACCAGCGGTGGCACCGCGCAGGCGTAAACGCAATGCCCCACTGCTCATGCCGTAGTCCATCTCAGTGATATCCGAGTGCGGTTGATCCGGGTGAGGCACCAACTCGACCTCCAGTATCCGGCTCCACTGGACATCCTGTTCTGGGCGCTCGTGTTCAGCGACTTTAGACTCCGCCAGCAGCTTTGGCCGTCTGATGCGGGTGATCACGAAGTCCCGAAATGCCTCGCGCTTGCGATCATAGCCACGCACGTGCCAGCGCAGGCCCGTATCGATCAAGGCAAACGGAACAATTTCTCTCTGGGTCTTGCCGCTGGCCAGGGAGTGGTACTCCACTTGTAGAGGGCAGCGGTGATAGATGGCGCGGGTCACCACACCCAGCGTGTCCAGATCCGGCTGGGTAAGCCGTCCGGACGTTACGCAGGAGACTCCCGGCGCACTGCTCGCCGGCTCGCCATCGCCAAACCCTTCTGCGAGCCAGGCCAGTACCCGGTCAGCGGAGAAGGTGAAGATCGGTCGAAACTCTTTGGTCGGCGTATAGATTTTGCTACTACGGTCATACGCCAGGTTGTTACCTGCCAGCTCGCGATAGGTGGCGAGATCGCGCGTGGCTGCAGCCGTTTGAATGCCGAAACGCTGAATCAGATCCTGTCGCCCTATCTCTCCGACAAACCGCAGACGCAATTCGAGGTAAGCCAGGCGGTCGCGTTGGGCTTGCGTTAGCTGCAAGAGAGCTTCAGTGATCATGGCTACGCTGGTAGTGGTGAAAGCGGTGGACAGCATAAATTGCGATCACAACGCCAGCAACCAAAAATCATAAAAACGATATTTACCGATCATTTTGATTTGTAATAGCCTAATGCAATCTTCAGGCACTGCGCTGCCTGACCCCCACCCCAGCGAGGGATCTCAACATGTGGCTATTTACCAATTTCGGTTTCTTTTCGGTCGTGCAGAAAGACGCCAGCGATGACCTCACCATTCGCAGCCGTACCAAGAGCGACCTAGACCGTCTTCGCAATCACTAGACCCACACATTGACGTCACATCGGCTCACTGCCAACCCACTGCCACTGAGACGATTGAGCCACTGTTCCAGGGGAGGCATGCACATCAAGCCCCCTGGATTCTGGCTCAGCTTGAACCCTGCACCTGCACGATTACGCTGCCCGCTACCCTCGACGAGGACGTTTCAGCTGACCAGTCCGCAGGCATCGAGCGCCCTCAGGCCTCAAGCGCAGGTGCTGAGCATCTTTGACGAGATACTTCACCACCTTGTGGACATGGCGCCGAATCGCTCGATCACTCCTCTCGATGCGACCGATACCACACTCGTCACCGTACTGATCCTTATCGTGGTTGCAGCTGTACATGTAGCCCTGCCCATGCGTGATGTCTTCCCACAACTCGCCGAGCTTAATGGCCTTGAAGACATCTCCACGCACCTCGTTACCATTGAAGAAGTAGGCAGCATGAATGTGGTAGCCCCCACCATCATTCCGATCCCCTTGCTCCACCGAGTACATATGACCGATTAGGTGGTCGAAGATTGGATTGCGCCTATGCTGGGCAATCAGTTGCTTCATATCCTCAAACACATGTTCCACTCGCAGCCTGGCCTGCGCCTCGGAACGGTAGTGGAAATCTACCCTGACGATGGTGATGCGCGAGTAGAGTTCCCATAAGGCATCGACGTAGTCGCAGGCTTGGATCCCCTGCTTTATAGCTTGGTGACGGAGATCATCTTTCCTACGGAGATACCATCGTTCACAGGTCAACTGACGGATACGGGCAACCAGGACGTTCATGCTGCGGTGATGATCGAGCCAGGCCGTACCCCGCTCATTCAGACAGGCAGGGCCATCAGGGTTACGCTCAAGCCCAATGTCCTGGCAGGCTTCCAAAAACGCTTGTAGGTGTTCGCTGTAGTCGTAGGGCACTCGATCATCGAACAGGTCGTACATCTGCTTGATATGTGTGAAGTACCGAGAGAGCTTGGTCTCTTCGACACGCTCGTAACCTGTGCGGGCTTGCTTGATTCGGTATGCCGGTGAATCGGAATCTTCGATGGCCTGGACGAGTCGCTCGATCTGAAGGGTAATGTCAGATTGGGAAAGGTAGGTGTTGGTCTTGCGATTGATCATGGTTGGGTACCTGCTTGGTTATTGGCATAGCAGGTCCCGTGGTAGTTCTAAATTACTGATGCCCATCCCTGTCGATGCAGTGGGTGCTGATCAGACTGAATGCGTTTAGCTATTGAATTACCATTGACTGATAGTTAATAACTATATCAATAGATGCAACTCAGCTCATTGCCGATCATTTCGGCCAGGCCGTGCAACGGGGAGCAACATTGCCGTGCCTACCGGGAAATTTTCCAAACCGCTTCATGGAAGAGTTAGCTGAGAAAATTGCATTACCCAAGCGGCATAAGCGCCATGACCAACCGTAGCCGGTCATGGCGCTTATGATCAGTTCTAGCTGGCCATACTCAGGTGACCGGTGGACCGTACTGCAATGCCCTCTGCAAGATCACGCTCCTCGATCCTTGCCAAGATCCAATCGTGCACCTCGCTGTCGACCCAGCCGACGCAGCGGTCGCCCAGTGATACCGGTTTTGGGAAGGTGCCTTCCCCGATGTACTTGTAGATGGTCGACCGTGCTAGGCCAGTCGAGTCGATGACTTCTTTCAGGCGAATGATCCTCATGAACGGGGCTCCTCGTATTCGTTCAAAGGATCTGCAGGTGCGGTAAAAAATGACTTACCTTTTCAGTAACCGTCGCGCTGGCGGCGTCAACAACCCGCAAACGAAGCGATAGTCCAGCGGCATTTCCGACTCTTCCCCCCAGCTCTCGATGGCCAACTCACCACGTTGAGACTCCCTCAGAATTGTGCATGTGGAAATATCCACCGGTCGTGGCTGCAGGAGCAGCACCATGATTTCGTCACCTTCGCCCTCCAACACTGGCAGGATACTGAGATCCGCCAAGTCGAACCCGATCCAATTCGCCGCACCAAACCTCGCTCTGTACGCCTGCGCAATCCCAGAAACCAGTTTGCAAAAATGGTCGATGACAACCTTCCACGCCCAATCAGACTCGACCTCTCCCTTTCCCAAACCGGGTGGCCTTTGCAGGTCTGCCTCAATCCGCTCCCTAAGCCAGCCAGGATCGACCGAACCTTCACAACCGAGCTCAAACCAGTGGCGCGAGAGCAATTCGGAGGCGCATCGATAGAGCATGAGCCGCAAGACTTCCAAAACAGATCGCCGTTCACGAGCTAGAAAGTGAAGAGCCGCCTTGGGTGTCTCTGCGCGGTTCAACGCGGGTGGACGGCGAAGACCATGAATGTCCCGTAACAACACACCGAAAGCATCGTTCCGAACTTTGGACTGCGGCAGCCAGTGCACCAGAACCGCACCTTCGCCACTCAAGCCATAGCCTGGATGATTTAGGTTGAGGAAATACGAGCTGTTGACCTTCTTGGTACGAAAAACCGAACTTGTCACTCCGGGTACGTAGCTGCGAATCAAGCCCACTCCCCTAAGACGCTGGAGCCGATGACTCAAACTCTCGGAGTCGAGTCCTGTCATTCGTCTCAGGTCCAAGTTGCTGAGCCCTGTCACAACACCAAATTGATCGGCATTTGCGAGCAATGCCCCCAGCAGCAATCGATTACAGATACTCAACCTGCTACGAGCCCCCGGAGGCGCAGGTTTTCCAAGCTTGGTAACTGTCGACCTCTCCCTTTGGGGCTTCGGCTGCGCCCCCAATATCTCTGCCGGGATATCAGCTCCAGAAAAAAGCCGCTTCAGATGTTCCGGGTGAGAGGCATGTGAACATTGTTGACCCTCAAGAGTGGCCAGCGACTGCGGAGCAACTTGATAACTGATCTTTGGCCGACCTTTTCCGGCAAGGGCCGACTCCAAACGTTCCACCACACCAACCGCCACGAGTTCCCCCAAGGCAGCAGTGACTATTCCTTCCACCATGTGGAGCTGTTTCGCAAGCAGCTTGCCTCGCAAGCACTCGCCAGCACTACTACCATACGAGCCGCCCCTTGCAATGGCTTCCAATATGAATCGCGCCTCAGGTCCACAATCAGTCAGCTTCTGTAGGAGGGGCTGAATACGCAGGGTCATTCTTTGATAATCCAGATTTAAATTACAGATTATACACCCTGAATAAATCTGATTAGAGTTACCGCATAACGTTACGAGTAACGCATTTACAAACGATGGCGACAGGAGAGATTTAGCCCTAGAATTAATCGACGAAAATTAGCGGAAGGAAGGGCGATGACCGGGAACGCAGGTAGACCCCGATGGTTGCGAAAGGAGGGAGGTGAGTGGGAGTGGGCCTATCGCTACATGCAGCAAACCTCCGACGAAGGAATACAAACCAGTCTCAAATACGCAACTCGAGGAAAGGAACTTAGCTATGGAATGGTTGCTGACGCGATTGCGTATCTGCAGGAAACTCGTGGCGGCCTAGAGTTCGTGACGCGCCTAAGGAACGCCCTTCGGCAGCATCGACATCGATCATTGAACGCAGGTAATAAAAGGAAGCCCTACTCGTTCACACTCCCGACTGATACCAAAAAGGCCATCAGCATTAGCGCAAAAAAACTGAAAATGACGGAGACTGCTTTAGTCGCCGATCTCCTCAATGGCGCGAGGAAATTGCTTGAGGAACACCATGAACGAGAGCAGTTGCTTCGCGACGCCTTGGATTTTGAACGCAAACGAGTGAAGCAGCTTGATGATCGCTGGAAGGCTCAGCACCGCGAAGCAGTGAGACAGATCGAACGACTGGCCACGATTCTGTCAATGTGGGAGCTCACCTTGGAGCAGGCTGATCCAGGCTTCGAAGGAGACCAGGCGACACTGCAATCTGAGGTGAAGAAAAAGACTAGAGAAATCGAGAAAGCCATCAGCGATGCTCTTAAAATGCACACACTGATTGAAGCAAGACTGATCTAACCGACTCCATCACGCAGCCATAAGGTACCAAGCAAATCTCATTGGCATTCCAAATGGCATTCCAACTAAAAAACAAAACCGATATTTTATCTTTAAATCAACAAGTTACAGTGCCTGTTCAGATTACCCCGGCCCATCAAATAATCGTTCCAAATCAAGAACTTACCGTTTAACGCAAGTGCTTTTTTGTGCCTTTTGTGGCTGTTTTGGCTCCAGAATGCGAGCTTAATGACAGCTCGCGCTTATCGAATGGGCCAAGACGCATCCGGTTGTTACTGGGAAGATCTTGTGGCTGCGATACCTGGGGCAATGGTGAAGATCGGAACGTTCTGGCAATGGATTTAACTCGGTTAGCTGAATTAATTCCGAAGACGTTTGCTTATCGTCCTGATCTCGCTCATACCATCGCCCTCTGCAATGACGGTTGTAGCATACGGCACACCGCCGATCTCGTGCCGAATGATCCCGGTTGTGAGCGCGATCAGCGCTCGAAAATTACGGTTTGTCTAAGTCAGTACCGCTAGCGGATCAGTTGTTAAACAGCGTGAGTTCGATAGGAAACAAGGGTCCGATCACGCATCCGACCTTAATTGCTATACGGTGAGAGCATCCGCCAACAAGCTCGTCGGGCCAAGGCGGCCAGCACCAGTGGTAGATTCCCCGTACCCCCCTGAATAGGACTCTCCAGCATCGTCCCGCGCTCTTCCGTCTGATTGTGCAGAAGCTGCAAAGAGCTATAAAGTCCGCATACAGCGAACACGTGTTACGCCTCCCATACACCCAACATTGAGGTCACGGTGCTTCCAGAGTCCAAATATCTAGGGCCGAGGGCCAGGCACTTATCTCGTTTTCGAGGACGGATAGGTCTCTGCTTTGTAGCAAGTCTTTCATTCATCGCCGGTATGACGGACGCCATTGGCTTCGTGGTTACCGGCGACTTTGTCTCATTTATGAGCGGGAATACCACACGTCTCGCCGTGTCATTGAGTACGGATAACTACATCCTCTCCGCTCACATTGCCTTCCTCGTAGCAGCGTTCGTCGCGGGCAATGTCTTTGGTGTCC
Source organism: Pseudomonas sp. (assembly GCF_050739935.1). Lineage (GTDB taxonomy): Bacteria > Pseudomonadota > Gammaproteobacteria > Pseudomonadales > Pseudomonadaceae > Aquipseudomonas. The sequence continues at coordinate 99,810 of NZ_JBOICF010000031.1, read as the reverse complement.
TCGCTGCCAGGCTCTTTGGACGCCGCGCATGGCCTCTGCTTTTTTGCATTGGGTTGCTCCTCTGCCTCTGCGGGCTTTTCGCTGAGGGCGCAGCGGTCCTGCTGTTGGCCGTGCTTGCCATGGGTATGATCAATGCCGTCGTCGAGGAGGTGAACGGCCTGCCGATCGGACTGACCTACGTGACCGGAGCCCTGTCGCGGTTTGGGCGCGGCTTGGGGCGCTTCCTGCTGGGGGAACAGCGCAATGGGTGGCGCGTCCAGTTGGTTCCATGGACTGGAATGCTCTCGGGCGCCGTGATTGGAGGGGCCATGGCCCGCTCTCTCGGTCTCAAGGCGATGTTAATCAGCGGGGTTATCACAATATTAGTGGGCGTCGCGTCTGCAGCTATTCCACGAGGATGGCAGCTGCGGTATATGCCGAAGTGAGCCCACAAGATTGCTCTTGCCTGGCTCATCCATCAAAAAACCACAAGATGCGGCAAATTGTCCCACCGGTTGAAGTGAATAATGTCGTTTTAGTACGATTGTTGATAGACATTGCGCTCCAGAGCGCTTTGCGTAAGCGTTAACGTCAACCAACGCAACCATAGGACAAATCCGTCCTTAAGTTGTGCGTGGTGTCTATGACGTCCCCCTCACCGGCCGTTCGCGTCGGAACATCTATATTTACCTCATCCTTGTTGCTTGGCGTTCTGTTGATCGCTGCTAATTTGCGCGCGCCGATCACATCGCTGGGCCCGGTTTTAGATCAAGTCCAGCAGTATTTTGCGTTAAGCGCGGCGGCTGCAGGTTTCCTGAACGCACTGCCACTGCTGATGTTCGCCTCTGCTTCGCCACTGGCCCCATGGCTCACTCGACGTTTCGGCCTGGAACAGGCTTTGTTTGGTGCGCTGTGCCTCATCGCCGTCGGTTGCCTTATCCGCTCCAGCGGTACTTTCACGGAACTGTGGGTCGGCACGCTTCTCATTGGTGGTGGTATCGCTACAGCCAACGTGCTGATCGTGCCGCTAGTGAAAAGGGATTTCCCAAGTCACGCGGCCTTATGTATTGGCCTTTATGCCGCGACCATGGCGTTGATGGCGGCACTTGCAAGTGGGCTGTCAGCGCCGCTGTCCTCGCTAACGGATTACACCTGGAAGGTTTCGTTGGGCGTGTGGTTCGTCCTCGCATTTGTAGCTATTGTCTGCTGGCTACCTCACCTGAGGCATGCTCAGGGTCGTGTCGCAGCGCCGGCGCCGCGTGCCGCAAAATCCGTCTGGGGAAGTGCTATAGCCTGGCAAGTGTCGATGTTCATGGCTTTGCAGACCGTGACCTTCTACACCTTGATTGACTGGTATCCCGCGATGGCAAATTCCGTGGGGATAGGGGCCTCCGAGTCGGGACTACATTTGTTGGCTTATCAAGCAGTCGCGGTCGTGGCTAACCTGTCTACTTCCGTTGCGATCAAGCGCTTAAAGGATCAGCGGCTACTGGGATTTGTGTGCTCGCTGGCGATTACGGTAGGTATGGCGGGCCTGGTCTGGGCTCCTTCTCTGTCATTGGTGTGGTTGTTGATCGCAGGAGGCGGGGCAGGTATGTCCATGGTCACATGCCTGACTTTATTCGGTCTGCGGGTTCGTGATCACCATCAAGCAAGTTCGCTATCGGCAATGGCGCAGTGTGTGGGCTATGGCCTGGGATCGGCAGGCCCATTTCTGGCGGGTTGGCTGCACAGCATTTTTGGCACCTGGCAGGTGTCACTGTGGATGCTTTTGGCGGCGGCTGGCTTGCAGATATTCTTCGCCGTTATGGCTGGTCGTAATCGATTCATTGAGTAAGATCATGCATGCGGGGCGCGAGACTGACATACGCTTTGACCAACGTCGTTTCAAGCCCCCAGGCAGCCATCTGGTAGTTGAACATTTCTCCTGGTCGGCTTGGAGTACTAAATCACATACCGCATGTCCATCGTCGCTGATGAGTCGCTGCGCCCTAAAGGTAGTGCTGCCGAATGATCTCTGCCATATCTAATGCGCTATCGCTGGCGTTTTGCGAGACGTGAAGCTCGATTGCGAAGTCGGGCAACAAGGGCAGTCCCGAATCCGCCGTTAGTATTTGAAAACCGTCTGGCACAAGGGAGCGAAGCCAAGGCGTCAGCGCGAGACCACTTCGTACGGTAGCAAGGGTTGTGTCGACTGAGGCATTTTCAAATATCACACGCCAGCCGATCTTCGCCTCCCCAAGCCGGGAAAAGACAGTGCGGCGAAACATGCAAGTCGGCGTCACGAAACATAACGGCAATGGCCTATGTAAAAACAGGTCATCTGAAGTACCTATCCAAACTAAAGGCTCCCGCGAAAGACGCTCTCCCACTCCCTCGTATTCAGGGCACTGACTGACGGTCAAATCGATTAGCCCCTTGGAGAAATCATTCATCAGGTCAACTGATGAGCCTGATACAACGATGACTTCAACGTTCCGACGTTTCTGGGAAAAGCTTTTTAGAACAGGAGCAAAATGTGATCCCGCCATATCATAAGGGACACCAACTCTAACCGTTTCCGTTATATCCGAGTCGGTCATTTCTTCGCAGAGGCTATCGTTGAGATCAAGGAGCCGCTGCGCCTTGGGCAAGAAATCCATTCCACGCCCTGTAAGCCGAGTCCCACGGACATCTCGCTCCAGCAGCTGACAGGCGAAAAAGCTTTCAAGCCGCTTTACCTGCTGGCTGATGCCTCCCTGTGTCAGATGCAGTTGGCGCGCGGCACTGCTGATGCTACCCGTCTGGGCCACAGTGACAAAAGCACGAAGCAGGACGAGATCGATGGTGCGAGGTTTAGGCATGCTAGCGGCCATTACTGTTACTAATGGCGTCATTATAAACATTCGATATGGTGCGTTATCGCCTCGACGTAAAGTTATCTTCCTTTTTACGGAGCGTCTCTCATGAACCTCAGCGGGAACAGCACAAGCATCGAGTCAGCGTTGGCCAAGGTCACACAGCATTGGTCACCGCAGGTCATTGGGTTGGTCAATGACCAGTACATCAAAGTGGCGAAGCTCAAGGGTGAGCTGATGTGGCATTCCCATGCCGATGAGGATGAGATGTTTATGGTGGTGTATGGCGTCCTTAAAATCCAACTGGAGGATAGAGACGTCATCCTTCGGCCTGGAGAATTTTGCGTTATCCCCAAGGGCACCCGACACAACCCAGTCGCGCCGGAAGAATGCGGCATCGTACTGATCGAAACCGTGACCACACAGCATACGGGGGACGAAATCAGCGCTCGAACCGTACCTATCGAGAGGCAACTTGGATCGGCGTCCTGACAACTGAGTTGCTAATGCACGGGTGGGCACCCGTTAAACTATGCACGGCGTGCTCATCGGGGTTGTACCCCGCTTGATTGGAGGATTCTGTTGTAGCAGCCTATGAACTGGACACTCATTTAGACGGTAATACGCGCCAGCCAGACGTGTCTGATGAAGCGCCAGAGGGGAGCTAACAGAGAAACCGTCGCCCCTTTGCAGGACTCACCAACTCACCCTAACCCCCAAAGTCCCACTCACATTCTCCAGCGATTCACTATCCAGATTCGTGTCGTAATCCACCGCAAGATACACACTCACACTCGACGACAACCTCGCCGCCACACCAGCCCCCACATCGGCGCTGGAGGACTTATGTTCGCTCTTGATTCGGTCCAAGCCGTTGTAGGTGACAGTGTCTTTACCCGCGAAGGTGTGCCAACCGTTGGCGCGAACATAGGGCTCTACCGGCGTGTCGTTGACCAGATAACGCCCTTTGAGCCGAGCGCCGACGCGGCCAGTCCAGTAGTCCTGAGAGTCGAAGGCAACGTCGGAGATGCCGTCGTTCTGCTTGTCGAGGTCCACGCTCTGGTGGATGACCTGAACCTGCGGTTCGACCGCCCAGTGTTCGGAGATCGGCAGGGGGTAGCCGCTTTCCAGCGAGAGCGTGACGGCGCGGCCCTCGGTATCGAGTTTGACCCCGCGGTCGGAGCGGTTGGTACCGTTGAGGCGGGTGCCCATTGCCACGGCGTCGAGATACCAGCCTTGGGGGGCCGAGAGGGTCCAGTAGGCGCCGTAATGATCACCTTCAAGCTTCAGGTGACCGGCCTTACGGTGCTGGAAGCCTTCGGCGAAGCCATCGACGTCGCCACGTAACCGGCTCTGCCCGACAAAAAATCCGAAGCGCTGCAGTAGGCCGGAATCCGACGTTGAGGCGTAGAGATCATGGCCGATCTGATAACCCTGGCTTGAGCCGTCAAAGCGCGGGGATGCGGTGCCTGACCAAGTTTTTCTCATATCGCTGCCATAGAGGCGTGCCCAGCCGGCAGGCACTGCTCCCGTTTCGGTCAACAGGCTTTGTTCGCCCTGGCGGTCATGAAATGTACCCAACGCAGACAACGCCATCATTTGCGCCGCAGGCACGATGACCGAATACACCGGCACTTCAAGGCGATAAAGCGGGATCGGATCGGCGCCAGGAGTGGCTTGCGGCACGGCGGGTGTGGTGGCTGCGGGTTCCGGCGAAGTAGCAGCCTGTGCGGTTGATGGCACAGTCGGGGGGTCGGGAGGTGCAACCGGGGTGGAGGTCGGGGGTTCTACCGGCGGTTCGTCGGGGCCGACCACCGGAGGGGGCGCGGCCACGGGCGTGGTGACAGGGGGCACCACTGTGACTGGCGGCGCAGGCGGAGCGCCGAGTACTCCCACCGCAGCCACCGAAGATCGCAGATACCAATTGTTCTCGGTCCCCGCAGTCACACCGCCTTTGAACAGGTAGTACTGATAGGCGCCTGCCGACAGTGAGCCTTTCAAGGCAAAGGCGTCAGTGGTACTGGTGGCCCCATTGAGCGCCTGAACGACTTCGATGCCGTTAGCTCGCGTCAGCCCGCCCTGGCCTCCCAGATTTGTCACGCGCAACTGCGTGTTGCCGCTGATCGAGCCTTGGGACACGACCAGCTTGTCGCTCGCGGAAGTGTCATCACCGAGCACGGTTTGCACCAGCAATTGCCCTCCCTGGCCGACATAGTTGCCGTATACGGCGAGCGTATCGCCGGCAACCGAGCTGCCGCTGGTCATATCGATGAACCCGGCGTTGTTGAGCGTGGCTAATCGGTCTGCCTCATAGGGACGGATCGCGCCTTGGGTCGCTGCCAGCGCGCTGGAGCTATCGATATTGAACGTGCCGGTGGTACTCGTGCTGTCACCTAGGAAAAAGCCGCCTGCGCCGAGGTTAAGAGTCGACTGATCGTTGAGATTGATTGTCTCCCAACCGATGTAACGCGACGGGTTGGCTGATGAAGTGTTGCTGAAGGTCAGGCTATCAGCGCCCAGGCCTCCATCGACCCAAGGCGTTGCGCCCAGCGTGCTTTCCGCAAGGTTGGCGACACGCGCTATATCGTCGCCATCACCCATCAGCACCGACGATTTGATCTGCCCTGCACCATCCCAGTTGAATGTGTCGTTGCCGGCGCTGGCGCGAATCTCTCCGGAAATCACGCCGCCCGTCACGCTGATGCTGTCATTGCCACCGCTGACGCTGACATTGCCACCGATGGTGCCACCGGAGATGCTGATGGTGTCACGGCCAAAGCCGGCCACCAGATTGCCGAGAATCTGGCCGTTGGACATGTCGAAGATATTGTTATCGAGCTTCATGTCGACACGGCCAATTGTGCCGCCGGTCATGGTCGCCACATCGCCGTCTTCGAAGGCCCCGACGATGGTGCCACCGCTCATGAAAAACGTGTCGCGGCTATCTCCCTGGGCCAATGACTGGATCGAGCCTCCGGTCATCTGGAAAATATCGGGCGCCGCTCCCTGTACGACGGCACCGGCGATAGTGCCGGCGCTCATTCGAAGCACATTGGCGCCATCCCCGAGATTAACGGAACCCTGGATCGCGCCAGAGTCCATCAGCAAAAGATCCGCCCCGGGACCAAACCGCACATTACCGTAGACGGTCCCGGCTCCCGCTGCCGGGAAGCTCAGACTGTTGTTGCCCGATAAGTCGGTAAGGGATGGATTGCTACCACTGTCGCAGACGTAACTGTCATCGCCTGCACCGGGTGTCAGTGTGCAGGCTGCTTTAATCTCCGTGACTGGCAATAACAACATAGATACGCAAGACATATAGAGAATATTGCTGACGCCCGCCCTAATGGGCTGCTTCATGACAATACTCCTTCAGGCATAGCCCGAAGCGGATTACTTCCTTTTAATGACCGCTGCCTAATGCGTCAGATGGCACCGAGTTAATACTCCTGTTTTTGAGCTAAGGATACCGGGCGAGACCTGTCAAGTTGAGCCGATGCGCACATGGGCATTTTGACGCAGGTGTGGCTCGTTGTGACAACGTTAACAAGCGCGTAGACTGCACCTCATCTGGCCGCACCCTCTCATACTCATAATATTTTGCTGACCGCATGCACCGCCTCGGTTTAAAAGCCCTGCGCGGCGTTTCTGCTTGTCGGCATTTTGATATGTGAGTTCGGCGGCCCTGTCGTACGGATTTTCTCCTTGAGGCTGACGCGTCCTTAAATGAACACCACCGATGCTCGCACTGGAAGTTGGCTCAGCGTAATCGCGCTGGCCCTGGCGGCTTTTATCTTCAACACCACCGAGTTCGTGCCGGTCGGCTTGCTGAGCGCCATCGGCCACAGCTTCGATATGACTACCGCGCAAGTCGGCCTGATGTTGACGGTTTATGCGTGGATCGTGTCTCTGACGTCGTTGCCGATGATGCTCATGACGCGCAACATCGAGCGCCGCAAATTGCTGACATTCGTATTCGCCCTGTTCATCGTCAGCCATGTGATGTCGAGCGTTGCGTCGAGCTTTGGCATGTTATTGGTCAGCCGCGTTGGCATTGCGCTGTCGCATGCCGTGTTCTGGTCGATCACGGCTTCTCTGGCGGTACGCGTTGCGCCTGCGGGCAAGCAGGTACAGGCGCTGGGGTTGCTCGCGACCGGCACTTCGCTGGCGATGGTGTTGGGTATTCCGCTGGGCCGTGTGCTGGGTGAAGCGCTGGGCTGGCGTACGACGTTCCTGGCTATTGCAGGCGCCGCGAGCCTTACCGTGCTGGTGCTGATCAAGTCGCTGCCGCTGCTGCCAAGCCAGAATTCCGGTTCTCTGCGCAGCCTGCCGATTCTGTTCAAGCGTCCGGCGCTGGTGTCCCTGTATATGCTGACCGCGCTGGTGATCACCGCCCAGTTCACCGCCTACAGTTACATCGAGCCGTTCGCACAGATTGTCGGGAAGATGGACGGTGGCATGATTACCGTCGTCCTTTTGCTGTTCGGCGGTGCTGGCATCCTCGGCTCCATCGTGTTCAGCCGCTACAACAACCGTTATCCACGGGGTTTGTTGATTACGGCGATTGGGGCGTTGGCGTTGTGTCTGGTTCTGCTGCTGCCGCTGTCCGGCAAGGCTTCGTGGATTGCGACGCTGAGTATCGTTTGGGGCATGGCGATCATGTGCTTCGGCCTGGTCATGCAGGCCAAGGTTTTGGCCATGGCGCCGGACGCCACGGACGTGGCCATGTCACTGCACTCTGGCATCTACAACATCGGCATCGGCGGCGGCGCGCTGCTGGGCAGCATGGTGATCAGCCAGTTGGGCATTGCCAATATCGGGCTGGTGGGTGGCCTCGTCGCACTGAGCGGCTTGCTGCTGGCGTGTTTGGCGACGTACCGGTATGGCGAGACCATTCGCGCTTGAAGGGGAACGATCATTATCGTTCCCTCATCCACCATCATTCCCATCGATAACCAACATTCTCGCGATTGCCTTCCGCTCAAAATCCAGAGGCGTACCATCGCCTCATACCCACACACGAACGAGGGCAGGAAAAATGATTATTCATCTTCTGACTTGCTTGACGCTGACAGCTCTCACCAGCTACGTCGTCGCCCTCAAACTTTTCGCGCTGGATTCCGTGCAAGACACGGCAGACGAAAATGTTAATCGTGTTATGGCACCGGCCAACTAAGGCCAAGTAGCTGACACTTATCAGCACCTTTTACCCTTCGACTTTCTGTTTGATGCGGAGCACTCGACATGACCCGAGACGTCACCCTGCACGTTAGTTTTCCCAAATTTGGAAATAACTACTACTCACAACATGTCGTCACTCGCAAAAACCGTCACAACCTGATTGAGGACAATCGTTTCGGTGCCTTCATGATGCCTGCGGCGGAAAACCACTTCAGCAATGAAGTGGTGGGTTTCAACGATCAGTTCCGTTTTCTGACTGATGTGTTGACCATGCATCTGCTGGACGCCGAAGCCGCGCGACCTGCCCAAAGAACACGTCAGTCGGCTCAGTCGCGCAGTCTGTAATCACAGGGTATTTAACGCAGGTTGCTGCGAGCCCAGCGCTGGAAATCAACCACGTTAATGGCCTGTCCACTGTGGACCTGGTGGCGTAAACGCCGATGGGTTTCGCAATTCCAGGAAGACATTCGACGCTCAGCCCAAAGCGGGATTACCAGCGCCGCATGTGGAAGCATGATGAATTAACTTCAGGGTTACTTGGATTTTCAGCGCAGATGGATGGCCTATCTACCTTTAATTCAAAATTATTGAACTGAAACTGCATTATTTCGAATTTGTCTCAAGCGTTCTTTCTAACCACAATCGGTGTGCTTCAACGCGACCGGGGAGTTGCCGCAACAGCTTCCCACCGTCGTGCTGCCCTTTTTGAAATCTGGCACTTGCCCCTTTTGTGCGGAGCTTCGCCTTCACCGGCCAGCTCCTTTTTTTTCATCCCGGAATTGTCCCGCTTGAAAACGCTTCTGCGCAGTTTCATTCCTCATTCGCTCAATACCCGTCCTGCTGAATGGTCCCGTGCTGCCTTGGGCGCTTGTCTGGGCATTTTTCTCAGCGCATTGCTGAGTCGCCACCTATTCGGCATCGACGTGACGTTGCACTTGCTCGGCCCGATCGGGGCGTCAGCCGTGCTGCTGTTCGCAGTATCGACCGGCGCGCTGGCTCAGCCCTGGTCGATCATTGGCAGTTATCTGATCTCGGCTCTGGTTGCGCTGGCGTGTATCCGGCTGTTCGGCAATACCGTCAGCGCCGCAAGTGCTGCGGTGTGTTCGGCGATCGTGATCATGTGCATCTGCCGTTGCCTGCATCCACCGGGCGCTGCGGTGGCGATCAGCATTGTCACCTCGAAACACGAGCTTTCAGCGCTGGGGTTGCAGGTGCTGCTTCCGGTGATGCTAAACGCTGCGTGTCTGCTGATCACCGCATTGATCTACAACAACCTCACGCGGGTGCGTTACCCCAAACCCCACGCCCGAACCGAGGTCGACACCGATACGAGCACGCACGCCGTACACAGCGGCTTCAACAGCCAAGACCTGGAAAAAGCTCTGGATGATGTAGGGGCGTTCGTCGATGTATCACGAGAGGATCTGCAGGCGATTCTGCACAAAACCGAAGCCAACGCTCAGCATCGCAACCGCACGGACATCGACACCACTCGGATCATCACCCGCAGCACGCAGAGCCTGTCCCTTGAGCACTCGGTGGCGGACGCAATGAACATGCTGGCCAGACATGGCGGCAAATATCTGCCAGTGCTGGATGCTGATCGCAAGGTGATTGGCATCATCAGTTTGGTGGATTGACCTACCCCGCTGGACTACAAGTAATCCTGAATTCGCTCCCACAGAAGATCGCGATATGCCTAGATCAACGGATCCCAGCGCTGCGACCAGTCGCCGTCCTCTTTGGCAATTTCCCGCAGCAACTCAAGCGCTCGTTGCAGGGTCGATGAGGGATTTTCCCGCGAATACACCAGATACGTCGGGTAGCTGAACTCGGGCGCCAACGGCACTCGCTCGAAAATTCCGCGATCCAGGTAGGACTGAACCACCCGCGTGCGAAAGTAACCGGCGCCGCCGTTGTCGAGAATGTACTGCAGCGCAAAAGGGCCTAGGTTGAAGGCCACAGCCGCTTTGGACTTTTCCGGCATCGCCGCGTCATGCTGCTGACGGAAAGCAGGGCCCCAATCGATGTAAACGTAAGGCTCGGGCTTGCCGACGACGCGCACCAGAATCAGCTTTTCTTCCAACAATTCTTCAACCTGGAGCCCTGGCCAGTACGCCGGCTGATAGACCAGCGCGGCATCCAGCACACCGCGTTCGATGTCTTTCATCAACGCATCGCCATCCTTGACCTGCGAATGCAATGCATAGTCGGGAATCGCGCTCCTGATCTCGCGCACCCAGCTGAGCATCAGCGGATTGCACAGGCTCATCTCGGCCCCCACACGCAGCACATGGCGGTAACCATCCGGCAGCGGCAGGTCGCGTCGCGCGGCTTCCCAGGTCTGCACCAGTTGATTGGCAAACACCACGAATGCTTCGCCGTCGGATGTCAGTTTCGCGCCGGTCCGATTGCGGATGAACAGCTTGCAGTTCAGGTGGCCTTCCAGCTTCTGCACGCGGGCGGTGATGGCGGTCTGGGTGACGTGCAGCTTTTCGGCTGCGGCCATCAGGCTGCCAAGGCGAACGATTTCGAGAAAGGTACGGGCGAGGTCAATGTCCATCGATACGGCTCGGTGTCTTGCTTCATGCTTCTGGCTTGAGAAACGCTGCGCCATGGTAGCGCAGTGGCCTGCCGTCCAGCGGGAACGCGTGAAAGATTTGCGATTGAAGCGGGGCGCTAGCTGGCAGAAATCTGAAATCCGCTGTCTCATGCAGCAGGTTCGTACAGATCCCGAACCCCTTACCTACCTTTCTGCGGAAAAACACATGAAACACGCCCTGCTCACCGGCCTGCTCCTGACTGCACTTGCCCTGCCATTCGTAGCGGCTGCCAACGACAATGACAGCCAGTGTCAGATGAATCTGAGCAAAGTCCGAGATGCAAAAGTGGCCAAACCTAATCTCAACGATGCCGTGAAGAGCGACGTCGACACCACCGTTCACCGCGCGGAGGCTGCACAGGCGCGGCATAGCGATGATGGTGCGAGGGAGTGCGTTTCGTTGACGCAGCAGGCGTTGCAGAAGATTCAGAGCAACTGAGCTGATCGTCACAGCGAGATCCCTGTGGGATCGAATTCATTCGCGAAAATCGGTCAGCCGACAAAGATGTATAGGCTGTACCAACCTCGCGAATGAATTCGCTCCACAGCTTTATATCGATTTCAGCCCAATATCACTTCAACACCAACAACCGATAAACCCCCGCCTCGTTTTCAATGCCGTGCGTGTCATGGGTAAAGCCCGGAAATGACTTGTCGAAACTCTCCAGCGCCTTGAGGTAAGCCAGCACAGCCCCATCCGACGGCCCAGCATGTTCGCCCGGCATCAGCAGCGGAATTCCCGGTGGATACGGCACGATGCCTGTCGCTGCGATGCGTCCGGCGGCCTCTTCCAAGGTCACTTGCTCGACCTCATTCCTGACCAGTTTCTCGTAGGCTTCGACCGGGCTGAATTCCGCCGTCGGCAGCGTGCCGAAAGCCTGGGCCATGGTCGCCGTGGTTTTGGTTTTCTTCATGGCCGCGAAGATTTCCTCGGCCAGATCCTTTAACCCCATTCCCGCATAGCGCTGCTGATTGGCCGTGAGCAGGTCGGGCAAGCACAGCTCCAGTTCCAGGTTGGTGTCGTAGTCCCGCTTGAAGTCCAGCAACGCGTTGACCAGCGTGCCCCATTTGCCTTTGGTGATGCCGATGGAAAACAGGAACAGAATGGTGAAGTCAGTGGTTTTTTCGACCACGATCCCCTGGTGCCCCAGATATGCGCTCAGTACACACGCCGGGATGCCGAAATCCAGCAGATTGCCGTCGTCGCCCATGCCCGGACTGAGAATCGAGACCTTGATCGGGTCGAGCATACAGTAGCCGTCTTCGATGTCGCCGAAGCCGTGCCAGACCTCGTTGGGGTGCAGGACCCAGCAGTTGGGGTCTGTCTTGAGCTTCAGCGGATCGACTTCGTGGAAAGGAATCGAGGTCGCATCCACCGATACCGACGGCGGCTGCCAGCACGAGAAGAACCAGTCATCGTTACCGAGCATTTCACTCTGCATCCGCGAAATGACTTGGCGAAATGCGATGGCTTCCTCGATGGATTCGTTAGTCAGGATCTGCCCGCTGGGAGCTTCCATCATTGCGGAGCTGACGTCGCACGAGGCCATGATCGCGTAATTCGGCGAGGTCGAGGCGTGCATCATGTACGACTCATTGAACCGCCCGTGAGGAATCGGATTGCGCCCGTTGCGCACATGAATCATCGAGGCCTGTGACAGTGCCGCCAGCAACTTGTGAGTGGATTGCGTGGCGAACACCGTCGGCCTGGATGCGTCGTGATCGTCCGGGCTGCCATGCATCGCGAAGCGGTCTTTGTACAGCGGGTTGAACCGCGCATAGCCGTACCAGGCCTCGTCGAAATGCAGGCGGTCGACGCTCTGCCCCAGCAGCTCTTCGACGCGAGTGACGTTGTAGGTCAGGCCATCGTAGGTGGAGTTGGTGACGATGGCGTGGACGGGCGTCGGATCGATGTCACTCCTGACCAGCGGGTTGTTGGCGATCGCCGCTTTGACACCTTCGGCACTCAGGGTCTGCGGCAGGATCGGGCCGATGATGCCGAAGCGGTTGCGGGTCGGCACCAGATAGGTCGGGATCGCGCCTGACAACGTCATCGCATGCTCGGCGGACTTGTGGCAATTGCGATCACACAGGGCGATCTGATCGCGGGTCACGCTGGCCATGAGGATGACGCGGTTGGACATCGACGAGCCATTGGTCACGTAGTACGTGCGATGGGCGCCGAACACTTTCGCTGCGTAGCGCTCCCCCTGGCCGATCGGACCGCTGTGGTCGAGCAAAGAACCCAACTCGCCAACGGAGATCGACAGGTCCGAGCGCAGCAGATTTTCGCCAAAGAATTCGTAGAACGCCCGACCCGCCGTGCTTTTCAGAAACGCCGTACCGCCCGCGTGGCCCGGCGTGTGCCACGAATATTCGTAGCTACGGGCGAACTTGAGTAGCGCGCCGAACATCGGTGGCAACACGGCCTGACGATAACGCTCGATGGCAGCCAGGATGCGCCCGCTGAGGAAGCGGCTGGTGTCTTCGGGCAGCCAGATGAAGTCGTCGGCGTGCTGCATAACGATCAGCGGGACGTTGGACGCCGTGCTGCGATCGCTGATCAAGAACACCGGCACGCGGGTGTTGCGTTCGCGCAATGTGGTGAGCAGATCGATGCATTCCTGATGGTCCGGGCTCTCGTCCATTTCCCAGCTGAGCAGCACGCACTGAACGGCCGGATCGGTGCTTAGGATCGATTTGGCATCGCTCAGGCTCTCCGAGGTGAGCACGCTGATGGAGCGTTCTTCGACATCACTGATCAGCTGGATCAAGGCCCGGCCGAACACGCTGCGTTTGTCGGGTTGCTTGGTGACCAATAGCGCCAGCATGCCGAGCAGGTGTCTGTATTCCGTCATGATTGAGTCTCCAGTGTTGCGCTGTTTCATTGAACGGCAGTCCTGCCATTGAGCGCCAGGTTATTCACGGGAATGGCTTGGCCAACGATGTGCTGCGCCGCGACGGTCTGGGTCGGCACGCTGTTGTTCACGGCCTCCAGCCTGATCAGGCGTGTATTGACGAAGCCGAACAGCGTGTAGCCGACAATGGTCGCCACCCCGCCGAGCATCAGCGCCTGAGCGCCGGAGCTGTACAGCGCCAGATAACTGTAGGCCGCCGCAATGTAGGCAACGATGTTGGTGATAAGTGCCTTGTTGGCCGGCACATTGGAGACCTGCTGCAGCGTCATCAATGTCGCCATCGACAAGATGTACGGCACCAGATTGGTCACCACTGCGAGGTTCACCAGAGTGTCGAACTGCTTGGCCAGATCCGGGCTGATGGTCAGCAGCGCCATGGCCGTCTGCATCGCCAGCAGGATCAACATGCTGATGATCGGCACGCCGTGCTTGTTGGCCTTGGCGAAGATAGGCAGGAAGTAACCGGTGTCGGCCGAGCTTTTGAACACCTGCGCGACAGTGAACTGCCAACCCAGCAGCGAGCCGATGCACGCCAGTACCATCAGGCCCATGACGATGTTGCCGATCATGGGATTGAACATCCTGGCGAACACCAGGCCGAACGGCGCGGTGGACGACACAAGCTCGGCATTCTCGACAATCCCGGCGATGACGTTGGTGGACACGATGTAGATCACCGCAGCGCCTAATGTCCCACCCAATACGGCGATGGGCACGTTCTTCTCGGGATTTTCCACCGCATCGCCGTTGGCGCAAGCCGACTCGAGGCCGAGAAATGCCCACAGCGTGATCGCCACCGACGCGCCGGCAGCCTCGAACCAGGTTTTGTCGTGGGGATTCCAGCCCGCGGCGTAGATGCTGCTGTCGAACCAGAACCAGCCGATGGTCGACACCAGCACCACCGGCGCAATAACACCCCAGACCGTAACAGCGCCGATCCTGCCGGTAATACTCGCTCCGCCGAAGTTGGCGATGGTGGTAATCCACAACAAAGCGATAGTCGCCAATCCGACTTGCAGAGAATCAAGTTTTATATCGAATAGCGTCTGGATATAACCCACTGCGGTAATACTGATGGCCACATTCGCAATCAACAACGACAGGCCATAGGTGTAGTTAGTGATGTAGTTGCCGGACTTGCCAAAGGTGTATTCGGCATAGCCGCCCATGCCGCCAGTCTTGCGGCTGAGCATGCCGCAACGGGCGAAAGCATACGCCAGGGCCAGCGAACCGGTGGCGGTGACCAACCAGGACAGGATGGAGATGCCACCGACTTCAGCGAGTTTGGTTGGCAATAACACAATGCCGGATCCCAACATGTTGACCGCCGTCAACATTGTCAGTTGTCCCACGCTCATTTTCTTTGCGACTGACATTCCGTTGCCTCGTTAGGAGAAGTGAGGCTTTTAGCTATAGCAAAGGTTTTTAACTAAGCAAGAAAGTCTGTCTATAAAACCGGATAGCCAAGAGCCATCTTTTTATAACTTCAAAAAGAATAGCGATGGAAAACAACTTGATGAATTGCCGTGCAAGTTCGAAGTGGATGGGTGGACAAGAAGTTGACTCACTGACTGGCCGAGTTGGCAAAGCCATCGCTCTTGCACGGTATGGCTCGCTGGCGGTGGCATTGGTGAGATCGCTACCGCTGGCGAGCCATGAAGGTGTCGTGTGTCAGTCGGGAAGGCTGCTTTTCAAGCGCGCCATCACGTCCAGGTCAGTGCGCTCGAAACGCAGCGGGGTCGCTGAAACGCCACCTCGCGTGACGACGAAGGTTTCGCTGTCTTCGAAGTCCGGGCGCTCGTGACGATCGATATTCAGCCAGTAATAACCCTGCTCTCGCATGTCGGTGCGCTGGGTGATGTTCAGGCCGTCCATTCGCCCGACGCCTTGCCGGGTGATCTGCAACGGACCGGCCTCTTGCGGCGCGACGTCTGGAAAATTGACATTCAGGCAGACATCCGCTGCCCACTCCATGCCGATCAGCCTGCGTATCACATCAGGTGCCAGCGCTCTGGCCGTGTCCCACTTCACCGCGTCGCGACGGGTGAAGAACTGGCTCAAGGCAATCGAAGGCACACCCAACAGCAGGCCCGCCATGGCTGCGCCGACTGTTCCGGAAAACATGGTTTCGACGCCCAGATTGGCGCCTTTGTTGATCCCTGAGAGCAGCAGTCGCGGTGGATTGTCCATCAACTGACGCAAGCCGATGGCCACGCAATCAGCCGGAGTGCCGGATACCGAAAAGCGTCGCTCGCCCCGGGCCTTGACCCGTAATGGATGATGGATACTCAGGGCGTGGGAAATCCCGCTCTGATCCTGCTCCGGCGCGACGACCCAGACTTCATCCGCCAACTCCCGGGCCACCGCTTCCAGGACCTCAAGCCCCGGGGCATCGATGCCGTCATCGTTGGTGATCAGGATCCTCTCGATTCGCGGGTACGACATGTGGTTCTCCTTGGCGGGGGATGGATGATTCAGAAGGCGTCACAGATTTCAGATAGTGATGAGGACACTGTGGGAGCGAATTCATTCGCGACCCGGAGATACATCCGACACAATCCGTCGTCTGCCCGGTCCTCTCGCGAATGAATTAGCTCCCACGAGATTTAATGCCAGCCAATATTTTGCGCAAGACCTCAAACAAACAGCGTCCACAACGCAAACCCGGCATACCACACGATCGCTGCGCGGATGAGCAGCTCCCAGAGCACGTCCAGACTGTTCACGCCCTCGACCCCCACGACCGGCGCGGGCACTTCGCCGGCCACACAGCCTGCTTTGGTGATCAACGCCGAGGCACTGATATCCCAGTTCAGCAGCTCACTGAGCATCACTCGGCTGACCGCTACGAAGTTGCCGACCAGCGCGAAACTCGCCGCCAGCAGTCGCACGGGTACCCAATCGAACGCATGGCGCAGCTGGGTCGCACGCTCCACCAGCGCTGGGGTCTTGCCATGTTCGGAAGCCAAAGCCAACAGTCGGTAGGCCAGCGCCGCCACCGGTCCCAGCACGAAGTACCAGAAGATCACCGCGAAGAAACCCTGATAGACCTGCCACAACAAATACGTCTGCACGCCACCGAGCAACTGCTCTTCGTCTTCGGCCTCGACGCCCAGATCACGATGGGCGACCAGCACCGCCGCTTCCTGATCACCACGCCGGCAGGCATCGCGGAACGAGCCAAGATTGGCTTTCACATTGCCGCGCCCCAGGCTGTAGATCAGCACCAGAAGATGAATCGGCAGCGCCAGCCACCCATAGGCAACGGAGCCGATGATCACCAGAACCAGCGCCAGCACCAACAATGGCAACAACACCGTTAGCGTTAGAATCCACCACGGGCGTTTGGCCGTGCGCGGGCTGGACTCAAGCCGCCCCAACTGACTGAGCCAGGGCGCGTCACGTTGAACACGCTGACGCAGGGCGGAGAACTTCTCGATCCACACTGCCAACAGCAACACCAAAAAACTCATCACCTGCTCCTTGATTCAATCCTGCAAAGCCGAACGAAACCGTGCCCAGTCAAAGCATGGACCCGGATCGGTCTTGCGTCCGGGGGCAACGTCGCTGTGCCCGCAGATTCGTTGCGAGGTAATCGCCGGCCACGCCGACCGCAGCTGGCGGGTCAGGACGATCAACGCCGCGTATTGGGCGTCTGTGAACGGCTGATCATCGGTGCCTTCCAGCTCGATGCCGATAGAGAAGTCATTGCACGTCTCCCGGCCCTCGAACATCGAAACACCGGCATGCCAGGCACGATCCAGACAGGAAACGAACTGCGTCAGTTCGCCATCACGTTCAATCAGGAAATGCGCGGAAACCCGCAGTTCAGCGATGCCTTCAAAATAAGGATGCTCTGTGACATCCAGCCGGTTCTGAAAGAACTCCTGAACCTTGCCCGTCTTGAACTGCGCGGGCGGCAGGCTGATGTTGTGGATTATCAGCAGCGAAATCTCCGCTTCGGGGCGGGCATTGAAATTGGGCGAAGGACAGTGGTGCGCGCCGTGGCACCAGCCCGTGGCGGAGTCCAATTGCATGGAGGGTCCTTAGAACATGAATCGACAGCGGCCAGTATGCCCGCGATAGCAAAGGATGTGGGAATCGGTGACATGAAGCCGAGGTCTTCCTGCGCGAGCGCGCATCGGCATCACACACTTCACCTGTGGAAGTGAGACGTACGCAGCCAGCAGAGTTGCGTCGATTCGAAGCGCAATTTAGACGCCTCAGCCTTTAAGCTTGCGCAGATTACCCAGCACCGATTCCAGCGCCCGGTCGAACAGCAGCGAGTCGTCCAGCACGCGAATCGTCCCGCGACGAAATTCGACAGCCAGCCCCATGCGGGTTTTCTCCAGCACTTTCATCCCGGTACGGTTGACGAAGACATAGCGCCCGCTCGGCTCGACGATCGCTGCTAGCTTGCAGCGCAGCTTGTGTTCTTCGTCCTCCTGGATCTCGACCCAACTGCCCAGCCGCAACTTGTCGACTTGCATCAGACCTTCGTCGTTCTCCGGCAGATACAGCGAAGGCTCACTCAGCACTTGCTCGCCCGGTGCGACCAATACGATCTCTTCCACCACCGCCATCATCGACGGCCCCTCGTCAGTCACGCTGAAAGCCGCCTCGTCGCTTTCGTGCGGCGCGCCCTCGTCCGATGTGCGCGCAACATGATTAAAGGCTTGGACGTGCAGAGCTTCCAGTTGGCTGAAGAATTCGCTGGTGGCGAACGGGTCGAACGCGGCACTGCTCAGGCCGTCGCGCAGGGACTTGAGCAGGCCCGGCACCAATTCCAGCAGACGCTGGCGCGCATCCGGCTCATCGTGCGGCTCGACACTCCAGATCAGATCGTCCATCGCCTGCAATCCCGCCTTCCACTCGCTGGACTGCTCGCCATGCTTGAGACAAGTCAACAACAACACCTTGCTCCAGGCTTCCTGCAACAGACGCACGACCACCTCGGGCAACGTCTTGCCGAGCAAACGATCATTGAGCGCCTGCTGCACGCGCTGCCGAGCCAGTTCCGCCAATGCACGGCCCTCTTCGGCATCGCGGGTGCGCTGTTCGAGCAATTCGCTGCGACGACGTTCATCGCTGGTGAAGGCCAGGAAGTCCACCAGCAACTCGGTGAATATCGCCGGATCATCGACGAAGTCATGCAGCAGCCGCTGCACTATCTGGTCGATTCGTGTGTACAGAGAATCGCGCTGGCTATCATCGCGCCCGCCCCAACCCAACGCCGCCGAAGCGATCTCGTTGAGCAGGCGCCGCGCTGGATGACTGCCGCGGCTGAAAAAGCTCTTGTCGATGACCGCGACTTTGAGCATCGGGATCTGCAGCCGACCGATCAACGCCCGCAGCGAACCCGGCAGGTTACGGTCGTCGAGGATGAATTCGAACAGCATCGAAATCAGGTTGATCACGTCTTCATCGATGGTGCCCACGGTGCGGAATTTCCCGCTGCGTGCACTGACACGACCGATCAGTTGCTCAAGTTGCGTGCGCAGATCAAAGTCATCCGGCGCCTCGGCGCGTGGCACATACTGCTGCAGATGCGACAGAAGACGCAGCAGATCCTGACTGGAAATCGGTCTGGCCTCGGTTGCATTCTTCGGCAGCGGCGTCAAGTTGCCCCGCACGTAGACCAAGAGCTCCTGCAAGGCAGAAAACACTTCCTGTACGCTCTGGTCGAGCTTCTCTGCCGCCTGGACCAGCGCCGCATTCTCGGCACGCAACGTTTCGGGGTGGACTGCCGCACTGGCCGCTCGATCGGTCGAACGACGGGACGGCAGCACTTTCAGATCCGGCAACACACCGGCGGCGATCAGCAACTGGTTGGCGGCCTCGTACAATTCATCGGCGTCGGCCAGGGCGTATTTTTCAAACAGTTTGAGAATGATCAGCTTGACCTTGATTTCGACGCCCAGGTTACGACCGGCCTGCAGGAAGAAATCACACAGCAACGTCGGACCCAACGGATTGGTCTCGTCGGTCAACGGCTGCGGGATCAACTCGTTCAGGCGCGTGGTCAGCTGACTCAACGCCACCCCGTCGCGACTGATCACCTTGGTCACCATCGTATCGACGGCCACGGTGCGCTCCAGGTCATCGTTATGGACCAGTGCGAGTTTGTCGAAGGAAACAGGCTCAGAGAGGATCGGCTCGGCGACCTCATACTGACCAAGGCGCAGAAACGCCTCGAAGAATTTGTCCAGGAAATTGCGCTCGATGCTCTTGCGCTTCAGCCGCAAATCACGCATCGCTTCGAAAAAGATATTCTGCTCGGCATTGTTATGCGCCCGATCCGCCATCTCGAACAGCGTGTCATCGGCATTATCGAACAGCGTCTGCAAGCTTTCCTTGAGCTGCTGGGCAGCCTTGTCCCGCACCTGCAGAAGAACGACGGGCAGCCGAGCGACAGGCGAAGACCCCGGTTGATCCGGACCCGTCTTGCTCAAAGGCACCACTTTACTGTCGTTCTGCATCAAGGACTCCTCGTCAAACATCACTCAAAACAGCCACTGC
Source organism: Pseudomonas sp. (assembly GCF_050739935.1). Classification (GTDB taxonomy): domain Bacteria; phylum Pseudomonadota; class Gammaproteobacteria; order Pseudomonadales; family Pseudomonadaceae; genus Aquipseudomonas. The sequence continues at coordinate 79,774 of NZ_JBOICF010000031.1, read as the reverse complement.
GACAGACACAATATCATCACCAACGGAGGATCGACCTCTATTGGATGCATCTCGAATTTTTGTAGTCCCTGGGTAGACAGACAGAGCGCCAAACCTATGACGCCAAATACAAGGCGAAGTATCTTTCAAAACGCATCTGCTCGCCAGCAGACTCTTCGCCTTGAGTGGAATAATAGGAGTAGACGAAGCGGCATGTGCGGCGATAGACCGCGAAAACCCCGTTTCATCGCATCAACGGCAGAAAAACCGACAAAGTGCAGACGATGCATTCGGTTGAGTGGCAACAGACAGGTGGGTTGGTACAGCCCACTGCCTTATACTCCGACCACTTAGTAAGTGGAGTCCGATATGCCGAATCTACGTCTTGCCTCGCTGACCACCGAAATAGAAGCCAACGTGCGCCGCGCGTTGCTTGAAGACGTGGGCACTGGCGACATTACCGCGCAGCTGATCCCCGCCGAGCGCCTGGCCAAAGCTACCGTGATCTCCCGCGATGACGCGGTGATCGCTGGCACGGCCTGGGTCGACAGCGTCTTTCGTCAGTTGGACCAGCGCGTCGCGGTGCACTGGCAAGTCGGCGATGGTGATCGGGTCAAACCCAATCAGCCGCTGTTCCACCTGGAAGGCCCGGCCCGCTCGCTGCTCACCGGTGAACGCAGCGCCCTCAACTTCCTGCAAATGCTCTCCGGTGTGGCCACCCGCTCTCAGCACTACGCCGACATGGTCGCCGACACCCAGGTCAAACTCCTCGACACCCGCAAAACCCTGCCCGGCCTGCGCCTGGCGCAGAAATACGCCGTGACCTGCGGCGGCTGCCACAACCACCGCATTGGCCTGTTCGACGCCTTCCTGATCAAGGAAAACCACATCGCCGCCTGCGGCGGCATCGCCGAAGCCATTACCGCTGCCCATAAAATTGCCCCCGGCAAACCGGTAGAGATCGAAGTCGAAAATCTCGACGAACTCAAACAAGCCCTCGACGGCGGCGCCGACATCATCATGCTCGACGAACTAAGCCTCGACGACATGCGCCAAGCCGTCCACCTAACCGCCGGCCGCGCCAAGCTCGAAGCCAGCGGCGGGGTTACAGACGCAACCTTGCGCAGCATTGCCGAGACAGGGGTGGACTACATCTCGATCGGCACGTTGACCAAGGATGTGAAGGCAGTGGATCTGTCGATGCGGTTGAGTATCTGAACTTACTTGTAGGAGCGCGCATGCGCGAGGGTGTGGTGTGTCAGGAGCATTTCCGGCGTCTGACACGCTGCCCTCTTGGGCAAGCGCGCTCGTCGTTTCGAATTCCGCTATCCGCAGCAGCGTCTCCACTGCTCCGCACGCTTTAACGAGATTCTGGTCCTTACTCACCCATTATCTTTCGATACCGGGCTTGGTATTCCTCGTATGAAATATCCGAGTCCTGCAATTTCTGAATTTGCTGGTCCTGCCAGGTTTTTTTATCGAGGGCGCTGCTCCCAGTACCAGATTGAGCGGGTTGCGCCCGCTGCAGCGCTTGGGGCTGAGACGGTGGCGACTGCCTGGTGGCGCCAAGATCACCGAGGCACTGATATTTCTCGATCACCTGACCTTGAGTACAAGTTCCGAATCCATTCCGCGCATAGCAATTCTGCGTCATGCCACCGAAGATTTCGGCATCTGCATACCCCCATACCTGACATTTGCTCTTGGCAACCGACTGGGCCTGATGTCGGTCAACGACAGCTGTTTCGAATGGTTTGAAGTCATAGGCCATATCCACAGTGCCATCTGCGCGACTACCGCCCATCGCGTAATAAGGCGTTTTGGTGGAGCATCCTGAGATGTAGACGACGACACATACGCCAAGCGCGATGAGGTGAAAGAATTTCTGCATAGGTAACTCCGTGTAAAAAAATGGGTGGCTCTGTCGGGCAACCCAGCCTGAATCTGTATTCATCGAGAACAGGGCGGGGGCTTCACGCTCCCGACTATGTCGGCTGACTTGAGAAAAGTTTTAAAGCTTCACGCTGCGGGGGTAGATGCGGCGAGGGATGTGTGGCGTTCGTGCGACCCAGCGGAGTCCCGGTGCATGGTGATGGAAGGTTCAGCAGATGCAAAAAAGCCCGGCTTTGAGGACCGGGCTTTTTGTGTTGCTGGTGCCGAAAATAGGAATCGAACCTACGACCTTCGCGTTACGAGTGCGCTGCTCTACCGACTGAGCTATTTCGGCGTGTCGAAAAAGCGTGGACATAAGCTAGAGGATGCTATGCCCGTAAGCGCTTAGGTTTTCGGTGCTGCAGCTGGGCGGCAGCTAGACGGACGATATTTCACATCGACAGTACCGGCGCACGACCAAACCAAAGTGTCGTTAGTTCCGTCAGTTGTAGGCGTCAGTGTGATTGTTCCCGTTAGTTTAGGGTTCGCATCATTACCAGCTGTTGCAGTAACCACACCTGCTGCGATATCGACGGAAGCTGTGTATTTACCAGATGCTCCGCCATATCCGGCATCATCGGCGGTGGCTGGCAACTTACCGTTGGTTTGGTAGTACTCAGTAACCGCAACCTTTGCACCATCCGTTAGAGCCATCAACTCCGTCGCCTGAGCACGGATCGTATAGTCCTGATAGGCAGGCAAAGCTACGGCCGCCAAGATACCGACGATCGCTACCACGATCATCAATTCAATCAGCGTAAAACCTTTTTGTGAATTCATCGCTACTACTCCAAGCGTCAATTTGGTGTTGCTCACGGTGGAGCTAGCATGCCTCGTGCCATCCATGAGACTTCATGAGATTTATCGATAGCGTAAGGGATTCTGCGCAGCTAACGATCTCGTACTCAGCACTTACTGACAATTTTCGTCACATCGCTTCAGCTCATTTGGCAGCTAAGCCCGACTACGCTATAAACGGTCCAATGTCTGTATCTGGTGGCTGTAATGACTGATGTCGTCTTAACCGGTTTGGCCAAGCAGCTCGTCGTTGCTGAGCTACTCAACGAAAAAACTGCGCAGCAGGCCTATGAGCAGGCGCGCCGTGAGAAGGTTTCGCTTGTCCATTATCTCGTCGAGAACAAGCTCTCAAACAGTTTGACGCTCGCCGAGATCACGTCGGACCAATTTGGTATCCCGTTCCTTGATCTCGGGACGTTGGAAAAGGAAAGCCAGCCAAGGGGACTGGTGAGTGAAAAGCTAATTCGTCAGCATTGTGCCCTGCCCTTGTGGCGCCGTGGTAACAAGTTGTTTGTGGGCATTTCTGACCCTACTAATCATCAAGCGATTACGGATATCCAGTTCAGCACCGGTCTGACGACCGAAGCGATCCTGGTTGAAGACGACAAGCTCACCACTGCGATTGATAAGTTTTTTGACAGCAATGCCGGCTTGGGAGAGCTGGATGACGTGGATTTGGGGTTGGAAATCGAAGCCGTCGATGACAGTAAGGAAACAACTGTTGGTGGGCAAGATGCCGATGACGCTCCGGTTGTCCGCTTTGTAAACAAGATGCTGATGGACGCCATCCGTCTCGGCTCGTCCGACCTGCATTTCGAGCCTTACGAAAAAATATTCCGTGTAAGATTGCGCACCGATGGCATCCTTCACGAAGTGGCGAAACCGCCCACTCACTTGGCAGGTCGAATAGCTGCGCGACTCAAAGTCATGGCAAGCCTTGATATTTCTGAGCGGCGCAAACCACAAGACGGCCGTATCAAACTTCGCATTTCAAAAAACCGTTCTATAGATTTCCGCGTGAACACGTTGCCGACCCTATGGGGTGAGAAAATCGTGATGCGGATCCTTGACCCCACTACTGCGCAAATGGGTATTGACGCACTTGGTTATGAGCCTGAACAAAAAGCCCTCTATCTTGAGGCCCTTCGCCAACCACAAGGGATGATTCTGGTTACCGGCCCCACGGGTTCAGGTAAAACTGTTTCGCTGTATACCGGGTTGAACATTCTAAATACCGTCGACATCAACATATCCACAGCGGAGGACCCAGTCGAAATCAACTTGGAAGGCATTAACCAAGTTAACGTCAATCCGCGCCAGGGAATGGACTTCGCACAAGCCTTGAGAGCATTTCTACGTCAAGACCCTGACGTAATAATGGTTGGTGAAATTCGTGACCTTGAGACCGCGGAAATAGCCATCAAAGCATCGCAAACCGGTCACATGGTACTGTCGACGCTGCACACCAACAGCGCGGCAGAAACTTTGACCCGCCTTCATCACATGGGCGTAGCTGCATTCAACATCGCTACGGCAATTAACCTCATCATTGCCCAACGCCTAGCTCGAAAGCTTTGTCCCCACTGCAAAAAAGAATTCGATATCCCTCGAGAGACTTTGATTGCCGAAGGTTTTCCCGAACCTGAAATCGGCTCATTTAAGCTCTATTCTCCGGTGGGCTGCGAGCAATGCAATGGCGGGTATAAAGGCCGAGTAGGGATTTATGAGGTCGTGAAAAGCACGCCAGCGCTGGAACGCATCATTATGGAGGAAGGCAACTCGATTGAAATCTCCGAGCAAATGCGTAAGGACGGATTCAATGATCTGCGCACCTCCGGACTTTTGAAGGCGATGCAGGGCGTGACCAGCCTAGAAGAAATAAACCGGGTGACCAAGGATTAAGCATGGCGACCAAGGCAGTAAAAGTGAGCGTCTATGCTTGGGAAGGGCTGGATAGGAAAGGAAATAAAGTCACTGGCCAAATCAATGGCCACAATCCGGCGTTGGTTAAAGCGCAGCTGCGCAAGCAGGGCATAAATCCGACCAAGGTGAAAAAGAAATCCGTTTCAATCTTCGGCAAAGGCAAGAAAATCAAGCCGCTGGATATTGCGTTTTTCAGTCGGCAGATGGCGACGATGATGAAGGCTGGGGTGCCACTGCTTCAGTCCTTTGACATCATCAGTGAGGGCACTGACAACCCGAACATGCGCACATTGGTGAATGACATCAAACAAGAGGTCGCTTCAGGTCATAGCTTCGCTACAGCTTTGCGCCAAAAGCCTCAGTACTTCGATGATCTGTTCTGCAATCTGGTCGATGCTGGTGAACAGGCTGGTGCACTGGAGTCGCTGCTGGATCGAGTGGCCACATACAAAGAAAAAACTGAATCGCTAAAAGCAAAAATCAAAAAGGCAATGACTTATCCCATCGCCGTAGTCGTCGTAGCAATTGTGGTGACAGGCATCCTTTTACTGAAAGTGGTACCCCAGTTTCAATCAATCTTCGAAGGCTTCGGCGCTCAACTGCCAGCATTCACAATGATGGTGATCGGCCTGTCGCAGATTGTGCAAGATTACTGGTGGATGCTGATTGGCGGGGCGATCCTTACCCTTATCACGTTTAAACGAGCCTATCGAACATCTGAAAAATTCAGAAACTGGATTGATCGCTTACTGCTAAAAATTCCTATCATCGGGCCCTTGCTCTACAAATCAGCAGTCGCACGTTATGCCCGCACGCTTTCCACTACTTTTGCTGCTGGCGTGCCTTTGGTCGAGGCACTTGATTCCGTGGCAGGAGCAACTGGCAACATTGTTTTTAAAAACGCCGTCCAGAAGGTAAAACAAGACGTCTCTACAGGCATGCAGCTGAACTTTTCAATGCGTAGCACCGGCGTATTTCCGATGCTGGCAGTACAAATGACCGCCATCGGTGAAGAGTCTGGCGCCTTGGACTCAATGCTGGATAAAGTGGCGACTTACTATGAGGACGAAGTCGACAATATGGTCGACAGCCTGACTGCACTGATGGAGCCCATGATCATGGCGGTATTGGGCGTGATTGTCGGCGGTTTGGTTATTGCCATGTATCTACCTATCTTCCAGCTCGGAAACGCTGTCTAGTATGCCTTTCTTAGACCTCCTGGCCAGTTCCCCACTGGCCTTCGTCCTATGCGTCCTCGTCCTAGGCCTACTCGTCGGCAGTTTCCTCAACGTCGTCATCTACCGCCTGCCAAAAATGATGCTCCGGGATTGGAAAATCCAAGCCCGTGAGGTGCTGGAACTCCCTCCCGAGCCGAAAACGGAAACGTTTAACCTGATCCTGCCGCACTCCCGTTGCCCTCACTGCTCGCACAAGATCCGCCCGTGGGAGAACCTGCCGGTGATCAGCTATTTATTCCTGGGCGGTAAATGTTCAAGTTGCAAAGCGCCGATCAGCAAGCGTTACCCTCTGGTGGAACTGGCGTGTGGATTGTTGTCGGCCTTCGTGGCCTGGCATTTCGGGTTTGGCTGGCAGGCGGGGGCGGTGTTGGTGTTGAGTTGGGGGTTGTTGTCGATGAGTTTGATCGATGCCGACCACCAATTGTTGCCGGATGCGATTGTGTTGCCACTGTTGTGGCTGGGATTGATCGTCAATTCCTACGGTTTGTTCGCTTCGCTGTTTGATGCGTTGTGGGGCGCGGTGGCGGGGTATCTCGTGCTGTGGGGGGTGTTCTGGCTGTTCAAGCTGATCACTGGCAAGGAGGGCATGGGGTATGGCGATTTCAAGTTGCTGGCAATGCTCGGTGCCTGGGGTGGCTGGCAGATTTTGCCGTTGACGATCTTGTTGTCGTCGATCGTCGGCGCGGTTTTGGGCCTGATTTTGTTGAGGCTGCGCAACGTTGAGACGAGCACGCCGATACCGTTCGGCCCCTATCTGGCCCTTGCGGGGTGGATCGCATTGCTCTGGGGTGATCAAATAACCACTTCGTATTTGCAGATCGCCGGTTTCAGATGATTTCTTCTGCGGTAAAACCCTGGATTCTTGGCCTCACTGGCGGCATTGGCAGCGGCAAGAGTGCGGCTGCGCAATGTTTCGTCGATCTGGGCGTTCATCTGGTCGATGCTGACAACGCCGCGCGTTGGGTGGTTGAGCCGGGGCGCCCTGCCCTGGCGCTGATTGCCGAGCACTTCGGCGCGCAGGTGTTGCAGGCCGATGGCACGCTGAATCGCGCGGCGCTGCGGGAGCTGATCTTCAAGGATCCGCAGCAACGAACCTGGCTTGAAGGCTTGTTGCATCCGCTGATTCGCGAAGAGATTCGCCAGTATCTGGCGCGCGGTCAGTCGCCTTACGCGATTCTGGTGTCGCCGCTGTTGGTAGAGACTTCGCAGCATCAGATGGTGCAGCGGGTGTTGGTGATCGATGCGCCGCAAGCGCTGCAGATCGAGCGCACGGTGCTGCGCGACAAGACCAATGAAGAGCAGGTTCGCGCGATTCTCAAGGCGCAGGCCAGTCGTGAGGAACGGCTGAGTCGCGCGGATGATGTGATCGTCAATGATCGCGACCCTGCCTGGCTGAAAAGCGAAGTCGAGCGACTGCATCACTTTTATTTAACTTTGCGTGGAGGCCAATCATGAGCCAACCAATGACCGTCGATTGCCCAACCTGCGGAGCCCCTGTGGAATGGACGCCGCAGAGCAAATTCCGGCCGTTCTGTTCGGACCGCTGCAAGCTGATCGACCTTGGCGCCTGGGCGTCGGAAGAGCATGCGATTCCGGTGGCGCCGGATGCGGAGGATGAGTTGTTTTCGGGTGAGTTTGATCCGCGGCAGCATTGATCGAGATTGGGCCAAACTACCTCTGCCGAAGGCGTAGGCGCTCGGCTTGCCAGCGATCTGCCGGGCACCGACAGTAAAATCAGGCGCGTTGGTTGAGTCAGGCAGACTAGGTGCTCAGGGTTTGCTGCCGCTTCGCGACAGATCGCGAGCAAGCTTGCTCCTACGCTCTTCGGCCAGCATCAGAAGCCATTGCGTGCCTACCAAGTCCTGTTTTTATCGAAAGCAGATCGTCGGCAAGCCCGACTCCTACGGCCTGCAGCCAGCATCAAGAGTAGCCAGCGCTCTTCATGTTTCCCCTCAGGTATTCCTGTCATCCGGCCAGGGCGCAGCCAGATACCTTGTGCGATTGAATGTTTCCAACCACTCGGGGCAGAACACCACCAGGGCGGTGACGATAATTCCGTTGATGAACGCCTCCGGAAACACGATCAACCATACATAGCCAATGAAGTCCCCCAGCCATTCGGGCATGGCGAACAGTCCGTCATGCCAGAGCAGCCCCATCGCGACCAGCAAGCACAGTAACGCGGCGAGCGCTGCGGCGAAGAAGCCTGAGCAGAAGATGTAGGTGAACGGGCTTTTCGGTTGGGCGCGCTCGACGATCAGTGAGCAGCCTTCGGTGATCAGCACAGGCAATACGATAAGCAACAAGCCGTTCACCCCCATTGGCGCCAAATCCTGCCGCCCCATCGCCAACATGCCCAGTTGCGCAATCAGCCCTCCGACTATCGCCAGCGGCCAATCCAGCACAAGCGTCACGGCGGTCATGCCGAGGAAGTGGTATGAGACACCGGTGTTGAAATCGCGGCGCATCAGCCAGAGAAGAAACAGCGCGAACACCGTGCCGAACAGCAGGTGCTGTCGTCGTGCGTCGGTGAACAATTCGACCCAGGGGCATCGCCAGATCGCCCACAGCAGCATCGGCAGGTAGAACAGCCAGGCGATGATCATAGTGTGTGGGTTGAGAACTTGGGCGCCGATCATGATGATGGGGTTTGGTGGTTAGAGTAAATGTGAGTCTAGCTCTGCCGGCGTGGCGAGGATTGCGCCAGGAAAAAGTTTTCTTTGTAGGAGGCGCTTACCCGCGACCCAGTGCGAAGCGGCAGCAAACCGATTCGCGCTATATCCCTGGCACAATCGGATCGTATGAATGCTGCTGCCGCTGCCAGGCAGATCGTGGGAACAGGTAGAGCACCGCCCCGGCAGCTCCTATGGCCTGCGGCCAGGTTCAAGAGCCAAAGCGAGCCGCTGCCTGTCATCCAACTTTCTGTCCACGCAGGTATTTCATCTTCCCGTCAGGACGCTAAGCTTGCCCCATGGATGACTCCGACTACTTACGTCTGTTGACGATCCAGGCCGAGCAAGCCAATGCGTTTTTGTCCAATGCGCGCAAGTGGGAGCGGGAGCGCTGGGTGTGCCAGCGTTTGTTGCAAGGCCTGAACATTCCTCATCGCACCGACGATTTCCTGCCCGCAGGGCAGGAACCGCCGGACGTACTGTTTCGCGATGCGTGTTTTGAAGTCTTCTTCGTGCTCGACGAGGGCCGTCGGCTCAATGATGAATGGCGTGAAGAACTGCAACGTCGACGCAGCGCGTTTTCCCTGAGTCAACTGGTGCGGCGTGAAGCCAAGCCCAAGCGCATTCCCGCGTCCGAACTGCTTCGCCGCCTGGCGCCGACCTTGCGCAAGAAAGCCCACAACTACAAGGAGCGAGGGCTGGATTTGAGTGAGCTGGACATCATTGCCTTCGCCAGTCTCAAGCGCGAGGTATTGGATCTGAACAGTCACTTCCCTCCCCCCACCGAATACCTGCGACAGGGTTGGCGCTCGCTTTCCCTGGTGGGTCCGACCTTCGCCCGCGTGTTGTTCGCACACCCCGATGCGCCGGATTTCCTGCGCACGAACCTGGGGCGCAGCGTGGTCTTCGATGTCGGGATCAGCCTGTGATGGCGCAATTTCAACGCGGATGTTACAAAGCGGCATTGCTCGTTGATCTCCGTGCTAGCCACTGGCCGGAGCATGTCGTCAACGAGGTTAACGCATCGCCGACCGCCGTTCGCTGACGCCGGTCAACGCTCATGACGAGGCTTTATGACCAGCCGCCTGAACCCCGACGACCAGAAGCGTGTCGAAGAGTACCTTCAAGCGCCGCAGCATCAAGTCGAGCGCCGGCCGTTTCGGCCCTGGCTGCTCCTTGTAGTGGTGCTTGTCGTGGTCATCGGTTTGGGCCTGTTGAGCCGTTTACTGAGCTATCTGACGCTATGAGCTGCCTGGCGCTCGCTCGGATAGAGCCACAAGAGAATTCCTTAAGCCTTATGAGATATCCCCATGACTCATCGAATCGTGATCGTCGGCGGAGGCGCTGGTGGTCTGGAACTGGCTACCCGTCTGGGTAAAACCCTTGGCAAGAAAGGCACCGCCAGTATCACGCTGGTGGACGCCAATCTGACCCACATCTGGAAACCGCTGCTCCACGAAGTGGCCGCCGGTTCACTCAATTCTTATGAGGACGAGCTGAACTATGTGGCGCAAGCCAAGTGGAACCACTTTCAGTTTCAGCTGGGGCGGATGGTAGGCCTGGACCGCGAGAACAAGCAGGTTCATCTGGCGGCCACGCTGGATGAGAGCGGCAACGAACTGGTCCCGGCACGCAGCCTGGATTACGACTCGCTGGTGATTTCGGTCGGCAGCACCACCAATGATTTCGGCACCAAAGGCGCGGCGGAGCACTGCCTGTTCCTCGACACCCGCAAGCAGGCCGAGCGCTTCCATCAGCAGTTGCTCAACCGTTATCTGCGGGCCCATGCCAGTCAGACGGATGTCATTGAAGAGATCAACGTCGCCATCGTTGGAGCGGGTGCCACCGGTGTGGAACTGGCCGCTGAACTGCACAATGCGGCTCAGGAGTTGGCGGCTTACGGCCTTGGTCACATCAAGCCCGAGAACCTGCGCATCACCGTGATCGAAGCTGGTCCCAGGGTGCTGCCTGCGCTGCCCGAGCGTATTGGCGCCCCTGTACACAAGACGCTTGAGAAACTGGGCGTGACCGTAATGACCAATTCGGCGGTCAGTGAAGTGACGGCGGAGGGTCTGGTGACGGCGAGCGGTCAGTTGATTCCGGCGACATTGAAGGTCTGGGCCGCGGGCATTCGCGCTCCGGCGTTTCTGGAAGGTATCGCCGGGCTGGAAACCAACCGCATCAATCAGCTGCAAGTGCGCCCAACGCTGCAGACGACGCGTGATGACAATATCTTCGCCTTCGGCGATTGCGCGGCCTGCCCGCAAAAAGGCACCGACCGCAACGTCCCGCCACGGGCCCAGGCCGCGCACCAGCAAGCGTCGCTGCTGGTGAAATCGCTGAAGCTGCGCATCGAAGGCGGCGAGTTGCCGGAATATCGCTACAAAGACTACGGCTCGCTGATTTCGCTGTCGAAGTTTTCAGCGGTGGGCAATCTGATGGGCAACCTGACCGGCAGTGTGATGCTAGAAGGCTGGCTGGCGCGGATGTTCTACGTCTCGCTGTACCGCATGCACCAGATGGCGCTGTACGGCATGTTCCGCACGCTGATGCTGATGCTCGGCAGCCGCATTGGACGCGGGACGGAACCGCGGATGAAGCTGCATTGATTCATTGATGTAAAAACCCGCCGCGCATCATGCGGCGGGCAGTCTTCCAATAGGCGCGGTAACTGAAAAAAACGCCAAGGACTTCGGCCTGTAGATCCTTAAGCGCCCAGCGAAAATGCCTACACGGTCACCGCGGCGATGTCATCGTGCCGTACCGAAATATCAGCGTCCTGACATCTGATCGAGCAATGCGCTTTTTTCCTCCAGCACCGCTGCGCGCCGGGCTATTTCCGCCTTGGCCATCTCGATACGTGCGCGGCCAGCTTCCACAGCGGCCTCGTGCGATGCGAAGAGGGTATCAGGCGCGTACCACTTGCCCTTGATCGTGCGCTCATGCTGTCCATCGGCAGTAGGCCCGGCCAGCTCGACTTCAAGCACGGCAAAGCTGCGGGTCAACACCCAGGCGGTATAAGGGTAGGTACGCTCGTTCGTGTTCGGCCTCATGGCTAAGTCTCTCTATGAGGTGTTTCATGGCGCAAAGGGTCATCTTCTCGCCTTCAGGTATCGACGCGGGTCTGTACGGTAAAAACGTCGTAAGGGCGGCCATGATAACTTTCGCTGTATATATTTTCATATAGCGAAAGACACAGATACCTTTCGGATCGAGCGGATTGCGCCCACGCCGGGTCTGTAGACGATGCAAAAAACTGAAGAGGAAAAAACGCCAGAAACGAAAAAGGCGCCCCGAAGGACGCCTTTTTGTTGGCTGCAGCGTAAGTGACGCTGGAACCTGATTTTCAGCCCGGTTACCGCTGGGGGCGAAAATGGTCGGGGTAAGGGGATTCGAACTCCTGACATCCTGCTCCCAAAGCAGGCGCGCTACCGGACTGCGCTATACCCCGATGAAACAAGAAAACACCTCGTAAGGCGCTTTCGAAGCGGGTGACGTAACTGACGTCACTCCCTAAGATTCAACCCGATGAAGCCAGGCTAAAAATGGTGGGTCGTGTAGGATTCGAACCTACGACCAATTGGTTAAAAGCCAACTGCTCTACCAACTGAGCTAACGACCCAAATAATGGTCGGGGTAAGGGGATTCGAACTCCTGACATCCTGCTCCCAAAGCAGGCGCGCTACCGGACTGCGCTATACCCCGACGGTACTACTTCTTGAAATTGGCTCCGTGACCAGGACTCGAACCTGGGACCCAATGATTAACAGTCATTTGCTCTACCGACTGAGCTATCACGGAACGATCTTTTCAAATCAATCAATTTCAGATGCAGCGTTTGACGCGCTTCAACACATCTAAATTCAGTACTTCTTCACGAGATAAATCTCGCATTTACTGCTCTGAATCTACTGCATTTTCAGCCTCTTCGACCTGTCTGCATCGCTGCGTTCACGTCTCTGAGGCGCGCTATTCTACATTCCCAGAAACAGGTGTCAACCCTCCAAATTGCTTTTAAGACGTTGATTTGCGACTTTTTTTCGGAATGGCCTCCGGGCCGCGAAAAACAGGCATTCGACTGCAAAGTCTACGCTTATAAAAAAGGGCGCCCCGTCAGGAGCGCCCTTTCATGCCTCTATATAGAGAGGCGCCGAATCAGACGAAGGTGATTTCGTCGTTCTCCACAGTGCCCTTGATACTGGTGCCAGGCATGAAGCCCCCGGACAGAATCAGCTGGGCGAGCGGGTTTTCGATCCAGCGCTGAATCGCGCGCTTGAGCGGACGCGCGCCATACACAGGGTCGTAGCCCACTGCGATCAGTTTCTCCAGCGCCTCGGGCGTCAGTTCCAGGCTCAGATCCCGCTCGGCCAGACGCTGACGCAGACGGCCCAGCTGTATCTCGGTGATACCGGCAATCTGGTCATGGCCCAACGGCTCGAAGATCACCACTTCGTCGACCCGGTTGATGAATTCCGGACGGAAGTGCGTACTTACGGCGTCCATCACCGCTGCACGCTGTGCCTCACGGTCACCGACCAGCTCCTGAATACGCGCCGAGCCAAGGTTGGAGGTCATGACGATCACCGTGTTGCGGAAATCGACGGTGCGACCATGACTGTCGGTCAGACGGCCATCTTCGAGCACCTGCAGCAGAATGTTGAAGACATCCGGGTGGGCTTTCTCGACCTCGTCCAGCAAGATCACCGAGTAAGGCTTGCGCCGCACGGCCTCGGTCAGATAGCCGCCCTCTTCGTAGCCAACATACCCCGGTGGCGCACCGATCAGACGCGCCACGGAATGCTTCTCCATGAACTCGGACATGTCGATGCGGACCATGGCCTCTTCGGTGTCGAACAGGAACTCGGCCAGCGCCTTGCACAGTTCGGTCTTACCCACGCCGGTCGGGCCGAGGAACATGAACGAACCGCTCGGACGATTCGGGTCGGACAACCCGGCTCGCGAACGACGCACGGCATTGGCCACCGCCACCACGGCTTCGTTCTGCCCGATGACACGCTGATGCAGCAGGCTTTCCATCTTCAGCAGCTTGTCGCGCTCGCCTTCGAGCATCTTCGACACCGGAATCCCGGTCCACTTGGAAACGACCTCGGCGATCTCCTCTTCGGTCACCTTGCTGCGCAGCAACTGGTTCTCCGGCTTGCCGTGCTGGTCAACCATTTGCAGGCTGCGCTCCAGGTCGGGAATCACCCCATACTGCAATTCGGCCATGCGATTGAGGTCGCCGCGACGACGCGCCGCTTCCAGTTCCTGACGCGACTGCTCGATCTTTTGCTGAATTTGCGCGGAGCCGGTCACTTCGGCTTTTTCCGAGGTCCAGACTTCTTCCAGATCAGCGTACTCACGCTCCAGACGCTGGATTTCTTCCTGAAGCTTTTCCAGGCGCTTGAGGGCGGCTTCGTCGTCTTCTTTCTTCAACGCCTGGGATTCGACCTTCAGCTGAATCAGTCGGCGTTCCAGGCGATCGAGCACTTCGGGCTTGGAATCGATCTCCATGCGGATACGGCTGGCCGCTTCGTCGATCAGGTCAATGGCCTTGTCCGGCAGCTGGCGGTCGGTAATGTAGCGATGGCTAAGCTTGGCCGCCGCGATGATGGCGCCGTCAGTAATCGCCACTTTGTGGTGAACCTCGTAGCGCTCTTTCAGCCCACGCAAAATCGCAATGGTGTCTTCCTCGCTCGGCTCATCCACCAGCACCTTCTGGAAACGCCGCTCGAGCGCTGCATCCTTCTCTATATATTGACGGTACTCGTTGAGCGTCGTGGCGCCGACACAGTGCAACTCGCCTCGCGCCAGCGCAGGCTTGAGCATATTGCCTGCATCCATCGAACCCTCGGCCTTGCCTGCACCGACCATGGTGTGCAATTCGTCGATGAACAGAATGACCTGGCCTTCCTGCTTGGAAAGCTCATTGAGGACGGCTTTCAGACGCTCCTCGAACTCACCGCGGAATTTAGCACCGGCGATCAGCGAGCCCATGTCCAGCGACAGCAGACGCTTGCCGCGCAGACCGTCCGGAACTTCGCCATTGATGATGCGCTGCGCCAGACCTTCGGCAATCGCGGTCTTGCCCACGCCGGGCTCACCTATCAGCACCGGATTGTTTTTGGTACGACGTTGCAGAACTTGAATGGTCCGGCGAATTTCGTCGTCACGGCCAATCACCGGATCGAGCTTGCCCTCTTCGGCACGCTTGGTCAGGTCGACGGTGTATTTGTCCAGCGCCTGCCGCGACTCTTCGGCGTTCGGGTCGTTGACCGCATCGCCGCCGCGCAGGTTGCTGATGGCATTTTCCAGAGCCTTCTTGCTGACGCCCTGGCCGAGCAGCAACTTGCCAAGCTTGCTGTTTTCATCCATCGCAGCGAGCAGGACCAGCTCGCTGGAGATGAACTGATCGCCCTTCTGCTGCGCCAGGCGGTCGGCTTGGTTGAGCAGGCGCGCCAGGTCCTGCGACATATTCACGTCGCCGGTCGGGTTTTGAATTTTCGGCAGTTGATCGAGCTCCTTGCTCAACGCCTTGCGCAGGCTGTTGATGTCGAAGCCGACTTGCAGCAGCAAGGGTTTGATCGAACCACCTTGCTGTTCGAGCAGCGCCTGCATCAGGTGCGCGGGCTCGATGGCGGGATGGTCCATACCTACCGCCAGAGATTGAGAGTCTGATAAAGCGAGCTGTAATTTGCTGGTTAAACGGTCAATACGCATTGGTCACCTTCCTAATGGGCAGGCCGGAGCAATGAACACACCTTAATAAAGAAAACCTGCCGGATAGCCCTTAGATGTGGCCGATTGCACAGGATTCAAGCGGCGAGTACTTGACACAGATCAACATTAGCTGGCGGGGAGGGTTTTGGAGAGGAAATCGTGAAATGTCAGGAAGACAGAACGTGTCAGATAGCAGACACCGTGCACTCATGTCGAACGCAAGACCTGGAAGCGAATTCATTCGCGATGGGCCGAATAGGCGCCTTATCGCCTGTTTCATCTTCGCGAATAAATTCGCTTCCACAGAGGAACAGGGGTAAGTCAGTTCGACCGAAGGTAGTCGATCCACACTAACGAAGCAAAGCGACCGGTTCGTGCGCCACGACGATAGGAGAAGAAACGCTCGTCGTCATAGGTCGAAAGACCACCGCCATACACCGCTGTCACGCCATGAGCCGCTAGCCGCAACCGCGCCAGCCGGTAGATATCGGCCATGAATTTTCCAGGGTTGGCGCCTGCTATAAAAGCCTCGGCAGTCTCAGGATGCGTCGCAATGAAGGCTTCGCGCACCTCTGGCCCGACTTCAAACGCCTGCGGACCGATGGCCGGCCCCAGCCAGACAAGAATTTCGGAAGGTTGGTCGGCAAAGCTGTTTACAGCCGCTTCCAGCACCCCAGCTGCCAGCCCCCGCCAGCCGGCGTGCGCAGCCGCGACCTGCGTGCCCTGCCGATTGCAGAACAACGCGGGCAGGCAGTCGGCGGTCATGATCGTGCAGGCCACGCCCGGTGTCTTGCTCCAACTGGCGTCGGCCTGCAGGGCCTGGGCAGGCGACGCCTGCACCACATCGATTCCATGAACCTGCTTCAGCCATGCAGGCTGAACGCGCAGACAAGACGTCAGTTTCGAACGATTCTGCGAGACCGCCTCTGGATCATCATCAACGTGATCGCCCAGGTTGAAGCTGTCGAACGGGGCAGCGCTGACGCCACCCGCGCGAGTGGTGACGCACGCTTTGATGCCAACCGGCGCAGGCCAGTCGGGAATCAGCCAGTCCGCCGGGCACTCACTCATCCAACGAATGCCTCACGGTCCTGCTTGAGCAACGACAGCAGCCAGACGAAGTCATCCGGCAGCGGCGACTCCCAGCTCATGCGCTGACCGGTCGTCGGATGGTCCAGCTCCAGGAAGCGCGCGTGCAGCGCCTGCCGCGGGAAATGCTTGAGGGATTCGACCATGGTGGCGCTGGCCGCTGGCGGAATACGGAAACGACCACCGTAGGCCGGATCGCCCACCAACGGGAAATTGATGTGGGCCATGTGCACGCGGATCTGGTGGGTACGGCCGGTTTCCAGCTTGACCCGCACATGTGTATGGGAACGGAAGCGCTCCAACACGCGGTAATGGCTGACCGCTGGCTTGCCGCCTTCCATCACTGCCATGCGCTGACGCTGTTGACCATGACGGCCGATCGGCGCGTTGATCTTGCCGCCAGCGGTCACCACGCCGATCACGATGCACTCGTAGATCCGGCTGACGCTGCGATTCTGCAACTGGGTGACCAGCTGGGTCTGCGCCTGAATGGTCTTGGCCACCACCATCAGACCGGTGGTGTCCTTGTCCAGACGATGCACGATGCCAGCACGCGGCACATTGATGATATCCGGCACATGGTGCAGCAAGGCGTTGAGCAGGGTGCCGTCGGCGTGACCTGCCGCCGGGTGCACGACCAGCCCGGCCGGTTTGTTGATCACCAGAATCTGGTCGTCTTCATAGACGATATCCAGCTCGATATCCTGGGCGACCCATTCGCCCTGAGCTTCCTGCTCGGCTTTGAGGACCAGTTCGGCGCCGCCATGCACAATGTCACGCGGGCGCAGAACGCCTCCGTCCACAGTCAGGCGGCCGTCTTTGATCCAGGCGGAAAGGCGCGAGCGCGAGTGCTCGGCGAAGAGTTGGGCGGCGACCTGGTCGAGGCGTTGGCCGCCCAATTCGGACGGCACCTCTGCGCGAAGTTCAATGATCTCAGACATGCTCAAACTAGGAGGTGGCACTGGCCTTTGGTTTCGGCTGTGCGCTTGTGGTTAAATACGGCGTCTTTTGTCCCGGGGGTTCCACGGGGCGCCCATCATAACAGGACGGTCCTGCGCAAGACAGCAGGCCGTTATAGGGACGCAAGCCGCCATGCAAGTGAAACACCTGCTGCTGATAGCCATCCTCGGACTTACCGCTGCCTGTTCTTCGAAGAAAGAAGTCATCGACGAAAATCTCAGCGAAGTCGAGCTGTACCAGCAGGCGCAGGCCGATCTGGACCACAACAGCTACAACAGCGCTACCGAGAAACTCAAGGCGCTGGAATCCCGCTACCCGTTCGGTCGCTACGCCGACCAGGCACAGCTGGAGCTGATCTACGCCAACTACAAGAACGGCGAGCCGGAGGCCGCGAAGTCCGCCGCCGAGCGCTTCATTCGTCTGCATCCTCAGCACCCGAACGTCGACTATGCCTACTACCTCAAGGGCTTGACTTCGTTCGACCAGGACGTGGGCATCATTGCGCGCTTCCTGCCGCTGGACCAGACCAAGCGTGACCCGGGCGCTGCCCGTGACTCATACAACGAGTTCGCTCAGCTGACCAGCCGCTACCCGAACAGCCGCTACGCGCCGGACGCCAAGCAGCGCATGATCTACCTGCGCAACCTGCTGGCGGCCTACGAAATCCACGTCGCCGACTACTACCTGACCCGTCAGGCTTATGTAGCAGCGGTCAACCGTGGCCGTTACGTCGTGGAAAACTTCCAGGAAACCCCGGCGGTCGGCGACGGCCTGGCGGTCATGGTTGAAGGCTACCAGCGCCTGCATCTGGATGATCTGGCCGACACCAGCCTGGAAGTGCTCAAGACCAACTACCCGGATCATCCGCAACTGGCGGACGGCAAGTTCAGCGCACGTACTCCCGATCCGGACAACCGTTCATGGCTGTCGAAAGCCACGCTGGGCCTGATCGAGAGCCGTCCGCCGCTGCCGCCGGGAGAAACCCGGGCCAACCAGGACGTGATCAAGCAGTACCAGGATGCCAAGGAAGCCATCCCGGCCGAACTGTTGCCTGAGAACCAGCCAGCAGAAGATGAAAAGAAAAACGAAGACGACGACGGCACGCCAAAAAGCCGCTCGATCTTCAGCTACATGACCTTCGGCCTGTTCGACTGATTACAGTCAGGGTTCATGTGTCAGAAGAAAGAGGTCCTACGGGACCTCTTTTTCATTTCCGACAGCACTGGACGGCGCAGATCACTGTGCGCCCGCCAACGCGTTGGCTACACTGCGACATCTTCACTCACTAAGCTGGTAGACATGATTCGCTTGATTATGTGGATCGCCTTGATCATGGCGGCGATCTGGTTCTTCAAACGCCTGACCAATGGCCCTGCCTCAAAACCGAAACCTGCCGCGCCCGAGATCGATGCCGCGCCAATGGTGCGTTGCGCCCAGTGCGGCGTTCACGTCCCGCGGGATCGGGCATTGCATCAGGACCAACAGTGGTATTGCACCGAAGCACACCGCTTACAGGGCCCCGCCGCACGTGACCGCTGAAACCCTGTCGCTGGCAACACCCCAAGCCCAGCGCATTCTGCGGTTGTATCACCTGTACCGCCTGAGCATCGGCATTCTGCTGGTGCTGTTGATTTCCAGCAGTCTGGATGCCGAGCTGCTTGAGCTGGCGAACATCGAACTGTTTCGCACCGGCTGCTGGCTGTACCTGGTGTTCAACATTCTTATAGTCGTGCTTCTTGAGCGACCGACTCGGCAAGGGCAGCTGTTCACGCTGGCCATGACCGACGCCGTCATGCTCTGCGCGCTGTTCTACGCGGGCGGTGGCGCACCCAGCGGAATCGGCAACCTTATCGTCGCCTCCGTGGCCATCAGCAATGTGTTGCTGCGCAAGCGTATAGGCCTGTTGATCGCTGCCATTTCAGCCATCGGCATCATCTATCTGACGTTCTATATCAGTTACCACAAGCCGGCAGCAGCCAACCACTTCGTCCAGGCCGGCTCTCTCGGGGCCTTGTGTTTCGCTGCGGCGCTGCTCGTGCAAACGCTTGCCCGACGGCTGCAGGTCAGCGAGAACATCGCGGAACAACGCGCCGCCGATGTCGATAACCTCGAAGAGCTCAACGCACTGATCCTGCAACGCATGCGTACCGGCATTCTGGTGCTGGACGCCGAACGTAAAGTGTTGCTGGCCAATCACAGCGCACTGACACTGCTCGGCCACGACCGCTTGCTCGGAGAAGCCATCGACCTTTATTCGCCGCAACTGGTGGAGCGGCTGAGGCAGTGGCAGATCAACTCGTCGATGACGCCGCGCAGCATGACCACTTCTGCCATCGGTCCGGTGCTGCGTCCCGGCTTCATTGCACTGAGCCGTGGTCATCAACAGCACACGCTGGTGTTCCTCGACGACCTCTCGCAAATATCCCAGCAGGCTCAGCAACTCAAACTCGCGGCGCTCGGCCGCTTGACCGCAGGCATCGCCCACGAAATCCGTAATCCGCTTGGGGCCATCAGCCACGCTGCGCAGCTGCTGAATGAATCCGAGGAACTGCGCGGACCGGACCGGCGTCTCAGTCAAATCATTCAAGATCAATCGCAACGGATGAATCTGGTGATCGAGAACGTCTTGCAGTTGTCTCGCCGACGTCAGACCGAACCTCACCTGCTCGACCTCAGGCAGTGGCTCGAACACTTCGTCAGCGATCTGCGCAGCAGGCTGCCCGCCGACCAGTTCGTCCACCTGGACATCGGCTTCGGCACCCTGACCACCCGCATGGATGCCGAGCAACTGCAGCAGGTCATGACCAACCTCGTGCAGAACGGCCTACGCTACAGCGGCCAGTTGCACGAGCGCGCTCAAGTTTGGCTTCGGCTGTTTCATGATGTGCAAAGCGACCTGCCCAGCCTGGAGGTGCTCGACGACGGGCCCGGTGTCGCCAACGAGCACCTGACACAGATATTCGAGCCTTTCTTCACCACTGAAAGCAAAGGAACCGGACTTGGCCTATACCTTTCGCGCGAATTGTGCGAAAGCAATCAGGCGAACTTGAATTACATACCACGGGAAGGTGGTGGCAGTTGCATGCGGATCACCTTCGCCCATCCGTTCAAATTGAGTTGAACATGAGCCAACGGCAAAAGATCCTGATCGTCGACGATGAGCCCGACATTCGCGAGCTGCTGGAGATCACTCTGGGGCGGATGAAGCTGGACACGCGTAGCGCGCGCAACGTCAAGGAAGCCCAGGACTGGCTGGCGCGGGAGCCTTTCGACTTGTGCCTGACCGACATGCGCCTGCCCGATGGCAACGGTCTGGAGCTGGTGCAGCACATTCAGAAGCGTCACACCCAGGTGCCCGTCGCGATGATCACCGCCTTCGGCAGCCTCGACACCGCCATTCATGCACTGAAAGCAGGCGCGTTCGACTTCCTCACCAAACCCGTGGATCTTGGCCGACTGCGTGAGCTGGTGAGCAGCGCCTTGCGCCTGCAAATATCGCCGTCTACCGCAAACAGCATTGACCATCGCCTGCTCGGCAACTCTCCACCTATGCAAGCGCTGCGCAAGCAGATTGGCAAATTGGCGCGAAGCCAGGCACCGATCTACATAAGCGGCGAGTCCGGCAGTGGCAAGGAGTTGGTTGCCCGGTTGATCCATGAACAAGGCCCGCGTATCGAAAAACCGTTCGTGCCGGTCAACTGCGGCGCGATTCCGACAGAGCTGATGGAAAGCGAATTCTTCGGCCATCGCAAGGGCAGCTTCACTGGCGCCCACGAAGATAAGCCTGGGCTGTTTCAGGCGGCCAATGGTGGCACGCTGTTCCTGGACGAAGTGGCCGACCTGCCATTGGCCATGCAGGTGAAATTGCTGCGCGCCATACAGGAAAAATCCGTGCGTGCCGTAGGCGGCCAGAACGAACAGGTCGTGGACGTGCGCATCCTCTGCGCCACCCACAAGGATCTCAGTGTCGAAGTCGCGGCCCAGCGTTTTCGCCAGGATCTCTACTATCGCCTCAACGTCATCGAGCTGCGAGTCCCGCCCTTGCGCGAACGCCGGGAAGACATCGAGGAAATCGCCAACAACGTCCTGCGTCGTCTGGCAGAAAGCGCGCAACCGCCCGCACGCCTGACGCCTCAGGCCTTGGCCGCGTTAAGGGGTTACCGCTTCCCCGGTAACGTACGCGAACTGGAAAACATGCTCGAGCGGGCCCACACCCTTTGCGAAAACGATCAGATCAACGCTGACGACCTGCGACTCGCCGAGCCTTCAAGCCCCGTGGATCAGGACGGCCCAAGCCTCGCCGACATCAACAGCCTGGAAGATTATCTGGAAAGCATCGAACGCAAGCTGATCCTCCAGGCGCTCGAAGAAACCCGCTGGAACCGCACCGCGGCTGCTCAGCGGCTGAATCTGACGTTCCGCTCGATGCGCTACCGGTTAAAGAAGCTGGGGTTGGAGTAGCGCTGAAAAGTGCGATGCTGACCCCGTATTTTCGGCACCGCGAGCTTGTAGGAGACGTCGGAGGTTACGACGGCAGCGAACGCAGTGTGTCAGACGAACGAGCCGTCTCAGACTGTCACGTTCATCCAAGCACCCAGCACCAACGCCTGCTGCTTTTATAGCCGCGTAGCAGGCGCATATGGCGCAGGGTCGATAATCGGCGCGTCGCCCACCAACAGATCAGCCAGCAACTGACACGAAGCCGGCGCGAGCACCAACCCGTTGCGGAAATGACCGCAATTCAACCACAGCCCATCGTGATCCGGGACAGGGCCTACGAATGGAATCCCATCGGGGGAGCCCGGGCGCAATCCGGCCCAGTGGCCCACAACTTCTGCGTCGGCCAGCGCCGGAATCAATTCCGCCGCCGATGCCATGAGACTTTCGAGCGCGTTGCCGGTCGGAGTCTTGTCGTAGCCTTCGTATTCCAGCGTGCTGCCGACCAGAATATGTCCATCCTGGCGCGGAATCGCGTAGCGGCCTTTGGCGAGGATCATGCTCGGCAGGAAGTCCGCAGCGCATTTGTACAGAATCATCTGCCCTTTCACGGGCTCGACCGGCAGTTCCAGTCCCAGTTTGCCAAGCAGATCGCCACTCCAGGCCCCCGCAGCCAACACCACGCTGTCCCCGAGAATATCGCCAGCCGAAGTGGTCACGCCGATGACCCGATGCTCATCACGCACGAAATCAGTGACTTCACACTGCTCATGAATCGTGACATTCGGCATCGCCAGCAAGGCGGCCTTCAGCGACTTCACCAGTCGCGGGTTCCGCACGTTGGCGATATCAGCCATATGCACCGCGCGCGAATACCCACTGCCCATCACAGGCACCGCGTCATACACATCCGAGATATCCACCGAGCGCAATGGCCGGTCCAGCCGCGCCGCCCACTCTAGCGCTTGCTTCTCGTCATCCAGATCCAGCCAGTACAAACCGGTCTTGTGCACTTGCGGATCGATACCCGTGGCGTCGAGCAGGCGCTCCGCCAACTGTGGATAAAAGTCCTGCGACCAATGCGCCAGCGCCGTCACAGCCGGGCTGTAGCGCCATGGATAAAGTGGCGAAACGATGCCTCCGCCCGCCCACGAAGCCTCCTGCCCGACGCCTGAGCGCTCAAGCAACACCACGCTCTGGACCTTTGCCGCAAGATTGAAGGCGGTCAACAGACCGATGACGCCACCACCGATGATTACCACGTGTTGCCTGGACATGCAGATCCCGATCATCAATAGAAAAATCAACGCCGGTTCGCGTTCCGCAGGTTGCAGATAAACCGACTCCACAAAGGCTCGAAAACCTCGCCATGCCACTGGTCCGGCGAATATCCCCGAACATCCACTACATAGCGACTTCGAACCTGAGTAGTATCACCATATTTCAAACGAAAAATGGAATTTCCTCGATGGATTTCAGCTCTGGCATTACGCGCCCGCATTCGCGTCGCAGCTGGCAAAGTCCGCCTGGGGGCAATAGCGGCGGGTTTACCTTGATCGAATTGATGGTGGTCGTAGTGATCATGGGAATTTTTGCGGCGATCGCTATGCCGAGCTTTTCCAGCCTGATTCATCGAAACAGTGTCAGGGCCGCTGCGAACGAATTCTACGATTTGCTCCAGTACGCGCGAGCCGAGGCAGTGACCCGTGGCACCGTCGTGAACATCAAGGCCGACGACGGTACCACCGACATTGTCGTGGCCCTTGGTGCAAACGGCACCGGTACCCAGCTCAGACAAGTCGGTTCCGACGGCTTGCAGGCCGGCGTCGCGATCAACTCCACGGTCAACAACGTGAACTTCACAGCCACAGGCACTGCGTCAGCAAGCGCTTGCTTCGAGATCCTCTACCCGACCGACACGTCCATCGCCGCACAGTATGTTTCGTTGCTCAGCAGTGGCCGCGTAACTGCGCCCGCCACAGCCAAGCCGAGTGGATGCTGATGAATATTTCTGTGCGATATCGAAGCGCTGGATTCAGCATGATTGAAGTGCTGGTGAGCCTGCTGATCATAGTCATCGGCGTACTCGGTATGGTCGCGCTGCAAAGCAAAGCCATTCCGTATACCCAGGACTCGGTGCAACGGAACACGGCCATCATGCTGGCGGATGACTTGGTGGAGATAATCCGTACGGCAGGCAGCTGCACAGCGTCCAACAGTTGCCTCAAACCACCGGGTACGGCCTTTCCGGACACCCCGTCCAGTTGCGTTCCGACGCCCGCTGCCCTTGCTCAGCAACTGGGTTGCTGGAAAGCTCAGGCTGCCAAGGCGCTGCCGGGCGGAGCCGACCTTCTGACTGGTTCGTTTTACATTTGCCGCAGCGTCAAACCGGGCGATGTGGGAACTGCGGCCTGTGGTACACAAAGCACCCTTGGTACCGAAATAGAGATACAGATTGCCTGGTCCGTCAAAAACAACGCGGATTGCATGGACGCCAACGCCAAAGACTCGATATGCACTTACCGAATCAGGACACGCCTGCCATGAGAGCCGCTGCCATGAAGTACCGGTCTGCGACCAGACAACGCGGCCTTTCCCTGATAGAACTCATGGTCGCGATGGTCATCGGCAGCTTCCTGATTCTGGGCGTTACTCAGATTTTCATCAGCAATCAGAAAAGCTACCTGTTCCAGCAAGGGCAAGTAGGCAACCAGGAAAATGGCCGTTTCGCGCTGGCGATCCTCACCCAGGAGTTGACCAAGGCGGGATATCGCAGCGATCCCTCTACCGTGTTTGCCAATGGGTCTGGTCAAAACTGTACATTCCCAAGCGGCACATCGGTTATCGCGGTGTCCTCGACGGCATTGTGCATCCGTTATCAGGCGAGCAATCGATCCGACGTCACCTGCCAGGGTGCAGCGTTGTCCGAAACCTCCAAGGCAAGCATCACTACGCCCTACGATCACACGAAGACGAATCCGATTCTTGTCGAGAAAATCGCTTACGACGCGGACTCAAAGTCGATTACCTGCACCTCCGGCGGCACGACTCAAGCGCTGGTGACCGGCGTTGCAGGACTGCGCTTCGAATACGGCGCAGGTTCGGGTGCGCTCAAGACGGTGTCGACTTATAGCACCAGCACCAACCCGGCCGACGTCATTGGCGCGGTGCGTTTTGCGGTTCTCATGCAGAGCCCGGCGACGGCGTCCATTCGTGACACGACGGCAAAGTCACCTGCGCTCGATGAATGGAACACCCGCTACGGCGCCAACGTGGCTGACAGCAAACAGATTTATCAGCTGGTACAGGGAACGGTGATGATCAGGAACCAAATGCAATGATCTCCTTGTCGAGGCAGACACATCGAAGCCAGGCAGGAGCCACGCTTATGGTGGCAATCATGATGCTATTGGTCATCACCTTGCTTGCACTGTCGAGCATGCGCGGCGTGTCACTTGAATCACGCATCACCGGCAATCTCAGGCTGCAAAAAACCCTCAGCAACGCGGCGGAAGGTGGGCTGCGCATTGCTGAGAACAGTATCAGTACCAGCCAGGCCCCTACCGTGCTGAAAGTCTGCACTCCTGCGGTATGCATGCCCTGGCTGAAGTCCGAGGTACCTGTAACGGCTGACGTGGACACCAAAGTCCTGTTCACATCTGCTTACGCGACCAACGTTGCCAACGCCACCACCAACTACGATGTGAAGGTTCAATGGTACGTGGTCGATCTGGGGAATCTAATCGGTTCCAGCCAGAACAATTGCGCTCTGACAGGCTGCGGGCCGCACTACTACGAGATCAACGCCTGCGCTTCCACCGTTGCTTGCACCAGCGACACCGCCACTCAACGCGTCATATTGCGCAGCGTCATTGCTCGGTATTACTAATGAACATACGCCAGTACTGGACAGCCATGAACATGTCCAATGCAGTCACTGTAGTTGCAACGCTGATCTCCACGTTTACGCTTTCGATGCCCCAGGCCCAGGCAGCGGTCAGTCAGGTTCCGGCGCAAATCCCGCTGTTCGTCAGCGATTCGGTGCCTCCGTTGAACATGCTGGTCGTGGGCCGGGATCACAAACTGTTCTTCCCTGCCTATAACGATGCGTCCGATCTGGACGGCGATGGTTCGATCGATATCCGCTACAAGACATCGCCTGCCTTCAAGTACCTGGGCTATTTCGATTCCGACAGCTGTTACACGTATGGCAGCGGATACTTTTCAGTCAGCAGCACCACAACTGACAAGAAATGTGGCGGCAGCTGGAGCGGCGATTATCTCAATTACCTGACGACGTCCCGAGCCGATGCGTTGCGCAAGGTGTTGTACGGCGGCTACCGAAGCACTGACACCACCAGCCAGACCATCCTTGAACGTGCCTACATTCCGCAGGATGCACACACATGGGGCAAGGAGTACACCAGCCAGGCGGTTGATGGCTATAACTTGTTGGATTACACGCCATACGCCAGCCCTAGCACGGGCAACCGTGCACTTTTTGCCAATACCAGTCCGAGCGCGACCGGTGCACCGCTGCTTCGTGTACTGCCGAACATCGCAAACGTGCGCATCTTCGGCTGGGTCTCCCGTGAAACGACGCAGGGCGGAACCGAAGCCACTGACACTTCCTTCAAGAAAGTTGATGTCGTACCGAAAGACTTCAACGTTCGTGTCGAAGTATGTAAAACCGGTGCGGAATCCAACTGCAAGCTTTACCCCAACGGAAAATACAAGCCAACCGGGATCCTTCACGACTACGGTGAAGGCAATCAGATGTACTTCGGCCTGATGACCGGCACCTACCAGAACAACCTCCAGGGCGGCGTAGTCCGCAAAGCCATCAGCAGTTTCGCTGGAGAAGTCGAGACCTCTACTGGAATCTTTGGCACTAAATCAGGCAACACCTATACCAAGGGCGGGATCATCGGCACGCTTGATGGTTTGAAACTGGGCACGACCGCGGGCTGTACCAGCGCCGCACTTACCGGCAACACGATCACCAACTCGACCTGTCAGAACTGGGGCAATCCGCTGGCCGAGATGATGTTTGAAACGATGCGCTATTTCAGCGGCGCTAAAGCAAGCCCTACCAGCTCCTACGCATCCGGTTCTGGCGATTCGGCACTGGGGCTCAGCGGGCTGACTTCGTGGTCAGACCCCTACTCCAGCACGCCGAACGCTGAGGCATCTCCGCCATCATTCCCAAGCTGTTCAAAACCTTTTGAAACGTTATTCAGCGACGTCAACCCGACCTACGATACCGAAGTGCCAAATGGGGCATTTTCCCCAAACAACACACCTGACGTTCCAAAGGTCCTCGAAGATTTTCGGCCGCAAACGCTGGGCCAGACGATCTGGAACACCGATGTAGGGAACGGAAACAAGAACATCAATATCGGGCAGACGTCAGGCACGACAGGGGTCAATGACGGCGCACCGACTGCAAAAGTGGCCTCCAGCCTTGGAAATATCCGTGGTCTTCCCGAAGAGCCCACCAAGGAAGGCACCTATAACTCCGCAGCGGTGGCTTACTACGCCAATACCCATCCGATCACGTCCCTAGGCAGTCAAAAGGTCCAGACGTTCTCCATTGCGCTGTCCTCTACCTTGCCCCGCATTCAGATGCCGGTTGGTACCGGCACCGTGACGCTGCTGCCGTTTGGCAAGGTCACCAGCGGCGTCACCGAGCAGATCACCGGCTTTTACATCGACTCGCTTTACAACATGCCCGGCCAGCCGACAGACACGTCAGTCAACGGCGGCCGCGCCCAAGCGGTATTCCGCGTTGTATTCGACGACTGCGGCCAAGGCTGCGACTACGACATGGATGCCATCGTGCTCTATACCGTGTCGGTGATCGGCACCGGCGCCACGGCCACGCTGAATGTGAGGCTGGAAACAGTCTATTCACAAGCCGGCAACGAATCGCACATGGGTTACACCATTTCCGGGACGGACCGTGACGGTATCTATCTGGAAGTGACCGGTGGCGGTAACGGTAGCCAGCATTACGTGCTGGACACGCCAGGCACCCAAGCTCCCGGATCCTGCAGCTCGGGTTGTACGGGCGCCAACACACTTCTGCCGGGGATGAAATCAGGCAGCATAGTGGTCAACGGCGCCACCTACAAAAATCGTGTCTTCACCCCTTCCTCCGCGCGATCCGTCACCAACCTGCGCGATCCCCTTTGGTATGCGGCAAAGTGGGGCGGCTTCGGTGACAAGGACAACACGGCGACCAGCATGCCCGTTGCGGGCCAGTGGGACTCCAACGTATCCGGCACGCCGAACAACTACTTCCTGGTCAGCAGTGCTTCGACGCTAAAGGCCCAACTCAATACCGCCTTCAGCCAGATCATGCAGAAGAATACGTCTGTGGCGCCGGCAGCGGCCGTTCCTCCGTCGCCTACCGCCTCCAACTCCACGACGACGTATACCGACAGCTTCAACGTGACCCTCTGGAGCGGGGATCTGATAAAGACTACGGCAAGCTACAACACCACAACTGGAGTGACCTCCAGCACGCAAGACTGGAGCGCCGCGACGCTGATTCCTGCAGCGAACAAGCGAATCATCAAAATGGCTACCTCTGCGGGCAATGCACTGCAAGATTTTACGTATACGAATCTGGCAAATCGGCCGTACAACAACACCACCTTGCAAAGCACCATGACATCCGAGCAGGCAGACTTCGTCAGGGGCGTGAGAACCCTGGAGGGGGCTACCAGTGGCACATCGTTCCGCAGACGCGCCTCGCTGTTGGGTGACATCGTCAACTCACAACCCGCGGTGGTCGGGTCCACCACATTTATCCCGTCCATTGCAGACACGCTCAACGGCACCGCTGGCGACTACGCGAAGTTTCAGAGCCAGGTCAGCGGACGCCTGCCGCAGGTCTACGTCGGCGCCAACGATGGCATGCTGCACGCCTTCGATGCCGCGACCGGTATCGAGAAGTTCGCGTTCGTCCCCTCCGCTGTCATCCCCAGCCTGAGCACGTTGAGCAGCCCGACTTACAATACGGACTCGTCACAGCACCGCTTCTATGTCGATGGCTCGCCGGTGGTGTCGGATGTTTACTTCAACAAAGCATGGCATACCGTGTTGGTAGGGACTCTCGGTGCTGGCGGACGCGAAATCTTCGCACTGGACGTCACTGACCCGGGCAATATCAAACTGCTCTGGGAGTTCACCTCGGCAAACGACACGGCTTTGGGTTCTACGCTCTCTACGCCGGTGATCGCGAAGCTGCACTCCGGTGAATGGGGAGTCATCGTCGGCAACGGCTACAACGGCGATGGTTCGACCGCGACTCTCTTCGTACTGAACGTCGAAACCGGCGCCCAAATCGCAAAACTGACCGTTCCGGAGAGCAAGCCCAGCAAGCTGGACAACGGGCTTTCTTCTCCAGTGGTGCTGGATGCGAACTCTGACGGCATCGCCGACTATGTGTACGCAGGCGATTTGCTGGGCAATCTCTGGCGCTTTGATCTCATCGGCACCACAGGCTCGCTGACAGCCAATGCAACGGCTAGTAACTATAAGGTGTCTTTCAGCAATACACCGCTGTTCACGGCAATCGCACCTGCAACCGGTACAACGGCAGCGGCCGCCCAATCCATCACCGCCCCGCCTGTTGTTTATCCGCACCCTACTGGGACAGGCACTCTGGTCCTCATCGGCACTGGGCGCTACTTCGCCTCGGCTGACAAAACAACGAAGGACCTTCAATCCCTCTACGGCATCTGGGATCCCTCCACGGCGGGCCAGGTGTCCCCATCCAACAAAGGCCCTGCCCGAACGGACCTGCAATCCCAGACCATGAGTGCCATCAACGAAACCGTCGGCGGTGCGACGGGGCTACGAGCGGTCACCACCAACGCAGTGGATTGGACCAGCAAATTTGGCTGGTACCTGGACTTGAAGATCGGTAATGCCCTCACAGGCGAGCGAATGGTCGACGTGATGGACATCACCGGGAGTGTGTTGACCGTCGCAACCCGAACGCCTATCACCGACGTCTGTGACGCGGGTATTCAAGGCAAGCGCCTTGGGCTGGACCCAACCACTGGCGGAGCGACCAGCTTTGCCGTGTTTGACTTCACCCGCAACGGAATCATCAACTCGGAGGACATGACAAAGAGCGGCGGGATTATCAGCGGCTTCGACTCCAGCGCAGGTGGCGTGAGCGTCGTTTCCGGGAATGGGCCAAACGGGCTGTCCACGTTGTACAACAGCGACGCCAGCACACCTACCAACATGTACACCGGCCTTAGATACAACGGCCGCCAAACCTGGCGCGTGATTCCTTCACCTTGAGAGATCGACGGAAATGCATTACATGAAAAAACACCAGCGCGGCTTCACCTTGATCGAGCTGATGATCACCGTCGTTATCGTCGCGATTCTGGCTGCGATCGCATATCCGTCCTACACCCGATACGTGCAACGTGGGTATCGTTCTGAGGGGATCGCGTTATTGAACGATGCCACCGCACGCATCGAGCGTTATTACGCCCAGAACAATAGCTATGACATAGGGACAGATCTCAGCAAAATCGGACTCGCCGCAGCTTCGGCTACTGGCAAATATTCGCTGTCGGTTACCAGCTCGGCAACGTCATACGCCTTTTCTGTGGCGCCCCAAGGGAGCCAAGCGAACGATACGTGCGGGACATTAACGATCGACCAGGCTGGCAACAAAAAATCGACCGCTGGCACTGACTGCTTCAGGTAACGACCTCATCGCCCCCAACACCGCTGCACACTGGCATCGCCCGATATCCCCGCATTGTCGCGCCTGCCAGTGTGCTCCAGCACGAACTCGCCACACCTGTCCCCGCTCATCAATGTGCCGCCAATCGCCATGGCTTTGAGTACAAACCTCTGCTCCGAACGTTCGCTTTCAACCACATAAAACCCGTTTCCCCTGGAGACTTCATGCGCCCGAGCAGGTGGCCCGGCAGCATCCGAATATTGCCCTGTCCGAGAATAAAACCGCTCGAGCTTGTGCGCCTCTTCGACCAGTAATGCCGCGATTTCCGAGCGGCGGGTCTTGCGGGTGTGCTCGGTGTAGGTCGGGTAAGCGACCGCAGCGAGGACTGCGACGACGGCGACCGCTACCAGTAATTCGATCAGGGTGAATCCTCGTTCCGCCATCCGCACTACCCTCATTGCCGTTGCCGCCACATGATCCGGCGCTCCTCGGTGTGAATGCTCTCCAGTACCGTACGCGACGTACCGTGGATGCCGACGGCGGTAACCCGATACAACCTTTGTGGCTGCAGGTTTCCGCCCGCGCCGGCGGGGTCTTCGGCCTCGCCGAGATGTTGAATACCAAAGAATCCGCCGCTGCCTGTCATCCAGCGCACGCCGGATGCGCCACCCGCGCCACCGCCAGACAGCGTCAGCGCTTCCGCGGGCGGCAGGCACGTCAGCGGCGTGAAACATTCGGCCTGTGAAAACCCAGGGGTGAGGATCCTTGCTTCTGCCGTTCGCAATACGGCTTCGGCCAACTGAAAAGAGGCATCACGCAGTGCCAGGCCGCCCGCTACTTTTTCCTGAAGCGTGGCGTTCTGCATGGATGAGGTCGCCAGCAGCGTCAGGAGCATGAGGAACACCAGGCTGACAATCAGCACCGCTCCGCGCTGAGTCTTCATCTGCCGCTCCTTAACCGACACGATTACGAAGGGTGGCGACGACGTTGAAGGACTGCTCTTGCGTGCGGTCTGCCGGATCGAACAGGGTCAACGTCAGGCGCACGCTTCTAATCAGCTTCGGCTCGGGTCGGGCGGTGTAGCGCGCGACACCCGACGCATCCGCTGAATCGGCAACGCCGAATAGCAAACTGAATTCTCGGACGTTGCTCAGCAACGGCTGGCCATCGAGCGTCAGCTCACCTCGTTGCTCATTGAATCGATAGACAAGGCGCTGAACAGGCAACGCAAATTCGCCGGCGTCCAGTCGTGGTGCACGACCTCGGGACCAGGCCGTGGCCGATGACGCGCAATCGGTGTGCACGACCCAGTCATGCCAGGACCTGTCCGTGCCAACCGGCGCGGTGACCAGGGTCAGGGATTTCAGTCCGGAATCCCATTGCACCGGCGCCAGGAAAGCACTGGAAAACCCTCCCCCGAGACTGGCGTCACGGACGCTGCCCAGGCAACCAAACATACCCACAAGGCGAATTTCCTGGACCATCTTGGCGAGTACGAAGCGCGCATCTTCCTGCAGGCTGGCGGACGATGTCTGACTCAACCAGGTGCTTTTGGACGTGATGAAAATCTGCGTCAGCGCCAGGGACATCACCAGGCCGAGAACCAGCGCCAGCATGATTTCGACGAGCCCAAAGCCTCGGTTCACGATAATCACGGTTGCGTGCCTCGTTCAGCCCTTGTCAGGCTGCTCAGGGTCATTGTCTGCCTCGACGCCGCTTCGCCCTGTGCCCGTGCATCGTTCCAGTCCAGCGTGACAGTCACCTTGGCTCCGATTACCGCGACGGACGCCTGCACATCGTCGCCCATCACTCGCCGCAACTGATCGGCAAAATCGAAAAGGTCCTGATCACGGGGAATCTCAGGATTGCCGGAGGTAGGCGCCTGATTCAGAGAAGCCATAGCGTAGTTCGCGTCCGGGTTGGCGCGAATGCGCTCCAGCAGGTCATGGGCGATGAAGCTGACCTGAGTGCTGCGCAGGGCGCTGTCGGTGTGTTTCAAAGCATTGAGTTGCAACATCGCGACGCCCAGGACGCCGACGGAGAACACCAATACAGCCACCAGCACCTCGATCAATGTCACCCCTGTCTGCGCTGATCCCATGCTCATCGGACACCCCTGCTGACCCCGTTCAGAGAACATTGAAGCTGATGAACCGCAGCCTGCCCGACGGGTGTGTAACCGCAGCTTGCGGACATATCGGCTGACAATCGACGACCTTGTCGGCGTGGCTGAATGGGCGTTTGCTAGGGCGCGCTGTAGTCAGGGAGATACAAAAGTGAGGCAGACGGGACTGACACTGGTAGAACTGCTGGCCGGGCTGGTGTTGATCGGCATTGTTGCGACGTTGGGGGTACCTGCCTTCGCGGCGCTGGTGGATTCGCAGCGCCGTCAGGACACCGCCCAACAATTGGCCAGCGGCCTGCGTCTGGCGCGTGTCGAGGCAATTCTGCGCAGCCAGCCAGTGATCATGCAGGCGCAGGAAGGCAATTGGAGTGACGGCTGGCGCGTGTTCGTCGATACCAACCGCAACCAGTTTCGAGATGACGACGAAACAATATTGGCCGAACGCAGCGGGCATCGCAGCGTGAAGGTGGTCGGCAATGGTCGGGTGGCAATGCGCATCGGCTTCGATAACACCGGGAGGTTGCTCAATAACGCGAACGGCACACTGGCGGTTTGCCTGAAAGACTCACCCGCCAGCCACTACCAGATAGCGATCGCCGTGACGGGTCGAGTGACCCTTCGCAGCAAAGGCTTCACTACCGAGCCATGCTCATGACGCAGGTACTCGAAGCGGTTTACAGGATCGACTTGACGCGTAATTCCTTGGGCATCGAGAAAGTAATGTTTTCTTCACGGCCGGCCAGCTCGTCAGCCCCGGTTGCACCCCAGGCCTGCAACTGCTCGATGACGCCACGCACCAGCACCTCGGGAGCCGATGCGCCCGCGGTAATGCCTATGCGCTCAACACCGTCAAACCAACTGCGTTGCATGTCTTCGGCACCGTCGATCAGGTACGCCGGAGTCGCCATGCGCTCGGCCAGCTCGCGCAAGCGGTTGGAATTGGAGCTGTTCGGGCTGCCGACCACCAGCACCACATCGCACTCATCGGCCAGTTGCTTGACCGCATCCTGACGGTTTTGCGTGGCGTAGCAGATGTCGTCCTTGCGCGGCCCACCGATCGCCGGAAAACGCGAGCGCAGGGCATCGATCACGCGGCTGGTGTCATCCATCGATAGGGTGGTCTGGGTCACGAATGCCAGTTTTTCGGGGTTCTGCACCTGCAGATTGGCAACGTCCTGTTCATCCTCGACCAGATAGATAGCGCCGCCATTGCTGGCGTCGTACTGACCCATCGTACCTTCAACCTCCGGGTGCCCTTCGTGACCGATGAGGATGCACTCACGACCATCGCGGCTGTAGCGTGCGACCTCGATATGAACCTTGGTCACCAGCGGGCAGGTCGCGTCGAATACCTTCAAGCCCCGGCCTGCAGCCTCGGTACGCACCGCCTGAGAAACGCCATGTGCACTGAAGATGACAATGACGTCGTCCGGCACCTGATCCAGCTCTTCGACAAAGATCGCGCCACGGCTGCGCAGGTCTTCGACGACGAATTTGTTATGAACCACTTCATGGCGCACGTAGATCGGCGGGCCAAACACTTCCAGCGCTCGATTGACGATTTCGATCGCACGGTCCACTCCGGCGCAGAAGCCACGTGGGTTGGCGAGTTTGATTTGCATGATGTGCCTCGTGTCTACGCGCAATGAAACATAAAAACGAAAAGGCCCCGAGCAGTGCCGGGGCCGATCAGACGCCAGACAATCAGAGCGCCTTCACCTCGAAGATTTCCACTTCGAAGGTCAACGTCTTACCGGACAGCGGGTGATTGAAGTCAACGGTCACCTGATCGTCATCGAACGCCTTCACTACGCCCGGCAGCTCAGTATTGGCCGCATCATTGAAGATCACCAGCAAGCCTTCGGCCAGCTCCATGTTCTGGAACTGCGAACGCGGCATGATCTGCACGTTTTGCGGATTGGGCTGACCAAAGGCGTTTTCCGGCGGCACTTCGATTCTGCGCTTGTCGCCAGCCTTGAAGCCGAAAATCAGCGCCTCGAAACCCGGCAACAGACTGCCGTCGCCGACCTTGAACGTGGCCGGAGCTTTGTCGAAGGTGCTGTCGACGGTATCGCCGTTTTCCAGGTACAGAGCGAAATGCAGGGTAACTTCC
This sequence comes from Pseudomonas sp., assembly GCF_050739935.1. Lineage (GTDB taxonomy): Bacteria > Pseudomonadota > Gammaproteobacteria > Pseudomonadales > Pseudomonadaceae > Aquipseudomonas. The sequence continues at coordinate 45,069 of NZ_JBOICF010000031.1, read as the reverse complement.
GTGTTCTGACCGATGCGTGTTTCTTGAGTGGCGTGTTCAGTCATGAACGGGCTCTCCGGTTTTCTTGCTCTTGAACATGTCCAGAGCAAGCATGATCGCGCCTACAGTGATCGCACTGTCGGCAAAATTGAAGGCTGGGAAACGCCAGCGATAGTCCCAATGGACCAGCACGAAGTCGATGACGTGGCCAATCGCGATACGGTCGTACAGGTTACCCAGCGCGCCGCCCAGCACGAGTGCCAAGGCAATCGCCAGCCAGGTCTCGTTACGTCCCAAGCGCTTGAGCCAGACCACCAGCACCGCGCTGACCACGACGGCGATCAGTGCGAACAGCCAGCGCTGCCAGCCGGAGCTGTCAGCCAGAAAACTGAACGCAGCGCCGGTGTTGTAGGCCAATGTCCAGCTGAAGTAGCTGGGTATGACTACGATTTCCTGATAAAGGCTCAGATTGGTTTCGAAGTAAAGCTTGCTGGCCTGATCGATGATCACAACCAGCACACTCAACCACAGCCAGCTTAGACGGCCCATGCGGCCAGCCGACGCATTAGGCATAGTGACGAACCTCGCCCACACCGCTGATGTTGTCGACACAACGACCGCAGATTTCCGGATGCTCGGCGTGCACGCCGACGTCTTCGCGGAAGTGCCAGCAACGTGCGCACTTGGTGTAACCGGACTTGACCACTTTCAGCTTCAGGCCCGCCACTTCGGTGACCACGGCATCGGCCGGGGCATTGGCGAATGGCGCCATGCTGGCCTTGGAGGTGATCAGCACGAAACGCAGTTCGTCGCCCAGCTTGTTCAGATCGCCAGTCAGGTCATCTTCGGCGTAGAGGGTTACTTCGGCCTGCAGGTTACCGCCGATGGCTTTCGCCGCACGCTGGTTTTCCAGTTCCTTGTTGACCGCAGTCTTGACCGCCATGATCCGCTCCCAGTAGGCGCGGTCCAGCTCGATGCCTTCCGGCAGCTCGCTCAGGCCTTCATACCAGGTGTTGAGCATGACCGAGTCGTTTCGCTCGCCCGGCATGTACTGCCACAGCTCGTCGGCGGTGAACGCCAGGATCGGGGCAATCCAGCGAACCAGCGCTTCGGAGATGTGGAACAGCGCGGTCTGGCAGGAACGACGGGCTTTGCTGTTGGCACCCGTGGTGTACTGCCGGTCCTTGATGATGTCCAGATAAAAACCGCCCAACTCCTGCACGCAGAAATTGTGCACTTTCGAATAGACATTCCAGAACCGATATTCGCCGTAGTGCTCTTCCAGCTCGCGTTGCAGCAGCAGGGCGCGATCGACGGCCCAACGGTCCAGTGCCAGCATTTCTTCGGCAGGCAGGATGTCGGTCGCCGGGTTGAACCCGCTCAGGTTGGAAAGCAGGAAGCGCGCGGTGTTGCGAATGCGACGGTAAGCGTCGGCGCTGCGCTGCAGGATGGTTTCCGAAACGGCCATTTCGCCTGAGTAGTCGGTAGCCGAAACCCACAAACGCATGATGTCGGCGCCCAGAGTATCGTTGACCTTCTGCGGCGCGATGACGTTACCCAGCGACTTCGACATCTTGCGGCCGTTCTCGTCCACGGTGAAACCGTGAGTCAACAGCTCGCGGTACGGCGCGTGATTGTCGATGGCGCAACCGGTCAGCAGCGACGAGTGGAACCAGCCGCGGTGCTGGTCGGAACCTTCCAGGTACAGGTCGGCGCGCGGACCGCTTTCGTGGCCCATTGGGTGCGAACCGCGCAGGACATGCCAGTGCGTGGTGCCCGAATCGAACCAGACGTCCAGAGTGTCGGAGATCTTGTCGTACTGCGGCGCTTCATCGCCCAGCAGTTCGGCAGCATCCATCTTGAACCAGGCTTCGATGCCTTCGTTCTCGACGCGCTTGGCGACTTCTTCCATCAGCTCGACAGTGCGTGGATGCAGCTCGCCACTCTCCTTGTTCAAGAAGAACGGGATCGGCACGCCCCAGTTACGCTGACGGGAGATGCACCAGTCAGGACGGTTGGCGATCATCGAATGCAGACGCGCCTGGCCCCAGGCTGGTACGAACTTGGTATCTTCGATGGCCTTGACGGCACGGTTGCGCAGGGTATCGCCCGACACCGGCTCTTTGTCCATGCCGACGAACCACTGCGCCGTAGCGCGGTAGATCAGCGGGGTTTTGTGGCGCCAGCAGTGCATGTAGCTGTGTGAGATGGTTTCGGTGTGTAGCAGCGCACCGACTTCCTGCAGCTTGTCGACGATGGCTGGATTGGCCTTCCAGATGAACTGGCCGCCAAAGAATTCCAGCGACTGCGCGTAAACGCCGTTGCTCTGAACCGGGGTCAGGATATCGTCGTTGACCATGCCATACGCCTTGCAGGTCACGAAGTCGTCCACGCCATAGGCCGGAGCCGAGTGAACCACACCGGTGCCAGCGCCCAGTTCGACGTACTCGGCCAGATAAACCGGCGACAGGCGCTCATAGAAGGGATGGCGGAAGTTGATCAGCTCCAGAGCGGTACCTGGAGCGGTGGCCAGTACCGAACCTTCAAGATTCCAGCGTTTGAGACAGGCTTCGACCAGCTCTTCGGCCAGCACCAGCAGCTTGTCGCCAACGTCGACCAGCGCATAGTTGAATTCAGGGTGAACGTTGAGCGCCTGGTTGGCCGGGATGGTCCACGGGGTAGTGGTCCAGATCACGATGGCGGCAGGTTTGCTCAGGCTCGACAGGCCAAAAGCAGCGGCGAGTTTGTCTGCGTCGGCAACCGGGAAGGCAACGTCGATGGTCGACGACTTCTTGTCTTGGTATTCGACTTCCGCTTCAGCCAGGGCCGAGCCGCAATCGAAGCACCAGTTCACAGGCTTGAGGCCCTTGAACACGAAACCGTTCTTGACCATTTCCGCCAGCGCACGGATTTCCCCGGCTTCGTTGACGAAGTCCATGGTGCGATACGGGTTGGCCCAATCGCCCAGCACGCCCAGGCGAATGAACTCGGCCTTCTGGCCTTCGATCTGCTCGGCGGCATACGCACGGCACAGTTCGCGGGTCTTGTCCGCAGGCAGGTTTTTGCCATGGGTGACTTCGACCTTGTGCTCGATTGGCAGACCGTGGCAGTCCCAGCCCGGAACATAAGGCGCGTCGAAGCCCGACAGGGTCTTCGAGCGGACGATCATGTCCTTGAGAATCTTGTTGACCGCATGACCGATGTGGATGTTGCCGTTGGCGTACGGAGGACCGTCGTGCAGAACGAACTTCGGACGATCCTTGCCAATTTCGCGCAGCTTCTGGTACAGGCCAATGCTGTCCCAGCGCTGCAGAGTTTGCGGCTCGCGCTGGGGCAGGCCGGCCTTCATCGGGAAGGCGGTGTCCGGAAGATTAAGCGTGGCTTTATAGTCGGTCATTTCAGGCTCTAAATTAGCGGTTGACCATGCCCCAATGGGCACGGGCGGCAGCGACATCCGCATCGATCGCCGTCTTAAGCGCCTCAAGCGAGGCGAAACGCTGCTCATCACGCAGCTTTTGGTGGAAGACCACCGTCAGGCGCCGGCCATAGATATCACCGGCAAAGTCCAGAAGATGTATTTCAAGGTGGGGACGTCCATCCCCTGCCACCGTCGGTCGCACGCCAATGTTGGCGACACCCGGCCAGACCTTGCCGTCGATTTCGGCACTGACCAGATACACCCCGGTCAACGGCACGCGACGGCGTTTGAGCTGCACGTTGGCAGTGGGCGTACCCAGCTGACGCGCAAGCTTCTGGCCATGCAGGACACGGCCGGAAATCTCGAAGGGCCGGCCCAGCAGTTGCTCGGCCAGGGCAAAATCACCGGCGGCCAAGGCGTTACGCACCTGGGTGCTGCTGACGCGTACGCCGTCGATTTCCACGGTTTGCGCGGCTTCAACGGTGAAGCCTTTTTCGGCGCCGACCTTTTGCAGGAAATCGAAATCCCCTATCCGGTCACAGCCAAAACGGAAGTCGTCACCGACCTCCAGATGTTTCACATGCAGGCCGTCGATCAAAACGGTGTCGACGAACTCTGCCGCGCTCAGCTTGCTCAAGCGCTGATTGAACGCCAGGCAGAGCACCATATCGACGCCCTCGGCAGCCAGCAGATCGAGCTTGTCGCGCAGACGTGCCAGGCGCGCAGGCGCGGTTTCCGGCGCAAAGAACTCCCGCGGCTGCGGTTCGAAAATCACGACGCAACTGGGCAGGTCCAATTCGACGGCACGCTCGCGCAGTCGCGCCAGGATAGCCTGGTGACCACGATGAACGCCGTCGAAATTGCCAATGGTGGCGACGCAGCCCCGATGCTGGGGGCGCAGATTGTGAAGGCCTCGAACCAGCTGCATAACGCGCTTCTTGCTCATAAAGTGGCCGATTATAACCACACACCGCCCTCAACGACAGGCGACACATTCAGCCAGACAGCAACAATCGGCATTAACCGGCAAAAACCGACGATTGATCCTACATGATCGCCTTGCGGGCGAAATCTTTCAGACGAAAGCCCAACAGCAACAACATGCCGAAATACGCCACCACACCCGCAGCCACCAGTCCACCCAACCGGATGAAACGCTCGAGCATCTGCCCGTCGGACCAGGATGGCATCACGTACATGAGGCCCAGCAGCACGGCGGACATCACCGAAACCGCCACCACCAGCTTGACCAGAAATACCGGCCAGCCCGGTTGCGGCTGGTAGAGATCCTGGCGGCGCAACTGCCAGAACAGCAGCAAGGCATTCAGACAGGCGCCCATGCTGATCGCCAGTGCCAGCCCCGCATGGGCCAGATGCACACCGTAAACGAAAAGCACGTTGAACAGCTGAGTCACTATGAGGGTGAAGATGGCGATTTTCACCGGGGTGCGAATATTTTGTTGGGCATAGAAGCCCGGCGCCAGCACCTTGATCACGATGATGCCCAACAAGCCCACGGCATAGCCGATCAACGCGCGCTGGGTCATCGCGGCATCGACAGCATCGAACTTGCCGTACTGAAACAGTGAAACGGTCAATGGCTCAGCCAGCAGCCCCAGAGCCAGCGTGCAGGGCAGGACCAGCACGAAACATAGACGCAGCCCCCAATCGAGAATCCGCGAATACTCGTGGCGATCCCTGCTGGCGTAGGTCTTGGACAGAATCGGCAGCAGAATCGTCCCCAATGCCACGCCCAACACGCCCGAAGGCAACTCCATCAGACGGTCGGCGTAGTACATCCAGGACACCGAACCGGCCACAAGAAAGGAGGCAAAAATCGTGTTGATGATCAGCGAAATCTGACTTACCGAGACGCCGAGCATCGCCGGCAGCATCTGTTTCATCACGCGCCAGACGCCGGTATCCCGCAGATTCAGCCGAGGCAAGACCAGCATGCCGATCTTCTTTAGATGCGGCAGTTGATACAGCAATTGCAGCAAACCACCCGCCAGCACCGCCCAACCCAACGCCATGACCGGCGGATGGAAATATGGGGTGAGGAACAGCGCGAAGAAGATCATCGCGAGGTTAAGCAGCGTCGGCACGAACGCCGGCACCGAAAAACGGTTCCAGGTATTGAGGATCGCCCCGGCCAGCGAAGACAGCGAGATCAGCAATATATAAGGAAAGGTCACGCGCAGCAGATCGGACGTCAGCTGGAATTTTTCCGGCGTGTCGGCAAAGCCCGGCGCCGTGGCCCAGATCACCCAAGGCGCAAAGAGGATGCCCAGCACCGTTACCAACGCCAGCGCCAGGGTCAGAAGACCTGTGACATAAGCGACAAAGGTGCGGGTAGCCTCCTCTCCCTGCTGGCTTTTATATTCGGCAAGAATCGGCACGAAAGCCTGAGAGAACGCGCCCTCGGCAAAAATTCGCCGCAGTAGATTCGGCAATTTGAAGGCAATGAAGAAGGCATCTGTCGCCATCCCTGCCCCGAATGCCCGGGCGATGATGGTGTCTCGGATAAAACCCAGAACCCGCGAAAGCATTGTGATAGAGCTGACGGCGGCAAGCGATTTGAGGAGATTCATCTAAAGGTTATGCGCCCGACCAAAGGAAGCGCCAAAGCGCGTTCCATTTATGCGATACTCCGCGCCGCAAAACAGCACTGAGCCAAAACCCGCGAGTTTACAGGTCGTACGCCGGAAAGAAATATCCTCGGCATCACACGCCGACCACTCAGCGGAACGCATCAACTGCCCTTGACAAGCATCAAACTCATCGGCATGATTCGCGGCCTATTTTGTTAGCTATTTCCCAAGTCTTTCGAGGAGCTCGACGGTGGCCAACTCACCTTCCGCCAAAAAACGTGCAAAACAGGCTGAGAAGCGTCGCAGCCACAACGCCAGCCTGCGTTCCATGGTTCGTACCTACATCAAGAACGTAGTCAAAGCCATCGACGCAAAAGACGCTGAAAAAGCGCAAGCTGCTTATGTTCTGGCTGTGCCAGTTATCGACCGTATGGCCGATAAAGGCATCATCCACAAGAACAAAGCTGCTCGCCATAAAGGTCGCCTGAATGGCCACATCAAGGCTCTGAACCTTGCTGCTGCTGCCTAAGCGATCCGCTTGTTAAAAAACCGACCTCAGGGTCGGTTTTTTATTGCCTGGAATTTACCATCGCCCAAACCTGCAGGAGCCGGCTTGCTGGCGAATGCGAAGTAACAGACAACTCATCCGAGGCTGACCCGACGCGCTCGCCAGCAAGCCGGCTCCTTCAGGCTTGCGGCGCTTGAGAGTTTTGCGTACACACGCTCCGCTGTAGCGGTCAGGCCTCCCGGCGGCAGCGATCCTACGGACGCTACCATCCCAGGAATTACGGACCGGGAGCAGGCGCTGGCGCCCACGGCAGGATTGGAATCGCCGTCACCGCATTCTGCGGACTGCCTTCGATGATCCGGTCGCTGTAGACCAGGTACACCAGCGTGTTCCGCTTCTTGTCGAGGAAGCGCACAACCTGCATGGTCTTGAACACCAGCGACGTGCGCTCCTTGAACACCTCGTCGCCATCCTTGAGCTCCTCCTTGAAATGGATCGGCCCAACCTGGCGACAAGCGATAGATGCCTCAGCGCGATCTTCCGCCAGCCCCAGCCCACCCTTCACGCCGCCAGTCTTGGCACGAGACAGATAGCAGGTCACACCATCAACCTTTGGATCGTCGAACGCCTCGACCACGATCCGGTCGTTAGGGCCGACGAACTTGAACACCGTCGACACCTGCCCGATCTCTTCCGCTGATGCCAGCAAGGGCAGCACCAGCAGCGCACCCAGTATTCCCCTCACGACTCGCATTGCAGCTTCCTTATCAAGAGAGTCCGATTCAAACCAGAATCAGGTTGTCACGATGAACCAGCTCTGGCTCAGCCATATAACCCAACTCCTTGACGATGGCGTCGGATGGCTGACCAATGATCTTCTGCGCTTCGAGCGCGCTGTAATTACTGAGGCCACGGGCGATCTCGCGGCCATTCGCGGCGACACACACCACCATTTCGCCGCGACGAAAGCTGCCCTGAACCAGCTTCACACCTACCGGCAACAGGCTTTTGTTGCTATCGGTGAGCGCCTTGACCGCGCCATCGTCCAGCACCAGCGTGCCGCGAGTCTGCAGGTGGCCAGCCAACCACTGCTTGCGAGCCGCCAGCATGCCGCGCTCCGGCGACAGCAGCGTACCCAGCTGTTCACCGGCCTTGAGACGCGCCAGCACGCGCTCGATGCGACCACCGACGATCACCGTGTGCGCGCCCGAACGCGCAGCCAGACGCGCCGCACGCAGCTTGGTCTGCATACCGCCACGCCCCAGCGCGCCGCCCGTACCACCAGCAACAGCATCCAGCGCGGGGTCGTCGGCGCGAGCTTCGTAGATCAACTGAGCTTCAGGGTTGTTGCGCGGATCAGCATCGAACATGCCGTCGCGGTCAGTGAGGATGACCAGCAGATCGGCCTCGACCAGATTCGCCACCAGTGCAGCCAGCGTGTCGTTGTCGCCAAAACGAATCTCGTCGGTGACGACGGTATCGTTTTCGTTGATCACCGGCACGACACCCAACTCCACCAGCGTACGCAGCGTACTTCGGGCATTCAGGTAACGCTTGCGGTCGGACAGGTCGTCATGGGTCAGCAGAATCTGTGCGGTGTGGCGGTCGTGCTCGGCAAAGCTGGATTCCCAGGCCTGCACTAGGCCCATTTGACCTATCGCCGCAGCCGCTTGAAGCTCATGCATGGCACTCGGTCGTGCAGTCCAGCCCAGGCGACTCATTCCGGCAGCCACTGCGCCGGACGAAACCAGGACCAGTTCGACGCCTGCCTCATGCAGCGCCACCATCTGCCCGACCCAAACACCCATCGCGTTGCGGTCAAGACCCTTGCCGTCCGCTGTCAGCAGCGCACTTCCGATCTTCACAACCCAACGCTGGGCACCTGTCACCTTGCTCCGCATGATCTTTCAACCTTAAGCCAGAGAGTACGAATTCGACATACTAAAACGCCGCTATTAAGCGGCGTTGTAGTTTACTTCACTGAGTCACTCACGGACGTAAATGATTTCCGGACCGTCTTCATCGTCCACATCTTCTTCATCCCAATCGTCGTCGCCGATGTCATGCACACTCTTCACGCCGCTACGGCGCAGAGCACGCTGATCATCCAGTGCCTGCAACTGGGCACGCGCCTCGTCTTCGATACGCTGATCCAGCTCGGCCAGCTCTTCGGCATAAGCCGGGTCATTGGCCAGACGATCGGCGCGATCTTCGAGATAACGCATGATGTCGTGACTCAGGCGATCGGTGCCTTCTTTGGCAATGGCCGAGATCACGTAAACAGGCCCCGTCCAGCCAAGCCGATCGATGATCTCCTGCTTGCGCTCTTCATGCTCTTCTTCGAGGATCTGATCGCACTTGTTAAGCACCAGCCAACGATCACGATCCGCCAGCGCAGGGCTGAACTTGATCAGTTCATTGACGATGACTTCCGCGGCATCCGGCGCGCTGCTTTCATCCAGCGGCGCCATGTCGACGAGATGCAGCAACAGCCGGGTACGCGCCAGGTGCTTGAGGAAGCGGATACCAAGACCGGCGCCGTCCGATGCACCCTCGATCAGACCCGGGATGTCGGCGATGACGAAACTCTTCCAGCGATCGACGCTAACCACACCCAGGTTCGGTACCAGCGTGGTGAACGGGTAGTCGGCGACCTTCGGCTTGGCGGCCGAAACGGAACGGATGAACGTGCTTTTGCCAGCATTCGGCAAACCGAGCAGACCCACGTCAGCCAGCACTTTGAGTTCCAGCTTCAGATCACGCTGTTCGCCTGGTTTGCCAGGCGTGGTTTGACGTGGCGCGCGGTTGGTGCTGGATTTGAAACGGGTATTGCCCAGACCGTGCCAACCGCCCTGCACCACCAGCAGGCGCTGACCGGCTTTGGTCAGGTCGCCGATGATTTCCTGGGTACTGGCGTCGATCACAGTGGTACCGACCGGAACGCGCAGAACCAGATCTTCACCCTTACGACCGGTGCAATCGGTGCTGCCGCCATTGGAGCCACGCTCGGCGTCAAAGTGACGGGTGTAGCGGTAGTCGACCAGCGTGTTGAGGTTTTCGTCAGCGATCATGTAGATCGAGCCGCCGTCACCACCATCACCGCCGTTGGGACCACCGTTTTCGATGAATTTTTCGCGACGGAAACTCATGCAACCGTTGCCGCCGTCACCGGCCTTCACTCGAATGGATACTTCATCAACAAATTTCATAACGCACGCCTCCCGTCACAAAGACGAGCAAACAACATAAATTCATAAGGCTCTTGCAAAGATGAGCGTTGCGATACCGATCAAAAACCAGCGACTTCACACCACAACGGCCCACACAAACAGCTTTGCAAGAGACTCACCAAAACCAAACCTTTTACAAACGAAAAAGCCCTGTCGTCGACAGGGCTTTTCAGCTCAGACACCTTGAAAGCTACTGCGCTCGACAATACTGCGTTAAAAACAGGATCGGAATGAGGGCCAAAGTTGAACGCAACCCCGGCCATTCCTCGCCTGTTTTTGCCTTGTCTTGCCTTCGCTCGTAACGCTTTCAAAAAGCCTAAGACTGCAAGATCACGCCGCGACTTCTGCTTTCGGCACGATGCTTACATAGCGACGACCGAAGGCGCCTTTAACCTGGAACTTGATCACGCCTTCGACTTTAGCGAACAGGGTGTGATCCTTGCCCATGCCAACGCCGTAGCCAGCGTGGAATTGGGTACCGCGCTGACGCACGATGATGTTGCCCGGAACGATTACCTGGCCGCCGTACATCTTGACGCCAAGGCGTTTGGCTTCTGAGTCGCGACCGTTACGGGTACTACCACCAGCTTTTTTGTGTGCCATGAGTTCAATACTCCTATTAGGGTATCAGGCTGAAATTCAGGCCTGGATACCGGTGATTTTGATCTCGGTGAACCACTGGCGGTGGCCCATACGCTTCATGTGGTGCTTACGACGACGGAACTTGATGATGCGGACTTTATCGTGACGACCCTGGGAGATCACTTCAGCCACAACGGTAGCGCCTGCAACAACTGGAGCGCCGATATTGACGTCGTCGCCGTTGGCAACGAGCAATACGCGGTCAAAAGTAACGGATTCGCCAGTGGCGACTTCCAGTTTTTCGATTTTCAGGTATTCACCTGGGGCGACTTTGTACTGCTTGCCACCGGTAACGATTACTGCGTACGACATGGTATTTCTCCGAAAATCCTGCTCACCCAGCGCTTTATAAGAAGAGTGTCGGCTGGCATGGCTGCATGAAGCTGGAAAGGCTCGACATGCAATTGCGTAAGGCAGGTGCTGCCCAGGAAAGTTAGGGTGCGCGATTGTACGCAAGCCGCGAGCGCCTTGCAAGCGGCCGTACGTCACGCCTTGACAGGGTGGGGCCTGCAACCTAGCATGCCGCGCAACCCTTCTGGAGCACGTCTCGCTGATGCAACCCCAAGCCTTCTACCGCGCTGTGGCGGACGACTTTACAGCCGTCGACCACATTATCAAGAAGCAGCTGACATCGCGCGTGCCGCTGGTCTCGAAAATCGGCGACTACATTACCTCCGCTGGCGGCAAACGCCTGCGCCCACTGCTGGTGCTCCTGTGCGGCAAGGCACTGGGCAGCGGCGGTGATGATCTGCGCCTGCTGGCGGCCACCATCGAATTCCTGCACACCGCGACCCTGCTGCACGACGACGTCGTCGATATGTCCGGCATGCGTCGTGGGCGTTCGACCGCAAACGCCATGTGGGGCAACGCGCCAAGCGTTCTGGTCGGTGACTTCCTTTATTCGCGCTCTTTCGAAATGATGGTCGAGCTGGGTTCGATGCCGGTGATGCAGATTCTCTCCAAGGCGACTCGCGTCATCGCCGAGGGTGAAGTGCTTCAGCTATCGAAGGTCCGTGACGCCAGCACCACCGAAGAAACGTACATGGAAGTGATTCGCGGCAAGACAGCCATGCTGTTCGAAGCCTCGACCCACAGCGCTGCGGCCCTCGCCAACGCAAACCATGACCAGAGCGAAGCCCTGCGCACATTCGGCGATCACCTGGGCATCGCATTCCAGCTGGTCGACGATCTGCTCGACTATCGCGGCGATGCCGAGACCATGGGCAAGAACATCGGTGACGACCTTGCCGAAGGCAAGCCGACCCTGCCGCTGATCTACACCATGCGCGAAGGCACGCCAGAACAGGCCGCTTTGGTGCGCAAGGCTATCCAGAAAGGTGGCCTGGAAGATCTCGAAAGCATCCGTGAAGCGGTCGAGAACTCTGGCTCGCTGGATTACACAGCCAAGCTGGCCCGTGACTATGCGGCCCGTGCCATCGCCTGCCTGGACGTGCTGCCGGCCAGCGAGTACCGCGATGCACTGATCGAGTTGAGCGAGTTTGCGGTAGCCCGTACGCACTGATCAGCATCCCGCTCACCGAAAAGCCCGTTCATGTGACGGGCTTTTTTGTGACTGGCGTTTGACCCGGACCTCCGGTCCCCCGAGATCAACCGTAGGAGCAGGCTTGCTGGCGAAGGCGGCGCGTCAGACACGCAACTTTCTGCTGACACGACGCCTTCGCCAGCAAGCTGGCTCCTACAGGGTTTGCGGTACTTGGCGATTCAGAAAGATCCGTATGACCCAGATCAACCTCACCACCAAAATGCGAATTAATCTCAAATAGATCCTTGCTATTCCACAGATAAGAATTATTCTCATTGAAATCTTTCAAGGAGAACGAACATGACGTATCTGATCGACGCCTGGCTGGATCGACCACACCCTTACCTGCGAATCCTGCACCGCGAAACCGGCGAGGTCTGCGCCGTGTTGGAAGAAGACGCTCTGGACGAGTTGCGGGATCAGGGGGATCTGGACGTGAACAGCCTCAGTTCATGCGAACCGGGGATTCAAAAGGAGATGGTGCGCAGCCTGTTTCTGTTCTGCTATGCCCGAGCCTTGCGCCCGGCGTGTGAGCTTCACTAATGCGGTCATTGAAAACAACGTTGCCGAGTGAACAGCGACAGTCCACCCGGCAACGATCTGCTTGGAGCTTAAAACTTACCGCTTATAGCTGCATCACAGAACGTCGAGCAGCTCGACGTCGAACACCAGAACGCTGTGCGGCGGGATGCTACCCACGCCTTGAGCGCCGTAGGCCAGTTCGCTAGGAACGTACAGGCGCCATTTACTGCCGGCCTTCATCAGTTGCAGGGCTTCAGTCCAGCCAGCGATCACGCCACCGACCGGGAATTCAGCAGGCTCACCACGATCGTAGGAGCTGTCGAATACAGTGCCGTCGATCAGCATGCCGTGGTAGTGAGTACGCACGTTGCTTTCGCGGGTTGGCTGAGCGCCTTCGCCTGCGGTGATGACCTCGAATTGCAGACCCGATTCCAGCGTGGTCACGCCTTCACGCTTGGCGTTCTTGGCCAGATATTCCTTGCCAGCGCCAGCAGCAGCTTCTGCTTTGGCAGCTGCTTCGGCTTGCATGATGTCGCGGATGACTTTGAAGCTGGCCGCCATTTCTTCCTGGCTGACGCGGCTCGGCGTGCCGCCGAAAGCGTCGGTCAGACCGGCCAGAATGGCGTCCAGGCTGATACCCGGCGGAGGATTGTCACGCAATTGGTCGCCCAACTGACGGCCAATGCCGTAGCTGACGCGCGTTTCGTCGGTGGACAGATTGACTTCGGACATGATGCTGCTCCGCTTATAGAGCGTCCTGGGACGCCCTGAACCAAAAGGCCGAGCAGCCTAGCACATCTGCCCCCACCACCCTAGGCAGGCAACCCGTCCTGCTCAAACGGGCGTGCGCATCAGCGCGGTCATTGGTGTATCTGTCCCCTATTGCACGTCGCTTACTGTTGGAACCTGCTTGCTGGCTCCTACAAGGATTCCGTTAAACGCAGCAGAATCCTCGCAACAACAGCCGGATCAATGCTTGGTCAGCTTATCCAGATACCCCATCGCAAACGCCGACACCACGAAGGTCATGTGGATGATCACGTACCACATCAGGTATTGGGGTTCGATGTTCTTGGCGTCCATGAACACCCGCAGCAGGTGAATGGAAGAGATGGCGACGATGGACGCGGCGACTTTCATCTTCAACGACGAAGAATCCATCTTGCCAAGCCAGTTGAGCTTTTCCTTGTCTTCGTCTATGTCCAGCTGCGAAACGAAGTTCTCGTAGCCCGAGATCATCACCATGACCAGCAGTCCACCGACCAGCGCCATGTCAATCAGCGATAGCAGCACCAGAATCAAGTCGGACTCGGCCAGCGAAAACACATTGGGGATGACGTGAAATATTTCCTGGAAGAACTTAAGCGCCAGCGCCAGCAATCCCAGAGACAAACCAAAGTAGATCGGCGCCAGCAACCAGCGCGACGCGTACATGGCATTTTCGATAAAACGTTCCATTGAAACTCACAGATAATTGAAAGCCCGCGAGTATAGGGTCAAGACGGATGGGCACAAGCCATTACGACAAAACCTGAAACAATTGACTGACGCGGAGCACGGCTGAGTGCTATCGACGAATTCCGCGCGACAACCCTGAGCAACGGGAAAACCACGCGGCGCTCGTCGATGCGTTACAGCGTGTCAGTTGACCGGGGAGGTTCGCTGACCGTGACACGCGTCAGCATTGATCCTTCGCAACTCACCTTGCAGATGAAGGCTCCAGATCGGTATTTCTTCCGCTGTCTGATATCCATGAAGGAGCAGACTCTCGGCGATTGCATCCAGAACGGACTCCGCTGCGACCGGACCATGAAACGGCCCCTGAGCTTTTAATGCGGAAGGTTGCTCTCCGGACATTCCGGCGGCAAACAGCAAGGTCCACATCCCGCTGTCGCCGGACAGTGGGCGAATCACACATTCGATACGGGTCACCAGACCCAGGCATTGGCGAGTAAGACAGAGGCTGCGCGGCATGGCGAGCTCCTCATTGATTGCAGTATTCATTCCCTTGAAACGGCGAAGGAAACGCGTCAGTCCTTTTGACAACTGCTGCAGCTCGACAATATCGAAGAAATACCCCACAGGAAAAGCGTAAAAACAAAAAGGGCGCCGAATGGTCATTTTGCCATCAAGCGCCCTGTTTCATTGACGTCAAACGGTTAACTTTTCAGTTCTGGCTGTAATTGTGGCGCCTCTTTTTCGAGCTCTTTGAGGTCTTCTTCGCTGAGCATTTCAGCGATATCGCGCAGACGGTCCACCACTCGGCCGTTTACCGAGTTTTCCGGGAATTGGCCGTCTTCATCTGCCTCACCGACAGCCTCACCCACCAGCAGGCTCAAGGCCTCATCCACCTGCCGAACGGCATAGACGTGGAATTGCCCGGCGCGCACGGCTTGCAACACACGTTCATCGAGCATCAACGTGGCGACGTTGGCTTGTGGAATGATCGCGCCCTGATCACCTGTAAGACCTCGCGCTTCACAGAGCCGGAAAAAGCCCTCGATCTTCTCGTTCACCCCACCGACAGCCTGCACTTCACCGAACTGGTTGATGGAGCCGGTGATGGCGAAGCACTGCTTGAGCGGGGTTTTCGACAGCGCGGAAATCAGCGTACAGACCTCACCGAGCGATGCGCTGTCGCCGTCCACATAACCGTAGGACTGCTCCAGTGCGATGCTCGCTGAAATAGCCAACGGGAATTCCTGCGCGTAGCGACTGCCCAGATAACCGGTGAGGATCATCACACCCTTGGAGTGGATCGGCTGACCGAGATTGACCTCACGCTCGATGTCGACGATGCCGCTGCCTCCCGGATACACCGTGGCGGAAATCCGCGCGGGCACACCGAAGGCCGAATCGCCGACTTCCAGCACCGTCAGCCCGTTGCACTTGCCAACCGCCGCGCCTGCGGTGTCGATGAGGATGATACCGGCGAGCATGTCGTCGAGAATCCGTGCCGACACCCGACCGGTGCGCGTGGCCTTGGCCTTGAGCGCGCGCTCGATATGACCTGCATCGGTACGCTCGTCATTGGCCAGGCTGCGAATGAAATCCGCCTCGCTGACCAGCTGAAACAGATCGCCGATACGCGCCGACAAGCGCCCCTGATGTTCGGCCAGACGGGCGCTGTAAGTTGCCAGACGCGCCACGGCATCGGCAGTCAACGGCGCCATGCCCTCTTCCGAAGTGCGAGTCTTGAGCAACTGGGCGAACTGCTCCAGGCTCTCGTCTACCATTGGAATGTCTTCGTCGAAGTCCACCAGCACCCGGAACATCTCCTGGAAGTCCGGATCAAGGTCCTGCAGCGTGTAATACAGCGAACGAGCGCCGATGATGATGACCTTGACCTGCAACGCAATGGTCTGCGGGGTCAGCGTCACAGTGGCGATGCGGCCTAGCTCGCCCAGCGGCGACTCCATCTTCAGCTTGCGCGATTGAAGGGAGCGCTTGAGGGCGTCCCACACGAACGGCTCGCTGAGCATCTTCTCGGCTTCCAGAATCAGGAAGCCGCCGTTGGCGCGATGAAACGCGCCCGGACGCAGCTGACGATAAGTGGTGTAAAGCGCGCCCTGATCGGTGCTGTACTCGATGCGCCCGAAGAGGTTGTCGTAGGTCGGATGCGGCTCGAACACCACAGGCGCCCCGCCGCTGGCAGAGTGACCGACCACCAGGCTCGGGCAGTATTGCTCTTCCAGCAGTTTGCGCGCCTGGGCGTCGGTCTTGCTGTCGTCGACCAGTTGCTCGACCACGGTTTTCAGCAGATTGACCTGCATGGCCTGCAAATAGGCACACACAGCGGCGTTCTCGGCGTACTGCTCGGATAACGGCGCCAGCAACGGTTGCAATGCCAGAATGATGGTTTCTTCATTCAACTGGCGCATTTGGTTATTAGACTCGCGCTTCCACTGCGGCAGGCTGGCGAGCTCCTCGTTGAGACGTTCTTCCAGTGCCGAAATATCGGTGTGGAAACGCTCGCGTTCGGCGTCCGGCAATTGTGAAAACTCGGCCTCGTCCAACGCCTTGCCTTCCAGCATCGGGGTGAACGCGATGTTGGTGCTGTCGCGGTAAAGGGCGATGTCTTTTTCCAACGCCAGACGCTCGATCACATCCAGGGCACGGTCGTAGCGCTGGTTGAATGCACGGTCGATGGAGCTTTTCTTTTGCTGGTAGGACGGATGCTCGAACACTGCAGGAAAAGTCGACAGCAAGTTGTCGATCAGTCCGTTTATGTCCGCGATGAACGAGCTGGCGCTGCCTGGGGGCAATTCTACTGCGCGAGGCTCACGTGATTCGTCGAAATTATTGACGTAGACCCAGTCCGACGGGGTCTGCATGCGCTTGCCCTCGGCCTTGAGGTAGCGCTTGACGAAGGAGAAGCGGCCAGTGCCAGGCTCTCCCATGACGAACACGTTGTAGCCGGGGCGCGGCATGGCGACCCCGAACTGTAAGGCCTCGACCGCTCGTTCCTGACCGAGCACGCCGCGAAAGGGTTCCAGATCGTTGGTTGTCGTGAAGCTGAACTGTTCAGCGGAAAAGGGACGGGTAAGCGCCTCAGGCGCAAGTCGCAAGCTGGCAGCAACAGGATCGGGCATCGGACATCCTTACATCACGCGGGGCAGATGGGGGCATTCTGGCGCTCGCCGCACCAGACTGGCAAGGCAAGAACCACCGGAATGTTTTTCTGCCTGACGAAGCCTCCGACGGTTCCAATGTGCGGTGCCCTACATTGAATAAACAGTAATTACCTACGGAACATTCAGATCGTGCCTAAACTCCAAGCTGCGCGGTCGGTAACAATTTAAATAACCGGCCCGTCCTGACGCCTGTACTGGTCAGGAATCCGACCCTTGGTTGAAACAACAGAGACTAAAGCTATGAAACGGATTCTTCTTGGTACTCTCCTCGCCGCTGCATCCCTGAATGCCATGGCTCAAGCTCCTGGCGGTCCAGATTGCGGCTGGGGCAACTTGCTGTTCGAAGGGCAACGCGGCACTCCAGCACACTTCCTCGCATCCACCACCAACGGTACTTCCGGTAATGCCACATTCGGCATGACCTCGGGCACCAACGGTTGCTCCACCAATAGCGCGCTGACCTACGGCGGCAAGTCCTGGTTTGCCATGAACGGCATGATGGACGAGCTTTCCAAAGACATGGCCATGGGCCAAGGCGAAGCACTGACCACCTATGCGGTCGTGCTGGGCGTTGCACCGGAAGACCGTGCGCATTTCGCCGCAGTCACCCACGAGCACTATCAGCAGATCTTCAACAAGGCGGACGCCACGGCTGAAGACGTTCATACCAACACCATCGACGTACTGAAGAACGATCCGGCTCTGGCCAAATACGCAACTCAAGCCTAAAGTCGTGCCACCTGCCTCCCTCCCGGGAGGCAGGATTTCAATGCTTCCTCTACTTGAATACTTCCGTCTACTTTTGATTAGTTGCCACTCTATGCTCAAACGCCTTGCCTGGCTGGCGCTCTGTGTCTGCGCCCCGCTGTATGCCGCGCCTCACGTCGATAACAGTCGTTTGCAGCAACTGGCCGATTCCAGGTTCTGGATCTCCATCGGCCACTACGAATCCGGCAAGCTCGGCGGCTGGCGCAGCTATGTCGACGATCCGAAATTCTTCCTCGCCGTAGATGGCGCCCACGACCCGAAAGCCGAACTCGCAGCAACGCTCGAAGCGATCTATCGTCCGGTGGTTCAGGGCAAGGAAGACCAGCATCCGCAGTGTGTCTACCCTTCTCGCACGCGTTTTTTGCGCGACGAGTTGAAGCTCACCGACCTGCCTGCAGTGGACTGCAAGGAATTCAACAAATGGTTCTCTGATGTGGCGCCGGACAGCACCGTGCTGATCTTTCCCGCCGCGTACCTCAACAGCCCATCATCGATGTTCGGACACACGTTGCTGCGAATCGACCAGGCTGACGTGCAGGCCAACAAGACAGCCCTGCTCAGCTACGCCATCAACTTCGGCGCCTATATCGAAGGCTCCGACAACAGCATTCTTTACGCCTGGAAGGGCCTGATGGGCGGCTACCCCGGCCTCTTCGCGCTGGTGCCGTATCAGGAAAAACTTTCCGAGTACCGTAGTCTCGAGAACCGCGACCTGTGGGAATACCGGCTGAATCTCACGACGGAAGAAACCCGGCGCATGGTCGAGCACGTGTGGGAACTCAAACAGATCCGCTTCGGTTATTTCTTCTTCGACGAAAACTGCTCCTACCGCTTGCTGGAGCTGTTGCAGGTCGCGCGTCCGAGCCTGAATCTGACACCTCAGTTTCGTCTGACCGCGATCCCCACCGACACCGTGCGCGCGGTAAAAGACGCAGGGCTAGTGGAGAAGATCGACTATCGCCCATCCAAGGAGCGTGAATTGCTGAGTCGCGCCGAGCCGCTGAGCCATGACGAGAAGCAATGGGTGCTCAAGGTCAGCGCCGATCAGCAGCAGATGCAGAGCCCCGAGTATCTGGCTGTGCCTAAGGATCGTCGCGCGTTGATTCAGGATGCCGCGTACCGGCTTGAACGGTACCGCGCCAATGGCGAAGAACGTGATCCAGTGCGTTCGCAACGCAGTTACGATTTGCTGCGGGCGATCAGCACCAATCCGCCTCCCGCGCTGGAGATTGAGCGTCCGGGCCTGACGGAAGACGGTCACGAGTCGCGCACATGGCAGTTGGGCGCCGGCACCCGCGATGACAAGGCATTCGCTGAATATGGCCTGCGCATGGCCTATCACGATCTGAACGACAACGCTTATGGCTTCCCGCTGGGCGCGCAGATCGAGATTCTGCAACTGAAGCTGCGCCAGTATGAGAACAACAAATGGCAAGTGCAGCGTCTGGATCTGGCCACCATTCGCTCCCTGACTCCGCGTAACGAACTGCTGCAACCCTGGTCGTGGCAAGTGGCCGGCGGGCTTGAGCGCGTGCTGGGCAAGCATGGCGACGAGAATCTGGTCAGCCATGTCAATGGCGGCGCGGGCGGGACCTGGAAGCTGGGCGACGATGTACTGGGCTTCGCGCTGGGTACCGTGCGTATCGAACACAACAATGACTTCGACGCGCTGGTTTCACCGGCTGCAGGCTTCAATACCGGGGTTCTGTGGAGTAATCCGCTGGGCAACCTGAGTCTTGAGACCAAGGGCGATTACTTCACCAATGGCGAAGTGCGGCGCAACATCAGTCTGAATCAGCAGTGGGAGTTGTCGCGAAATCTGGGCCTGCGATTGAGTGCACAGCGTGAGTTCAGTCAACTGACCTCGCCAGTGAATGAGGTGATGCTGGAATTGAAGTGGTATCACTATTGAGGCGATGTGCGTTGCGCATCATCTGTAGCAGCACGGCTTGCCGGCGCGGGATCCCTGTAGGAGCGAATTCATTCGCGAGACGTCGGCATGACCGACAGATTCATGTCGGACGTACGGCCCTCTCTCGCATGAATTCGCCCACAGGTCCTTTTTCAATCACGCCACCTTCGCGCTATAGCCCTCTTCCTCGATCAGCCCAATCACCTGCTCGGCGGCCAACTGGCTCTGCACCGACACCTCCCCCTTGGCCAGATCGATCTGCACATTCGCTGCCGGATCTTTACCCTTGATCGCGTTGGTGACCGCTTTAACGCAGTGCCCGCAGGTCATGCCTTGAACGTTGAATAGTTGCATGTCGTGACTCCTCGGTTGAGTAGCTGCCCACGGGGGTGAGACAGCAGGTTGTCGCAATCTTCGACCTTCCCCCCGTGACAAGGTCAAGTTTTCGTTGAATCTGCCGGGCTGGTATTCGTCGAGGCTCTGAGCCAAAGTGTTTCATCAACGAACATCAGGAGAGTCGGCCATGGGCTGGTCTGCCTTTCGCATCGCAGGTTTTCTTGGCCTGCTGGCTTCCGCATCCTGGGCTCAGGCCGATCAGGATTATGGCGTGCTTATCATTTCTCGCGAACGGCTGGAGGTCGCTACGCCGTGCGAGATTGGCATCTTCCTGCAGGATCAACTGGTAGGGCGTCTGTTCCAAGAGGAATCAGCCTCCTTCAATCTCCCGGCTGGCGATCAATCCGTGCGTCTGCGGGTGCTGCCTTCGCAAATGCCCGGCTGCTCGCCGGGCATCGAGGCGCAAAACAACACGCGTCTGCACATCAATGCCGGAGACATCCTCAAATACCGTATCGCTTCCGGGCCTAATGGCATGTACCTCAAGCGCGCTGATCTGAATTACTGAAATAGTGTGGCGTCGCGAAACCTGTGGCTCACCGCGCGCCGCTGTAGGAGCCGGCTTGCTGGCGAACACGCTGGGTCAGGCGAACCTACCGCGTTCGCTCTAGGCTGCGTCGGTCGCTGAGTGTCAGCGGTCGGGTTTAGCAGCCTGATTTCTTACAAGCACTGCGATAGCGCCGTTATGGTCGCTTTGCGCGGGCACCTTCGGGTGCGCCGGGTGCTTGTGACCGGTCTGCTAACCCGCTGCCAAAGCCCCCACCTTCTTTCGTTTAGCAGCGACTGGAGGTGGGCCATCCTCACAAGAGATAGAAAATGAAAAATCACCCCCGACCGAGCCAACAAGTTCCTTGAAGAATCCTTGGCCGATGTCGCCGGCCTGTTGCGTTGTGCCACGGCGACGGCCTGTGAAAGCGCCGAAAACCTGACCGGCGTCAAACGCGACCTCGTCCACCTGCTCGACATGGCCAGAGCTGTCGTCGACCGGTCGCTGGATCAGATGGGGTCCGCTGACAGCACCACCCACCGTAGGAATGAGTTGCTCGCGATGGGGCAGTTGTCATGCCTGAATCGACGCCTATCGCGAGAAAGCTCAGTCCTATAGTCAGATGTCCCCAACCATCGGGCATCGGCTAAAAACCGAGACTTGACCTTACCAACGTGGCAAGGTTGATCCTTGTCGGCAATCGCTTACAAGGAGTGCCCGGAATGTCCCGTCCCGAAACGTTCGATCTACCGATCACCGGCATGACTTGCGCCAGTTGCGCGGGTCGCGTCGAGCGTGCTTTGCGAAAAGTCCCGGGCGTAAAGAACGCCACTGTCAACCTCGCCAATGAACGCGCGCATGTGGAAGTCCTTGAGCACATTGATCCGGCCAGCCTGCTAGCCGCGGTCGATAAAGCAGGCTATGGCGCCAGCCTGCAGCAGGACCCTGCCGTTCAGGAGTCTAACCAGCTCAAACGCCACGACAGCGAACGCTGGCATCTCATTCTCGCCATCGTGCTGGCGTCGCCACTGATCCTGCCGATGCTCCTGCAACCCCTGGGCGTGCACTGGATGCTGCCTGCGTGGGTGCAATTTTTGCTGGCGACGCCAGTGCAATTCCTCCTTGGCGCGCGCTTCTATGTGGCCGCCTTCAAGGCCGTGCGCGCAGGGGCCGGGAACATGGATTTACTGGTCGCGCTAGGCACCAGTGCAGGGTATGGCTTGAGCATCTATCAATGGCTCGCCACCCCGTCCGGAAGCATGCCGCATCTTTACTTCGAAGCCTCTGCCGTCGTCATCGCCCTGGTTTTACTGGGCAAATACCTTGAAAGCAGCGCCAAACGCCAGACCGCCAGCGCGATTCGGGCGCTACAGGCATTGCGTCCGGAGCGGGCGATTCAGGTCATTGAAGGTCAAGAAAGGGATGTCGCGATCAACGCGCTGAAAGTCGGCGATCTGGTAGTGGTCAAACCCGGCGAGCGTTTTCCGGTGGACGGCGAGGTTATCGAAGGCCGGAGCCACGCCGATGAGGCGTTGATCAGCGGTGAAAGCTTGCCGATCGCCAAACAACCCGGCGACAGGGTCACGGGCGGGGCCATCAATGGCGAAGGCCGTTTATTAGTGCAGACCCAGGCGCTGGGCGCAGAGACGGTGCTGGCGCGCATCATCCGGCTCGTGGAGGACGCGCAGTCTGCCAAGGCACCGATTCAGAAGCTTGTGGATAAGGTCAGCCAAGTATTTGTACCTGTCGTCCTGCTGCTGGCGATTGCGACGCTGATTGGTTGGCTACTGACAGGCGTGTCGCAGGAAACCGCGTTGATCAATGCCGTCGCCGTACTGGTCATTGCTTGCCCCTGCGCATTGGGCTTGGCCACCCCCACCGCCATCATGGCCGGCACTGGCGTCGCGGCGCGTTACGGGATTTTGATCAAGGACGCCGAAGCTCTGGAACGCGCTCATGAGGTCAGCGCCGTAGTGTTCGACAAAACCGGTACGCTGACATCCGGTACGCCGCGCATCGCGCATCTGATCGCGTTAAACAACGACGATGACACTCTGCTGCAAATGGCGGGCGCGCTGCAGCGGGGCAGTGAGCACTCATTGGCCAAGGCGGTGCTGGACATGGTCAATGAACGCAGCTTGAAACTTGAAGATGTGACCAACAGCCGCTCGCTGGCTGGACGCGGCATCGCCGGTACATTGCAAGGCCGCGAACTGGCGCTGGGCAATCATCGCCTGCTGGAAGAAAGCGGCCTGACCCCTGACGCCCTCGCCGAAACGGCGCAACAGTGGGAAGCCGAAGGTCGCACCCTGTCCTGGCTGATCGAACTGAGCCCGCAACGGCAGGTGCTCGGCCTGTTCGCCTTTGGTGACACGCTCAAGCCCGGCGCTGCGCAAGCCGTCGAGCAACTGATCGCGCGACACATCAGCACCCACCTGCTGACAGGCGATAACCGCGGCAGCGCCAGGGTCGTGGCGCAGGCGTTGGGCATCGACGACGTACACGCCGAAGTCCTGCCTGCCGACAAGGCGGCCACGGTGGTAGCGCTGAAAAAAAACGCGGTGGTAGCGATGGTCGGCGACGGCATCAACGACGCCCCGGCCCTCGCCGCTGCCGATATTGGCATTGCCATGGGCGGCGGCACCGACGTCGCCATGCACGCCTCGGGCATCACCCTGATGCGGGGCGACCCACGGCTGATCCCCGCTGCGCTGGACATCAGCCGCAAGACCTACGCCAAGATCCGCCAGAACCTGTTCTGGGCGTTCGTCTATAACCTGATCGGCATCCCGCTCGCCGCGTTCGGGCTGCTCAACCCGGTGCTGGCAGGCGCGGCAATGGCACTGTCCAGCGTCAGTGTCGTAAGCAATGCCTTGCTGCTGAAAACCTGGAAACCGAAGGACACGGGAGACACGCCATGAACATCGGCCAAGCCGCCAAAAGCAGCGGCCTCAGCGCGAAGATGATCCGCTACTACGAATCCATCGGCCTGCTCCACGCAGCCCACCGCACTGACAGCGGTTATCGGCTGTACGGCAAGGACGACCTGCACACCCTCGCCTTCATCAAACGCTCGCGGGATCTGGGGTTTTCGCTGGAAGAGGTCAGCAAGTTGCTGACCTTGTGGCGGGACAAAGGGCGAGCGAGCGCCGATGTCAGAGCCCTCGCGCGTCAGCATATTAATGAGTTGAATCAGAAGATCGCCGAACTCGCGGGCCTGCGGGATACGTTGCAGGATCTGGTGGAACATTGTCAGGGGGATGATCGGCCGGACTGCCCGATTCTCAAGGATTTGGAATCGGGCGGATGTTGCCTGTGAATGAACTCAATCACGGGCGCGCCGGAGGTAACGTCACCGCTTGGTCGCCGGCTAGATACTTGAAAGTCGCTTGCGCGCTTGTAGTGCTGGGCAACCGAACGCTGATAACCGGGATCACTACGCCATCGGTGTCCCTCAAATCTTTCTGGTTGCGTTGAGCATCGGTTTTTCCTTGAATGGAGCCATCCAGGTAGAAAAAAGCTTCCATTGGGAGCGTTTTTCCGAGGCCGTCATTCCAAGCGGCCAGAATGAGTTCATTCTGAGTCCCTGAACGATTCAGTCCCCATCTTTGTCATGGCCGCGATCCCAGTGGCAAATGCAACCGCACCGGCTTCATTACGGCCATCAGACACATCAAACCCGCACGGCCAGGAATGGCGGCTTTCCGAATGAGCGTTGTAATGCCGCCACCACTGGTCCAACGTGACGACACCATTCAAATGGCATGGGCCACTCCCTGGAAATTGCGATCCCTGATAAGAAAAGGCACCGCAACCTTTGTCGCCTCTGTAGACACTGCCCGCATCGATCGAAAAGAAGCAGAGCACTTGGGGTTTAAACTTATCAGAAGCAAAAGAATATGCCGTCATGATAGCCATTGGTATAACCGTACGCAAAAGTCTTAAACTTTGAATCTGCACGTAGATAAGAGAATGAAACACCTCCTTTTTGCTTGGACGCTGGACTGTTGTTCCATACATGATATGTCGGATTATTCCCCGCACCTCTTATCATCACGCCATTGCATATAAATGCGGGGCCGATGCACTTCCGCAATTAGCAGCCTTATTGTCGTAACGCTCCGCAAGGTGCCGGGCCACCTGCTCACCCAAGTTCTCATTCGTGGTAGGCGATTGCGCCTGGGGCGGCGACGGCGCGGATGGCTCAACGGGTATATGATCTGTGGTCGTGCAGCTCGCCAATAGGGTTAACAGGATATACAGCAACGGCTTCAGCCAAACGCTTCTAGCTTTCATGGTCTAACTCCTTGACGTCAGTAAGATGCGACTCAGTTGGGTCACGTCGTGCGGGCGGCATGGGCTCGGTTTGATCTTCAGGTCGGTAATAAAAGGTCACTCGGCTAGGGTCTGCACTTAGCCGAACACTGATCACGGGTATGAGAATGCCATCGGTGCTTTTCAAGTCCTTCTGATTCCGCTGAGCCACTGATTTTCCCGTACTCTCGTATATGTAAAAGAACGCCTCCAAGGGCAAGGTCTTTCCTAAGTTATCCGCCCAGGCCTTGACGATGATTTCGTTATTTTGATTAGCCTCGCCACCGCTCAAATATGACCGGCCTTGAACGCTGGCATAAAACGCCGGGCCAGCCAACGCGTTGCGCGAATCCCTCACATCAAACCCGCATTGTTGTTGGTATCGGTTGGTGGGACGCGAGTTGTACGCTGCCCACCATTGTGCAGCAGTAGTGATTCCGACTACATCGCACGGACGACTGGATGAATAGGTTGTATGTTGCCCACACCCGGCGGCTGATCGCGCATCGGTGTAGCCGTCGATTGGAAATGCACACAATACTTCAGGGTGCAGTTTTGCGGGGACATGACTGTATGACTGAAAGATGAAGCCGTTGGTGTAGTTATAGGGCATGCGACCGAATGTTGCATCGGCCCGAAGGTAGGCAAATGAAACGCCTCCCTTTGCCTTTGAAGCGGCGCTGTTGTTCCAGACGTGATAGTTCGGGTTGGACGAGGTCCCTCTGATCATGATTCCGCTGCATAAAAATGCAGGCCTCGAAGGTGCTTCACAATTCACCGTTTTATTTTCGTAGCGGATGCCGAGATGACGTGCAACTTGCTGACCCAAGTCTTCGGCCATCGGTGCCTGAATGGGGATTTGTTCCTGCGGCGGTGATGGAGGCGTGGGCTCCACGCTAGCACAACTTGCCAGTGCAATAGTGAAAGCAACGAGCGCAAGTTTCCATCCTTGAAAAATATTCTTCATGGTCTCTAAGTCCCTGATTGATTCGCAAGTAGCGTCTAGAACGTTCAGCCCGCTCATGGGCGGAATACGCTCAGCCACTGACTTAACCGCAATAAACATTACCGCAATAAACATTGCGGCGTCGGTCCTGCCTTCAACATCAGCCGACGCCATAACGGGTTCCAAGTTCGCCAACGGCGTTCAACTCATAGCGATCTTCTGCACAGCGTCACACGTTCATCTTTCACGTAAACAACAGCGCTCACAACTGTCAGAAATGACAGCTTTCTAGCATTTCTTGAAATAACGATTCCCATTTTTATCGCGACTGAACCAGTTACCCTGATAAGACTTTTAGCGACTTGACGCCCTGCTAACGGCCTTCTATACCTCGGTAATGCTAATCAGAACTTCGCCGTCAGGGATGAACGTATCATGCGCATGGAACGTCTGATCTTCACTTTAGTGTCCGTAATGTTCGCACTGCACCTAACCACCGCAATTGCTACGAGCGACGTGCGCGAAAAAGATGATTTTGGGACATACAGCCCTAAATGCAGCGGCGATCAGGAATACATTCAAAAAGGCGAATGGGTTTATCGCTATAACGAATGGACCTTGTCACTCACCCCCACCACGTGTGGGCGGCAAATCAACGCCACTCAGACACCTAATATGTTCTACGAGATCGCCAAAAAATTCGCAGGGAGTCCGTATTGGGCTAATACGCGCGGCATGATTAATCAACTCACCTGCCACTTGGTCATTGCCCGAAACAAGCCCGAGTGGAATCTGGATCCGTGGCGCCCTTATGTAGGCCACGACCGGTCAGTCGCTGAGGGCTGCAACGCCACCACACC
This sequence comes from Pseudomonas sp., assembly GCF_050739935.1. Taxonomy (GTDB): domain Bacteria; phylum Pseudomonadota; class Gammaproteobacteria; order Pseudomonadales; family Pseudomonadaceae; genus Aquipseudomonas. The sequence goes on along the minus strand of NZ_JBOICF010000031.1, from coordinate 18,319 downwards.
CGATCCGGACAGTGTTTTCCATTAATCAATTCCACACGACCCGTGCTCTCGCGGAGATATGGGTTATTAGATGAAATGTTCAAAGGAGCAGGCGTCATGTCCGAAAAAACTGAAACAGTGCCCGCACTTTCCACGGTAGAAATACGGGATAACGGAGTTCTCATAGACAATGCACCAGTGGACGACAATGGCCAATGGACTTTCAACGCAATCGGATTAGCGCCAGGGTCTCATAGGCTCACGGCACATCTGGGGAACGAGGCCTCGGATCAATGGACGCTGACCGTTGAACAAGCGTTGGCACTCACCGAGCCTTATGTGGACCACAGTTCGGTCAGACCTCCCGTGGCGGGCAGGCAAACATTGGCCTATTACTCCGTTAATTCAGATATCGATATCGTGGTTCCGGACTACGGAATGCGAGCGGGCGACATGGTCAGGGTGTACTGGGCGGGCAGAAATACGACCTATAGTTCGGAAATACAGACCGTCACCAGCCTTGGACCGTTGAGGTTCGAGATTTCAAAGTACGAAGTGATCGATTGCATTGGCTACAGCAGCACCCGAGTGCATTACACAGTTATTCGCGGTGCGGCAGCGCCCATTCCTTCGCATATTCTGAGCCTTGACGTAACCGGGTATGCCGGTGAAGCGGTCTACCCAGCCCCGACCCTAAACGACGCGCGCAATAACATTCGAGTTCAGAAATCAGGCAACGTCAGTACGGAGACGACCGCTGAAGTTCGCGGGTTGGGTTCCTCAGAGTGGCAAAGCAGCACGCAAACATTCGGTGATGCGAACTATTTGAATTTTCCGGTAAGTCCAGCATGGCTGTCAGCCAACAAGGGTAAAGCGGTGCGATTCAATTACAGCCTGCGTCTGAAGCCTTCAGACGGAAACAGCTATCGATTTTCACAACTTCTGCGTATCAACCCGCTTTGAAAATACGACAAAAAAACCGGCCTAAGCCGGTTTTTTGTTCAACATTCACTGCATCCAGGGCGGAGGTGGTTCTTCGGTCTTGCCCGGTGGCGCATCGTCCGCCGTCTTCGCCGCTTGACGCCGTGCCTCGTCACGTTGTGCCGCTTCGATTTCACGCAGCACGCTGTTCACATCCGCCACATCATCGATATCAGCAAACTCGCCGGTCAGCACGGTCGCTGGCGACAGGGTGCCAGCTTCGTAATAGGCCCACATCTCCTTGGCGAAACGGGTTTTCTTCAGCTCCGGCGCGAAGCGGCCAAAGTAGGAAGCCATATTGCCGACGTCGCGCTCCAGCATGCTGAAGGCGTGGTTATTGCCTGCCGCATCCACCGCCTGAGGCAGGTCGATGATGACGGGGCCGTCCGGTGACAGCAGCACGTTGAATTCGGACAGGTCGCCGTGCACCAATCCGGTACACAACATCAGCACGATCTGTTGAATCAGAAACGCGTGATACTCGCGGGCCTGATCCGGTTCGAGGGTGACGTCGTTCAGACGCGGCGCCGCATCGCCGTACTCGTCCGAGACCATTTCCATCAGCAGCACGCCTTCGAGGAAATCGTATGGCTTGGGCACTCTGACGCCAGCATTGGCGAGGCGAAACAAGGCCGCCACTTCCGCATTCTGCCAGGCGTCCTCGGTTTCTTTGCGCCCGAACTTGGAGCCTTTGGCCATGGCCCGGGCCTGACGGCTGTTGCGGACCTTGCGGCCCTCCTGATACTCCGCAGCCTGACGGAAACTACGTTTGTTGGCCTCCTTGTAAACCTTCGCACACCGCAGCTCTTTGCCACAGCGCACCACATAAACAGCTGCCTCTTTGCCGCTCATGAGCGGGCGCAGCACCTCGTCTACCAGACCGTCTTCGATCAGGGGTTCAATGCGTTTTGGAGTCTTCATCAGCTTTTATTCTGGGTCCTTCGTAGCCAAACACGCGATTGTTGCTCGTTATACGGCAATCCTCTGCCAGCGAGTAGGGGCATGTGGATTGAGTCATGGATTGTGTTGCGAACCATACGTTCCCTGAATAGGGCCAAGCACCTTTCATGCCGGGGCGCAGCATAGTGCAATCCTGGTGATGGCGGGCGCGCCAGCTGTAAGTGAATATATCGACAACGGCATGCGATCAGGTAATGGCAGGGCGTTCGCCACGCAAAAAAAGAGGCCTGTTAGTGCCCCCTGCATGCTGCCCTGGTTGGTGATCGTGGCGTTGCCATTGAAGAGCGCAACCTCGATACCGCGGTTGAGAATCCTTCGGTGGAAAACATACGATGGTCTTGATGGATAGCTCGGCCTCGGATGCTACGCATGTATCCGCAATGGGGATCCAGGTTGTTTACCCCGAAATAACTCCCCCGGCGTGAATCCGAATAATGCTCGGAACGCCGCGATGAACGCCGAGGTCGAGTCGTAACCACAATTGAGGGCAGTGCTGGTCACGCTGTCGCCGTCCTCCAATGCGGTGAGCGATGCCAGCAGCCGCGCACGCTGCCGCCAGCCCCTGAAACTCAAGCCTGTTTCACGCTGGAACAGGCGCATCAAGGTCTTTTCGGACATGTTCAGGCGTGAGGCCCAATCGGTCAGGGTGATGTTCTGGCTGGGCTCTTCGACCAATTCGTTGCACAGCGCCAGCAATCGAGGATGGCGTGGCAGTGGCAGGGAAAAGCCGACTTCCGGCAGGCTCGCCAGCTGATCGAACAAAACCTGGACCAGCCGCGCTTCGCGGCTGTCGTGCTGCGGGTAATCGGCGGGGAGCAGGCAGAAGGACTTGATCAGTTCGCGGGCCAGCGGGGTCACCTCAAGCACTCGGCAGCGATCCGGTGCCCAGAGAGAATCCTGAGTGCGGATGTACAGGCTGCGCATTTCGGCGCGGGTCGAGGTGACGACTTCATGGTCGAGCCCTGCAGGAATCCACACGCCCCATTGCGGTGGCGCGTAGAAGCTGCCTTGGTCCGTGTGCACCCCGAGCACGCCGCTGATGGCGTAGGAAAACTGCACCCAATCGTGACGGTGTGTTGGTGTCCAGGAGCCAGCGCTCAAACTTTCAGCTCGGGCGTAGAGCGGGCGCGGCAGCTCTGTGAGCGCGGGGATCAGTCGTCGGGTGACCGGGTTGCGAGATGAGGAATGTCCGTTTGTCGGCATGGGTGGGCCTTGGTCGGGGGAAGGCAGTTTACGGCGTTGTTTTAAGCCTATGCCAGTCGCGGATCAGGGCCGAGCATAGTCCTGTGGGAGCGAATTCATTCGCGAAATGCGTCAGACACTAGAGCCGTATCGATTGTACGGGCCTATCGCGAATGAATTCGCTCCCACAGTGGTCTTGCGTACCGACAGAAGCTGCTGTGCCGGATGCAGGCCTGTGGGAGTGAGCTTGTTCACGAAGAGGGTCTTACAATCAGCGCATCTTCACCGCTCGTACGCAGCCATATTTCAACGCTCCAGAATCGCCGTCACACCTTGCCCACCCGCCGCACAGATCGAGATCAGCCCTCTCCCCTGCCCCGCCACACTCAGCAACTTGGCCAGGTTGGCGACGATACGTCCACCGGTTGCCGCGAACGGATGCCCCGCCGCCAAGGAGCTGCCTTTGACGTTGAGTTTGCTGCGGTCGATCGAACCCAGCGGCGCGTCGAGACCCAGGCGGGTTCTGCAATATTCAGGATCTTCCCAGGCCTTGAGCGTGCATAGCACCTGCGCGGCGAAAGCCTCATGAATTTCGTAATAGTCGAAGTCCTGCAGAGTCAGACCGTTGCGCGCCAGCAAGCGGGGCACGGCGTACACCGGGGCCATCAGCAAGCCCTCTTCGCCGCGTACGAAATCCACCGCGGCCGCTTCGCCATCGCGCCAATACGCTAACACCGGCAACCCGCGCTCCCTGGCCCAATCCTCGCTGGCCAGCAGCACCAGCGAGGCGCCGTCGGTCAGTGGGGTGGAATTGCCCGCCGTCAACGTCCCTTTGGCGCTGCGCTCGTATGCAGATTTGAGCGATGCGAGCTTCTCCAGGCTGGCATCGACCCGCAGGTTGTTGTCCCGCGTCAGGCCGCTGAACGGCGTGAGCAAATCGTCCTGCCAGCCCGATGCATAGGCCGCCGCCATTTTCTGATGACTCTCCAGCGCCAGTTGATCCTGCGCATCGCGAGGGATCTGCCAGGTCTGGGCCATCAGTTCGCAATGCTGCCCCATCGATAATCCCGTGCGCGGTTCGCCATTGCGTGGCAGCTCAGGCTTGAGATTGCGCGGACGAAGTTGGGTCAGCACCTTGAGCTTGTCGCCCGCACTTTTGCTGCGATTGACCTGTAACAGGATCTGACGCAGGTCTTCATTCACCCCAATCGGCGCATCGGACGTGGTATCGACGCCGCCCGCAATGCCGCATTCGATCTGCCCCAGCGCGATCTTGTTGGCCACCAGCAACGCCGCTTCAAGTCCGGTGCCGCAGGCCTGCTGAATGTCGTAAGCCGGAGTCTGGGGCGACAGGCGCGAACCCAGCACACACTCGCGCGTCAGATTGAAATCCCGCGAATGCTTGAGCACAGCACCCGCAACCACTTCGCCCATGCGCAGCCCGTGCAGGTTGAAGCGCTCGATCAGGCCTTCCAGTGCGGCGGTCAGCATGTCCTGATTACTGGCGTTGGCATACGCACCGTTGGAACGGGCAAACGGAATCCGGTTACCTCCGACGATGGCGACGCGGCGTGTCTGACTCATTGAAATCTCCCTTTCTTGTATGAATTCATCAGTTCGAAAGCGTAGGACTTATTGGCGGCCAGTGCGGTCCATTTCTTTGAACCCCGACTCAAGGAGAGTGTTCCATGGCATCTGATCGCTACATTGACTTCGCCAATTCGGACATCGGTCGCCGACTGGTAGGAGCCGTGGGGCTACCTGCGCCAGCACGCCTGGAACGCTGGCAGGCTGGACGTCTACGCCCGGTTGAAGGGGCACTGCTTTTGAGCGCGGGGCCATTGGCTGAGCGGGTTGGCGGTTTCGCGCCGCGCATGACCGACCTGCTGTTCAGTTTTGGTGTCCAGGTCGGTGATGCACACCCCTGGACCAGCGATCAGGGCTCGAAAATCAAGGCCGTGGTGTTCGATGCCAGTACCCTGCTGCACACCTCGCAATTGGCTCAGCTGCGTGAGTTCTTCCACCCGGTCCTGCGCCATCTGGAACACAGCGCGCACATCGTGATCCTGGCCCGTGCGCCTGATACCCAAACTGACCCTCTGGCGGCCAGCACTCAGCAGGCCATTGAAGGCTTCAGTCGTTCGCTGGCCAAGGAAATGCGTAACGGCGGCACGGTTCAGTTGCTGCAGGTTGAAGAAGGCGCGGAGGATCAGCTCGAGGGTGCGCTGCGATTCTTTCTCTCGCCGAAAAGCGCGTTCATTTCCGGGCAAGTGATTCGCTTGAGCGCCTGTGCCGCCAAGGTCCAGGACTGGAGCCGCCCATTGGCCGGACGCAAGGCGCTGGTGACCGGTGCTGCGCGCGGGATCGGCGCAGCGATTGCCGAAACCCTGGCCCGAGATGGCGCGGAGGTCGTGCTGCTCGATGTGCCTCAGGCCAAATCCGACCTTGAGGCGCTGGCCGCGCGTCTTGGCGGCCAGCCTTTGTTGCTGGATATCTGCGCGCCGGATGCCGCTACCCAACTGATCGAGCACCTTCCCGGCGGCCTCGACATCGTGGTGCACAACGCAGGCATCACCCGCGACAAGACCTTGGCGAACATGACGCCTGACTTCTGGGATTCGGTGCTCAACGTCAACCTCAATGCGCCGCAGGTGCTGACCCAGGCGCTGATCGACGCCGGCGCGCTGCACGACAACGGCAGTGTGATCCTGATGGCGTCGATCAGCGGGCTGGCGGGCAACCGCGGGCAAACCAACTACACCACCAGTAAAGCCGGGCTGATCGGGCTGGCAAGGGCGTTGGCGCCGTCACTCAAAGAGCGCGGCATCAGCATCAATGCAGTCGCGCCGGGCTTTATCGAAACCAGCATGACCGCGCATATGCCGTTCGCGTTGCGTGAAGGCGGTCGCCGCATGAGTTCGCTCGGCCAGGGCGGTATGCCGCAGGATGTGGCCGAAGCGGTGGCGTGGTTGAGTCAGCCAGGCACCGGGTCGGTCAGCGGACAGGTACTCAGAGTCTGCGGGCAAAGCGTTATCGGCGCTTGAGTTCAGGTGCTGGGCGGGACGGCGATCTCAAAGACGCCACCGCCAGCAAGCCGTGCTGCTGCAGGGGTGAGGGATATGAGAACAAGAACGGGAGAAGCTCGATGAGTGCACACTGGCGCTATCTGGACACCCCACCTGCGCTGCCGGGGCTGTTCATGCAGGCGGCGTTGCGGCGCAAGGTCAGCGGCACGCAACTGCCCGATCAGGGCCTGCGCTGCTGGGTATCGGTGGATCCTGACAAGGTCAATGCCTTTGCCAAGGTCTGTGGATTTATCCCCGGCAGCCTGTTGCCGCCGACCTATCCACACGTATTGGCATTCCCGCTGCAGATGAAGCTGCTCACCGACAAGGACTTCCCGTTTCCGCTGCTGGGGCTGGTGCATGTGCAGAACCGTATCAGCATTCGTCGGCCGCTCGGCAGTGTGATCAAAGCACAGGTCAGCGTGCGCGTTGCCGATCTGCGGCCCCACGCCAAGGGCGCGACGTTCAGCCTGATCACGCAATTCGAAGATGCGCTCGGCCTGCTCTGGGAAGAGCACAGCACCATGCTCTGTCGCGGCGTGAAGATCGACGGCGAAGTCGAAGGCGCTTACGAGCCGGCGCCTCTGCCAATGACCGAACTGGCGACCTGGTATGCGCCTTCGGATATTGGTCGGCAGTACGCCAGGGTCAGCGGCGATTACAACCCTATTCATCTGAGCAACGCCAGCGCCAAGCTGTTCGGCTTCCCCACCGCAATCGCTCATGGCCTGTGGATAAAAAGCCGGACCCTCGCCGCATTGGACGATCACTTGCCAGCGTCGAATCTGGATATTTCGGTGGAGTTTCAGAAGCCCGTGCGATTGCCAAGCGAGGTGACGTTATCGGCCAGCGCGGCAGGGTCTCATGGGCAGTTGAAGGTCCAAGGGCGCGAAGGGATCGTGCACATGATCGGGACGTGGCAGCCGGCGTCGGAATAAGGTTAGAGCGCGCCTCGGTAGACGGCGCGGCACCTTGTGGGAGCGAATTCATTCGCGACACGACACAGCCGGTGCATCTCAATCGGCTGTACCCATTTTCGCGAATGAATTCGCTCCCACAGTCAATCCGGTGATGGACCAGATAATCCTTCGCCTTCACTTGATTCCATCCCTCATCCCCCTGAAGCTACGCACCTTCAGGAGACCTGCCCCATGAACCTCGACGAACTCACCCAACGCCTGCATCGCATCCGCGATAACAATGACTGGCGGCAATTTCACAGCCCGAAAAACCTGGCCATGGCCGCCAGCGTGGAAATGGCCGAGCTGGTGGAAATCTTCCAGTGGAAGACCGAGGACCAGTCCCGTCAGTTGCCAGCCGACGAACTGGCCCATGCCGGTCAGGAAGTGGGTGACATCGTGCTTTATCTGCTGCTGATGTGCAGCGAACTGGGCCTGGACATGGACGAAGTGGTACGCGCGAAACTGGCCGACAGCGAGCGGCGGTTCAGCAAATGAGCGATCGTCATTTCGACCAGTTGGCGACGCGCTTTGCCGAAAAAATCTATGGCGGCGCCAAAGGCGCGATTCGCCTGGCGGTGCTGCAGGCCGATCTGCAGGAAGCGCTTCCCGATCGCCCCTTGCGTGTGCTCGACATCGGCGCGGGCCTGGGCCACATGTCGTTGTGGCTGGCCGAACGAGGACATGAGGTCACACTGGCCGAACCCGCCGAGCCGATGCTGGAAGGCGCCCGTCAGCGTTTCGTTGAGGCCGGGCAAGCGGCGACCTTCATTCAGGCGCCGTGGCAGGAGCTTCTCGGGTACGTCAGCGAACCATACGATCTGGTTCTCTGCCACGCAGTGCTGGAATGGCTTGCAGAACCCCACGCGATCCTCCCCGTGCTGCATCGACTGACAAGGGCCGATGGCTGGCTGTCACTGGCTTTTTACAACCGTGATGCGCTGATTTATCGCAATCTGCTCAAAGGCCATTTCCGCAAGATGCGCCGAAATACCATGGCCGGTGAAAAACAGAGCCTGACCCCGCAACAACCTCTTGATCCACGCGAATTAGCGGCGCAACTTGAGGGTCTGTGGCGAGTCGAAACCCAGAGTGGCGTCCGGGTTTTTCACGATTACATGCCAGTCGAGTTTCAGGCCAAGGCCGAACTCGCGGATTTGCTGGAGATGGAGCTTGCCCATCGGCGCCACCCGAGTTTCGCCGGACTGGGACGTTATCTGCACTGGATGTGCCGACCTGTTTGAGGCTTTTTGCGGAGACCATCATGAAACGCCGTCTCGCTTTGCTTGCCCTTTGCCTGGGCCTTGCCGCCTGCCAGAGCCCGAACCCCTACACCGCCGTTTCCGCCGCGGTCCCGCCTGCCCCGCCGCAAGCTGCCAACGTGATCGACATGAGCGCCTACCCGGCCCCGTCTCGCGATTTCGGGCGTTACCGCAACTGGACCTGGCTTAACGGCCAACTGCCGCCCGGAACCCAGTGGGCAGATTCGGCGCAAGTGGCTGAAGCGGTAAGCAACGGCCTGGATCAGCGCGGTTTGCGTCCATCGCAGAATCCTCAGGCGGCAGACTTGCGCGTGGCCGCCGACACGCGGATGGAAACCCGACTGCGTCAGGTGCGCGAGGATTATTACGATCCGTACTATGGCGGCGCGGGGGCCGGCTACTATGGCGGCAATGGCTATCGCCACGGCTACGGCGGTTACGCCAGCGTGCCGATCGTGCGGACCTATCAAGAGCAAGTAGTCGTGGTGCGCATCAGCCTGTTCGATGCGCGCAGCGGCCAGCCGGTGTGGAGCGCCAGTGCCGAAACCGGCAGCGGCGGCGATCAGTCGGATCGCGCCAGAGCGTTGCGTCAGGCCGTGCAGCGCGCTTTGACCACCTATCCACCTTCATAAGATCTCCCCCACGTCATTCCTGGAGAATCATCATGTTGCGCTGTATCGCTGTCGTGTGTGTTGCCCTGCTGCTCGCCGCGTGTCAGACCGATCGGGTCAATCGTGACTTCGACGCGCAACGCGACTTCGGTGGGTACAGGACCTGGGCCTGGAAAGAACCGGGCCTGCAATATCAACCCAATGATCCACGGATCAAGAGTGATCTGACCGAGCAACGCATTCGCCAGTCAGTCGGTGAGCAACTCGATCAGCGCGGCCTGCGCATGGCCGCGCCGGGGGCCAAGGCTGATGTACAGGTGCAGGCCTGGCTGATCGTCGAAAATCGTCAGCAGATGGTCACCACCAATTACGGCGGTGGCGGTTATTGGGGCAATCCTTGGGGCGGCTATTGGGGCGGCCCGATGGGCACCGAGACGCGTAATGTGGATTACAAGGTTTCGACCCTGCAGATAGACCTGCTCGACGGCAAGGACGGCAAACTGGTATGGCGCGGCAGTACCGAGCAAGTCGTGAACGACGGCAATGCGAACCCTGCGGCGCGAGAGGTGGCGTTGCGCCAGACAGTGCAGAAGATCCTGCAGCAGTATCCGCCGCGCTGACCTAGTCGACCACGCTGAACTGCACCCGCGCGGTCTGTCCGCTCTCGTCCAGCACGCTCAGTTGATAGCGACCCAGGCGGCTGAAAGTGTGGGTGTAGTTTTCCTGATTCGCGGTATCACCGACTGGCGCGCCGTCGATAAACCACCAGCGCCTGCCGTTACCCCCCAAAGCCGACAGCTTCAGCCGCAACTGCTGTTGACTGCCGGTCGGCAAGCGCAGTTGATCACCTTCGCGCACGCCAACGATCGATATCGGCGCGGCCAGACTCAGCCCCTGCGGCGGGCAAGCCGGGTCGAAGGCAGGCAAACGCGCTTCACGACGTTCAGCCTTGGGCAGCCAAGGCTCCAGCGGCGCCGGCCAAAGCGCGATATCGCGAGGCTGAGCCTGTGGACAACCGGCACCGACGCGCAGCCCCTTGTCATTGATCCAGATCTTCTCCAGCAGTCCTAACCCCAATGGCTGATCGCTGGCCTGCAAGGTCGGCGGCGTGGTGCCATCCAGCGTCCAGGCAAAGCGCTGCCGCCGACAGTTGGGATCGCTCTTGCTCATGGGCTGCCCCAGCGGCCAGCAGATCGCCGCGACACCCACGTTCAACGGGACCGCCGACACAGGTGGCAGGATGTTGCGCTGCGCATCGCGGTTAACCAGCAGGTCATGAACCTGCAGCATCAGCGGCGCCGCCGAGGCCAGGCCGAATTGACCTGGCACTGGCGTGCCGTCTGGTCGCCCGATCCACACGCCAATCAAAAATCGTGGCCCGACACCGATCGACCACGCATCCCGAAAGCCATAGCTGGTGCCGGTTTTCCAGGCCAGCTGCGGCCGTTGTACCAGCTCGGCGTGAGGGTCCAGATCGGGTCGCGACTGGCCGCTGAGAATACGCCGGATAATCCATGCCGCGCCCGGCGACATCATCGGCCTGTCGCGCAAACGGTCGTCTGGCTGCAAGCGAATATCGGCACTGCGCCCGCCCCGGGCGAACGCGCTGTAGCCGCCGACCAAATCTTCCAGACGACTGCCCGCACCGCCCAGAATCAACGCCAGATTCGGCTCGGCCAGCGGCGGTAAGGTCAGCGGCACTCCGCCGTTGCGCAGTTCGGCGGCGAAGCGTTTGGGCCCGAAGGCTTCGAGCAGTTGCACGGCTGGCAGGTTGAGCGACATCGACAGTGCCGAACTGGCCGCCACCGCGCCGTTGAACCCGGACGAGAAGTTGCCGGGACGATAATCGCCATAACGCCGTGGCACGTCCTGCATCAGCGATTCGGAATGAATCAACCCGGCATCCATTGCCTTGCCGTAGAGAAACGGCTTGAGGGTCGAGCCCGGAGAACGCAGCGCGCTGATCATGTCGACGTGCCCGAAACGCTTGGCGTCGCCGATGTCCACGGAACCCACATAAGCGCGCACGGCCATGTTCTCGGCCTCCACCACCAGAATCGCCGCCGACGTGCGTTCAGGAAGACGCGCGCGCCAGCCCAGCAAGAGGTCTTCCAGACGACGCTGCAATCCGGCGTCCAGCGTGGTGCGGATCAGCGGCGGGCTGTTCGGTCGATTCAGGCGTCGAGCCAGCAGTGGCGCGAGGCTTGGCTCCTGACGCGGCGCCAGCAACAGTGGCTCTTCCAATGCTTCGTTCACCGCCTGCTGCGGCCACTCGCCGAACTCGGCCAGACGTCGCAGCACCTTGTCGCGGGCGGCTTGGGCGCGCTGTGGATGACGATCGGGACGCAGTCGGCTCGGCGCCTGGGGCAGCACCGCAAGCAGTGCGGCATCGGCACGCGTGAGTTGCTGCGGGGATTTGCCCAGATACGCCCAACTGGCGGCCGCAACGCCTTGCAAGGTTCCGCCGAACGGCGCTCGATTGAGGTACAGGCCGAGGATCTCCTGCTTCGACAGGTGCCACTCCAGTTGCGCGGTACGCCAGAGCTGACGCAGCTTGCCAGGCAACGTGCGCGAGTGCGGATCAAGCAACCGGGCGACCTGCATCGACAACGTGCTGCCCCCGGACACCACATGCCCGCCACTGAGGTTTTGCCAGGTCGCGCGCACCAGCGCCATCGGGTTTACGCCGGGGTGGTGATAGAACCAGCGGTCTTCGTAGGTCAACAGCGCCTGGAGGTAATACGGCGACACCTGATCGACCGTCACCGGATAACGCCACACGCCATTGGCATCGGCAAAGCGCCAGAGCGGCGTGCCGTCTTCGGCCAGCACCACACGCGCCAGATCATCCTTGGGCAACGGTAGCGGCCAGAGACGGTCGGCGAGCCAGAGCAGCAGGCAGAGCAGCAGGCAGAGCAATAAAAAGCTGCTCAACAACCAGCGCAGGATGCGTAAACCAGGAAATCCGCCCTTCATGCCAAAGAGCCTTTATGCTTCAGGGAACTCGCCCAGCCAATCGGTAGCCAAAGCGAACAATCCCATTTCGGTTTCATCCCCTTCATCAGGAAGCAGACATGCAGGTAGAAAGCGTTTTCGAATGGCTCGGCCAGGTAATCGGGGCCGTGATCCGCTTCGTCGTCGACGGGTTAAGCTGGTTGTTCAACATGTTCACTCATGCCGGTGGCAATTTCGTCGACGGATTGTCGCGCACGCTGGGGATGGACACTTCTCTGATCAGCATCGCCGCCCTGATCATCGGCCTGATGCTGCTGTACGCGGCGATCCGGGCCTTCATGCGCGCCTCGATCATCATGGGCATCATCTGGCTGTTTCTGGGGTTATGGCTGTTGAGCTGGATTATTCATTGATCGCGGTGAACATGCACACCGCATAACCCTCGTGAGGGTGTTCCGCCTGTACGTCACCTGACATGCTGCAAACTCTCCGTGGGAGTGATCCGCATGTACGTCACCTGACGCATTGCAAGTCCTCTGTGGGAGCGAATTCATTCGCGAGGGGCCCGTACATGCGATACATAGTCGGCGCCTGAAGAACCGTATCGCGAATGAATTCGCTCCCGCAGGTGAAACGTATTCCAGTCGCAAACGCGTGCGAACGATCAATTTTCAACTGAACCACTCCCACGAGTAGAAAGTGCTCCACATGTGCTTCACCTGACACACCACAAGTCCTCTGTGGGAGTGTTCCACATGTACGTCACCTGACACACTGCAAGCCCCCTGTGGGAGTGATCCGCATGTACGTCGCCTGACGCATTGCAAGCCCTCTGTGGGAGCGAATTCATTCGCGAGGGGCCTATACATGCGATACACAGTCGCGCCTGAAGAACCGTATCGCGAATGAATTCGCTCCCACAGGTAAAACGTATTCCAGTCGCAAACGCGTGCGAACGATCAATTTTCAACTGACCCACTCCCACAAGTAGAAAGTGCTCCACATGTGCTTCACCTGACACACCACAAGCCCTCTGTGGGAGTGTTCCACATGTACGTCACCTGACACACTGCAAGCCCCCTGTGGGAGTGATCCGCATGTACGTCGCCTGACGCATTGCAAGTCCTCTGTGGGAGCGAATTCATTCGCGAGGGGCCCGTATATGCGATACATAGTCGGCGCCTGAAGAACCGTATCGCGAATGAATTCGCTCCCACAGGGGTAAAACGTATTCCAGTTGATCGCTCCCGCAGATAGAACCGCGCTCTCTCTCGAAAACGCGGCCTTGCTGTCTATTTCTTCCCTTTCACCACCAACTGCGCAGGCGCGTCGCCCAGGGCCTGCCAGTTCGGTCGGTACATCGACTCAACCTGCGGCGGCGGCACGCGGTAGGTGCCCGGTGTCACCGCCCGCGCCAAATACAGCAAGTGAACAGTGTTGAAACCCTGCAGATCCACCGCCGCAACATACCGGTCACCGCGGAATTCCTGGTGTTTCAGCCCGGCGTTTTCCATCGACTCGCGCCACTGTTTCACCGACTCGCTGGCATCTTCCAGACTGGCTGCGCTCTGCGCCAGATTCTGGTTTTCGATTTCAAGACCGGCCGGCAACAAATCCACCACCAGCGCATCCGGGACCCGCTCCTTGGACTTGAGCTCCAAATGCACCAGCACCAGCTCGCCGCTCTTCAGCGCGTTGAGGTTCAGCGCCTGGCCATCCATCCCCAGATATTCGCGACGAATCGCCAGGTTCTCGCCACCGGCTACAGGTGGCTGCGACGGATAACCCGAAATCGTCATCTGCTGATACAGCGTGTCGCGCCCAGTGTTCTGCACGGTCAGCGGCGAAGCCAGCACCGAGCTATCGAGCTTCGCGCCCGGCTGTTCGTTGCTCAGCTCACGGTTGTCGCTGCCACTGTTCAACGTCGCAGTCCATTTACCTTCCGGCTGGCCGAGCAGGTCGCGTCCGGCGAGAAACAGCGAGTTGCGCTCCTGCGTCGACAGATACCGGCTGGCCGCAACCTGATCGGACAGCGCAAACAGGCGCTCCTCGACCTTATCCGACGCCAGTTTGTTCTCCTCAAGTAGCGACAGAATCAGCGCCTGATCGCGCAACGGGCTGCCGTAGTCGGCGAGCCAGTCGTTGGCCTTGCGACCCGCTGCCAGACCTGCCAGCAGTGCCTGCTCGGCACGGGGTTTGTCGCCCATTTTTTCCAGCGCGATGGACAGCTGAACCAGCGGCAGCCCTGAACGCGCATCGCTACGACGGTCGAACAGACTGCGCAACGCACCCAACGGCGCCTGCTGACTGCGCGACAACACCAGCCCCGCATAAGCCTGCACGGCAAAGCGGGTGTGATCGGCGTTTTCGCTGTAGTTGACCTCGATCTGATTGCGTTCCTGCAGGTAGCGCAGCAGACGCTCGTTGGCTTTCTTCAGTGCATCCGGCGGCACGGCGAACCCCTGATCGCGGGCGCGCAGCAAGAAGTCGGTGACGTAAGCGGTCAGCCAGTACTCTTCCTCGCCATCGGCGCCCCACAGACCGAAGCTGCCGTTGTAACGCTGCATGCCAAGCAGACGCTCGATACCGATTTCGATCTTGCGTTTGCGCTCTGCATCGGACTCACCTTCCAGCCCCAGTCGCTTGAGGATCGCGGCATCGGCGTACAGCGACGGGTACAGCCCGCTCACGGTTTGTTCCAGGCAACCATACGGATACGCCTTGAGTGCGCGAATCTGCTCTCCAAGGTTCAGTGGCGGACGGCTTGATACCGACAGCAGCGCCTCACGTCCAGCCAGCTCGAACGCGTCCAGCGCACCTTCAGGCAGGCTCCATGCCTGATCTTTGAGCACCGCGCGATACTGCCGGAGCATCGCTGGGTAGGCTGGACGCACGCCGATGGTCCATTCGCGGCTGAACGCCGGCAGGTTCTCGCCCGGCAGATCCAGGCCGTTGACCGTGATCTTGATCACGCCTTGACCGAATCCGCCCTGCGCCTTCACCGGAATCTGCAGCGTGGTGCGCTGGCCTTGATTGAGGCTGACGGCTTTCGTAGCGTCACCTTCAGCCAGGCTCAGTTGCCCAAGCGCCGTGACCTGCACGTCGAGCTTCTGCGCCTTGCCGGACAGATTCGTCAGGTCCAGCGCCACTTTGGTCTGGTCGCCACCGGCCAGGAAGCGCGGTGCCGACAGTTCGGCAATCAACGGTGCGGCGACCACGGTTTTGGCTTCAGCCATGCCATAGCGCTCGTCGGTCCAGGCCTGAGCCATGATTCGCAGTTCGCCGTTGAAGTCAGGAATGTCGACGCTGACCTCAGCATCGCCCTGCTCATTCAGCGTCACCAGCGCGCTTTGCAGGGCGACGATGGTGACGCTGGTCTCCGGACGTTTGCCGCCCTTGGCCAGCGCCGCATCACCGCCGAACGCCAGACTCGCCAGACGATTGCGCCCGGCTTCGATCAATTGGCCATAAATGTCGAGCTGATCGGCGCCATACTCCTTGCGCCCGAACAGGCTGGCGAACGGATCCGGCGTGGCGTACTCGGTGATGTTGAGAATCCCGACGTCCACCGCTGCCACCAGCACATGCACATCTTTCGGAATCGAGCCATCGGCGTTTTTGGCGTTGACCTTGAGTTTGAGCGGCTGCTTCGGACGCATCTTTTCAGGCGCGGTAACCGTCAGTGCCAGTTTGCGTTGCGAGCGATCCAGCGGCAGATGCAGCACGCCCACCGCACGTTTCGGCGTGACGTTGGCCTTGCGCTCGCCCGGGCGAATCACCAGCGCGCTCACGTACAGATCGTGGCGCGCCCACTTCTTGTCCACCGGCACGTCGAAGGTCTTGCCCTCGGCCGGTACGTCGATCTCTTGCCACCACAACGGGCCTTCGCTGGATTCCACCAGCAGATAACCCTTGCCCGCGGACGGCGGCGTGACCGTAACCTTGGCCATGTCGCCATCGGCATAGGCCGGTTTGTCCAGCGCCAGCTTGACCTGATCGGGACGCACGGCGCCGCCTTCGGCGTTGTCCTGCCAACGATAACCAGCCCAGAAACGCACGCTGCTGACGATACCGGTGGCCGGGTCTTCGACCTCGACGCGATATGGGCCCCACTCCACCGGGAAGCTGATCTTCGCCGTGGAGTCCTTCTTCACACTGAGGGTTTCTTCGGAAAGGTTGAGGAATTTTTCGTTGTAGTGATAGCTCCAGCCGTCGCTGTCGGAGTAATTCCAGTAGTAATCGCGACGCTCGCGTATCAGCCGCACCTTGAGGTTGTCGGCGGCCAGTTTGTGGCCTTGGGCATCAGCCATCAGCACTTCAAATTCCACCGGGCCATCGCCGTCAGTGGCTTCGCCATCGAACAGCCCACGCAAACCGGGCAGGCTTTCAGCGGGCCATACCGGTTGCGTCAGACGCCGTGTAATGGGTCGTCCACCAGACTCTTGCAGACTGGCTTGCAGCACCAGCTCCAGCGGCGAGCGCGCTTTGACCCATTGGCTGTCGATACTCAAGTCCAGCTGGCCATTGGCATCGAGGGTGCTGTCTTCGATGTCCAGATCCTGCTTGAGATCCTCTTCGGTCACCGAGCCAAACTGATAACCCGGCAGCCCCGGCACCGCTTCACGCAACGGGCGCACGTAGAGTTGGCCGGTCAAGCGATTGCCCGACGCAGGCGCGCCATAGAGGTAGCGGCCATTGATGGAGATATCGAATGGCGCATCAGGCGCCAGTGGTGTGTCGCTGCCCTTGAGTTCCAGGGCCATGCGTTCCGGCAAAAAATCCTCGACCTGGAATTCATACAGCTGCGGCTTGCCATCGCCCAGATCGAAGACCAACTGCCAGCGCCCGGTCGGGGCTTCGTCTGACAGTTGCAGTTGATACTGGTAAAGACCGGTGGCGTCAGCGTCCCACACGAATTTGCGACTGACCTGATCATCCGGGCGGCGTACTTCCACGGTGATCGGTTGCGGTTTCACGCTCTTGCCGTCGTTGTCGCGCAGTAGGCCGTTGAGCAGCACCACTTCGCCCGGGCGATACAGATCACGCGGGCCGAAGATGAAGAACTGCAACGGATGAGCCTGGGGGCCGGTGATGTCGAATTCGGCCAGATCCAGCGCCGAACTGTTCAGGCGCAGCATGCTGGTCTGCTCGCCTTGGTGTGCCAACAACACTTGCGCCTTGGCCGACAGAGACAATTCAGCGTGGCCGGCGTTGTCGGTCTTGCCCTGGCCCACCACGCGGCCCTTGTCGTCATACAGTTCGAGGTCGATGCCGCTCAGCGCCTTGCCACCTTCGAGGGCCTGGGTGAAGACATCCAGACGGTTGCTGTAGCGATGCGCGGACAGGCCGATGTCGCTAAGGGTGAACAGCGTCGCGGGCTGCGAATAGTTGTAGGTGCCCGAAGCGCGCATCACCGCCAGATACACACCCGGTTGTTGCAGAGGCTTGAGCCCGGCAATCGGCAGCAGCACGGTTTCCCGGGTATTGCGCGCGGGGTTCAGGTCGAAACGACCGCCATAGACCAGATCGGCCATAGGCAGCAGTTCCTTGGATTCATAGCTTTGCAGACTGGATGAGCCTTCCCACGAGCTGAGAAATGCCGAAAGCGAGTCGGGCTTGATGCGGAAGAATTCGACATCGACTTTGTCGACGTTCAGCGCGATCACCGGCAGACCTTCGGCCAGACGGGTCGGCAACAAGCTGCCGCGACTGGCGAAACCGACCGTCGCTTGCAGGTCGGAGGTTTCAAGACGCGCCGAATATTCCGCCGCCAGGGTGTTGTTGTTGACCGCCACCAGACCTGGATCGACGGTCAGTACCAGTTTGCGCTTGGGCTCCAGGTGACGCAGACGCAGCTCCATGAGGTTGTCCGACAGCTCCCATGCGCCATCGACCTTGCCGTTAACGCTGTCGACCAGATGCACTTTCTCGGCGAACTTTTGATCCGGGTTCAGCGGCACGGAAAAACTCAGCGAAAGCGTGCTGGCGCCGTCGAGCTGGATTTCCGAGACGTCGACCACGCTCAACTCACGCCCGGCGTAACGCTTGCTCAGCGCGGGAATATCGATGGCGGGCTTGGGTTTGGCAGTGTCTATCGCCGCGGCTTGAGGCGCGGCAGGCTGTGCGGGGGCAGGTGCAGGCTTATCGGAGGTAGAGGAATCACAAGCACTGAGCAGTGCCAGCGCGCAAGCCAGAAACAATCCTTTGTTAAGCATGAGGCACTCATTGGCGGCAGTTGTTATGAGGAGCAGCAGTTATAGCACCGCAATCACGATCGTAAAGCGCGGCGCGCAGATAGACCGTGGGTTTGTGCGTTTGTTCGCAGGGTGGGCTGCTCACTCACGGCTTGAGCCGTGCACAACTCC
>NZ_JBOICF010000030.1:0-39678 GCF_050739935.1 Pseudomonas sp. | reverse complement strand
CGCTGGATCAGACACATCAACGTCGTCTGATTCACCCGGTTCGCCAGCAAGCCGGCTCCTACAGTGGATCGCGACCTCTACTCCATCCCCAACTCCCGCTTCACCAGGCTCAACAACTGCTTGGTATTGATCGGCTTGAGCAGGAAATCCACAACACTCAGGTGCATCGCATCGATGGCGTCGCGCACATGAGCATCGCCCGACACGATGATGATCGGCAGCGCCGCCCGATCCGAATCTCTGACCTGGCGAATCAAATCCAGCCCATCGCACGGCGCCATCCGCAGATCAGTGATCAGCAGCCCAATGGACGGTCGGGTTTGCAGCAAATGCAGGGCGCTGGTGCCGCCAGCTGCGGTAATACAACTGATGTCGTGGAGACTGAGGATTTCGGCAAGAATTTCCCGAGCATCCTTGTCATCATCGACGATCAACACCCGTTGTGGCGATTGCGATGGAGGGGCAAGCATCACCTCATTGAGGGCCTCGCGCTCTTCATCACTCAAAATGTCGTGATCGAACATACCCGTCTCATTTTCCCGTCGACTTCATTCTGACAGCGCAAACAGACTGAATACGCTGCGCACTTTGTTGGCTCCCTGCCTGACCTATTCTGGTCTGCGCATGATGCGATGATATACACGCCTCCCTGCACTCCAACATCTTTCCTGCGACCTAAGACTTACGTCCAATGGGCACTGCCCGATAAGCGGTCGACCATGAAGCCATAACAACAAGTGGTATCGGTCATGAGCAAAGCGGATGCATTCACTCAGGCAGGCAAGACAGCCGTGTTGCAGAACATCCACGGCACTATGCAATTCCTGCAAAAATTCCCGCCGTTCAATCAGATGGAAAATGCTCATCTCGCCTATCTGGTCGAACAATGCCAGCTGCGTTTCTACGCTACGGATGAGAGCATCATCAAGCCTGGCGATGGGCCAGTAGAGCATTTTTACATCGTCAAACAGGGTCGCGTGGTCGGGGAACGCCCGCATTCCGCCAAGGGCGGCACTGAAACCACGTTCGAAATCACTACCGGCGAGTGTTTTCCCCTCGCAGCGCTGCTGGGCGAACGTGCCACGCGCACCGAGCATCTGGCGGCCGAAGACACCTTCTGCCTGCAACTGAACAAACAGGCCTTCATCAAACTGTTCGCGCTCTCCAGCACCTTTCGCGATTTTGCCCTACGAGGCGTCAGCAGCCTGCTTGAACAGGTCAATCAGCAAGTAAAGCAGAAGGCGGTGGAAACACTCGGCACTCAATATTCGTTGAACACGCGCCTGGGTGAGCTGGCGATGCGTCACCCGGTGACCTGCTCGCCGGAAACACCGCTGCGCGAAGCCGTCAAACACATGGATGAGCAACAGGTCGGCAGCATCGTCATCGTCGACGAGGCCAAGGCACCCCTGGGGATCTTCACCCTGCGCGACCTGCGGCAGGTGGTGGCGGATGTGAATGCCGACTTTGGTCAGCCAATCAGACACAGCATGATTCAGGCGCCGTTCTATCTCAGCCCCGATGCCAGCGCATTCGATGCGGCAATTGCCATGACCGAGCGGCATATTGCGCATGTCTGTCTGGTCAAGGATCAGCGCCTGTGCGGCGTGGTTTCCGAGCGCGATCTGTTTTCCCTGCAACGGGTGGATCTGGTGCATCTGGCGCGAACCATCCGCAACGCCCCGCGCATCGATGCGCTGAGCAACATGCGTGGCGACATCGTGCAGCTGGTGGACCGCATGTTGGCTCATGGCGCGTCGTCGACGCAGATCACGCAGATCATCACCCTGCTCAACGACCACATGGTCTGCCGTGTCATCGAACTGACCCTGGAAGAAAAAGGCGACCCTGGCATCCCGTTCAGCTGGTTATGTTTCGGCAGCGAAGGCCGCCGCGAGCAGACCCTTTATACCGATCAGGACAATGGCATCCTGTTCGAAGCCACGGACGCCGCTGAAGCCGCCGAGATTCGCGGGCGTCTGTTGCCGATCGCCGAGCGGATCAATCAGGGTCTGGCGCTTTGTGGTTTCGCGCTGTGTAAGGGCGGAATCATGGCCAGTAATCCCGAACTGTGCCTGTCGCGGATCGAATGGGCGCGGCGTTTTGGTTCGCTCATTCGTGAGGCGACGCCGGAAAACCTGCTGTCTTCCAGCATCTATTTCGACCTGCGCGTGGTCTGGGGCGATGAAAGTGGCGGCGAGCAATTGCGTCACAGCATCCTGGCGCAAGTCGCGGACAACAAACTGTTTCAGCGCATGATGGCCGACAACGCCTTGCGCCAGCGCCCGCCGGTGGGGCGTTTCAGGGACTTCGTGGTAGCCCGCAAAGGCAGCGAGAAAGACACGCTGGACCTGAAAATCCAAGGCCTGACGCCCTTCGTCGATGGCGCGCGGCTGCTGGCGCTGGCCAACGGCGTCGCGGCGAACAACACCTTGGAACGCTTGCGCCAACTGGTCGCCAAGGAAGTCATCGACCCGCTGGATGGCGCGGCGTATGAAGAGGCCTATCACTTTATTCAGCAGACCCGCATGCAGCACCACCAGCAGCAGAGCCGACAGAATCTGCCGTATTCCAACCGGATCGATCCTGATGTGCTCAATCATCTTGATCGACGAATCCTGCGCGAATCTTTTCGTCAGGCGCAGCGATTGCAGACCAGTCTGACCGTGCGTTACCAACTTTAAGCGACCGCCCATGAACCTGTTCCAATGGCTCAAGCCAGCCAAACGCGCCAAGACGCCTGATCTCACACCCGCACAACTGCAGCGCCTGAGCCAACTGCCTCGCGCCACTGCACTCAGCGAAAAGCCGCTTCGGCAGCAACGCTGGGTGGTGCTGGATCTGGAAACCAGCGGCCTGAACATGAACAGCGATGAGGTACTGTCCATTGGCGCCGTGGTCATCGAAGACGGCGCCATCGATCTGGGCCAGCAGTTCGAGCGCACCTTATTGCGTCCCGATCACAAGCTCAGCCCGAGTGTGTTGATCCATGGGCTGGGACCAAGTGCCATCGCCGCTGGTAGTGAGCCGGTTGAGGCGCTGCTGGATTTCATGGCGTTCGTGGGCGATAGCCCGCTGTTGGCATTTCACGCGCCCTTCGATCAGCACATGATCAGCCGCGCATTGAAGGAAAGCCTGGGCTACAAGCTGCAACACGCGTTTCTGGACGTCGCTGAAATCGCTCCGCTGCTGTGTCCGCACGCGTGCC
The DNA here is from genome assembly GCF_050739935.1 of Pseudomonas sp. Lineage (GTDB taxonomy): Bacteria > Pseudomonadota > Gammaproteobacteria > Pseudomonadales > Pseudomonadaceae > Aquipseudomonas. Next base: position 36,470 of record NZ_JBOICF010000030.1, on the reverse strand, counting down.
TGCGTCGGGCCGGGCTGGATGACTGGACCGGATTCTTTGGCCTGCAGGCCGAGGAACGTCATCACGCCAGCGCCGATGCACTGGTGACCGCAGAATTGGCGCTGATCCTGTTCAGCCATGCCCGCCGTCAGGACATCGACAGCCCGGCCCGGCTGGAGCAGTGCCTGGCGAAATGGCGACGCAGGCAGCAGTCGCATTCGTTTTAGCGTGTTGATGAGTCGCACAGCTGCAGGATTTTTCCTGTGTGCGTGAGCTTGCTCACGAAAGCTAACTTCCAGACCCTACATCTGCTGTGGAGCTACTGCCTCTTCGTGCGCACGCTCACTCCCACAGTATTCGGCCCCTACATATTCCGGGGACAACTCCCACAACCGCCGCTCGACTCCTTCTTACACGGACCAATTGCCAGCATTCCCTGGCTCTGACACAATCGCGAATAATTCTCGTTAGTTACTTTGTTCTCCTCGGTGCGCACGTGTCGTCACTTCAAAGTCCTCAACATCAGCTTGTCGGAACGCTCTATCGCGATCATCGCAGCTGGTTGCTGGGCTGGCTGAAGCGTAACGTCGCCTGCCCGCAGCGGGCCGAGGATTTGAGCCAGGACACCTTCATTCGCCTGCTGGGTCGTGAACATCTGGATGCGCCTCGCGAGCCGCGGGCATTTCTCGTGCAGGTGGCGAAAGGCTTGCTGTTCGACCATTTCCGGCGCGCAGCCCTGGAACAGGCCTACCTCAACGAACTGATGCTGATTCCGGAAGGCGAACAACCTTCACTGGAGGAACAGCAACTGATTCTCGAAGACCTCAAAGCCATCGACCGCATGCTCGGCAAGCTGTCGAGCAAGGCGCGTGCGGCTTTCCTGTTCAATCGGCTGGACGGCTTGAGCCACGCCGAAATTGCCGAGAAGGTCGGCGTTTCCGTTCCGCGCGTTCGGCAGTATCTGGCCCAGGGCCTGCGTCAGTGCTACATCGCGCTGTATGGCGAGCCGACATGAGCATCACCAGCCGCCCGGTTTCATCGCAGGTGCTGGACACTGCCATCGCCTGGCAGTTGTGTCTGGATTGTGGGCAGGGCAGCGAGGCCGATCGCGAGGAATTCGCAAAGTGGTACGCCGCCAGCGAAGAACATGCCCGGGCCTGGATGCAATTGGGAATGCTCGACCAACGCTTCGTGCGCACCACAGGCGCCGCGCGCTCGGCACTGATGCGTCCTCGCGAGGGTCTCGGCCGACAGGTGCGCAAGCTGGGTCGCGGGGTGGCCGGTTTCGCATTGGCCTTGGGGCTGACACTTTTTCTGGGTGACCGCTTCCTGCCCGTGAATTACTGGCTGGCCGACCAGCGCACCGCCACCGGCGAGCAACGCACCATTCGGCTGTCGGACAACACCCTGATTCGCCTCAATACCCACAGCGCGCTGGATGTGCGATTCGACGCAAGTCAGCGTCGCATCATTCTTCAGGAAGGAGAGATTTTCGTGGAGACCGGCGGCCATGATGACGCACGGCCGTTCATAGTTGAAACCGATGAAGGCCAAATGCGGGCGCTGGGCACGCGGTTTCTGGTCAAGCGCCGGGACGATGGGACACTGCTGAGCGTGCTGCAGTCGGCCGTCGCGGTTCATCCTCAGGCGTCCGAAAACGAAATGGTATTGCGTGAAGGCGAGCAGATGCTGATTCAGCGCCATAGCCTAGGACCGATGGTCGCTATCGCACCTGGAGCGGATGCCTGGACCCGCGGCATGCTGGTGGTGGACAACGCCCCGCTCAAAGACGTGATCGCGGAAATCAGCCGTTATCGTCAGGGGCATTTGGGCGTTGCACCTGAAGTGGCCGACCTGCGGATCACCGGCAGCTTCCCGCTCAACGACACTGACCTGGCGCTCAAGGCGTTGATGCCGACGCTACCGGTGCAGATCGAAGCGCGCACGCATTGGTGGGTCACGGTGGTGCCGAGTGAGGCCCGGCAGACGCGAAACCTTTAGGTTCCCCGAGGTCCTCTGGATAACGCATGACTGTGGGAGCGAACTCATTCGCGATTCGGTATTACCGGCGCAGAGGATGGGTCGGCTGTACCTGAGCCTCGCGAATAAATTCGCTTCCTCAAGGTTGGCCCGCTGTAAACCGTGCAAACCCGCTAAATCGTAAATCTAAATTATTTTCGATTCGGACCTATCACTTTTCAGATTTCATTCGGCACATAGGCATTGAGAACAATTCAACTCAGGAGCCGCCCATGTCCCGCACGCTTCAAACCCTTCTGCGACCAAGCCTGCTGGCTGTAGCCGTCGCCCTCGCCGCACCGCTGGCGAGCACGCAGTTGATGGCGGCCTCTCAGTCGTCCAGTGTTCGTGCGTACAACCTGCCGGCCGCGCCGCTCTCCACGACCCTGACGCAGATCGCCAGCCAGGCCGGTCTTGCGCTGTCGCTGGATCCGTCGTTGGCCGCCGGTCGTACATCGGCCCCGGTTCAGGGCCAGTTCGACGCACCGGGAGCGATGGCCCAGGCGCTGCGCGGCACGGGTTTGCAACTGAGCCAGAGTTCGGCCGGCACCTACAGCCTGATTGGGGCACCGGAAGGCGTGATGGCGCTGCCTGAAACCAGCATTCAGGGCAGTCAGGACCAGCTCGAAAGTGCGTGGGGCCCGGTTGAAGGTTATGTCGCAACCCGTACTGCCGCAGGCACCAAGACCGATACCGCACTGGTCGAAGCACCGCGCTCGATATCGGTCGCGACCCGTCAACAGATGCAGGACCGTGGGGTGCAGAATCTTGATGATGCCGTGAAATACATGCCCGGCATCGTTTCCAGCAGTTTCGGCGGCGATACGCGCGCTGACTGGTTGCGCGTCCGGGGCTTTGAACCGACCCAGTTCCTCGACGGCCTACCTCTGGCAAAAGGTGTGTACGCCAACCCGAAACTCGAAACCTGGGATCTGGACCGTGTCGCCCTGTTACGTGGCCCGGCATCCTCGGTGTACGGCCAGACCCCTCCGGGTGGCTTGCTCGACATGGTTAGCCGCCGCCCACAAGCCGAAACCAGCCACGAGATCGAAGTGCAGTACGGCAGTGACAACCATCGCCAGATCGACTTCGCCAGTACCGGAAAAATCGATGATGAAGGCCAGTTTCTCTATAGCCTCAGCGGTGTGTTACGAGACAGCGACACCCAAGTCGATCATATCGGGAACAAGCGCTACAACATCGCCCCGAGCCTGACCTGGAATATCGATCCGGATACCAAGTTGACCCTACTCAGCCAATTCACCCGCGACGATACCGGCACCACCAGCCAGTTTTATCCGATTCAAGGCACGAAGATCGGCATGCCCTTCGGCGATATCTCGCATCACAAGAACCTGGGTGACCCGAAATGGGAATATTACGATCGCACCTACTACGCGCTGGGTTACGCGTTCGAGCACCGCTTCAACGATACCTGGCAGTTCCGTCAGAATCTGCGATACACCAAATCGGATCTGTCCTTTCAGACAATTACGCCCGGCTCGTACCCGTTTACTCAGGTCGATGACCAGGGAAACCTGGCTTCTCGTACTACCACCAGCACCGATGAAGACATTTCTCAGTTCGCTGTGGACAACAACCTGCAAGGTGACTTCAACACCGGCGATATCGCCCATACTTTGTTGATAGGTCTGGATCAGCAGCGCAGCAACACCAACTACACCTCAATTTTTGGCACCGCTCCCGGCATTAACGTCAATAATCCAGTTTATGGATTGCCAATCGTTCGCCCACCTCGCTCCTCGGCGTTTTATGATTACGACCAGAAAACCGTCCAGACTGGCGCCTATGTTCAGGACCAGATGGCTCTGGATCACTGGCGCCTGACACTCGGAGGCAGGGAGGACTGGGTTCATACCGGCACGAAGTTCTTCAATAGTGCCGATGCGACCAACACCGAACGTGACAAGAAATTCAGCGGCAACGCAGCGGTCAGCTATGTGTTCGACTCCGGTTTCGTGCCATACCTGTCGTATGCTGAATCCTTCCAACCGACCAGCAACGCCACTGCCTCCCCAACCGACTCTTTCAAGCCAACTGAAGGCAAGCAATGGGAACTGGGGGTCAAATACCAGCCACCAGGCAGCAACACCCTGCTCAGCGCAGCTGTTTATGATTTGACGCAGAAAAACGTATCGGTCACCACTACGAACAGTAGTGGCGTGTCGATCACAAGCCAGACCGGCGAAGTGAAGGTCAAGGGCCTGGAACTGGAAGCCGTCTCTGACGTTACCGATAATCTGAAGGTCATCGCTGCCTATACCTTGGCCAAGTCCGAGGTACAGAAAGGTGACTTCAAGGGCAACCGTCTGCAACTGATGCCAAATCAGCAAGCCTCGCTTTGGAGTGACTACACCTGGCATGAAGGTGCGTTGGATGGTTTCGGTATCGGCGCTGGCGTGCGATATACCGGGAACACTTATGGGGACCAGGGAAATACATGGCTTGGCAAAGCAGATGCATATACCGTTTTCGATGCGGCAGTCCACTACGAACTGGGGCGGATGATCAACAGCCTCAAGGGCACCACCGTTTCGGTCAAGGCAACCAACCTGTTTGACAAGGACTACATCTCCACCTGTGACAGCTTCTACTGCTACTACGGCGACCAGCGTAGCGTCGTCGCCAGCGTGAATTACAAATGGTAATCGTTTAAACTCCTGACGCTGTAAAACAAGGGTCGCTGTGAACAGCGACCCTTTTTGCTTTCGCTCAATCCGGTACCTGCACCATGAAGAGCCAAACCATCCGCCGCTGGTCGTTCATCCACACCTGGAGCAGTCTGATCTGCACCCTGTTTCTGCTCATGCTGGCGATCACCGGCTTGCCCTTGGTGTTTCATCATGAGATCGAACATCTGCTGGGCGACGCCCCTGAATTCAAGGAAATGCCTGCCGATACGCCGCGCATGGACCTGCAACAGCTGGTCAAAGCCGCCGAAGCCCATCGTCCTGGCGAAGTGGTGCAGTACTTTGGATGGGACGAGGATGAGCCGAACGGAATCTACTCGTACATGGGGAAAACGGCCGGCGGTGATCCCAATGACACTCACACCTTCATGCTCGACGCGCGCACTGGCGAGGCGGTAGAAACGCCTTCGGCCAACGGCGGTTTCATGATGGTGATGCTTCGTTTACACGTGGACATGTACGCCGGACTGCCCGGAAAACTGCTTTTGGCATTCATGGGGCTGCTTTTTGTATTAGCGATTATTTCGGGCGTGGTGCTTTATGCGCCCTTCATGCGCCGACTGGATTTCGCCACCGTACGCCCGAACAAATCGAATCGCGTGCGCTGGCTTGACCTGCATAACCTGATCGGCGTCGTGACGCTGACCTGGGCTTTCGTGGTCGGTCTGACCGGTGTGCTCAATGCCTGCGCCGATCTTGTGATCGCTCAGTGGCGCAACGACGCGCTGGCGGCCATGGTCGCACCCTACCGTGACGCCCCTGCGCTAACTGAACGAGCACCCGCGACGCGGCTGCTGGAAATCGCCCAGACCACTGTGCCTGGCGCCGAGCCTTCGTTCATCGCGTTTCCGGGCTCGCGCTTTTCCAGTGAGCACCACTACGCGGTGTTCATGAAAGGCAATACGCATCTGACGTCTCACCTGCTGACCCCTGTGCTGATCGATGCCAAGGACCTGAAAGTCACAGCCATCGTCAGCAGCCCGTGGTACATGGACGCCTTGCTGTTATCGCAACCGCTGCATTTTGGTGACTATGGCGGCATGCCGATGAAGGCTCTCTGGGGTGTGCTGGATGTGCTGACCATCATCGTCCTGGGCAGCGGCGTGTACCTGTGGTGGGTACGGCGTCGCGCCGCCGCGGCAGCCAATGTCCGTCAGGCAGTGGAGGCGGCATGACCCGGCACAGGAAACACACCGCGTTCTGGAAAACCTTCGCCAAACCCATCTGGATCGCCGTGTTGACAGCCGCAGGCCTGTTCGCGGCGCTGCTCGGTGATGGCGCCTGGGACGTGCTGTCGTGGGTGGGCATGGGTATTCCAGCATGGTTGAGCCTCAAGGGGTTGGCGGTGCGCAGACGCGCTTTGGCTGAGCAATCGGGCGAAGCATCGCCTGGGGCCTCCGGCGCTTTGAGACCTAGGCGGTGACCGAACTGAGTGCGCATTTCGACATCGCCTCGATCAGCCTGACCAGCACCCTGGGTTATCTGGACTTCCGCCAGCCCGACCCGGCCTGGCGCAGCACCTACCTGTGCCTTGCCAGTCGATATTACGAACTCAGTCAGCGGCCTTCGATGCTGGAGACGCCGCCGTCTGCATAGGCGATTCAGCGTTCAAGGTGATTTCCTGTGGGCGCGAATTCATTCGCGAAAGGATCTTCAGACGATGGAGATGTGCCGTCTGCAATGGCCGATCGCGAATGAATTCGCTTCCGGTATCGAATGCCAGCCACTTGCCAATCTCGACCACCAAACCCTGCCCCACCCGCTGATCCTCTCGCAACCCCAGCCAGTTACTCATGGCTCACCTCCAATGGCGCTTCAACAGGTTTAGCGGTGCGCTGCGCAATGGCGTACCAATCCAGTTTGCGGGTCAGCACCATGAACACCATCAGCAGGCCGAACAGCAGCAGCGAGCCCATCAGCAGCGCGTAGTCCTCGGCGCTGAGCAGTCCGTAGAGCAAGGCGTACAGCGCGCCCAATCCGATGCCAAAACCCAGTCCGTGCGCCGCACTGCGCAGCACATGGCAGACATAAAAGCCGATCAGGGCAACACAGGCCGTCGCCGACAGCAGGTACGCCAGGCCAAACGCGATGTGCTCGGACATCGACAACAGCAACAGATAGAACAGCGCAAGGGCGGCTCCGACCAACGCGTATTGCACCGGATGTACCGCCAGCCCCTTGAGCACTTCGAACAGCAGGAAACCGGCGAACGTCAGCGCGATGAACAACAACGCGTATTTGATCGAGCGATCGCTTTTCAGGTACTGATCAACCGGGGAAATGAAGCTCACGCCGAAGCTGCGGGCCTTGAATTCCTGGCAGGTTTCGAGCGCAGAGCAGCGATTGAGGGTCTCCTGCAGGTTGGTGGAGAAGAATGACGTCCGCCACGTGGCGGTGAAATTCGTTTCGGATATTTCCCGACTGGTCGGAAGGTAATTACCGATGAAACTGGGATGAGGCCAATCAGCTTGCAGATGCACAGTGCTGGCTTTGCCCACTGGCGTGATCTGAAGCTGTCCGGTGCCCTGCAGGCGCAGATCAAAAGCGAAGTTCAGGCGTTTTTTCTCATTCCCGGTTTCAATCGGCAACATTGCCCGCACACCCTCCCCGAGCAGCGGCACGTCGGTACCTGGAATGAAGTCCAGTTTCTCGCCATCTAGGTCCAGCTTCAGAGCGTTTTCGATGCCGCGAATATCCGAGATTCCAACCGCCAGAAACGGCTCGTCGAATTGATAATCGGCGAAGTCATTACCGATGCCGAAGTGCTCAGGCAACACAAACTGACCGCTGATCTTGTTATCCGCGTGAAACAACCGGGCTTCATAAATACCCCTGGCTCGGACTTCGGTCTTTACATCGCCATTGAATTCGAATTGCTCCGGGAGGAAATACAACCGCCCGCGCTCTTCAACCGTTTCCTCGTAACGCTGCTGACTTGCATCGAGTCTGGAGACTTGAATTTTCTTGCGATAAGGCACGATCAGCATCGGCCCGCTGATCTGCTGGCTGTAGCTGGAACTGCGTGCAATGTCCTCGATCACTGCGTCGCGCCGGGTCTGTCGATCCTGAATGATCCCGTTAATCATCAGCAGCGGAATCATCAACAGTAGGATCAACAGCCCGATCATCCCCAGTTTGTATAACGACATGCCTTTGTTCATGCGACTCTCCCCGTTTTTTGATGGGGAGAGTCTGCAAGCGCTGTGTGGAGGGCGGATGGGGGAAGTGTGGAGATTGTGTGGAGACGTGCTGTACGCTCAGCGCGCCCGGTATGCAGGTCGTGCGTTTTCGACAGAGGATGAAGCTGACCCCAATTTGCAGGTCTTGCGCTGAACTACTGTGGAAGCGAATTCATTCGCGAGACGATGTATTGGGCGATAAATCTCTTGTGCATGTCCCGGCGTCTCGCGAATGAATTCGCTCCCACAGGGGTGAGTTTCGTCCGGCGCTACAAAGGCGTATGTCCCGCAAATCGCAGGCTCACCAAAACCCCACCTTCGACGTTCGCGATGCTGAATTTTCCGCCATGCAACTGCACCACTTCCTCGACGAAATTCAGCCCAAGCCCGGTGCTCTTGCGCCCACTGTCGGGCCTTGGCAGTGAGTAAAAGCGTTCACTCAGACGAGGCAGCGCGTAATCGGGGATCGGCTCGGCGCTGTTGAATAGGGTCACCTTCAGAGCCTCACCGACCTGTTCGGCATCGAAGCGCAACGTGCCATTGACCGGCGTAAAATCCAGCGCATTATCCAGCAGGTTGGCAAACGCCTGGCGCAACAGGAATCGCTCGCCAGTCACGTTGATTTCAGCCGCAATCGACCGCTCGACGCGCAATCTTTTGGCAGTGATGCGGGCGTGCTGCGCGGCGAGGGTTTCGTCGATCAGCTCGGCCAACGGGATCGCTGCCTGCTCTTCCAGCACCTGACGCTGTTCGATCATCGCCAGGTTGAGCAACCGCTCGATCAACTGCTGCACCCGCGCGCTTTCGCTTTCGATATTGCTGACGAAGCGTCGACGCTGCTCAATCGGCATGTCTTCTTGCAGTAACTCCGCCGCGCCACGAATGGCCGCCAGGGGACTCTTCAATTCGTGGGTAAGGGTGTGCACATAGCGCTCGACGTAGGCCTTGCCTTCCAGCTGGGTACGCATGTGTTCCACGGCGGCAGACAACTGGGCCAGTTCACCCCCACGATAGTGCGGCAGCTCGACGCGGCGCCCTTCGCTGACCGCCTGCGCGTAGGTGGTAAGGCGACGCAGCGACTTGCTTAGCCACCAGGACAGTAGCGCGGCGAACAGCAATCCCAGAACGACCAGGCCCGCACCGTACCAGAGCAGGCGTCGTTCGGTCCGGTCGACATAGGGCTGCAACGAGCTGTTGGGCTTGGCGACTGTCACCACGCCGATGATCCGACCATCGTCGCGAATCGGCGCGCCGACGTGCATCACCGAGGAATTAGGGTCCTGTGGATCGCTGCGGGTTGAACGGGCACCGTATTCGCCGCGCAGGCTCAGGTAGACATCGTTCCAGCGCGAGTAGTCCTGCCCCACCGCCTCGCCGCTGGAATCGAGCAAAACCCTGCCCTTGGCGTCGGTCACATACACCCGGTTATTCACCTGATTCTTCGGCATGCCCCAGATGGTCGCGCCGGGCTGGCGCAAGCCGTACGCCTTGAGCACATCGGGAAAATGGCTCTGGCTCAGGGTGCCGTCCCTGACATCCTGGCGCAGCACTTCGGCCAGCAGATTAGCGGTATCCACCAACGTTTCTTCAGTGGACTGCCGCACGCCGGGGCGCACTTCCTTCATCACGGTGCTGAGAACGAAATAGCCGGTCAGGCCAATGAACAGCGCGTAGACCAGAAAAATCCGAATACCCAGGCGCATCAGCTGCGGTCCGGGCTGTAGCTGTAGCCAAGGCCGCGGTGGGTCTGAATCGGCTCGGCGTCAGCGGCGATCAGGCGCAGTTTGGCGCGCACGCTCTTGATGTGGCTGTCGATGCTGCGCTCGTAGCCAGCATCGCTGGGCACGCCAACCGCATCGAGCAATTGCTCGCGACTGAACACCCGCTGCGGCTGTTCCAGCAGACATTGCAGCAAGCGAAATTCATGGCGGGTGAGGTTCAGGACGTGCCCGCGATAGCTAATCAGGACACGATCGACATCGATCAGGAAATGCCCGTTTCCGGCAGACGGGGAATCAGGACGCGGCGCCATCCGCTTGAGAATCGCCCGAACCCGCGCCGTGACTTCACGCGGACTGAACGGCTTGACCACGTAATCGTCGGCACCTATTTCAAGTCCGACGACGCGATCGATTTCACCATCGCGAGCACTGAGAAACATCACCGGCACTTCAGTGAAACGGCGTAACTGCCTGCAGGTTTCGAAACCGCTGATGTCGGGAAGACCGATGTCGAGGATGATCAGGTCAGCGGGCGTCTTGCGCTGATGCTCGACCGCCGCCAACCCAAGGTTCAGCCAGCTGGTGGTGAAACCCTCGCCCTGCAAGGCATAGACAAGGGTGTCGGCGATGGCGGCTTCGTCTTCTACAATCAGAATGTGGGGCATGGCATCCGAGCACTTGGCGTAAAGCCGGAACGGTGCCGGATATCAGGCCCGCACGTCAATCAGCACTCGGGCTTGTCGGCGGTATAACGGCGTGCGGGATTCACCGCTGCGCCGAACTCGCGCAAGGCCTTGGCGCCAATCAGCAGCGGATAGTTGAAGTGGCTGCGGTCGACAAGGTTGACTTCGACGGTGCGTTTCACGTTGCCCAGGCACAGTTCCAGATCCACCACCGGACGCTTGGTCGGATCGACGGGCTCGTCTTCATCCTCGCCGTCGGAGCGGCCCTTGATGCGGCTGATGCGCGAAACCTTGTGTTCGTAAACCTTGTTGTCGGCGTCTTTAGTCGCCAGACGGAAGCGCACCCAGTCGTCGCCATCACGCTTGAACAGCTCGACGTCCTTGGCCGAAAGCGAAGCGGTGAGCGCGCCGGTGTCCATCTTGGCCTTGAAGGTCTCGCCGAACTCGGAGACCTGAATGTATTCGTAGCGACCATACAACGTCGGTTCGGCGGCCATGACAGGCAACGCCAGCAGAGACAGAAGCGCCATAAGGGATTTCACGTAACGGGTTCCTCGCAATGAATGGGCGTCGCACGGGCCCGATTTTAGACCGCAACTTCGCGCATCGTTCGCTTACAAAAGAAGAACGTAACCTGGCTGTGAGCGAGTGAAAGGTTTTGTCAGCGACCGGCGGATTTGGCTACTTCGGTCGGGCTGCTTATCATTGCCCGCCTCCTGCCCTCCACACGAGAGATTTATGCGTCACCTGTTCACCGGAATTGCCGTCACGCTGTTGCTTCTGCTCAACACATTGGTGCTGTTCGGACCGCTGATGGTCTTCGCGCTGCTCAAGCTGGTGTTCCAAGGCGAGATGCGCGACCGCTGCTCGTGGGCCGTGATGTGGATTGCCGAGACCTGGATCGAGATCAACAAGCTGATCTTCAGGCTGTGTATCCCGACGCGCTGGGAAATCAGCGGCCATGAAGGCCTGCGCGGCGACACTTCTTATCTGGTGATCAGCAACCATCAATCCTGGGTCGACATTCCGGCGCTGGTGCAAGCGCTCAATCGTCGCACGCCATTCTTCAAATTCTTTCTCAAGAAAGAGCTGATCTGGGTGCCGTTTCTGGGCCTGGCGTGGTGGGCGCTCGATTACCCGTTCATGAAGCGCTACACCAAGGCGTTTCTGGCGAAAAACCCGGAACTGCAGGGCAAGGATCTTGAGATCACCAAAGAGGCGTGCGAGCTGTTCAAGCGCCAGCCCGTGACGGTAGTGAATTATCTTGAGGGCACCCGTTTCACCCCGGCCAAACAGGCTGAACAGACCTCGCCTTATCGATACCTGCTCAAACCCAAGGCGGGTGGCGTCGCGTTCGTGCTCGCCGCGATGGGCGAGCAACTGGACGCCGTGCTGGATGTGACCGTGGTGTATCCGAGCGAGCGGATTCCCGGATTCTGGGACCTGATTTCAGGTCAGGTGCCGAAGGTGATCATCGACATCAAGACCCGCGAACTCGACCCCGCGCTGTGGCAAGGCGACTACGAGAACGACCCACTGTTTCGGCAGTATGTGCAGGATTGGGTCAACCGATTGTGGGTCGAGAAGAATGCGCGGATTGAAATGTTGCGCTCAGACGCGCCGAAGAGTTGAAGACGGCGGGATGACTGTGGGAGTGAGCTTGCTCAAGAAAGGGACAGGACAGCCACAGCAACTCAAGCGCCTGAACGTCAGTCTTAGTGAGCAAGCTCACTCCCACAGATCCGTGTTCGTCTGGAGTCATTGCCGACGCCGACAACCCCGGCGTCGGGGCCGTGATCACCTCTGACGGCACCTACAGGGAGCACCGTGAAGCTGAAATCAGTTCGCTCCCCAAACCCCACTCAACGCCGAAAGCGCCGAGCCGCTCGCGCCTTGCTGTCCAAGGTATTGCAGGATCACCGGGACAAACTGGCCCACCATGCCGCTGTCCATGCCCAGCGCGCTGAAGGCTTTGTTCACGTCGCCCATGCTTTGCACGTTGCCCAGGGCGTTGCTGACCGCCGAATTGTTGCTGCCGGAATTGCCGAGCACGCTGCCCAGACCACCCAGGCTGCCAAGCGCGGACGTGCCAGACAGTTGATCAAGACCCGGCACGGATTTGCTCAGCTGCGAGTAGTCGTTGCCGGAGAGTTTGTTCTTGGCCAGCCCCAACAACGCGCCAGTGCCGCCGACGGCTTGCTGCGGGGTGACGTTCAATTGGGTACCCAGCGTGTTGAGCAGGCCGGCTGCTTCAGGCGCTGCGGTGGCTTTCTGTTGGCCGCCGGTGGCGTTGGAAACGGCATTCGCCGCGTCGTTCAGGTTGAAAGCGAAGACCGGGGTCGCCGCCAGCGCCATAAGCGTGGCCAATGCGGCGCCGCGTGCATTTGTCATTGAAACCTTCATTCGAACCCACCTCAGTTGCAAGAGAACCGGCCATGGCCGGGATAACTCCGCGTTGGACCGCTGCCCGGACGGAAGTTCAAACGTCCCAGCGCCCACCCGGCCCGTGACAACCGCATATTCGGCGTAGCCACTCGAAACACCACGCCACCTCCCCGGCATGCAGAACTCCAAAAGGATCGCGCCCGAGAAGCGATCAAGGGTCGCGACGTCAACGGGAACATAAATAAATATTCCACACTCACTCTCGGCAGCGCCTTACACCGACCAACGCAATCACCTACGCAGGGCACGAAAAAAAAGGCGACCCGAAGGCCGCCTTTGTGACTGCTACAGCGATTGCGGGCTTATGCCGCGCTGAACAGCTTGTGCGGGTCGATCACGAATTTCTTCGGCACGCCTGCGTCGAACTCACCGTAACCACGCGGTGCGTCGTCGAGGGCGATGACTTCCACGCCGACGACGTCGGCGATGTTGATGCGATCCCACATGATGGCCTGCATCAGTTGACGGTTGTACTTCATGACCGGCGTCTGGCCGGTGTGGAAGCTGTGGGATTTGGCCCAGCCCAGGCCAAATCGAATGCTCAAGCTACCGATTTTCGCGGCAGCATCCACTGCGCCCGGATCTTCGGTGACGTACAGGCCAGGGATACCGATCTTGCCAGCGACGCGCACCACACCCATCAGCGAGTTAAGCACGGTGGCCGGGGCTTCGGCCTTGGCGCCGGCGTGACCATGACCACGGGCTTCGAAGCCTACGGCGTCGACGGCGCAGTCCACTTCAGGTTCGCCCAGCAGCTCGGCGATCTGCTCGTGTAGCGGGGTGTCCTTGGACAGATCGGCGATCTCGAACCCCTGAGCCTTGGCGTGCGCCAGACGCACCGGATTGACATCACCGACGATCACCACCGCCGCGCCCAGCAGACGTGCCGAAGCGGCAGCCGCCAGACCCACTGGGCCGGCACCGGCGATGTACACCGAGCTGCCAGGCCCCACGCCAGCAGTCACCGCGCCGTGGTAGCCGGTCGGCAGAATGTCGGAGAGGCAGGTCAGGTCGCGGATTTTCTCCATCGCCTTGTCGCGATTCGGCAGTTTGAGCAAGTTGAAGTCGGCGTACGGTACCAACACGTATTCGGCCTGGCCGCCGGTCCAGTCGCCCATGTCGACATAGCCGTAAGCGCCACCGGCACGGGCCGGGTTGACGGTCAGGCAGACGCCAGTGTGTTGCTCCTTGCAGGACCGGCAGCGGCCGCAGGCAACGTTGAAGGGAACCGATACCAGATCGCCGATCTGCAGATTTTCGACGTCGCTGCCCTTCTCGATCACTTCACCGGTGATCTCGTGACCAAGTACCAGACCGACCTGGGCAGTGGTGCGACCGCGCACCATGTGTTGATCGGAGCCACAGATGTTGGTGGATACCACGCGCAGGATGACACCGTGCTCGATCTTCTTCCCGCGCGGGTCCTGCATTTTGGGATAGTCGATCTTCTGTACTTCGACCTTGCCTGCGCCGAGATACACCACACCACGATTACCAGACATGCTTTCACCTCGCTGTTTGTTGTTATGGATACAGCCGTGTAGCGGAGTTATGCGTTGCTTGGGTGTTGCGGCAACGCACTGATTGCTCTGGGTGCTTCATTGTTTCAGATGACTGATTTAGTCCCCGCTGACTTCCATCTGCGAATGCCTACCTCCTGTGGGAGCGAATTCATTCGCGATTGGCTGGTACATCCGGCACATTTCCATCGGATGTACGATTTTCGCGAATGAATTCGCTCCCACAGTCGATCGCGCGTCCCAGGCGACTCACAAAACCACTGTGCGATTGGCGTTGAGGAACACACGCCGTTCAATGTGATATCCCACCGCGCGGGCCAGCGTGAGGCCTTCGATGTCCCGGCCCTTGGCGATCAGGTCCTCGGGGTAGTGACTGTGATCCACCGCCTCGACGCCCTGGGCGATGATCGGGCCCTCGTCCAGATCGTTATTGATGTAATGAGCCGTCGCGCCGACCAGTTTCACGCCCTTGTTGTAGGCCTGGTGATACGGTTTGGCGCCCTTGAACCCCGGCAGCAGCGAGTGATGGATGTTGATCGCCTTGCCATCGAGCTTGCGACAAAGCTCCGGCGACAGCACTTGCATGTAACGAGCAAGCACCACCAGCTCGGCACCGGACTCCTCGATCACCTGCCAGACTTTGGCTTCCTGGGAAGGCTTGTCGTTGGGGTCGAGAGGGAAATGGTAGTAGGGAATTTCGTGCCAGCGCGCCAGAGGTTCGAGGTCGGGATGATTGGAGACCACGGCGACCACGTCCATCGACAGTTGGTTGATGCGCTGGCGGTACAGCAAGTCGTTCAGGCAGTGGTCAGCCTTGGAGACCATGATTACGACTTTTGGCCGGTAGTTCGGTGCTGTCAGCTCGAAGATCATGCCGAAGGTCTGCCCGCGCTCGGCGAGGCCCGCACGAAACGACGTTTCGTCGAAACCATCGGGCTGACGGAATTCGACACGGATGAAGAAGCGACTGGACAGGCGGTCATCGAACGAATGGTGTTCGGTGACGTAGCAGCCCTGCTCGAACAGGTAGCGCGTCACCGCGTCCACCGTGCCCAGCACGCTGGGGCAATCGGCGGTCAGAATCCAGGTATCGGGGGCGCGGCTCATGGCGTGTTCCTCTGATCGTTCCCACGCTTGCCGCGGGAATGCAGTTCAGGACGCTCCGCGTCCATCATAGTGACGCAGAGCGTCACGGACGGCGTTCCCACGCAGAGCGTAGGAACGATCACATCAACAAAGTTTGGCTGTGACTCAGGCCGCAATCCCGAGTCCGTACTCGGCGCTCGCATCCTGCAGCCACAACCACCAGTAATCGGCGAAGCTGCGGCGGATGACCAGTTCCCAGGTTTCCTCGCCGGTACGACGGATCACCAGTTGCGACTTGGCGAACACGGTGCCGACGGCCTTGCCAACCGGGAAGTTGCTCGGGTGCACGTCGTAGCTGGTGGACTTCATCAGCACCTCACGCACCTTAGGGCCGGTCAGTTCCAGCAGCGATTGACCACCGCTGACGTTGACGATCGCGATGTGCTGGCCGTCCAGCGCCTCACGCAGTTTTTGCTCGACGGCGAACTCCTCACCCGCCGGCACAATCAGCAGCCACTCATCCGGGCCGAGCCACTGGATCGAACTGTCGCCGCTGGACACCAGCGCCAGCGCGCCCGGCAACTCCATACCCAGTGCCTTATGTACGCCCGCTGCGAACAGCGGATCATGGCCATTGCCACGAATGGTCAGATGGCCCAGCAGTTTTTTCTCGCGCAGCACTACACCTGGGTTGGTGCGGCCTTTGCCGACCAGGCTTTTCAGGTCGGCGTGAAACAGTGGCGACTCGGCTTTGACGTCGGTCGTTGGCCGCTGTTGGTAAACGTTGGCTGTGGTCATAGAGCACCTGTGTTGAATTCTGTTGTTTCGTCGGACGAAGCATGGCGGGGCAATCGCGAATAAATTCGCTCCCACAGAACACCGCGTTCCTATGTGGGAGAGGATTTATCCGCGAATCGGCTTATTCCACGTTCTGCCGCTCACCCTTCGGATCGAAGAACACCGAGGACACGATCTCTGCCTCGATCACCGAGCCATCCGCCTGCGGCGAGAACACGCGTTCGCCCATGCGCTTCAGCCCGCCCTTGACCACGCCCATGGCGAACGAATATCCCAGCGAGTTCGCCGCATAGCTCGATGTCACATGACCGACCATCGTCATCGGAATCGACTGCTTAGGGTCGAACACAAGTTGCGCGCCCTCCGGCAACCACTTGTTCGGATCGACAGGTTTCAAGCCCACCAGTTGTTTACGATCCTCACGCACGCAGTCTTCGCGACTCATGCCACGCTGGCCGATCCACGAGAATGGCTTGGTGCGACCGACACACCAGCCCATGTTCAGATCTTCCGGGGTCATCGAGCCATCGGTGTCCTGGCCGACGATGATGAAGCCCTTCTCGGCCCGCAGCACGTGCATGGTTTCGGTGCCGTATGGCGTCAGGTTGTACTTCTTGCCCGCCTCGGCGATTTTTTCCAGAACACCCATGGCGTAGTCAGCCTGGATGTTCACTTCGTAGGAAAGCTCACCGGTGAAGGAAATCCGGAACACGCGAGCCGGAACACCGCCGACCAGACCTTCTTTCCAGGTCATGAACGGGAAGGCTTCACGGCCCAGATCGATGTCGGTCACTTCGCTGAGCAGCTTGCGGCTGTTCGGGCCTGACAGGGTCAGCGTCGCGTAGTGGTCGGTGACCGAAGTGAAGTACACCTTCAGATCCGGCCATTCGGTCTGCTGATAGATTTCCAGCCATTGCAGAACCCGTGCCGCGCCGCCCGTAGTGGTGGTCATGATGAAATGGTTGTCGGCGACACAGGCAGTCACGCCGTCGTCGAAGACCATGCCATCTTCCTTGCACATCAGGCCGTAACGCGCCTTGCCCACGTCGAGCTTGGTCCAGGCGTTGGTGTAGATGCGGTTGAGGAACTCCCGCGCATCCGGGCCTTGAATGTCGATCTTGCCCAGTGTCGAGGCGTCCAGCAGGCCGACGCTTTCGCGTACGGCTTTGCATTCGCGGCGCACGGCGGCATGGATGTCCTCACCGGCTTTGGGGAAGTACCAAGGACGTTTCCACTGACCGACGTCTTCGAATTCGGCGCCGTTCTTGACGTGCCAGGCGTGCAGCGCGGTGAAGCGCACAGGCTCGAAGATATGGCCACAGTGACGACCGGCTACCGCGCCGAACGTTACCGGCGTGTAGTTGGGGCGGAACATGGTGGTGCCCATTTCCGGGATCGAGACATTCAGCGAACGGGCCGCAATGGCCAAACCGTTGACGTTGCCCAGTTTGCCCTGATCGGTGCCGAAGCCCAGCGCGGTGTAGCGTTTGACGTGCTCAACCGACTCGAAGCCCTCGCGGGTCGCCAACTCAATGCCAGCGGCGGTGACGTCATTCTGCAGGTCGACGAATTGCTTGGGTGCACGCATCGTGGATTTTTCGTGCGGCACCTGAAACAGCGCCAAGGTCGGTTCTTCAACGCGGCTCAAGGCTTTTGGAATAACACCTTCGACCGGCTGGAAACCGGCCTCGCTGGCGGCTCGTACGCCACCTTCAAAACCGTCGGCCAGTGCATCGCCCAGCGCATACACGCCATTCACCCCACCCACGCAGACGCGCTTCTGCGGCGCTTCACCCGGCACGAAACCGAGGATGTCTTCACGCCAGACCGGCTTGCCGCCCAAGTGCGAGGCCAGGTGAACGATCGGGCTGTAACCGCCGGAACTGGCGACCAGATCGCAGTCCAGCCATTCACCAGGGCTTGTGACCTTGTGCGATTTGACGTCGATGGCTGCGACGCGAGCACCGCTGACACGCTTGCTGCCACGGGCTTCGATCACAGCGCTGCCCGTCAGAATACGGATGCCTTTGGCACGCGCTTCTTCCACCAGCGCACCACGAGGGTTGTGGCGCGCATCGGCTACCGCCACCACTTGCAGACCGGCGTCGAGCCAGTCCAGCGCAACGCGGTAGGCGTAATCGTTGTTGGTCGACAACACCAGCTTTTTGCCTGGGGCCACGCCATAACGGCGGACATACGTCGAGACGGCGCCAGCCAGCATGTTGCCCGGCACGTCGTTGTTGCCGTACACCAGCGGACGCTCATGAGTACCGGTCGCCAGCACCACACGCTTGGCACGAACGCGGTGCATGCGCTGACGGACCTGGCCGATGGGCGCGCGGTCGCCAAGGTGATCGGTCAGGCGCTCGTGAATGGTCAGGAAGTTGTGGTCGTGATAGCCGTTCACGGTAGCGCGGGGCAGCAGGACCACGTTGGTGAGGCCTTTCAACTCGGCGACGACAGTGGCGACCCACTCCGCCGCAGGTTTGCCGTCCAGGCTTTCGCGGGAGTCCAGCAGGCTGCCGCCGAACTCTTCCTGCTCGTCAGCGACGATCACACGAGCACCGCTGCGAGCGGCAGCAAGGGCAGCTGCCAAACCGGCAGGGCCTGCGCCGACCACCAGCACATCGGCGTGGTGGTTCATGTTGTCGTAGGTGTCCGGATCGTTTTCCGTCGGCGAACGACCCAGGCCCGCAGCCTTACGAATGTACTTCTCGTAAGTCATCCAGAACGATTGCGGGTACATGAAGGTTTTGTAGTAGAAGCCCGGCGGCATCAGCTTGCCGCCGACCTTGCCGAGAATCCCCATCATGTCGGTGTTCACGCTCGGCCAGCCGTTGGTGCTGGTAGCGACCAGGCCTGCGTACAGCGCCTGTTGCGTGGCGCGAACGTTAGGAATCTGCGTGGCTTCGGTGGCACCGATCTGCAACACGGCGTTGGGCTCTTCGGAGCCCGCTGCGAAGATGCCGCGAGGACGCGAATATTTGAAGCTGCGGCCAATGATGTCGACGCCGTTGGCGAGCAGGGCTGCGGTCAGGGTGTCGCCTTCAAAGCCCTGATAGGTCTGACCGTTGAAACTGAAGTTCAGTACCTTGCTACGGTCGATGCGGCCGCCGTTGGGCAGGCGGTTGGACTGGCTCATACCTGATCTCCCTTCCGGACGGCTGGAACCTGATTGACGAACTGAGGCTTGGTGCCAATCGGATAGGTTTCGAGAATTTCGTAAGTCACGGTGTCACGCGTGGTGTTGAAGTACTGACGGCAACCGGCCGCATGAATCCACAGTTCGTGATGCAAGCCGCGAGGGTTGTCGCGGAAAAACATGTAATCGCCCCATTCGGCGTCGGTGCAGGCAGCCGGGTCCAGCGGACGCGGAATGTGAGCTTGACCGGACACGTGGAATTCCTCTTCGGAGCGCAGTTCGCCACAGTGAGGACAGAAGATGTGCAGCATTGGAGTTTCCCCTGTGAGCGGTTAGTGCGCGACAGCCGCAGCGCCGTGTTCGTCAATGAGAGCGCCGTTGTGGAACCGGTCGATCGAGAAAGGTTTGGCCAGTGGGTGCATTTCGCCCTTGGCCAGGCTTGCGGCAAACACGTTGCCCGAGCCCGGCGTCGCCTTGAAGCCACCGGTGCCCCAACCGCAGTTGAAGAACATGTTCGGCACAGGCGTCTTGGAAATGATCGGGCAGGCGTCCGGCGTGGTATCGACGATGCCGCCCCACTGCCGGTTCATGCGTACGCGAGACAGCACCGGGAACATCTCGACGATGGCCTGAATGGTGTGTTCGATCACCGGGTACGAGCCGCGCTGGCCGTAGCCGACCCAGCTGTCGATACCGGCGCCGATCACCAGGTCGCCCTTGTCGGACTGACTGATGTAACCGTGTACGGCGTTAGACATGATCACGCTGTCGATAATCGGTTTGATCGGCTCGGATACCAGCGCTTGCAGCGGATGGGATTCGACCGGCAGACGGAAGCCCGCCAGCTTGGCCATGTGACCGGAGTTACCGGCGGTCACCACGCCAACACGCTTGGCGCCGATGAAGCCCTTGTTGGTTTCAACGCCGATGCACACGCCGTTTTCCTTGCGGAATCCGGTCACTTCGGTCTGCTGAATCAGGTCCACGCCCAAGGCGTCGGCGGCACGGGCAAAGCCCCAGGCCACGGCGTCGTGACGCGCAACACCACCGCGACGTTGCACAGTCGCGCCGATGATCGGGTAGCGGGTGTTCTTCGAGCAGTCCAGGTACGGAATCTCTTCAGCCACTTGCTTGCCGTTGAGCAGTTCGCCATCCACGCCGTTCAAGCGGTTGGCGCTGACGCGGCGCTCGGAATCACGCATGTCCTGCAGGGTGTGGCACAGGTTGTAGACGCCGCGCTGGGAGAACATGACGTTGTAGTTCAGGTCCTGAGACAGGCCTTCCCACAGTTTCATCGCGTGTTCGTACAGGTGCGCGGATTCGTCCCACAGATAGTTGGAACGCACGATGGTGGTGTTGCGAGCAGTGTTGCCGCCGCCCAGCCAGCCTTTCTCAACCACGGCCACGTTAGTAATGCCGTGCTCCTTGGCCAGGTAATAGGCCGTCGCCAGACCATGCCCGCCGCCGCCGACGATGACGACCTCGTAGACCTTTTTCGGGGTCGGCGTGCGCCACATGCGCTGCCAGTTTTCGTGGTGGCTGAGGGAGTGTTTGAAGAGGCCGAAGCCTGAATAATGCTGCATGGTGCGACTCCTGACTCAGCGGTAAACCGGGAAATCGGCGCACAGCGCGGCGACCTGACCGGCAACATTGGCCTCGACATCGGCGTCGCCGAGGTTGTCGAGAATGTCGCAGATCCAGCCTGCCAGCGTGACGCATTGGGTGACTTTGAAACCGCGGGTGGTGACTGCTGGCGTGCCGATACGCAGGCCAGATGTCACGAACGGCGATTGCGGATCGTTCGGCACGGCATTTTTGTTGACGGTGATATGCGCGCGACCCAGAGCGGCGTCGGCGTCTTTGCCGGTCAAGCCCTGGCGGATCAGGCTGACGAGGAACAGGTGGTTGTCAGTGCCGCCAGACACCACGTCGTAACCGCGATCGATGAACACCTGCGCCATGGCCTGGGCGTTGTCGATCACTTGCTGTTGATAGGCCTTGAAGCCTGGCTCCATGGCTTCCTTGAAGCACACCGCCTTGCCGGCGATGACGTGCATCAGCGGGCCGCCTTGGGCGCCGGGAAACACGGCAGAGTTGAGTTTTTTCTCGATCTCTTCGTTGGACTTGGCCAGGATCAGGCCACCACGTGGGCCGCGCAGCGTCTTGTGGGTGGTGGTGGTGACCACATCGGCGTACGGCAGCGGATTGGGGTACAGGCCAGCAGCGACCAGACCGGCCACGTGAGCCATGTCGACGAACAGCAGCGCGCCGACTTTGTCAGCGATCTGACGGAAGCGCGGGAAGTCCAGGGTCTTGGAATAGGCCGAAAAACCGGCGACGATCATTTTCGGTTTGTGCTCGACGGCCAGGCGTTCGACTTCGTCGTAATCGATCAGGCCGGTGGTGGTGTCGATCCCGTACTGAACGGCGTTGTACAGCTTGCCCGAGGACGACACTTTGGCGCCGTGGGTCAGGTGACCGCCGTGGGCCAGGCTCATGCCCAGAATGGTGTCGCCGGCTTGCAGCAGGGCCAGGTAAACGGCGCTGTTGGCTGAGGAACCGGAGTGTGGCTGAACGTTAGCGTAGTCGGCACCGAACAGTTGCTTGGCGCGGTCGATCGCCAGTTGTTCGACCTTGTCGACGTGCTCGCAGCCACCGTAGTAGCGCTTGCCCGGATAGCCCTCGGCATATTTGTTGGTCAGGCCGCTGCCCTGAGCCTGCATCACGCGCTTGCTGGTGTAGTTCTCCGAGGCGATCAGCTCGATGTGATCTTCCTGACGCTGTTCTTCGGCATTCATCGCTGCCAACAGTGCATCGTCATAACCCTGGATCTGGTCTTGCTTGCTGAACATCGCGGTTCTCCCAGCGGCGGCGCGGCGCCTGAATTATCGATAGGGCTTTTGAATCGCCCTTTGGCAGCGATGGTATGGCCGACGCAGACTGCCCAGATGCCTACGCACGCCACACAAAGGCGCGTTTACGACATGGGTTGGTGGGGACGGCGAAATGGGGGCTGCGGGGCGCAAGAGAACGGCGCGATGTGCTCTTGATTCTGGCCGAAGGCCGTCGGCGTCCGGCTTGCCGACGATCTGTCGCGCAGCGGCAGCGAACCTAGGCAACGCGGTGTTTCCGCAGGATCGCTTACCTCTGTGGGAGCGAATTCATTCGCGAAAAATTTTCCAGGCGACAGAAATACTTCGACCGTCAATGCCTCTCGCGAATGAATTCGCTCCCACAGGTTTTGATCGTATTCAAACAAAAATCCCCAGCCGAGGCCGGGGATTTTGGGTGAGGCGATGTCGCAATCAGACCGATCTGGCAGGCAGCAGTCCATCGGCCCGGAACATCCCGCGAATGCCGCGCACAGCCTGGCGAATCCGGTCCTGGTTCTCGATCAGCGCGAAACGCACGTGGTCGTCGCCATATTCACCAAAACCGACACCTGGCGAGACACAGACCTTGGCTTCGAGCAGCAGCTTCTTGGCGAATTCCAGCGAGCCGAGGTGCGCGTAGGCTTCGGGAATCTTGGCCCAGACGTACATCGATGCTTTCGGGTTTTCGACCATCCAGCCCAGCTCGTGCAGGCCCTTGACCAAGACGTTGCGGCGTTGACGATACTGCTCGGCGATGTCGAGCACGCACTGTTGATCGCCCTCCAGCGCTGCGATGGCCGCCACTTGTAATGGCGTGAAGGTGCCGTAATCGTGGTAGCTCTTGATCCGCGCCAGCGCGTTGACCAGCTCAGGATTACCGACCATGAAACCGATTCGCCAGCCCGCCATGTTGTAGCTCTTGGACAGGGTGAAGAACTCCACCGCGATGTCCTTGGCGCCCGGCACTTGCATGATCGACGGGGCTTTCCAGCCGTCGTAGACGATGTCGGCGTAGGCCAGGTCGTGCACCACCAGCACGTCGTATTGCTTGGCCAGCGCGACCACGCGTTCGAAGAAATCCAGCTCCACGCACTGCGCAGTCGGGTTGGACGGGAAGCCCAGAATCATCATCTTCGGCTTGGGAATCGAGCCGCGAATGGCTTTTTCCAGCTCGGCGAAGAAGTCCACGCCCGGCACTAGCGGCACTGAGCGCACTTGGGCACCGGCGATCACCGCGCCGTAGATGTGAATCGGATAGCTGGGGTTGGGCACCAGCACCGTGTCGCCCTGATCGAGGGTAGCGAGCATCAGGTGCGCCAGGCCCTCTTTGGAGCCGATGGTGACGATGGCTTCGCTTTCGGGGTCGATATCGACCTCGTAGCGGGTTTTGTACCAACTGGAAATCGCCCGACGCAGACGCGGAATGCCACGCGAAGTCGAGTAGCCGTGAGTGTCTTCACGTTGGGCGACGGTGACCAGTTTTTCGACGATATGCGGCGGCGTTGCCCCATCGGGGTTGCCCATGCTCAGGTCGATGATGTCCTCACCACGACGACGAGCGGCCATTTTCAGCTCGGCGGTGATGTTGAACACGTAAGGGGGGAGTCGATCGATGCGCGCAAAACGGCGCGGCGAACCTTGGTCTGCCATGGTGGCCTCTAGAAGACGTAAGCGCCCGGAACCGTCCGAGCGACGCTGGCCACTGTGGTGGCCTGGTGCGGAAGATAAGGGCGGTGATGGCGGTTTGTCTACAGGGATTTCCGCGTGGCCGCATTTTCTACTGTGGGAGCGAATTCACTCGCGAATCGGTTTCTTAGGCGACACATCTCTATCGAATGTACCGCCTCTTCGCGAATGAATTCGCTCCCACAGTTTGCCACCAGACACAAAATCATCGTGATATTTTCGAAACGTCAACTAAGCAAAGTGCGCAAACCGAGCAGCACCAAAAAATGCAGTGGATAAATCAAATACGCCCATCTGCGCATCGGCCAGACACCAAACCTGAGCCGCCACCGCAACAGCGCCAGCCCCAGAAACGGCCCCAGCAGACACGCGATCAACGCCCCAATCGAAATCGGGTCGCCCCACATCATGCCGTCAATGATCTTCGGCCACTCGTTGCTCAACAGACACACCACGCCCGGCAGCACCGCCAGCCAAAGCGACCTTTGCAACACCAGAAGGCACGCCGTCGGCAGCAGCACGCCATACGCGCCGAACATCAACTGCGGGCCGAAAACGACACCGACGCTCAGCGCCAGTACCCCCATGATCCGCGTCGGCCACGAGCAGCTGAACACCCCCTGCGCCACCAACAAACCCAACACCAGCGTCGGCAGGACGTTCAAGGTCGTGACTTCGGCGGCCATGTACAGGCGATAGGGAAACTCCGCCAAGACCGAAAACACCGCCAGCCACGTCAGATATTTCCAGTTCAGGCCAGGCTGCGTCTTTCGAACCACACCGCGCCCGACATTCACCGCAATTGCCAGGCAAAACCACGCAAATGCCAGCCGCCCCGGCACGTATAGCCCATCGACATGCCAGCCGACGTAGCGCAGGTGGTCGAGCACCATGCTCAGCATCGCCAGCCATTTGAGCAGGTCCAGCGCCCGATCACGCACAGGCCGTTCGGTGGAATTCGTCTCGCTCATCTCACTTCGCTGTTTGACTGAATTTTGTGACGCAAGAATGCATGACCAAAGCATCGAAATCTGGTTACAGTCGCAGCCTTCGATTACAGGGAACCGGCCATGTCAGACCAAAGCCAGCAGTTTGCCAGCGACAACTATTCGGGAATCTGCCCGGAAGCCTGGGCGGCCATGGAACAAGCCAACCACGGGCACCAACGCGCCTATGGTGATGATCAATGGACAGCGCGCGCGGCCGATCAATTCCGCCAGCTGTTCGAAACCGACTGCGAAGTCTTCTTCGCCTTCAACGGCACGGCGGCCAACTCGCTGGCGCTGTCGTCGCTGTGCCAGAGTTATCACAGCGTCATCTGCTCGGAAACCGCCCACGTCGAGACCGACGAATGTGGCGCGCCGGAGTTTTTCTCCAACGGCTCCAAGCTGCTGACCGCTCGCAGTGAGAATGGCAAGCTGACGCCGGAATCGATTCGTGAAGTCGCCCTCAAACGTGCCGATATTCACTACCCCAAACCCCGCGTCGTGACGCTCACCCAAGCCACCGAAGTCGGCAGTGTCTATCTGCCCGAAGAGCTGAAAGCCATCAGCGACACGTGCAAGGAGCTGGGCCTGAACCTGCACATGGACGGCGCACGCTTCGCCAATGCCTGTGCGTATCTAGGTTGCACGCCAGCGCAATTGACCTGGAAAGCCGGCATCGACGTGCTGTGCTTTGGCGGCACCAAGAATGGCATGGCGGTGGGCGAGGCGATCCTGTTCTTCAATCACAAACTCGCCGAAGACTTCGACTATCGCTGTAAACAGGCCGGGCAACTGGCGTCGAAAATGCGCTTTCTCTCGGCGCCTTGGGTCGGTCTGCTGGAAAACGACGCCTGGCTCAAACATGCACGCCACGCCAACGGCTGTGCGCAGCTGCTAGCGGAATTGGTGAAGGATATTCCAGGCGTGGAGCTGATGTTTCCGGTGCAGGCCAACGGCGTGTTCCTGCAGTTGTCGGAAGCCGCCATCGCGGCACTCACCGCCAAAGGCTGGCGCTTCTACACCTTCATCGGCAGTGGTGGCGCACGTTTCATGTGCTCGTGGGATACCGAAGAAGCCCGCGTGCGGGAGTTGGCGGCGGATATCCGGCTGGTGATGGGAGCCTGATCAACATCCCCATCTCGCTGACACAGCGCAATACCACTGTGGGAGCGAATTCATTCGCCAGAGGTTCGTTCAGCCGATAGAGATTTACCGACAGAACCTGCATCGCGAATGAATTCGCTCCCACAGGGACGTTATGTCAGGCGGACTACTGGTGTGCGCTCACATGGATGAGCTATCACCCCTGCGCAATCACCTTCTCGATCACCTCGACCGTTGCACTGACCTTATCCTCATAACGGCTCAGCTCTTCGGCGTGTTGCTGTTTGAGTTCGATCTGCTTCGAACACAGGTTCAGCGCCGCCAACACCAGCAGGCGGTCGCCGATCAGGGTCGGGTAGCTGCGTTTGGTCTCGGACAATGCCGACTTGAGCATGACCACGGCATCCATCAAGGTCTGCTCCCGACCTTCAGGAGCCTTGATCGTGTAGTCGTTGCCGAGAATGGAAATGACCTTGGTGGTGTCGCGGTCGGTGATCATGCGTTGACCGCGCTGACGCCGGTGGCGCGATCGACCAGCGCCTGAATGCGGGCGGCGGTAGCGCCTTGTTTCTCTTCCTGCTCCAGCAGGCTCAACTGCAAACTGTCGTTGTCATCCCTGGCTTGCTTCAGCTCCTCGCCGAGCTTCGCGTTCGTGTTTTGCAGCTCCTGATTCTGTTGCACCAGGTCACCGACGAGCTTTTCCAACTGGCTTAAGGATGCTTCCAACATTTTGATTTCTCAGGCAAATTTCAAAGGGCGCGTACGATAAAGAAAAGTCACTCAAGCTACCAGTGAAATCAGGGCATTCACGCCACTACACCGAACAGAAAAGCACTTGTATTACTTCAATTGCGCAAACGCATAACGGACCTGATTGACTGCGTTTTCGCCATCTTGTTCCTGCTGTTCGTCAGATCGACACCCTGCGACATAAGCGCACAGCAGTGCCCCCGAGGGTTCAAGTCTCGGCACAGACGACCGATACGCCATGCATCGCTGTCATTTACTTCCCTCGTCTCGCATGGATCGCGGCATTCTCAGGAACCGTCATGTCCCTACGCAATATCAACATCGCGCCTCGCGCCTTCCTCGGCTTTTCCATCATCGGCTTGCTGATGCTGGCGCTGGGCGTCTTCGCTCTGACGCAAATGAGCAAGATCAACGACGCGACCGAACAGATGGCGAGCAATAGTGTGCCGAGCATCAAGTCGCTGGACAGGTTGACCGAAGCAAGCATTCGCCTGCGCGTGCTCTCTTACCGCCTGCTGCTCAACCGCGATGCCGATAGTCAACAGAAAACGATTGACCTGCTGGCCCAGCGCAACCGACAGATCGAGGAAGCCCGTGCCATCTACGTCAAGCTGATCCTGGCTCCGGAAGAACAGGCCGCCTACGACCAATACGTGAAGTTGCTGGGCGACTACCGCCAGCTTGAAGACCGAATGAAATCCCTGAGCAGTGCCAACAAGCTCGATGAACTGGCGCCACTGCTAAATAACCAACTGCAAAATAACTCGGACCAGATGAATGTCGTACTGGCCAAGCTGGTCGAGATATGCACCCAACAATTCAATGATGCGAAGAAAGACGCATCCGACCAGTACTCGACCGCCATCACGATGGTAGTCACCCTTCTGATCATCGCCACGGTATTGACCCTGCTGTTCGCCTGGCTGCTGACCAACAGCATTACCCGACCGATCCATTCGGCACTGAACGCGGCAGAGGAAATCGCCGAGGGCGACCTGACCCGCGCCATCCACGTTACCGGTACTGACGAGGCCGGCCGCTTGCTCGCGGCCATGCTCAAGATGCAGTCCAGGTTGCGCGACACGCTGCAACGCATTTCCGGTTCGGCGACTCAGCTTGCGTCGGCGGCAGAAGAACTCAATGCCGTCACCGACGAAAGCGCCCGCGGTCTGTCGCAGCAGAACAATGAAATCGAACAGGCCGCTACGGCAGTCAACGAAATGACCAGCGCGGTGGAAGAAGTGGCGCGTAATGCGGTGAGCACGTCCGAAGCCTCGAAAAACGCCACGACTTCGGCCAGCGACGGTCGCGATTTGGTGCAGGAAACCGTCAGCGCCATCGAACGCATGAGCAGCGATGTACAAGGTACTGCGACGCTGATCGGCAACCTCGCCGACGAATCCCGCGACATTGGCAAGGTGCTGGACGTGATTCGTGGCCTGGCAGATCAGACCAACCTGCTGGCCTTGAATGCCGCCATCGAAGCTGCACGCGCCGGTGAAGCCGGTCGCGGTTTTGCGGTGGTCGCCGACGAAGTTCGCGCACTGGCCCACCGCACACAACAATCGACCAGCGAAATCGAGCGCATGATCGGCAGCATTCAGGGCGGCACCGAACAGGCCGTGAACTCCATGCGCAGCAGCACCGAACGCGCCGAATCGACACTGAACATCGCCAAGGGCGCCGGCGTTGCGCTGGATACCATTAACAGCGCGGTGGTCGAAATCAACGAGCGCAACCTGGTGATCGCCAGCGCTGCTGAAGAACAGGCCCAGGTGTCTCGCGAAGTGGATCGCAATCTGGTCAACATCCGCGACCTGTCGACCCAATCGGCCACCGGCGCCCATCAGACCAGCGCGGCGAGCAACGAGCTGTCGCGTCTGGCGGTGGACCTCAACGGCATGGTTGCGCGTTTCAGGCTGTAACAAGCTTACTCTGCCGACTGATCAGGTCGACAGAGTACTGCTATTGGGACTGTGGCAGCGGACAAGACTGTGGGAGCGAATTCATTCGCGATACGGGTGGTCAGGCGATGAAGATGCATCGCCCGACCTGGCCTCTCGCGAATGAATTCGCTCCCATAGGGCAGAAACCCGGCTTGCTCGCGAAGGCGTTGTCGAAATCACCCGCCGGCAAGCCGAACTGCTACAAACCTGGTCAGTATTCGATGCGCACATCACCCTTCGGCACACTGCAGCACGACAGGATGTAACCCTCTTCCACGTCGTCGTCGGTAATCCCGCCGTTGTGCTCCATCTCCACTTCGCCGCTGAGCTTCATGACCTTGCATGTCCCGCAGATGCCCATACCGCAGGCCTTTGGAATCATCAGGCCGAGTTTGGCAGCGGCGGCATGGACGGTTTCGCCCGGCGCCACGCGAATGCTCTTACCGGTGTCGGTGAATTCCACCTGATGCAGTTCGGCGACGTCGATATCCGGCGCATCCGCTGCCTGCTCGGCGTGCTCCACTGCGTCGGCGCGGGCTTCCGGCGGGGTCGCGCCGAAAGATTCTTCGTGATACTGCGCCATGTTGAAACCGTTGGCTTCCAGCAGGCGCTTGACCGCATTCATGTACGGCGTCGGGCCGCAACAGAACACTTCTCGCTCCATGAAGTCCGGCGCCATCAGTTCCAGCATTTTCTGATTCAGGTAGCCGCGATAGCCGGCCCAAGGCTCGCCCAGGCCGTGTTTCTCGCAGACGATGTGCAGCGAGAAGTTGTTGATCCGCGAGGCCATCTGCTCCAGTTCGCGGTGATAGATGATGTCTTTGGGCGAGCGTGAGCTGTGGACGAACACCATGTCGACGTTGGCATTGGTGTCGTAGTACCAGCGCGCCATGGACATGACCGGCGTGATGCCGACGCCGCCGCTGAGGTACAGGATCTTCGGATTCGGAAAATCAATGGCGTTGAACAGACCTACCGGCCCGTGTACCGCCAGCTCCTGACCTTCATGCAGCGTGTCGTGCAGCCAATTGGACACCTTGCCGCCCGGCACACGCTTGATGGTGATCGAAAAGCTGTAAGGCACCGACGGCGCGCTGGAAATGGTGTAGGAGCGCATGATCGGCACGCCTTCGATTTCCAGCTCCAGGGTGACGAACTGACCCGGTTTGAAAAAGAACAGGATCGGCTGGTCGGCCATGAAGCAAAAGGTGCGCACGTCCCAGGTTTCCTGGATCACTTTGACGACCCGTACCAGGTGGCGGCCATTGGCCCAGGTCTGGGTGTTGACGGGGCTCAGGAAACTCTGGGACATACTCACTCTCCACGGCCGACTGTCGGCCTCTTATGGTGGCGATTCTGCGTAACGCACGAGTCACCTATTTACCTATCAGCGACATTCACATACTTATGGCGACCAGGCCCGATCTATAGGGGTTACGTAGTCGGAAACGGATTCGGCCATGTCGCCCATGGATAAGGTTCACGTCGCGCCCGGCTACACACTCGCCGTCAATCGAATACAGATTTTTTTACTCATAAACATGAGCGGCAGAAAACACCGTCGCCTCGCGTGCCAGACACACAACACAACCGTATTAGCCACATTCGTAGGCCGCTCGAATGCGACCTGAGGACTTGAAAGATGGACGTCACCGCAACTCTAAGCTTGGGCGATCCGCTGGAACCCGCACGCAAGGCCACCGCCGAAATGTTGCAGAACCGCGAGCGCACTTACTCGCTGCCGCAGCCTTTCTACAGCGATGAGCGGCTGTTTGAAATCGACATGCAGGAAATCTTTCAAAAAGAGTGGCTGATCGCGGGCATGACCTGCGAGATCCCGGCCAAGGGCAACTTCCTGACCCTGCAGATCGGCAAGAATCCGATTCTGGTCGTGCGCGCTCCGGACGGTTCGATCAACGCCTTCCATAATGTCTGCCGCCACCGTGGCTCGCGCCTGTGCACCAAGGAAAAAGGCAAGGTCGCCAAGCTGGTGTGCCCATACCACCAATGGACCTACGAACTGGACGGTCGCTTGCTGTACGCGGGCACCGAAATGGGCGCTGACTTTGACATGAAGCAGTTCAGCCTCAAGCCTGTGAACTGCAAAGTCGCAGGCGGTTACATCTTCATCAGCCTGGCGTCCAACCCGCCGGCTATCGACGAGTTCCTGCAGACGCTGAATCACTACATGGAACCGTACGACATGGAAAACACCAAGGTGGCGGTGCAAACCACCCTGGTCGAAAAAGCCAACTGGAAACTGGTGCTGGAAAACAACCGCGAGTGCTACCACTGCAACGGTTCGCACCCTGAACTGCTGAACACTCTGCTGGAATGGGACGACGTCACCGACCCGCGCGCCGACCAGGCGTTCAAGGACCACGTCGCCGCGTCTGCCGCTGCATGGGAAGCCGAGAAAATCCCGTTCGCCCACGCCAGCTTCGGCCTGCGCAACCGCATCGTGCGCATGCCGCTGCTCAAAGGCACCGTCTCCATGACCATGGACGGCAAACCCGGCAGCAGCAAATTGATGGGCCGCATCAAAAATCCGGACCTGGGCTCGATGCGCATCCTGCACCTGCCGCATTCCTGGAACCACTGCATGGGCGACCACGTCATCGTGTTCGCTGTTTGGCCGATCAGCGCTCAGGAAACCGTGGTCACCACCAAGTGGCTAGTGCACAAGGACGCCGTTGAAGGCGTGGACTACGACGTGGCGCGCTTGCGCGAAGTCTGGGACGCAACCAACGACCAGGACCGTCGCCTGGCCGAAGAAAACCAGCGCGGCATCAACTCCGTCGCCTACCAGCCAGGCCCGTACTCGAAAACCTACGAGTTCGGTGTGGTCAACTTCATTGACTGGTACAGCGCCAAGTTGCTGGAAAACATGGGGGCCGAGCCTGCGCCGTATTTGAAGGGTGTGGCGGTTAATCACGAGTAAGTAGCGCCTCATCCCTTGTAGCGGCCGGCTTGCTGGCGAAAGCGATCTGAATGTCATCCTCGTAAGGCTGACACACTGCATTCGCCAGCAATCCGGCTCCTACAATTATTATTACTCGCACTGATCAAGAAGCGCTCAATCCCCCACCAAACCGTGCTTCACGCTCTCGCCACCATCCTCAGACAACTGTCCACAGCTCAACCCACAGCAACGGTGAGAACCCGAACCGGGACTGTGCAAAAACTTAGCAAAAACCGCGAGTTACCAAGTTGGCACAATCGCCTCATGACTGATCGTATTTTGATCAGATGCCTGTAAGCCTTGCAGATTAAGGCTTGCGCCGGAGCACCAACACGTTATCCACAGAAACGCCAACAGAGAATGTGCGCAACTTGCGTATCTGGCGAGGCGTTGTGGAAAACAGCGAATTGCTTCGAGAGGCGATGACGTTAAAAGCCACAGATTGTAGATAAGTGCCAAATTAATCATTTTTTGACCATAGCCCTGAAGACCTTTATCCGTAAGACCTACAAACGATCTCACACATCTTATCCACAGCAGTGTTAACAGAGATGTGGGCAAAAGCGCTGCCAACTATCAGGCCTTATTCAGAAAAAGCTTTAAGAAACCGCCAGATAGTTTGATCAATAATTGATCAAGAGGCTCTCCGCCACGGTGATTATGGCTTTCGTCAATCGCCTAACAGTTTATCCACAGGTGGGCTAACAGCGATTGTGGGTATTTGGACAGGTTGACCAAACGGTATGAGCGGATGAGACACGACGTTAGAACCGAACCTAAAAAGGCGTCAAACAGACGCCTTCCCATTTTAGTCGCGGGAGTCAGCGAACCACCCCCTCCTCCACCAACAACTTCAATATCGCGGCAGCACCTTCCTCGGCACTCACCCCCTTCAGCACTTGCCCACCGCCACCGCTGGCTTTCGCTGTCGCAGCTTTCATCCGGTCAGCGCCGCTTTTGGCTTTGATGACTTTCAATCGTTTTGGCCTTGGTTTGGCAGGCGTCAGCTCGGAGGTTGTGAATAAGTCGTCGATGGTGACATCGATCTGTTCCACATCAAGCGTGCCGCGTTGGGCGGGGCCGAAGGCGCTTTGGCGGGGTTTGGGTGCAGCGTTATCCACAGTGGCAAGGAATGGCAGGCGGACCTTGAGGCGGCGGCGCTGGCCGCGTGGGAGGGCCTGCAATACTTGGGCGGTGCCACTGCTCATGGATTCCACTTCGGCCATGCCGACGACCAGCGGCCATCCCAGCTTTTCCGCGAGCAGGTAGGGCAACATGCCCGAGCCCTCACCGGTTTCCGCCTGGGTGCCCGCGAGGACCAGCTGCACGCCGGACTCGCGTATGTAATCGGCCAGCCCGGGCAGCGCGTCGGCGTCTTGGGGTTGTTCGAGCACATGAAGTTCTTTCAGACCCATGCCCAGATAAGCCCGCAACGCCGGTTCTTCAGCGTTGCCAGCGTGCAGTACATGCAAGTTATCCCCAGCCAGTTGCAACCCCAGTTCGACAGCGCGCGCATCCTGTTCAGCGCGGCGTGGGCGACCGGAAGTCGGATGCGCGCCGATGGAAACCAGGCTGATGACGTGCAAGACGCTGTTTTGCACAGGCAATTTATTCTCAGGCTGCATCGCGTTTCGCCCCGTTCCGATAGGCCTCGACGGCTTCGATCAGCGCATCGAGAATTTTTGCGCTTTCGCCAATCACTGACAAATCTGCACGTTTGACCATGTCACAGGTTGGATCGAGGTTGATCGCTACGACTTTGTCGCAGGCGCCGATGCCTTGCAGGTGCTGGATCGCGCCAGAGATACCCACAGCGACATACACCCGTGCAGTGACCCAGGTGCCGGAAGCGCCGACCTGACGATCCCGGGCCATGAATCCGTCGTCCACTGCCACCCGGGAGGCGCCTTCGGTTGCGCCTAGGGCTGCAGCAGTGCGATGGAACAACGTCCAGTCCTTGACCCCATTGCCACCGGAGAAGATGAACTCCGCTTCGGCCATGGGGATAAGTGCAGGGTCAACCGCCACCGCGCCTAGGTCCTCAATGCGTGGCAAGCTGCGGGCGATGGTTGTGGACAACTCGACGGCCAATGCTTCGTGACGGGTTTCGCTCACTGGCTCGGCGCATTCCGCGGCTGCCAGGATCAGCCGTGATATGGGGCGAGCGAGGTCTTCACGGCCCGCACCGGCGCGGCCTGTGGCTTGCTCATCCTTGACCTGCCAGACACGCGTCGCCGGACGTTCGCCGATGCTTGCGGCAAACCGCCGACCCAACTCGCCACCACCGGTGCGGCTGTCAGGCAATAACCAGTGACGCGGGTCGAACTGGTTATCCACAGCCCGCAAACCTTGCACGCGCTGTTCGGGCGAATAACCGGCAAACTCGCCGCCCTCAAGCACCAACAGGCGATCGACGCCCGCCGTGTCGAACGCGCTTTCTTTATGTTCGCCAAAGACTACGGCCAAAACCGCGCCATCTTTGCCCGCCAGACCATGCGCCAGACCCAACAGATCGCGGTCGTGGCTGCTTAGGCGTCCGCCGACCATATCAGGCACTACAGCGATATAGAAAGCCGGCGCGGCAACCTGATGCAGCGGCAATTGCACTTCGGCAG
This sequence comes from Pseudomonas sp., assembly GCF_050739935.1. GTDB lineage: Bacteria > Pseudomonadota > Gammaproteobacteria > Pseudomonadales > Pseudomonadaceae > Aquipseudomonas. Next base: position 2,265 of record NZ_JBOICF010000030.1, on the reverse strand, counting down.
AGACCGTACGCTTGGTCGTCCCGCCCTGCTGCGCGCCACTGCGGTCGATACGCTTGATGCCGTTCGGCCCGATGAAACCGATGCCGTGCACGTTCTTGCGTATGACGCCGTTAGGCCCCATCCAGCTGCTTTGCATCGGTTGCATGGCCGCATGCAGCGGGTGCAGTCGATTGCGGGCGATCCACTCGGCACGAGGGTCGCGGCGGATAATGTCGCTCATCAATGCGCCTCCGCAGGTTCACGTTTGACGGGTGCCGGTTTGGCCGGGGCTGCGTTTTCAAGCAGCGCGTCGGCCACCAGTTCGGCAATGTCCTTGATCATCGGACGCGGTTCGACCACGCCTTCGAGCATCGCCGTGCACTGTGGACAACCCACGGCCACCAGCTCGGCGCCAGTTTCGCGGATGTCTTCCATGCGCATGTCGGGAATACGCTGTTTGCCGGGAATGTCGGTGATCGGCGCGCCGCCACCGCCGCCACAGCAACGTGAGCGGAAACCGGAGCGCTGCATTTCCTTGACCTCTATACCCAGTGCTTTGAGCACATGGCGCGGCGCTTCATATTCGCCGTTGTAACGCCCCAGATAGCAGGGGTCGTGATACGTCACGCTGGAGCCTTTGTGCTGCCCGAGGCTCAGCGCGCCATCGCCGATCAGCTCGGCCATGTAGGTGCTGTGGTGCTGCACCAGATAATTGCCGTCGAAGGCGCCGTATTCATTTTTCAGCACATGGAAACTGTGCGGGTCGCAGGTGACGATGCGCTGGAAACTGTATTTGGACAGCGTCTGAATGTTGCGTTTGGCGAGCATCTGGAAGGTCGCTTCATCGCCCAGACGGCGGGCTACGTCGCCGCTGTCGCGCTCTTCAAGCCCCAGCACCGCGAAGTCGACCTTGGCCGCTTTCAGCACTTTGACGAACGCACGAAGGGTGCGTTGATTGCGCATGTCGAACGCGCCGTCGCCGACCCAGAACAGCACGTCCACCGTCCGCTTCTCGCTCATCAGATTGAGGTTCAGATCCGCAGCCCAGTTCATCCGCCCGCCCGGCGCGAAACCGCCAGGGTTGTCGGTGGCGATGAGGTTTTCCAGGACTTCGGCGCCCTTGTTCGGGGTCGCGCCTTTTTCCAGCGTGAGGTGGCGGCGCATGTCGACGATGGCGTCCACGTGCTCGATCATCATCGGGCACTCTTCCACGCAGGCACGGCACGTGGTGCAGGACCACAGGGTTTCGGCGTCGACCAGACCGTTGACGATCGGTTGATGGGGATTGCCGCCATGCTCGCCAACCGGCTTGCCAGGATACGGACTGCCAGCGAAGCTGGCATCGGTACCGCCAGCCAGGCCGACAACCATGTCCTGAATCAGTTTTTTCGGATTCAGCGGCTGGCCCGCGGCAAACGCCGGGCATGCCGCTTCGCACTTGCCGCATTGCACGCAGGCGTCAAAGCCCAGCAGTTGGTTCCAGGTGAAATCCCTGGGTTTTTCCACACCCAGCGGCGCCGTCGGGTCAGCCAGATCCAGCGGTTTGAGGCCTGTTGAACGACCACCGCCAAAACGCTCGGCGCGACGGTGCCACGCCAGATGCAGCGCACCGGCGAAGGCGTGTTTCATCGGGCCGCCCCAGGTCATGCCGAAGAACAATTCGGAAACGCCCCACAGCACACCGATCCCCAGGATGATTGCGAACAGCCAGCCGCCGAAGTTTTCCGGGAGGATGCCGGCGACCGGCAGGGTCACCAGAAAGAACGAAGCCGAGAATGCCAGCAGGCTTTTCGGCAGACGCATCCACGGGCCTTTCGACAGGCGGCTCGGCGGGTTGCGACGACGCAGATAAACGAAGATCGCACCGACGAACATCACCGCCGACACCAGCAGCAGCGCGTAGCCGAGGATGCGGTTATGCAGGCCCAAACCGTGCACCAGAATCGCCAGCACGATGGACGCAGCTGCGCCCCCCGCCGTTGCGACGTGGGTATTGGCGATGTACTTGTCGCGCGCGACCACGTGGTGCAGATCGACCATATAGCGCTTGGGCATCGCCAGCAGGCCGCCCAGCAGATCGACCTTGGACGCACGCCCGTTGCGCCACATGGCCATCCGCCGCAAAGCGCCGAGGATCGCCAGACCCAGGGCAGCGAACAGCAGGATTGGTAGAAGGGTGTTTAACATGTGAAGCTCCCAAAAACCTCGGGTCTTGCCAGGGCCTTGTAGGAGCCGGCTTGCTGGCGAACATCGCAGCGCGGTGCATCCGTGACTGCGGGTTATCGT
>NZ_JBOICF010000029.1:0-15739 GCF_050739935.1 Pseudomonas sp. | reverse complement strand
CGGTATGTCTGTGCCAAGTGAGGTAACTGGCACTCCGCTTTCGCCAGCAAGCCGGCTCCTACAGGTTTGCTGGTGAGCTGCCGAAGTGGTCGGCAACAAAACCGTCACCGTTTGAACAATCCCTTGATTGCATCCTTGAGCTCGGGACTGACCTTGTCCCCCAGCTTTTCGTCGATCTTGTCGCCGATGCGATCGGTGGCGAGCTTCGCGGCGACTTTGCCCAGCCCTTCGTTGTCGAGGCGGCAGGCTTTAGCGCCCAATTCCAGCGGGCCACGGCAAAGGATCGGCCATTCGATGCCGACGAAGCGTGGATTCACTTCACAGGCCGGGTCCGGCATGTCGCTCTTGTCACCTTCAATGATCACGCCGACGCGATAGTTCATCCCCATCACGCGCAGGTCGATGTCGCCATCACCGTTGACGCTCAGGCCTGGCGTGCGGACTTTGAGGTCCGGGTTGCTGGCCACACCGTTGCGGAACACCAGATTACCGTTGAGCTGCTGGAACGGCGTGTCCTTGCCACGCGGCTCGCCGCTCAGCGTCTTGCGATTGAGCACCGAAATCCCCCGGCAAAGCTGCTGCTCGAGGTTGGCATTGACCAATACACCGTCGTGCAGTGCGAAGTTGGTGGTGCCGTTGAGGCTTTCCACCAGCGCTTTCTGGCTGTTGCCCTTGGCCGTGACGTCGCTGTTCAGCGTCAGCAAGCCACGCAGCGGCGGCGTGGTGCCCTGACTCTGGATGAACTGCTCGACCGGCACTCTGACGATGCGTGTTTGTACGCTGGCCAGCGGCACTTCAGGGCGTACGTCGAGGTTGCCCTTGACTTCGAAGTTGCCGTTGTAGAGGTCGCCGCGCAGGCTGTCGAGTTTGACCACGCCATCGAGCGCCGAGGTTTTCAGCGCGGCATTCTGGATTGGCAGTTTCTCCACCGTCAGCTTGCCGAAGCTCAGATCGGCGTCGACATCGAGCTTGCGCATGCGCTCCAGCGGCAGCAGCCTCGCATCGCTCCAGGCGCCCTGCGTCGGCTGGTTCGGCAGCGGCGATGTACCCGATGCAGCCATGGCTTCGGCCTCACCGCTTTGCACTTCGGATTTGCGCGCAGCACCAGCGGCCTTGGCCTGATCGCTTTGCGGCGGACGATAACGGTCGGCGTCGAAGGTGTCGGCCTTGAGTTGCAGGCGCAGTGACTGCCGGGCGAAGTCTTCGACGGCCACTCGACCGGTGAAAGTGCTGTCGTCGACTTTTAGTGTCAGGTCATCCAGTGAAACGCTGTTTTGCGTTGCCGCGATACGGCTGACCATTTCCAGGCGGGTCAGGCTGTTTTCGCCCAAAGTCGGCGCGGTCTGGCCGATGCTGTCGAGGAATTCGCGGACGTTGAATTGAGCGATGGAAATGCCGCCGCTCAGTTGAGGTGCCTTGTCCAGATCACGAACATGCAGCTCGCCCAATGCACGCAACTGGTTGGCCGACAGCTTGAGGTTGGTCCATTCGGCAACGTTGGCCGACATGTCTGCCAGCAGTTGGCCTTGCGCCGAGAACGTCAGGGTCTTGCCCTGCAGCGGATCGCCTGCCGCTTCGCCCGAGAAACGCATGTCATCAAGTTGATAACGCTTGAGCGCGCGGTCGAAGCGCAGCTTGCCGGTGAGTTCGGTCTTGGTCCGCACGACCGGCTGATTGGTGCTCAGGAACGCCGTCAGCTTGACCGGAATATCGGTCGCGTTGTGAACCGGCCCGGTACTCAGCTGAATGCTCTCGGCGGTGAATTGCCGGGCCTTCTGCATGTCGTTGAAGTCAATGCGGGCGTTGTTCACGGTCAGGCTGTCGATGTCCAGCTTCAGCGGTTGCCACGCTCTCTCTGCCTTGGCCGTGTCATCGGGTTTAGGCTCTGTGGCAGGCGCTGGCGGCTGAGCCGGATTGGCCGCAGTCGCTGGCGCCTTGCCGATGTCTTCCCAGTTGCCATGGCCGCTTTCATCGCGGGTCAGCATCAGGTTCAGACCTTCGACGCGCACGTCGCTCATCTGCACTTCCTTGCGCAGCAGCGGCAGCACGCGTACGGATAGACCGAGCATCTGCAAGTCGGCGAAAGGTTTGCTCGGCTCGGTCAGCGTGGCGATGCTTGCGTCGTGCAACTCCAGGCCCAGCCAGGGGAACAGGCTCCAGCCGATATCGCCATTGAGGGTCAGCTCGACGTGCGCCCGGTCGCGAACCAGTTTACGAATCTCGTCTTTGTAGTCGTTGGGATCAAACAGATGGGTCAAGGCGAAGCCGAGAGCCACGATGATCAGCAACAGCCCGAGAATGAATAGTCCCAGGATTTTGCCGAACGCTTTCATGGGCGAGTCCTTGTATCGAGTCGTTCAAAATTTAGCCCGCGAGTATAGCGTTCTCACGCAGGCGTCGGGCTTCGATCGGCCGTGCGAGGTGTCCGAGGAATGTACGCAAAAAACGCGGCAGCAGGAAATGGCTGTCGATGCGGTGGGTTCCTACAGATCGTGTCGTCGATTCAGACAAGACAGACGGTATAAAAAAGGTAGTAGCAGAATGCTGTATCTGTTGCGGCAAATGCTAATCTCTCGCCGTTCGCAGGTCATACTGCGTCGAATTGTCACGTAATGAGACTTTCTGCCGATAAAACTCCCGATGCCAGCGTGTATTAAGAGGGGTGGCGGAGCGATGTCGCTGTTCTTGCGGGGCACAACTACAAATAGGGGCAAAAAATAATGACTTCGAGCACTGCTCTGGGCGGCTCTGTCGCTCAGCCTGCGTTCTTGTCCAAAGAGCGCATTATCGCCAAACGTGGCTTCAACCGCTGGCTGGTTCCGCCAGCTGCGTTGGCCATTCACCTGTGTATCGGCATGGCCTATGGTTTCTCGGTGTTCTGGTTGCCGCTGTCCAAGGCAATCGGCGTCAAGGCCGCGGTTGCATGCCCGGCTGACATGGGTTTTTTCGAGCAAATCTTTTCGTCTGGCTGTGACTGGCCGATCTCGATGCTCGGCTGGATTTACACCCTGTTCTTCATCTTCCTGGGCTGCTCGGCGGCCATCTGGGGCGGCTGGCTGGAGCACGCAGGCCCGCGCAAGGCCGGTGTGGTCTCGGCGCTATGCTGGTGTGGCGGTCTGCTGATCTCGGCGTTGGGTATCTACACCCACCAGATCTGGCTGATGTGGATTGGTTCCGGCGTGATCGGCGGCATTGGTCTGGGGCTGGGCTACATCTCCCCGGTGTCGACCCTGATCAAGTGGTTCCCGGACAAGCGCGGCATGGCGACCGGTATGGCGATCATGGGCTTCGGTGGTGGTGCAATGGTGGGCGCTCCATTGGCGACCGCACTGATGAGCCACTTCGCGACGCCAGACAGCGTGGGCGTATGGCAGAGCTTCGTGGCCATGGCCGTGATCTACTTCATCTTCATGATCGGCGGCGCTCTGGCGTACCGCGTTCCGCCTACCGGCTGGAAACCTGAAGGCTGGACCGCGCCTGTGAAGAAAACCAAAAGCGCGATGATCACCAACCGCCATGTACACGTCAGCGTCGCGTGGAAAACCCCGCAATTCCGTCTGGTATGGCTGGTGCTGTGCCTGAACGTGTCCGCGGGTATCGGCATTCTCGGCATGGCTTCGCCGCTGCTGCAGGAAGTGTTTGGCGGCAAACTGCTGGGTACCGATCAGGGCTTTGCGCAACTGGACGCTTCGCAACTGGCCGCCATCGCTGCCATCGCCGCGGGCTTCACCGGTCTGCTGAGCCTGTTCAACATCGGCGGCCGCTTCTTCTGGGCCTCGTTCTCCGACTATATCGGCCGTAAAGCCACCTACTTCGTATTCTTCGCCCTGGGCTTTTTGCTCTATGCGTCGGTTCCGACCCTGGGTCACCTTGGCAGCGTTGCGCTTTTCGTAGCGGCGTTCTGCGTGGTGCTGTCGATGTACGGCGGCGGTTTCGCGACCGTGCCGGCTTATCTGGCCGACCTGTTCGGTACGCAAATGGTCGGCGCGATCCACGGCCGTCTGCTGACTGCCTGGGCTGCGGCGGGCGTGCTGGGTCCGGTGCTGGTGAACTACCTGCGTGAATATCAATTGAGCCACGGCGTTGCGCGCGCCGATGCTTACGACATCACCCTGTACATCCTCGCGGGTCTGCTGGTGCTGGGTTTCATCTGCAACATGCTGGTGCGTCCGGTGGCCGACAAATACTTCATGACCGACGAGCAATTGAAGGCTGAACAGGCCATCGGCCACGATGCTGGCGCGGATCACACCACTTCGCTGGAGTGGAAAGCCGATCCGGGCACCAAGCCGCTGGCGATCCTGGCCTGGCTGGCGGTGGGCATTCCGCTGGCGTGGGGCGTTTGGGTCACGCTGCAGAAAACGGCGGTGTTGTTCCATTAAGCCGCTGTCGATGTCGGCCTGAGCATTCTCAGGCCGACATCGTAACTGTTGGAGCCGGCTTGCTGGCGAACCCGGAGTTTCAGGCGACTCATTTGCCGCTGATCCACCGCATTCGCCCGCAAGCCGGCTCCTACAGGTCATTTGTACAGACATGTATATCTTCGTCAGCGGCTATTCAGCCCGTCAGCCATAACACGTCTCGTGTTTCTGTTTCCCCTCCACACGCCTATAATGTCCGCCTTTTCGCCCAATGATTTTGCGGAGCTGGTGATGGCCGAACGTAAGGCGTTCGTCGAGCGCGACACCCTGGAAACCCAGATCAAAGCCTCGATCAACCTGGATGGCACCGGAAAGGCCCGATTCGATATCGGCGTTCCTTTTCTTGAACACATGCTCGACCAGATCGCCCGTCACGGGTTGATCGATCTGGATATCGAAAGCAAGGGCGACCTGCATATCGACGACCACCACACCGTGGAAGACGTCGGTATCACCTTGGGTCAGGCCTTCAGCAAAGCCATTGGCGACAAAAAAGGTATCCGTCGCTACGGCCATGCCTATGTCCCGCTGGATGAAGCCCTGTCGCGTGTGGTCATCGACTTCTCGGGTCGTCCTGGCCTGCAGATGCACGTGCCGTACACCCGCGCAACGGTCGGCGGCTTCGACGTGGACCTGTTCCAGGAGTTCTTCCAGGGCTTCGTCAACCACGCCAATGTCACCCTGCACATCGACAACCTGCGCGGCCACAATACCCACCATCAGATCGAAACCGTGTTCAAGGCATTCGGCCGCGCACTGCGCATGGCCGTTGAACTGGACGAGCGCATGGCCGGGCAGATGCCTTCGACCAAGGGCGTGCTGTAATGCAGACGGTTGCTGTTATCGACTATGGCATGGGCAACTTGCACTCGGTGGCCAAGGCCCTCGAACACGTGGGCGCCGGGCGTGTGCTGATCACCAGCGATGCTGACGTGATTCGTGAAGCCGACCGCGTCGTCTTTCCCGGCGTTGGCGCGATTCGCGATTGCATGGCTGAAATTCGCCGCCTGGGCTTCGATGCGCTGGTGCGTGAAGTCAGTCAGGACCGCCCGTTCCTCGGCATCTGCGTCGGCATGCAGGCGCTGATGGATCGCAGCGAAGAGAACGATGGGGTGGATTGCATCGGCGTATTTCCGGGACAAGTGCGTTTCTTCGGTAAGGATCTTCACGAAGACGGCCAGCACCTGAAAGTCCCGCACATGGGCTGGAACGAAGTGACGCAAGCAGTGGATCACCCGCTGTGGCACAGCATTCCGGACAAGGCCCGCTTCTATTTCGTGCACAGCTACTACATCGACTCGCCTAACCCTCGGCAGATCGTCGGTCGTGGTCATTATGGCCGTGACTTCGCTGCGGCCCTGGCTGACGGCTCGCGTTTCGCTGTGCAGTTCCACCCTGAGAAGAGCCATACCCATGGCCTGCAATTGCTGCAGAACTTCGCCGCGTGGGACGGTCGCTGGTAATGAGCAAGAAGAACAGACCGCCGATCCTGACCCTCACTTCCGAGCAGGAGAGCGAGGCGTGTCACAAGATCAAGCGGTTCATGGAGGACCGCTTCGAGCTGGACCTGGGTTCGTTCGAAGCAGCCGAAATCCTTGAGTTGTTCACTCGCGAAATTGCGCCGCACTATTACAACCGGGCGATTTTCGATGTTCAGGCGCATTTGAAAGAGCGCTTCGAGAGCATCGAAAGCGACGTCTGGGCGCTCGAGAAAAATTAAAGGCAGCGACGAGCGTCGAGCTTCGCGCTGCAAGAATGGGTAGATGCGCAGACTTGCAGCTTATAGCTCGCAGCTTGCAGCTCTCTTTTTGACGAAGGAAAAAGCATGCTGATTATTCCCGCTATCGACCTTAAAGACGGTGCCTGCGTGCGCCTGCGCCAAGGCCGTATGGAAGATTCCACGGTGTTCTCCGATGATCCGGTGAGCATGGCGGCCAAGTGGGTCGACGGTGGTTGCCGCCGTCTGCATCTGGTCGACCTGAACGGGGCGTTCGAAGGCCAGCCGGTCAACGGTGAAGTGGTCACCGCCATCGCCAAGCGTTACCCGAACCTGCCGATCCAGATCGGCGGCGGTATTCGGTCGTTGGAAACCATCGAGCACTACGTCAAGGCTGGCGTGAGCTACGTGATCATCGGCACCAAGGCGGTCAAAGAGCCTGAGTTCGTCGCCGAAGCCTGCCGAGCGTTCCCTGGCAAGGTGATTGTCGGCCTGGATGCGAAGGACGGTTTCGTCGCGACCGACGGCTGGGCTGAAGTCAGCTCGGTTCAGGTGATCGACCTCGCAAAGCGTTTCGAAGCGGACGGCGTCTCGGCCATCGTTTATACCGACATCGCCAAAGACGGCATGATGCAAGGCTGCAACGTGCCATTTACGGCTGCGCTGGCTGCGGCCACGAAGATCCCGGTCATCGCTTCGGGCGGCATTCACAACCTGGGTGACATCAAGGCGCTGCTGGATGCGAAAGCTCCGGGCATCATTGGTGCGATCACTGGCCGCGCGATTTATGAAGGCACGCTGGACGTGGCAGAAGCTCAGGCGTTCTGCGATTCGTACAAAGGCTGACAAGCATCGATCCTGTGGGAGTGAATTCATTCGCCAAGCGGTAGTACATCCGATGAAGATGCATCGGCTGTACGGGCCAATCGCGAATGAATTCGCTCCCGCAGGGATCCGGTTTCGAATCAAATTTTGACGTTGGGCACATTCCCAACCGTTTTCGGAGAATAGGCCCATGGCCCTCGCCAAGCGCATCATCCCCTGCCTGGACGTCGACAATGGTCGCGTGGTCAAGGGCGTGAAGTTCGAGAACATCCGCGATGCGGGCGATCCGGTTGAGATCGCTCGCCTTTACGACGAACAGGGTGCTGACGAGATTACCTTTCTCGACATCACTGCCAGCGTCGATGGCCGCAACACCACGCTGCATACCGTCGAGCGCATGGCCAGCCAGGTATTCATTCCGCTGACCGTAGGCGGTGGCGTGCGGACGGTGCAGGACATTCGCAACCTGCTCAATGCCGGTGCCGATAAGGTGTCGATCAATACCGCTGCAGTGTTCAATCCCGAGTTCGTTGGCGAAGCGGCTGCGCGTTTCGGTTCGCAGTGCATTGTCGTGGCCATCGATGCCAAGAAAGTGTCCGCGCCGGGTGAGGAGCCACGCTGGGAAATCTTCACCCACGGCGGGCGCAAGCCGACCGGTCTGGATGCCGTGATGTGGGCTAAGAAGATGGAAGGCCTGGGTGCTGGCGAGATTCTGTTGACCAGCATGGATCAGGACGGCATGAAGAACGGTTTCGATCTTGGCGTCACCCGCGCGATCAGCGACGCGCTGGGGATTCCGGTCATTGCGTCGGGGGGTGTGGGCAATCTGCAACATCTGGCGGACGGCGTTCTGGACGGCCACGCCAGTGCTGTGCTGGCGGCGAGTATTTTCCACTTCGGCGAATACACCGTGCCGGAAGCCAAGGCGTTCATGGCCAAGCAGGGGATTGTGGTTCGCTGATAGCGAATGCGAACATCTCACCTGTGGAGCGAATTCATTCGCGAGGCGGCAGTACATCCAATGAAGATGCCTCGAATGTAAGTGCCAATCGCGAATGAACTCGCTCCCACAGGGTTGGTGCGTCGCGTTGTGATCATCACCCAATCCCCGCAATAGACGCTGCGGGACACCTCTGTTCTGAAACCGACCATAGCCATTACCGAACTGGACAATGCCCGGTGTTAGCGGCACTCTCATGCCGTCGTCAGGATCGGGTGCCAGGGATATGTTCAAAGGTGTTTTTCTTGCGCTGATCAGCGTCGTTGCATTGCTGTCAGGGACTGCCAAAGCAGATGGCGCATCCGCGTATTCAATGGTCCTTCTGACCGAAAACTTCCCACCGTATAACATGGCCGCCGACGGCAAGAATTTCGCCCAGGAAAGCAATATCAAGGGCATTGCCGTCGAGATCGTGCGTGAGACGTTCAAGCGCGCCGGCATTGGCTACAACATGACGCTGCGCTTCCCTTGGGATCGTATCTACAAACTCGCTCTGGAAAACCCCGGCTACGGCGTGTTCGTGACGGCGCGCTTGCCTGAGCGTGAAAAACTCTTCAAATGGGTCGGTCCCATCGGCCCGGATGACTGGGTCATGCTGGCTAAAGCCGACAGTCCGGTTCAGCTGAACACGCTCGAAGATGCCCGGCAATACAAGATCGGCGCCTACAAAGGCGATGCGATTGCCGAGCAGTTGGGGCGACAGGGCATGAACCCGATCACTGTGCTCAGTGACAAGGACAACGCCCGGAAACTGGCCGAAGGGCAGATCGATCTGTGGGCGACGGGTGACCCGGCCGGCCGTTACCTGGCGCGTCAGGAAGGGGTAACCGGGTTGAAGACCGTTCTGCGCTTCAACAGCGCCGAGTTGTTTCTGGCGTTGAACAAGGACACGCCGGACGAAGTGGTCAAGAAGCTCCAGACCGCGCTGGATCAACTACGCAAAGAGGGGATGGTCGACAGCATTCTTGGGAAATATCTGTAAATCCGGGTTGCCAATATCCCCTTGTGGGAGCGAATTCAGTCGCGAGAGGTACGTTCGGTCGATGCATCTCTATCGCCTGACATATTTTCACGACTGAATTCGCTCCCACAGAAGACCGCATTAAGTCGGTAGCGCATGCGGCGTGTCGCGAGCGAGCTACCGATAAACCCCATTCTTTCCATGCCCGGCCATCGCCTGATTGCCACGAATGCTGATCATGTGGCGCATCTCGACCCACTCGATGCCCTGCGATTTGAGCTTGGGCATTTCGCGTTCCAGCACACCCATCGTCACCGGATACGGGTGGCCGATCATCACCGCCGAACCCTGTTTGTGCGCCAGCCTGATCGCGGTCTGAAGTTGGCCGTAGATGGCCTCGGCAGTGCGCTCGTCGTCCAGGAACACGTCCCGCGAGACACTCGCCAGGCCAATCTTCTGCGCCTCGGCGGCGGCCAGGGTTTTGGCGCTGGTTCGGCTATCGACCAGGAATAGATGGCGCCGTTGCAATTCACCCACCAACCAGGTCATGGCGACAGGCTCGGCGGTCATGCGGCTGCCCATATGATTGTTGATCCCCGCGGCGTACGGGACTTTCAGCAGCGCTGCGTTCAGGCGCGACTCAAGCTCGGGCAGCGGCAACTCCGGATGCCAGGCGTAAGGCCCGGTCGCGGGGTCCATCGGCATGTGCAACATTACCGTCTTGCCCGCCTTGTGTGCCTGGCGGGCAAACTCGGTGGCGTGCGGGGTGTCAGGCATGATCGCCAGCGTCACTGGGCCTGGCAGGGCCAGCGCGCGGCTGTCCTTGTCGGGGCTTTGTCCGAGATCGTCGATGATCAGGGTGAGGTAGGCGACCTTCGGCGATTTGCCGTCGGTTTCGGAAGATTCGGCGGGCGCCGCATGCGCGGCCCCCATCATCACTGCAAGGGCCCAGACGAGCCCGGTCAACCAGAAGCGCATATCAATTGCCGCGTGTGACACTCAATCCCTTGAGCAGACTGAGGGCCTGGTTCAGCTGGTAATCGTCGTCCTGCGGACGCGCCTTGCCAGCCTTGGATTTGGTGGTCGGTCTGTCCGCGCCGCCATTGCCGTTGCCCAGGTGACCGAGCAGGTCGGCCTCTTTGTAGTTCTCGCCATCGGCTTCGGCCGTGACTTTGGCACGTTTGACTTCGATGTCCGGGTTGATGCCCTGCGCCTGGATCGAGCGTCCATTGGGCGTGAAATACAGTGCCGTGGTGATCTTCAACGCGCGATCGTTGGCCAGCGGCAGTACGGTCTGCACCGAGCCTTTCCCGAATGTATCGGTGCCCATCAGGATGCCGCGCTTCTGATCCTGCAACGCGCCAGCGACGATCTCGGATGCTGAGGCGCTGCCGCCGTTGATCAGCACAACCAGAGGCGCGCCTTCGCTGGCGTCGGCCGGGTCTGCCGAGAAGCGCAGTTCGGAGTTGGCGATACGGCCTTTGGTGTAGACGATCAGCCCCTTGGTCAGGAAGTGATCGGCCACTTCGACAGCCGACTGGAGCACACCACCGGGGTTGTTGCGCAGGTCCAGGATCAGCCCGCTCATCTTTTTGCCGTTGTCCTTGCGCAGCTTGGCCAGGGCTTTGCCCACCTCTTCGCCAGTCTTGACCTGGAATTGGGTGATGCGGATGTAACCGTAACCCGGCTCCAGCATCTGCGACTTCACGCTCTTGACCTGAATGGTCGCCCGCGCGAGCGTCACGTCGAATGGGTTGCCGCCGTCGCGCACCAGCGTCAGGGTGATCTTCTCGCCAAGCTTGCCGCGCATCTTGTCGACCGCTTCCTGCATGGTCTGACCCTGGGTCGGCGTGCCATTGATCTTTACGATCAGGTCGCCGGCCTCGATGCCTGCCTTGGAAGCTGGCGTGTCATCGATAGGCGAGACAACCTTGATGAATCCGTCTTCGACGCCGACTTCGATGCCCAGACCACCGAACTCGCCGCTGGTGCTTTCTTGCAGCTCCTGGAAGTCTTCCGGTCCCAGATAAGCGGAGTGCGGGTCAAGGTTGCTGAGCATGCCCTTGATGGCGTTCTCCAGCAGCGTCTTGTCATCCACCGGCTCGACATAAGCGGCCTTGATCCGGTCCATCACCTCGGCGAAGGTGCGCAGCTCATCGAGCGGCAGCGGCGCCTTGATGTTCGCGGCGTTGGCTGGCGCGGCAGCAGCAGCTGGCGCCGGAGCAGGGGCGGCACCGGCAGCCATGGCCTGCGGAGCACCGATAATCACGGCGATAGTCAGGGCCAGCGAGGTGAGGCGGGACGAAAACAGCATGTCTTACGAACTCCTGAGTGAGGTGTCGACTTATCCTTGAGTGCGACACCATTGGGCCGGATCACTAGGGCGACCCTGCTGACGAATAGCGAAATACAGCGCCGGAGTGTCCTGACCGCCACCACTGTTGCCTACAGTCGCGATCGCTTCCCCGGCTTTTACAACGTCCCCAGCTTCTTTCAACAGACTCTGGTTGTGACCGTACAGACTCAAATAGCCGTTGCCGTGATCGAGAATGACCAGAAGGCCAGCCCCGCGCAACCAGTCGGCGAAGACCACACGACCGCCATGCACGGCGCGTACCTGACTGCCTGCGGCAGCGCTGATCATCACGCCATCCCATTTGGTTCGCTCGTCATCACCGCGGCTTTCACCGAAACGTGCCAACAATCGACCATCGACAGGCCATGGAAGTTTTCCCTTTGCTTGCGCAAAAGCGCCACCGAACGACTCCCCGGCGCTGGAAACCATTGCACCGGGAGCCTTTGTCGGCCGGCGAGGTGCTTCATCGCTGTCGTCCTTGCCTCGACTTTTCGCCAGGGCCTCCTGCTGCTCACGCTGGCGCTTCTCGGCTTCCTGCTGGGCCAGCAGCGCTTTCTGACGCGCCTCTTCCGCTTCCCGGGCCTGACGGGCGAGGGTTTCTTCGATGGTCTTCAGGACTTTGGTCAGATCCGCCTGATCCTGCTGCCGAGCCTGTAGCTTCTGGTCGCGGGCCTTGTAATCCTGATTCAGCTTGGCCAGTGCGACCTGGCGCTCTTGACGGACGGTATCGAGCTGGGACTTCTGGTCATCCAGCGAGCTTTTCTGTACCAGCAGTTGCGCTTGCTGCAGGTCGATGTCTTTCTCGACCTCGGCCAGCTGACGCAGGGTCTCGTTGAAATTGCGTAGCTGTTCCAGGCGGGCCTGGCTCAGATAATCGTAATAGGTGAGGGTGCGGGCGAATTTTTCGGGGTTTTGCTGATTGAGCAGCAGCTTGAGGTATTCCTGGCGGCCACTCTGATAGGCAGCGCGAGCCTGGATCGCTATCAGTCGTTGCTGTTCAATGCGTGCGCTTTGGAGTTTTTTTTTCTCCTGGTCGAGCCGTTGAAGCTCGCTTTCACTCTTTTTTAGTTCTTTTTGCAGGGCCTCCACCTGCTTTTCCAGCTTGCCCATTTGCGTTTCGGTTGTGCGCAGATCTTTCTGCACGCCTGATTTTTCTTCCTGGAGCTGGCCCAGGGCCTTTTTCAGTTCAGTAATGTCCTGACGTGTGGCATCCAGTTGTTTTTGGGTTTGTGCGCGCTCGTCGTCGGCAAAGGCCGGATTGAGCAGACAAATCAAAGCAAGGGCGATCAGGGCGCGGAGCATGGGGTCGGGCGATACCAGGAGTGAAGACGGGCTTAGTATGCCCGCCGAAGGCTGCAAAAAAAACGCTCATAGGGCGCCGCTTTCAGACATTTCATACAAAAACCGGCCCTGTCTTGCGAAGACGAGCCGGTTTATGACGACCTACTTGGCAACCAGAATCGATTTGCCGGTCATCTCTTTCGGAATTTCCATACCCAACAGTGTCAGCATGGTTGGCGCCACGTCAGCGAGAACGCCGCCTTCGCGGACTTTAAAGTCGCGCTTGCCCACGTAGATGAAGGGCACCGGCTCAGTGGTGTGAGCGGTGTGCGGCTGGTGGGTTTCCTCGTTGGTCATTTGCTCGACGTTACCGTGGTCAGCGGTGATCAGCGCCTCGCCACCGACCTTTTCCAACGCTTCGGTGATGCGACCGACACACACGTCCAGGCACTCGACCGCCTTGATAGCCGCTTCCATGATGCCGCTGTGGCCAACCATGTCGCCGTTGGCGTAGTTGACGATGATCACATCGAAACGCTGGTTCTCAATGGCTTCGACGATCCTGTCGGTAACTTCAGGTGCGCTCATTTCCGGCTGCAGGTCGTACGTCGCGACCTTTGGCGATGGGATCAAGATGCGCTCTTCGCCCGGGAACGGTTCTTCGCGGCCGCCGGAAAAGAAGAAGGTCACGTGGGCGTACTTCTCGGTTTCGGCGATGCGCAGCTGGGTCTTGCCGTTATCCGACAGGTATTCGCCCAGCACATTGTGCAGACTGCCAGCGGCGAACGCCGAGGGGGCAGGGATGTTGGCAGCGTATTGGGTCAACATCACGAAGCCAGCAAGTTTTGGCTGACGCGCGCGGTTGAAGTCCTTGAAGTCGTCTTCGACGAATACGCGGGTCAGTTCCCGGGCGCGGTCGGCGCGGAAGTTCATGAACACCACCGCGTCGCCGTCTTCGACCTTGACCTGCTCGCCGATGCGGGTGGCTTTGACGAATTCGTCGTTTTCGCCACGCTCGTACGCAGCGTCTACGCCGGCCTTGGCGGTGTCAGCCTGGAATTCCGACTTTCCATCGACGATGAGGTTGTAGGCCGATTCGACGCGATCCCAGCGATTGTCGCGGTCCATCGCGAAGTAGCGACCGATGATTGTGGCCGTACGACCTTTGCCCAGACGACCGTAGGCCGCTTCCATTGTGTCGAGGTATTGGTGCGCGCTGCGTGGCGGTGTGTCGCGGCCATCGAGGAAGGCATGCACGTAGACCTTCTCGGCGCCGCGTTTGACGGCTAGTTCAACCATCGCCACCAGGTGATCTTCGTGGCTATGTACGCCGCCATCGGAAAGCAGGCCCAGGATATGCACGGCCTTGCCGTCACTTACCGCTTTGTCTACCGCGTTGCAGATGGCCGGGTTTTCAAAGAAGTCGCCGTCGCGGATCGCTTTGGTCACCCGAGTGAAGTCCTGATACACCACGCGCCCTGCACCCAGGTTCATGTGGCCAACTTCGGAGTTGCCCATCTGCCCGTCAGGCAGACCGACATCCATACCGGAACCAGAGATCAGGCCGTTGGGCATGGTCTTGTACAGGCGATCGAAGGTCGGCATTTTCTTCTCGGCCGTCGCTGAGTAGACCGCGTTGCCATCGTGGCTGTCGCTGTGACCGAAGCCATCCAGGATGATCAGAACCAAAGGTTTAGGCGTGGTAGTCATGAATCCCACTCTTGGCTAATAGGTGAAGTAGAAAAAAGATCGGCATTCTAGGGCGAAGTTCAAAACACGTCACTGCCGTACGGGCTTTGGCCGACCTTGGGGGCTGTGTATACTGGCCGACATTTTAACGCCCTGGAACCTGATGATGGTTGCTCACCTGATTGAATTTGCCACTAACCACTATTTGCTGGCTGGCGCTTTTGTCATCCTGCTGGCGCTGTTGATCGCAACGGAGCTCAGCAAGGGCGGCCGCAGCCTGAGCACTGGCGAGCTGACTGCACTGGTCAACCGTGACGAAGCCGTCGTCATCGACGTGCGTCCCAAGAAGGATTACGCCGGCGGGCATATCGTCGGCGCGTTGAGTTTTCCGCAGGACAAGGTGATGAGCCGTACTGCGGAGCTTGAGAAGTACAAGTCCAAGACTCTGATCATCGTCGATGCCGCGGGTCAGCACGCCGGTCACGTCGCCCGCGAATTGCTCAAGGCCGGCTTCACCGCCGCCAAGCTGTCGGGTGGTGTTTCGTCGTGGCGCGGTGACAACCTGCCTTTGGTGAAGTGAAATGGCTGACGTCGTCGTCTACTCCAGCGATTATTGCCCTTACTGCTCTCGCGCCAAGTACCTGCTGCAGAGCAAGAAAGTCGACTTCGAGGAAATCAAAGTCGACGGCAAACCACAGATTCGCGCTGAAATGACCAAAAAGGCCGGGCGCACGTCGGTTCCGCAGATCTGGATCGGCTCGGTCCATGTCGGCGGTTGTGACGATCTGTTCGCACTGGAGCGCGCCGGCAAGCTCGACGCGCTGTTGAGCGCCTGAATTCGAACCCTACAAGACCTCAAAAGTGAGAAGGATCTGAAATGACCGATGAAACGAACAACGGCGCCACTTCCAACGAAGAAGCTCCACAGTTTTCCCTGCAGCGCATCTACGTCCGCGACCTCTCGTTCGAAGCGCCAAAAAGCCCGGCGATCTTCCGTCAGGAGTGGACTCCAAGCGTCAGCCTTGACCTGAATACTCGTCAGAAGCAGCTGGAAAACGATTTCTACGAAGTCGTGCTGACCCTGTCGGTCGAAGTGAAGAACGGCGACGAAATCGCGTTCATCGCTGAGGTCCAGCAAGCCGGTATTTTCCTTATCAAGGGCCTGGACGCCTCTTCCATGAGCCACACGCTCGGCGCATTCTGCCCGAACATTCTGTTCCCGTACGCGCGCGAAACCATCGACAGCCTGGTGGTCCGCGGTTCGTTCCCGGCACTGATGCTGGCTCCGGTGAACTTCGACGCCCTGTACGCTCAAGAGCTGCAACGCATGCAGGAAGCTGGCGAAACACCAACGCCTACCGTTCAGTAAGCACCGCTGCCTGGATGAAAAAAGCGCCTGTAATGGGCGCTTTTTTTTGTGGATTCACCGGTGGTCACATTTGTAGGAGCCGGCTTGCTGGCGAACTAGGTGTGTCAGTCGACATCATTG
>NZ_JBOICF010000028.1:0-18380 GCF_050739935.1 Pseudomonas sp. | reverse complement strand
CCGACTCCCCACAGCACCACCGTAAACGCGATGATCGCGCCGAATGGTCGTTCAGAGCACCCGATGCGTTGGCGTACTCAACCTGTGGGAGCGAATTCATTCGCGATTGGCCAGTGCATCCGATGGATCTATCTCGGATGTAAAACCGTCTCGCGAAAGAATTCGCTCCCACAGGGGGCGTGTTCCAGCAATAGAAGGGTCAAACCGGTTCAATTGGTGTACTCAGGCCCCACCCCGACTCCCCACAGCACCACCGTAAACGCCATGATCGCCACCAACACCACCAGACCCACCGCCAGCACCGAGCTTGAGAACATGAAGCCCTCGTCCGGGTCGATGTTCATGAACACCGGCAGCCCCACATACAGCAGATAAACCGTGTAGCAGACCGCCGCCAGCCCCGCCATCATGCCCAGCCACATGTGCGGGTAAAGCGCTGCGAGGCCGCCGATGAACAATGGCGTCGCGGTGTAGGTGGCGAACGCCACACAGCGCGCCAGGCTTGGGCTGGCGTCGTAAGTGCGGGCCATCCAATGAATGAAACCGCCCATGACCCCAACTCCGGCGAGCATCGCGACGTACGACATGAGGGTCATCCAGATGGCGCTGTCGCCGGTCAACATGACCGGCGCGCGGTTGCCGATGACCCAGCCGATCTGGGTTGTACCGATATAGGCGGAAACGGCAGGGATCGCCGCCAGAATCAGGGTATGGGTGAGGTACATGTGACCGATGCTTTCTTCTTCCTCGCCACGTATCTGTTGCCATTCTTGATCGGGGTGCGTGAACAGCCCCAAAACGTGATGGATCATGCCCGTTACTCCTCATCATGGATGCCGTCGCACCTGGCCGCCTGATGCCGCCAGGGCAAGGCCACAATCTCGATCAAGGGAATGGCTGCGACCTCATTGGCAGTATAGGAAGCTGCGGAGCCTGAAAAACGGGGGCTTTAGAGCGATTGGCGCATTCAACGGTGCTGTTAATAGCGGGAGGTGATCAGCAACTGAATGTGTGACCCAGACCACCATGTAGGAGCCGGCTTGCTGGCGAACCCGGATGTCAGGCCACTGATTTGTCACTGATCCACAGCATTCGCCAGCAAGCCGGCTCCTACAATGGATCGCGTGTGCCGCTGAATTCCGACTCGTCGCAAAATCTCTGGGAGACGCCGTAAATTTGTACGGTCGGTGGCGGATGATTGGCCCGACACGCTGAGTCCGTTTGATCGCTGCCCGCGGCAAACCAGCCCTTGCCGTGGGGCGGCGTCTTCAGGACCAACAGGCATTACCAGTCTCAAGGTTTATGCGTAAAATACCGCCCCTTTCCTTAAGTCACAGCGAGCGGACTACAGCGCCATGGGCACCCTTTCAGTCAATCAGAACAAACTGCAGAAGCGTCTGCGTCGGCTTGCGGGCGAAGCGGTGGCCGATTTCAACATGATTGAAGAGGGCGACAAGGTCATGGTCTGCCTGTCCGGCGGCAAGGACAGCTACACCATGCTCGACGTACTGCTGCATTTGCAGAAGGTTGCGCCGATCAAGTTCGAGATCGTCGCCGTGAACATGGACCAGAAGCAACCCGGTTTCCCGGAGCACGTGCTGCCTGCGTATCTGCAAGAGTTGGGCGTCGAGTATCACATCGTCGAGAAAGACACCTACTCGGTGGTCAAAGAGCTGATTCCGGAGGGCAAGACCACGTGCTCGCTGTGCTCACGCCTGCGTCGCGGCACGCTGTACACCTTCGCCGACGAAATCGGCGCAACCAAGATGGCCCTCGGTCATCACCGCGATGACATCGTCGAGACTTTCTTCCTGAACATGTTCTTCAACGGCACGATCAAGGCAATGCCGCCGAAGCTGCGCGCGGATGATGGCCGCAACGTGGTCATCCGCCCGCTGGCGTATTGCGCTGAGAAGGACATCCAGGCCTATTCGGACATGAAGCAATTCCCGATCATCCCGTGCAACCTGTGCGGTTCGCAGGAAAACCTGCAGCGTCAGGTGGTCAAGGACATGCTTCAGGAATGGGACCGCAAGACCCCGGGCCGCTCGGAAATGATCTTCCGCAGTCTGCAAAATGTGGTGCCGTCGCAACTGGCGGATCGCAACCTGTTCGACTTCACCAACCTGCGCATCGACGAGACCGCTGCTTCGCGGTTTGTGAATGTGGTGAATCTGTAACTGACCGCCGGATTGCGTCGCACCGTTCTGTCGGCGGCGACGCTGAGCATCTGTGAGAGCGAATTCAGTCGCGATTGGCCGATACATCCGACAAACATGCGTGGCCTGGCCTATCGATTCGCGAATGAATTCGCTCCCACAGTGTTGATCGCCATCCTTCTGTAGCGTCTTACAACCCTACATCCGGCAACACCGGCTTGTTTGCCAACGCCGTTTTCATCAGCCCTTCGACATATTCGCGATCGCTGTCCGGCAAAGCCAGACGCGGTGGGCGGGTGAGGGCGCTGCCGCGCTGCATGATCGCTTCGCACAGCTTGATGCACTGCACCAGATCCGGACGCGCATCCAGGTGCAACAGCGGCATGAACCACTCATAAAGCGCCATTGCCTCGGCGAATCGGCCTGCCTTGGCCAGGCGGAACAGGGTTTCGCCCTCTTTCGGGAAGGCGTTGGACATGCCCGACACCCAGCCCACCGCACCCACTGCAACGCTCTCGACCAGCACATCATCCAGCCCGGCAAACAGCACGAAGCGGTCGCCGACTTCGTTGCGCACGTCGATGAAACGGTTGGTGTTACCCGACGAATCCTTGAAGCAGACAATGTTGTCGCAGTCGGCCAGGGAAATCAGGATGTCCGGGGTGACGTCGTTCTTGTAGATCGGTGGGTTGTTGTAAACCATCATCGGCAGGTCGGTGGCCGCTGCCACGGTACGGAAATGCGCGGCGGTTTCGAAGGGTTTGGAGGAGTACACCAGCGCTGGCATCAACATGATCCCGTCGGCCCCGGCTTTCTGTACGTCCTTCGCTACTGTACTGGCGTTGGCGCTGGTGAACTCGGCGATCCCGGAAATCACCGGCACGCGCCCGCCGGACGCATCCTTGGCGGCTTCCACCAGGCTGATTTTTTCCGACACGCTCAGCGACGTGTTCTCACCCACGGTGCCGCAGATCACCAGCCCGGAAACGCCATCGCGCACCAGATTGGCGATGACTTTGTGGGTCGCCTCGAGGTTGACGGAGAAGTCTTCGTTGAATTGAGTGGTGACAGCGGGGAAAACGCCGCTCCAGGATACGGAATTGCTCATGTGATACTCCTTTCGATGGAAGGTATTTCGTATACGTTTTAGTTTGGGCACGTTGCGCCCGGTTATTTTTACAGCCTGCTGATCTCTTTATCTCCACGCCAACCCGTTTGTAGGAGCCGGCCTGCTGGCGAACTCGTCGGTTCAAACACCGCAGTGCCGAATGACAGACCGCATTCGCCAGCAAGCGGCTCCTACAGGGCCATGTGTCCTCGCCAGCGATTAAAGCTTCAACCCAACCGGCCAGGTATCGGTCAACTTGTACCCCTGCGGCCACGGGTCGCTGGGGTCGAGCATGTGTTGATGAGTTCCGGTGATCCACGCCCGGCCCGACAGGCTCGGCACAATCGCCTTGCGCCCGGCAATCTCGGTTTCGCTCTGGATCTTGCAGTGAAACTCCGAGCCAATGATCGAGCGGCCAATAAACCGGTCGCCGACCTTTAATACGCCCTTGGCATGCAACACCGCCAGACGCGCCGAGCACCCTGTCCCGCAAGGCGAGCGATCGATCTTGCCGGGGCGGATTACCACCGCGTTGGCGGCATTGGCCACGCCGCCGTCGTAGTTCACCGGCGCGGCGATCTGGCAGAAGGAAATGTGATTCCAGTCCTTGTTGGTCGGGTGGTTGAAGCCCAACTGCTCGTTGGCCGCCTGGGTGATTTTCAGGCCGGTTTCCACCAGATCCTTAGCCTCATCGGCGGTCAGCGAGAAACCCAGCTTCACCGAATCGACGATGGCAAAACTGTCGCCGCCATAGGCCGTGTCGACCTGAATCGAGCCCAGCCCCGGCACTTCGATCCACACGTCCAGTTGATCGGCGAATGAAGGATGGTTGTGCACCTCGACGCTCTGCACCTTGCCATCACGGCATTGCGCGATGGCCTCGATCAGTCCGCCGGGCGCTTCCAGCACCAGGCGGGTTTCAGGCTCAGTCATCGGCAGAATTCCGCTGTCCAGCAGCACCGTCGCGACGCACAGCGAGTTGGAGCCGGACATCGGCGGCACATCTGCCGGTTCCATGATGATCCAGCCCATCTGCGCCTCGGGATGCTTGGGCGGCACAAGAAGGTTGACGTGTCGGAACACCCCGCCGCGCGGCTCGTTGAGCATGAAATTGCGCAGCACGTTGTCCTTCTCGATCCAGCGCGACTGCTCCCAGATCGTATCGCCCGGCGGCGGCGCAACCCCGCCGACGATCACATCGCCGACTTCACCTTCGGCGTGACAACTGACTACATGAATCACTTTCGATGAGCGCATGACGCGAAGCCCTCCTGTAATGAATCTGGTGAATCGAATCAACCGTGTAGGAGCCGGCTTGCTGGCGAATGCGTCAGGTCAGCCCCCACGACGCTGAATGACAGACCGCGTTCGCCAGCAAGCCGGCTCCTACAGTTTTGATCTCCATATAATCCGAACTCGATGGCGGTCTTGCGGACGTCACCGCCGGCAAGCTGTGCTGCTACAGATGTCTGCATGCGTTCAATTGATCGACCGCAAAAAATCCGCCGTCTCGGGACGCTGCGGGTTGCCGATGACCTGATCCGGCGTGCCAATCTCATGCACCAGGCCGTTACGGAAAAACGCCACGCGGTCGGACACATCGCGAGCGAAGCGGATTTCGTGGGTCACCAGGATCATGGTCATGCCGTCTTCGGCGAGCATGCGCATGGTGTCCAGCACCTCGCCCACCAGTTGCGGATCGAGGGCTGAAGTCGCCTCGTCGAACAGCATGTAGTCCGGCGACATCGCCAGCGCCCGGGCAATCGCCATGCGCTGCTGCTGACCACCCGACAGCTTGCCGGGGAACACCTTGAGCTTGTCGCCCAGGCCCACGTGGGTCAGTTGCCTGACCGCCAACGCTTCGGCTTCGGCCTTGCTTTTACCGAGCACGGTGCGCGGGGCGAGCATTACGTTTTCCAGCACGGTCAGGTGCGGGAAGGCGTTCCACTGCTGGAAGACGATGCCGATCTTCTGCCGCAGTTTATTGATGTCGGTGCTCTTGGCATGCACCTCGGTGCCGTCCACACGGATGCTGCCGCTCTTGATCGACTCCAGGCCGTTGATGCACATCAGCAGCGTCGATTTACCCGAACCCGAGCCGCCGATGATCGACACTACTTCGCCTTTCTGCACCTGCAGGCTCACGCCCTTGATGACTTCAAGCTCGCCGAATGATTTGTGTACGTTGTCGATTTCAATCATTTTCCTGCCACCTTGTTTCCAGTCGGGCACCCAGACGGGCGATCACCAGACTCATGACGTAGTAAATGAGGCCTGCGATGCACAGCACCAGCAGCGGTTCTTGGATACGGGTAACGATGGTCTGCGAGGCGCGCAGCAGTTCGACGATGCCGATCCACATCACCAGCGCGGTGTCTTTCATTACCGAGAGCAGCAGGTTGACCCAGCCTGGAAACGCCACGCGGGTGGCCATCGGCATGACGATCTGGCGCAGGTCCTGCCAGTAAGTCAGGCCCAGCGAGCGGCTGGCGCGGCGCAGGGTCAGCGGCACAGACAGCACACCGCTGCGAACGATCTCGGTGCAATACGCGGTGACGTACAGCCCCAGCACCACGCAGGCCACGGTGAAGGCGCTCCAGTTCAGCCCGGCGATGCTTTTCAGCGCGTTGAACAGCACGAACTGAATCAGCAACGGCACGCTGCGAAACACATCCAGCACCCAGGCCAGCGGAACAGTGCTGCGCGGCAAAAGGGCGCGGGCCATGCCGCAAATGACCCCGGCCAGGGTGCCAATGATCATCGAGATGATCGTCAGCAGGATCGTGACCCACGCGCCTTCGAGCATGAATTGCATGTCGTTCCAGCTGAAACTGCTATTGAACATGTTCACTCCTCAATACCGGAACAAACGCCAGGACAGCAGCCGCGCCACGGCCACGATCAGTTTGGCGATCAGGTAATAGAGCACCGCCGCGATGGCGAAGAACTCGAAGGTGCGGAAAGTCTTGACGTTGTAGTCCTGGGTCACGCCGGTCAGGTCGTTGTTCAGGCCGACGATCACACCCATGGAGGTCATCAGCACTGCCCAGACCATCTGGTTGGTCAGCGGATAGAAGACGATGCGCAGCAGCTGCGGAATGACGATCAGTCGATAGGCTTGCGGCGCGCTCATGCCCAGCGAGCGGGCGGCGCGCAGTTGGGTGTCTGGTACCGCCTTGAGGCCGCCACGAAAATTTTCCGCCAGATAACCCGCATTGTTAATGGTGATCCCGGCCAGCAACGCCGCCCACGAGCTGACGTGCAGCCCGAACGAGCCGAGGCCGAAGTAGAGGATGTACACCTGAAACAGCGACGGCGTATTGCGCGCGATGGAAATCCAGGTCGCCGCGAAGCCACGGAACAGGCGGTTTTTGCCTTGGCGCATGAACACCAGAAACAGCGCGATGATCACCCCGAGGATCATCGACAGGGCGGCGGTCTCGAAAGTCACCACGGCGCCGTTGAGCATGTCCGGTAATGCCTTGAACGCGGCTCGCCAGTGGAAGCTGTAATCAAACATGCGTAAGCGCCTCCGCTCGTTGCGCCGCCTGCAACCAGATCGGCAGACGCCCGCTGGCGAGCCCCGTACACGCGCTTTCGACGCATTCGGCAAGGCTGGCGAAATGCACTCGGCGACCCACCAGACCCGGCGCGTAATGCGCGTATTTGCCGGAGTTGGTCATCAGATTGCGCGCGCTCGGCGGGATCACCGGCTCGCCGAGCATGCACCAGCAGGTATCGGTGACGAACAGCACACCGAAATCTTCCAGCGTGGCGACGTATCCAGCCTGTTGCGCGCGCTCCAGGGTGGCGCGCCCACAGGTGATGACGATTGCCAGGTTGTCGCGTTTGCGCAGGCCCTGACAGAGGCGGGCGAGGGTGGCGCATTCGCTCAGGGAGAAGTGTGGATTGCCCAGGGTCACAGCGTCGACTTCAGGGCTTTGCGCACTGTTCAGTTCGCGCCAGCTGTGCAGCAGATCGAGGCCGTCGATGCTCAGGGTCTTGCCTGGCGGATGTCCGCCAAGGGCCAGTTCGGCGGTCGTGGCTTCGGGGGTCACACCGGCGATATGAAACATCGGCGCGGCGGAAGTTGTGGCGAAGGCGGCGCCGAAGGCTTTCAGGTCATCAAGGGTTGGCGCCTTGTGTTCCAGGCCGCAGACCACGGGAATATCGGCGCCGCACAGCAGACCGATGTGGTAGCCGAGCAGGGGATAGAAACTGTCGTCCAGCTTGCCAAGGTCCGGCACGTCGATACGCAAGGTCGCCAGCCGCTGTTGGGTCAAGTGGCAGCCGATCTTCGGCGCACGGCCGGTCAGGGCGATGCAGATGTCCAGATAATCGGGATATTTCAGGGTGCGCGCGCCGATCACACTGTTGGCGTAGACCACCGCGTTGGATTCGGCCCAGACGATCTGTTCGCCCAGCTCCGGCGCGCTATTCAGCAGATAAGGCGCGCAGGTGAAACTGACGCGCGCTCCCATGTCCAGATAAGCATCGCCCAACTGGCTGGATGGCTCGCCCAACGCGGGGTCGACGCCGAGTTCACGCCAGCGACGCTTGTCCACCGAAATCGAGTTGAGGGTGGTCGGTACGCGAACCTTGGCCTCCCAGTCCACCAACTGCCGAGCGAAACGCAGGCTGGCAGGGCCGGTATAAATGCAACCGTCGATGTGTGCCTGGGTGATGTCCAGCAGCTCGGTGGCACCTTGCAGTTCGGCCATGCGCAGAATGATGCCCATGGCCACTTGCGCGGCTTTGCCGTAGGTGCCGTCGAGAAAGCTCTGATCCATTTCGGTCAGGGTGATTGCGTGCCTGACGCGGCCGGAATGGTGCGGCGCATGCGCAGTGGGCAGGGCAGGTGGCGCGCTGTCGAACGCTGTAACGCGATCATCTTCGACGCGAAGGAATTTCACCTCGCGCAGGGCTGCGAAACCCGCTTCACCCAGGCTGATGACAGGAATCGAGTGACCGAACATCTGCTCGGCGACCAGCACGCCAAGGGTGAGGATGTCTTCGACCCGCTCGAACACCAGTGCCGCTGGCGCGTGGCCGTTGAGGATCAGTTCCAGCAGCACGCTGCTGCCGGTACACGAGCCGCGACCGCTGGGGATTGCCAGTACTTTGTCGGTGATGGTCTGGCCGCTGAGGGGGTGATGACGGTCGATCACCTCCCCGGTAAATGGCTCGACCCCGCCCCAGAAACTAAGGCCGATATCGGCGTACAGCAACTTGCCCTGCGCACTGCCTGCGACCAGACAGCGCCCGTTCAACGAAACTTCAGACATCGTGGGCTCCTACAGAAGGGTGGGCCACCGGTGATACTGCAGCGAACGATCAACCTGTGGGAGCGAATTCATTCGCGATTGGCCAGTACAGCCGATACAGAAATGTTGCCTGCACCATTTTTCGCGAATGAATTCGCTCCCACAGTTTCGACTCCCACAGGTCACCCAGCGGTCGCCAGACCGGCGTGAACCTGATGGGACGCGTCCCCAGACTTAGTAATAAACCCCCGGCACCGCCAGGTTCGCTGGTTTGATCTCATCACCCACCCACTTCTTCCACAGCTCCTCATAACGACCCGTGCGGACCTGCTGATTGACGAACAGGTTCAGATAATGAATCAGGCCGTACTCATTACGTTTCGCGGCCAATGACACGTAATCGATGACGTACGGCGCGTTGCCTGCGACTTTCAGGCCCTTGTATTTGCCGGACTTGAGGGTTGCGGCGGCCACGGTGTTGGTGACCACGGTCGCATCGATATGACCCTGGGCGACGGCGAGGATGGTGTCGTTCTGCGTCTGGTAGGCGCGGAAGCTGCCGGTGCCCCAGGCTTTCTGGTCTTTTTCCAGGGCGATGGCTTCATAGGTGCCGCTGGTGTTGCCGACGTTCTTGCCCTTGAGGTCGTCGTATTTGGTGATGCCGGTGTTGTCGCGGGTCAGCACCACCATCTGGAAGGCGAAATACGGGATGGTCATGCCCACGGTCTTGGCGCGCTCCAGGGTGTCGGAAGTGGAAGCCACGATCACGTCGGCACGCCCTGACACCAATGCAGGAATACGGTCAGGGAACGGCGTCTCCACCACTTCAGCCGTTACACCCAGCACCTTCGCCAGGTCGTTGCAGTAATCGACGTCAAATCCGACCGGATTGTTCTTATCGTCTCGAGAGCCCATGGGCGGGAAATCCAGGGTGACCGCGCAGCGCAGTTTGCCGGAGTCGATGATGTCATCGAGCTTGTCGGCAAAAGCCGCGTTGATGAAAGAGGAACTCATTACGGCGAGGAGGGCTACTGCAACAGCATGCTTTTTCATAGGAGCCTCGAGGATGCAAGTAATGGAATGGTCGGATAAATAATTTCGTATACGATATTTTCTATGCACGCTGCGTGCCCGTTTCGGCACTTTTAGCTGCGGGGCTTTGGATCGGCGGGTTGTGCGATTCATTGGGATTTTGAGTAGGACGATGGTGTTACATAAAGGAGCAAAAATGCGTGGAGTGCTTCATAGATGCACGTTCCAAAGCAGGCGACTCGGCTTGCATGGTTAGCGCAGGTCTGTAGGCGCCGGCTTGCTGGCGAAGGTCGATGGGTCGACTGACTTACCGTCTTCGCCAGCAAGCGGCTCCTACGCCCTCCGGCCAGACTCAAAAGCCATTCTGTGAACCCCGATACTCACTCGGCGACACCCCGGTCAACGCCCGGAATTGCCGACTGAACGCGCTGTGATCGGTATACCCACAACGTAGCGCCACTTCAGTGATCGACAGATCCTCCCGCAGCAACCGCGACGCCTCCCCCAGCCGCGCCTTGTGAATCATTTGCCGTGGCGTCAGCTGGAAAATGCGCTTGCAGTGGCGCTCGAGCTGAGCGATGGACAGCCCGGCGATGGCCGTCAATTCTTTCAGGGTGATGGGGCGGGAAAAGTGTTCGCGGATGTAGGCATCGACCTCGGCCAGCTTCTGATAGGCCGGATGCGATTGCAGGATTTGCAGATCACGCGAGATGCCCGCCAGGCCGATGATCGCGCCGTGGCAATCGCGCAGCGAAATCTTGTGGGTCAGGCACCAGATCGGCTGATTGCCGTAATAAAGGTGCAACTCCAGTTGATCGCTGAGCCGCCTGCCATCGGCTAGTACCCGACGATCCTGTGCGGTGTACAACGGGCCGAAGCGGGCGGGAAAGACATCCTCGGCGGTGCGCCCCACCAGCTGATTTTTATTCTTGAAGCCGCAGCGCTGCACCAGCGTCTGATTGACCAGCGCGTAACGGGCCTGAGTATCCTTGACGAAAAACACCACGCCGGGAATGGCGTCCAGCAACGGCGCAACCAGCTCAAGGCTGGCGAGCAGTTGATCGAGGTCGCGCAGGGGCGTGGCGGGGATCAGGTCAATCATGTTCACAAGCAGGACGGCCGGGGCTGAAGGACTGCACCGATCATGCGGTATTTCGACATTTGATAGAAAGCTGTTCTGTGGCGCGACGAATATTCCGAGGTTGAAGGAGGGCCACTGTGGGAGCGAATTCATTCGCGATGAGGCCGGTACATCCGAAACATTTCTGTCGTCTGTACCTATGTCTCGCGAATGAATTCGCTCCCACAGTTGGAACTGCGTTGCCAGCCGACGACGTCAGGCGCTGTCGCACGCCTCGTCCAGACACGCAAGCGTCGCGATTCGCGCAGGGCTGAACGGTGGGCGCGGTTGTGGCGGATCCCAGCCGAACAGCGTTTGCGCGGCGGTTGCGCAAACCCGCCCCTGACACGCGCCCATACCGCAGCGGGTGTTGAGTTTGGCGGCGGTCCAGCTGCTGTGACTGGCGAGATCCGAGTACGCCACGTCTTCGCAACGGCAGACCAGCGTGTCCGGTTTCGCCAACTGTTTCAGCGCAGGATCAAGGGTGAAGGCCCGGTTCAGACGATCAGCAAACGCTTGCCAACGTTTGCGCTCAGGCCAACATTCACGGGCCTGATCCCGCTGCCCGGCGGCCACCAGCCCGGCAATCCTGCCCTCGACCAGCGCCAGCTCGCTGCCACCAAAACCGGTGCATTCGCCCGCCGCGTAATGATCGGCAAGGCTGCTGGCCTGCCATTGATCAACGGCGATTGCCCGATTCTCGATGCGGCAACCCAGGGCCGTGGCGATCTCCACATTCGGCACCAGACCGAAGCCGCAGGCCAGACCATCGCAGGCGATTTCTTCCACGCGCTTGCCGATCCGCATCTGTACCGCTTCCAGCCGATCCGCTCCCACAGCGCAGAGCACATGGGCCGATGTGCGATACGCGCCGCTGGCCAGCGCCATGGCCTGAATCATCTTGTTCGGCCACCGCCACAACCCGGCAGCGAAACCGCCAACCGAGCCCAACGACGCCTGCTCGGCAATACGCACCACCTCAGCACAGTTCTTCATGGCAGTGGCTGCCGCCGCCAGCAACAAAGGTCCACTGCCCGCGATCACGATGCGTTGTCCCGCCACCGGCAAGCCACCTTTGATCAACGCCTGCAGCGCGCCTGCGCCGGTGACGCCGGGCAAGGTCCAGCCGGGGAAGGGCAGCAGCAGTTCCCGCGCACCGGTGCACAGAATGAGTTTGTCGTAAGCCAACACCCAACCGTCTTCGGCGTTCTCCAGCAACAGGCGTTTGGGCCCCGCGAAGGCCACCACCTTGCTCGTGCTGTGCAGTTGAATATTGCCGTGATGCTGAAGCTGAGCGCGCATTTCACTGGCGAGCACAGGCAGTTGCGCCCGCGGGCCGTCGCGCCAGATTTGCCCGCCCGGCAGTGGGTTGTCGTCAAGTAGTGCGATGCTGATTCCGCTGGGGGCCGCGGCCAGGGCGGCGGCCATTCCGGCAGGGCCGGCGCCGATGATCAACAGGTCGACATGCTGGGTCATGGCCGCGTCTCCACCTGCATGCCGTCGCGACAGAGCGTCTGGCAGGCCAGTCGGCGCCGGCCGTCGATGTTCACCCGACATTCCTGACAAATACCCATTCCGCACAATGGCGCCCGGCGTTGACCGCTGACCGACGTGCGGCTGCAACGATCGCCGCTGGACATCAACGCGGCGGCGACTGTAGTGCCTTGGGCGAAGCGAAAGGGCTGACCATCGATGCTCAGTTCAGGCATGGGCGCAGGCTCCGATAAAACGTTGCGGCAGGTAGGCGTTCAATTGCGGGTGCAACGCTGCGGGCGGCGGGGTGCGCAACAGTTGCGAAGCCAAAAGCTTCGCGGTGCCGGTTGCCGTGGTCACGCCCAGACCCTCATGCCCGACCGCCAGCCACAGGCCGGGTTGGCTTGGATGCTCGCCGATCAGCGGCTGGCCGTCGGGGCTTGCAGAGCGAAAGCCAGTCCAGCTGCGGATGCCGTTCATGTCGCCCAGATCGGGCAGAAACTCCATCGCCCTGCGCAGCATCCGCCCCAGCATGATCGCATCGATGGCCGGGTCGTGATTATCGAACTGCCGCGACGAGCCGATGAACAATTGCCCGGTCGGACGTTGTTGCACGTTGAACGCCACCGACGGGCCATTGCCTTTGTGGGCGCTGGTGACATAGCCCAGCTCGACCAGCGTATGGGCGATCTGCGCCGGGTAGCGATCGGTAATC
Organism: Pseudomonas sp.; assembly: GCF_050739935.1. GTDB lineage: Bacteria > Pseudomonadota > Gammaproteobacteria > Pseudomonadales > Pseudomonadaceae > Aquipseudomonas. Next base: position 5,509 of record NZ_JBOICF010000028.1, on the reverse strand, counting down.
AGCAAATGGCCTTTCTTGGCTTGCAGCGGCAGGTCCGCACACAGCTCCGGCGCATAGGTGCCGTTGGCGAGCACCACAGCCGTGGCCTTCAACCATTCGCCACTGGCCAGTCGTACCCGATTGCCCTGGACTTCAACCACCTGCGCCTGCTGCTGGCGCACGCGCTTGGGCCGGCGCTGCAACAACCAACGCGCCGCATTGGGCGCATAGAGAATGCCGTCGCCGCTGACCTTCAGTGCGCCGAAAAGGCCCGGACGCAACGAGGGTTCGGCATTCGTCAGCGTCTGGCCGGTCATCAGTTCGCAGCCAAGCCCGAACTCGCGCAACGCCGAATGCTTGCGCTCGGCTTCGGCCATTTCTTCTGCGTTGCAGGCCAGCCAGAGGGTGCCGTTATTGCGCATGGCGCAGTTGTCGGGCATCTGCGGTGCCAGTTCGCGCCATAACCGTACCGAATATTCGCCCAGCGCCAGCTCGGCCGGGCTGTGGTCCAGCACCACCAGATGCCCCATCCCGGCAGCGGTGGCCGCTGGACGTTGGCAATCGAGCACCAGAACATCAAGGCTGTGGCTGGCGAGCTCATCCGCGCAGGCCGCGCCGATGATCCCGCCGCCGACAATGATCACATCGGCCGCATGGCCCTGGATCAAGAACGGATACCCCAGGCGAACGGGTCTTCATCGTCCAGCAGCAGGGTGGCTTCGGCGCTGATGTAGGCGCGCCCGCGGATGGTCGGCACGATGCGGTCGCCCATCTGCCGTTCGCCGTGCTGCCATTGAAAACTGCCTTCGAATTGACTGCCGATGACGCTGGCCTGGTTCCAGATAGCGCCGGGTTCGAGTTTGCCGTCGGCCGCCAGGCACGCCAGTTTGGCGCTGGTGCCGGTGCCGCACGGGGAGCGGTCGTAGGCTTTGCCCGGGCACAGTACGAAGTTGCGGCTGTCGGCCTGATCGTCGTCGGCGAACAGTTCGATGTGATCGATGATGCCGCCGTCTTCCCCGCGAACCCCCTGGCTTTCCAGTGCCTGGCGTACCTTCCAGGTGTAATCGGTTAGGGCATCGAGGTTGTCACCGGTGACGCTCAGACCATGATCGGCGATCAGAAAGAACCAGTTGCCGCCCCAGGCGATATCGCCGGTCACGTTGCCGAGGCCCGGCACATCGACGATGAAGTTCTTGCGGTAGCGATAGGACGGCACGTTGTTGACGCTTACCGAACGGTCCTCGTGCAACGTCGCCTGGACAGTACCCACCGGGGTTTCGATGCGATGCACGCCGGGGCCGATCTTGCCCAAGTGCGCCAGCGACACGACGAGACCGATGGTGCCGTGGCCGCACATGCCCAGATAACCGGTGTTGTTGAAAAAGATCACCCCGGCGCAGGCCCCCGGATCCTCGGGCTGGCACAGCAGCGCGCCCACCAGCACATCGCTGCCTCGGGGTTCGAGTACCGTCGCCGCACGCCAGTCATCGAATTCATCGGCCAGCAACTGGCGACGTTCCGCCATGCTGCCGTTGCCGAGGTCGGGAAACCCGTCGAGCACCAATCGCGTGGGTTCGCCGCCGGTGTGGGAATCGAGGATCTGGATGCGCTTCATGTGTTCACCCCAAAGCTGTAGGAGACTGCCGGTGTTTTTGGATTTCGCGATCACGTGGCCAATGAGAATCGCTGTGCAAGCGAATTCATTCACGATAGGTCAGTACAGTCGATACACCTTCATTGTCTGTAACGGCCTATCGCGAATGAATTCGCTCCCACAGATCTCCCCTCAGAGGATTTCTAGGCATCAGAGTGGCCGCAATACGAAGTAGGGTCTTGACCGATTTCATCTTCGCAAATGACGAAATCGGCACAGTCACGGGGGATCAGATTTCGCTGATGGCCGCGTTGGGCAGGTGCGCGTAGAGCGCGCGGCAGACGCCGATGATGTGGTGTTCGATCAGTTCGGCGGCTTTTTCCACGTCACGATCGGCACAGGCTTTGAGGATTTCGCGGTGTTCCTGATCTGCACGTTCCTTACCTTCTTCGAAGCTCATCTGCACCCGCAGATAACGTTCGACCTTGTCATGAATCGACCGAATCATGTTCAGCAGAAAGGGCCTCTGCGCCGCTTCATAAAGGCAGGTGTGGAAGGCCCAGTTCAGCTCGGCCCAGCGCCCGATATCATCATCGCCGATGAACTCATCGCAGATGGCACTGGCCTGATCGATCTGCGCCTGGGTCAAGCGTGGTACGGCCAGACGAATCGCCTGTACCTCCAGCAGCACCCGCACCTCGAAGATCTGCGCCAGTTCCGGCTCGGAAATCCGCGTCACCACCGCGCCCTTGTTGCGCTGGAATTGCACCAGACCTTCGGCTTCGAGCCGTTTCAGCGCTTCCCTGACCGGGATTTTGCTGACATTGAAGACGCGGGCGATGTCGTCCTGCCGAATCGGCTCGTCCTCGGCGAACTGGCCGGAAATGATCGACTCGCGCAGGTATTTGGCAATGACCTCGGACGCGGAGGGCGCGACGCCGAGGTTGGGGGCGTCAGGGAGATGGAAAGGCACGCGAGCGACTCAGGCAATGGGAGATTGGCGAATATTGTATACGACCTCCGATTTGTTACACCTGATGTCGCACATGGGGCGTAAAAAAAAAGATCAGTGGTTGACCGTGAACGACAGCATCATCGACAGCTGGCATAACGGGCGGCCGCTTTCGGCGTGCCATTGATTGAACGCGGCCTGTACCGCCGCCTGATCGCGTTGGCTGCTGGGCACCTTGTCGACGATGTTCTGGGCGTTGAGCGCGGCCACCACGTCATAGCTCGGGATGAACGTGTCCTTGCCCACCATGCGCAGGAAACGTGGCGCCGACAGCCCGCCCATCTGATTGCCGTGTTTGAACAGATAGCGCCACAGACCGACGATATCGGTCACCGGCCAGTCGGCGATGAAGTTGCCGAAGCTGCCGTGTTCATGGGCAATGTCGAGGATCAGCTGGGCATTGCGCGGCACACTCTTGAGCTTGCCGAGATGGCGAATGATCCGCGCGTCCTGCATCAACCGCTCCAGATGATCAGCGCCCATCAGTACGACCTTTTCCGGATCGAACCCGAAGAACACCTGCTCGAAGGCCGGCCATTTGGCGTCCACCAGGCTGTGCTTCAGACCCGCGCGAAACACCCGCAGGGCCATGGTCGACAAGTAACGGTCGTCGCTGAGGGCCTTGAGTTTTTTCGGCGTTGCGGGGGTCGGTAAATGCGCTTCGAGTGCGGCGGCGGAGCCAAAGCGGTTGAGGCAGTATTCATTGAGCCATTTGTAGTCTTGCATGCCCTCTCCAAAAAAATGAGCGTTGTTGCGCACGGACGCAGTTCCTGTAGCCGCACGGCATGCTTGGGCCTTGCTGCTCGAGGATCGGTGTCGGATCTGTGATTGCAGTGTCAGCAGGCGCCTTCACCCGCGATTTTGCGGTCGTATTGAAACCGCCAGCGCGCGTACAGCAGCGCGCTGATGAACACCGCCAGACTCGCCAGCATCTCCAGCACGCCGAACACCATACGGCTGGGGTCGTACGCCGCGAGTGCGCCTTTGATGAAATACAGATTCACCACGAAACAGGTCCATGAATGGCCGCGCGCGCTGCCGATGAGCATCCCCGGTGAGAGCACCAGCAGCGGCACCAGTTCAATCGAAAGAATCACCCAGGGTCGCGCGCCATGCAGATCGGCGAAGCCCAGATAATAAATGCACAGCAACGCGATCAGCCCGAAAAAGCACAGCAAGGCGGCGATCCGGCCCCAGCGGACACGAGGTGCCAGCCATTCCAGAGCAGGCAGCGCCTTGGGCATTCTAGCCACGCGATGGGTCCAGCAGCAGGGCGGTCTTCGCCAGGCGCTGGCCCAGTGCGCGACACAGCGTGGTCTCGTGTTGATCAAGAGGGCGCTTGCCATCGGCCCCGGCGTGGTGACTGGCGCCATAAGGCGTGCCGCCGCCGCTGGTCTCAATCAGTGCCGCTTCGCTGTAAGGCAAACCCGTGACCAGCATGCCGTGGTGCAGCAAGGGCAGCAGCATCGACATTAGCGTGGTTTCCTGTCCGCCATGCAGGCTGGCGGTGGAAGTGAACACGCTCGCAGGCTTGCCGACCAGCGCGCCGGTCAGCCAGAGATTGCTGGTGCCGTCGAGGAAATATTTGAGTGGCGCGGCCATGTTGCCGAAGCGCGTCGGACTGCCCAGCGCCAACCCCGCGCAGTTCTTCAGATCGTCAAGGGTGGCGTATAGCGCGCCGGTCTCCGGAATGCTCGGCGCCACCGCTTCGCATTCGGCGGAGATCGCAGGAACCGTGCGCAGGCGTGCCTCCATGCCGCCCATTTCGATGCCGCGGGCGATCTGCCGAGCCATTTCACCGGTCGAGCCATTACGGCTGTAGTACAGAACCAGAATGTAGGGCGCGCTCAAGGCAGGATCTCCAGAATTTTCTCTGGCGGGCGACCGATCACAGCCTTGTCGCCCACGATCAGGATCGGTCGCTCGATCAGTTTCGGGTGTGCGGCCATGGCGGCGATCAATTGCTCGTCGCTGAGGCTGGTGTCGGCCAGGTTCAGGGTCTTGTAGTCATCTTCACCGCTGCGCAGCAGGTTGCGCGCACCGATGCCGAGCTTGCTGAGCAAGTCCTGCAATTGCGCGGCATCCGGCGGGGTTTCCAGATAGCGGACGATGGTCGGGGTCAGGCCGCGTTCTTCGAGCAATTCCAGCGCGCCACGTGACTTGGAGCAGCGCGGGTTGTGATAAAGCGTCAGATCGGTCATTTGCGGGTCGCATCTTTCGTGAGGTGGCGGGTATTCTACAGCCGTGACGGCAAAGGCCAATGTCGGTTTTATATGAAAGGAAAAAGCATCATGGCAAGGCGTCTGGCAGCAGCGGTAGCACTTATCGGGAGTGTGTTGCTCAGCGGGTGCGGGGTCGATCTGGGGACTGACCAGAACGGTCAGAAGATCGCCAGCGACCGGATCGACAATCATTGGCTGGTGGTCAACTACTGGGCCGAATGGTGTGGCCCGTGCCGTACGGAAATTCCGGAATTGAACAAATTGTCCGAGCAAATGAGTGGGCAGAACGTCAGCGTGTTCGGGGTCAACTTCGACAATTTGCAGGGTGAGGATCTGAAAACCGCCAGCAATGCTCTGGGCATCAAGTTCACCGTGCTGGCCCAAGACCCGGCCGATCAATACGATTTGCCAAAGAGCGAAGCCTTGCCGGTGACCTACATCATTGACGACAAGGGCAAGGTACGCGAACAGTTGATGGGCGAGCAGACCGCAGCCGGTGTGGCGCAGAAGTTGGCGGAGTTGAAGGGGAAGGGGTAGTGGGCTGTCTTTAAATGTTTCGTCGCGAGTAATCTCGCTCTCACGGCGATTGCGTTTGAACTGTAGGGGCCGGCTTGTTGGCGAACGGCGGTGTGTCATCCAGTATCGATGTGTCTGATCCACCGGGTTCGCCAGCAAGCCGGCTCCTACAGTCGTATGGCGGAA
>NZ_JBOICF010000027.1:0-9311 GCF_050739935.1 Pseudomonas sp. | reverse complement strand
CGGTCTATCGGTCAAATCAACAGCACCTGACACATCCGGTTCGCCAGCAAGCCGGCTCCTACAGGTACATGGGGTTTTTATGGGCGTGGTTTTATCTTGGAACCGACACAAAATACCCGCAGCACGGCTTGGCGATGGTGGCGTCAGGATCGCTGCCGCCCGCAAGCCGGACTGCTACAGGGCATCGCTCAATCACTGGCCTGGGACAACGGTCGGGCCACTTGCTCCAGCGACTTGCGCTCTGAAGCAACGCCCCAGATCGCCTGTACCACCGCCGCCAGCAACATCAACGCCGCGCCAATCAGATAGCCGATGAACACCGGACCACGTTGATGGCTGTCGATCAACTGACCAAATAATGTCGGTCCGATAATCCCGCCCAGCGCCGTGCCAAAGGCATAGAACACCGCAATCGCCAACGCCCGGATCTCCAGCGGGAAGGTTTCGGCCACTGTCAGGTACGCCGAACTCGCCGCCGCCGAGGCGAAGAAGAAGATGATCATCCAGGCGATGGCCTGCTGGGTCACGTTGAGCACGCCTTGCTCGAACAGATAGCCGCTGATGCACAGCAGCACGGCGGAGACCGCATAGGTCAGGCTGATCATCACTCGTCGGCCAATCACGTCGAACAGCCTGCCCAGCAGCAACGGCCCGCAGAAATTCCCCAGCGCCAGTGGCAGGACATACCAGCCGATCGAAGCCGAAGGCACCTGATAGAACTCGGTGAGCACCAGTGCATAAGTGAAGAAAATCGCGTTGTAGAAAAACGCCTGGGCGGTGAGCAGTGTCAGGCCGACCAGCGCGCGCCGCCGATACGTGTTGAACAGCGTGTCGAAAATTTCCTTGAGCGGCGTGTGATCCCGCGCGTGCAAGCGCAGCTTCTGACCGTCAGGTTCGGCCAGTTCGTGACCCTGCTGGCGTAGCCGTTCTTCTATTCCTTCGACAATCTCTCTCGCCTCCTCGGCCTGCCCGTGGATCAGCAGCCAGCGAGGGCTTTCCGGGAGCCACAGGCGCATCAGCAGAATCGCCAGCCCCAGCACCGCGCCGATCCCGAAACACAGACGCCAGCCCAGCTCAGCGCCGATCCAGCCAGGATCCAGCAGAATGATCGAGCCACCGGCGCCCAACGCCGCGCCGATCCAGAATGTGCCGTTGATCGTCAGGTCGACCCAGCCCCGAAAGCGTGCCGGGGTGAATTCCTGAATCGTCGAATTGATGGCGGTGTATTCGCCGCCGATGCCCATGCCGGTCAAAAACCGGAACAGCATGAAGCTCCACAAACTGAAGGAAAACGCTGTGGCCGCGGTTGCGCTGATATACAGCGCCAGCGTGATGAAGAACAGCTTGCGGCGTCCCAGCCGGTCGGTCAGCCAGCCGAAGAACAACGCTCCCAATACTGCCCCGCAGATGTAAGCGCCACCCGCCAGGCCGATATCGGTATTGTTCATATGCAACACCGGACTTTCTTTCAGCGCACCGGAAACGGAGCCGGCGAGTGTGACTTCCAGGCCGTCGAGCAGCCAGGTGATGCCCAGTGCGAATACCAGCAACGTATGAAACCGCCCCCAAGGCAGGCGGTCCAGACGCGCGGGGAGATCGGTTTCGAAGACTGTGCCAGCGTCTGCCATGGGGAATCCTCACACCGGAGATCGGAGGTGACCTCTGGTGTGAGAGCCCTCAGCGGCTTCGGGAGTTCAGCCAATCGATCAGCGGTGAATACCTCACGACGCCTGAGGCCCGACCATCAGTTCCGGCCTGACCAGCCGCTCATAGTCCTGGGCGGTGATGAAACCCAGTGCTACTGCTGCGGCCTTGGGTGACAGGCCTTCCTGCGCCGCCTTGCGGGTGATCTGCGCCACCCGGTCATAACCCAGAACCGGGTTCAGCACAGTGGCCATCAGCAACGCGTTTTCCAGGTTATCGGCCAGTTGTGAGTGATTGACCTGCAGTCCCTTGATCAGTTTTTCGCTGAAAATGCCGACGCAATGGGCGAGCACGCCAATAGACTGCAACAGGTTGTGGATCAGCACGGGCTTGGCCACGTTCAGCTCAAACGCGCTGGACGCCCCGGCCACGGTGATGGTGGTGTGGTTACCCATGACTTGCATCGCCGCCTGCAGCAACACTTCGGCGAGAGTCGGATTACGTTTGCCAGGCATGATCGACGAGGTCAGGCCATCGTCCGGCAGCAGCAATTCGCCCAGCCCGCAACGCGGCCCGGAACCCAACAGGCGAATGTCGTTGCCGATTTTGCTCAACGACACGGCCAGCACGTTCAACGCGCCGGACACCTCCACCAGCGCATCGTGGGTGCCCATGCCTTCGAATTTGCTCGGGTTCGGCGTGAACTGGTCGCCCGTCACTTCGCTCAACTTCTCACAGAACGCCTGATCGAATCCCAAGGGTGCATTGAGCCCGGTGCCCACCGCCGTGCCGCCCTGAGGCAGCGTGCGCAAACGCGGGAGGCAGCTTTCGATGCGCGCGATGCCGTGGCCGATCTGCCGGGAAAAGGCGTCGAATGCCTGGCCCTGGGTCATCGGCACAGCGTCCATCAGGTGCGTGCGACCGATCTTCAATACGTTCGCCCATGCCTGCGCCTTGTCGGCCAAGGCGTCGCGCAACCCCGCCAGCGCAGGCAGCAGCTCATCACGCAACTGCAACGCGGCTGCCACATGCATCACCGTGGGGAAGCTGTCGTTGGATGATTGCGAACGGTTGACGTGATCATTGGGATGCACCGGCTGCTTGCTTCCAAGCGCCCCGCCCAGTTCCAGGTTCGCCAGATTGGCGATCACCTCGTTGGCATTCATGTTGGTCTGGGTGCCAGAGCCGGTTTGCCAGATCGTCAGCGGGAAATGCTCGTCGAACTCGCCAGATGCGACGCGGGCCGCAGCCTGTTCGATGGCCTGCGCCAAGTGCTCAGGCAGCGCGCCGAGACTTCGATTGGCGCGCGCCGCCGCGAGCTTCTGCAGGCCGAAGGCATGGATCAGACCTGGTGAAAAACGCTCGCCATAACCGCCGAAGACCTTGAGCGCACGCTGGGTCTGAGCGCCCCAGTAACGGTCGGCGGGAATCGCCACCGGACCGAACGCATCATTTTCCAACCGTACCTCGCTCATAGCGCAGCCCCCGGCGCACGGCCCAGTTCGCGACGGTATTCCTCGCGGGCGGTCTGCTCGGAGAACTCTCCGGCCCACTTGGCGACGACCACCGTGGCGACGCTGTTGCCAATGGTGTTGCACGTGGCGATGGCCATCGACATGAAACGGTACACGCCAAACAGCAACGCCAGCCCCTCGGCGGGCAGCACGCCAACCGCCGTCACCGTTGCGGCGAACACCACGAAGCTGCCGCCGGACACCGCCGCAGCGCCCTTGGAAGTCACCAGCATGATGGCGACGATGCCCAGTTGATGTTCCCAGCTCAGCGGCACGCCATAGGCGTTGGCGATGAACAGCACGCACAGCGACATGTAGATCGCCGTGCCGTCGAGATTGAACGCGTAACCGGTAGGCAGCACCAGGCCAACACTCTGTTTGGAACAGCCGAACTTCTCCAGTTTCTGCAACAGGCGTGGCAGTGCGCTCTCCGAGGAGGCCGTGCCGAGCACGATGAATATCTCGTCCTTGATGTAGTTCAGAAATCGCCACAGGCTGAAACCCGACAACCTGCAAACGGCGCCCAGTACCACGAAGATGAAAAAGAAAATCGCCACGTAGAACATCAGCACCAGGTTGGCCAATGACATCAGCACCGCCGTGCCGTTGCTGCCGACCGCATAGGCCACCGAACCGAACGCGCCCAGCGGAGCGAATTTCATGATCAGGTTGATGAACTCGAAGAAGCATTCGGAGATACGACTCAGGCCCTCCTCGATCACTTCTCGACGCTCCGGTTTCAGCGCCAGCAATGCGAAACCGAACAGCACGGAAATCACCAACACCTGCAACAACTGACCGCCAGCAAAGGCACCGACGAAGTTGTCGGGGAAGATGCCGTAGATGAAGTCCATGGTCGACGCCGGGCCATGCCCCTTGGCGACCGCCGCGCTGGCCGCCGCTGCCGTTGCGCTGCTGGGATGGGCGTCGTGCATGCCCGAGCCGATCTGCAGCAGATTGCCCCAGATCAGACCGATGGCCAGGGCGACCGTGGACAGCACCTCGAAATAGATCAGCGCACGCAGACCAAGCTTGCCGACGCGCTTGATGTCACCCGCCGAGGCGATGCCGTGCACGACGGTGAAGAACACCAGCGGCGCGACGGCGGTCTTGATCAGCTTGAGAAAGATATCGCCCAGGATCCTGAAGCTGGCCGCCAGCTCAGGCGCGATGAAGCCAAAGGCGATACCCAGGACCATGGCCGCGATCACCTGGAAGGTTAGGTCGCGGTAAAACGGTTTTTTACCGGTAGAAGACATGCTTGCGCTCTCATTGTTGTTATGGGGCAGAGACGGGGTCTGAACAGCCCGTGGCCCGGCCTGCTCGCGGGTAGGCCAGGCCATGGACTCAGCGCTTGACCGAACCTTCCCGGGCCAGCGCGCGATCCACCATCTGCGGCGCCAGGCCCAGGTAGTTGCGCGGATCGGTCAGGCGCTGTAGCTCGGCCCGATCGAGACGCTCGGTGACCGCGCCCTGCGCGACCAGCGCGTCGAACAAACTGATGTTTTCGTCGTTGGCAACGCGGCACGCGGCGTACACGACGTCGTGGGCGACCTGCCTGCCCAACGCCGGGGCCAGGCCCATCATCACGGCTTCGGCGACGATCAGGCCTTGGGTCATATTGAGGTTTTTCAGCATTCGCTCAGGCCGCACTTCAAGCCCTGCGAGCATGAATTTCGCCTGCCCCAGCGAAGCCGCGGTCAAGGCGAACGCTTCGGGAATGGCGATCCATTCCGCCTGCCACGGGCCAGTGGAACGCTCGAAGTCCTGGATCATCGCGTCGAGCATCAGCCCCGCCTGTTGGCGCACGCCCTTGGCCGCCGCGTACATCAGTTCGCAGGAAATCGGGTTGCGCTTCTGCGGCATGGTGCTGCTGGCGCCACGGCCCTTGACGAACGGCTCGTAGGCCTCGCCCAGCTCGCTGGTCATCATCATCATGACGTCCAGCGCGACCTTGCCCAGCGACGCCGTGACCAACCCGAGGAAGTTGAGGGTTTCGGCCAGGCCATCGCGCGCGACGTGCCAGGTCGCCTGGGGCACACCCAGACCCAGCTCGGCCATCAACGCTTCCTGCACCTCGAGGCCTTTGTCACCCAACGACGCAAGGGTCCCGGCGGCACCGGCGAACTGCCCGACTTCGACCCGCGGGCGCAGCTCCACCAAACGCTCGGCATGACGGTCGAACATGCTGAGCCACACTGCGCACTTGTAGCCGAAGGTGATCGGCAAGGCGTGTTGCAAGTGAGTACGACCGGCCATGGGCGTATCGCGATAACGCTGCGCCAACCCGGCGAGCAGCCCGCGTACTGCCTGGATGTCACGCTCGACCAGCGCCAGGGCGGCGCGGACTTGCAGGACCACCGCGGTGTCCATGATGTCCTGGGTGGTGGCGCCCCAATGCACGTAGCGCCCGGCCTCGCCGCAGGTTTTGGACAGTTGCTCCACCAGCGGCAGGATCGGGTAACCGACGATCTCGGTTTCGTGCTGCATCAGCGCCAGATCCAGCGATTCGAAAGTGGCCTTGGCGGCAATCTGTTCGGCAGCATCGGCAGGGATCACACCACAGCGGGCCTCGGCGTGCGCCAGCGCGACCTCAACTTCGATGTAACGCCCGATCAGCGCCTTGTCGGAGAACACTTCACGCATCTCGGCGGTGCCGAACATGTCGCGGAACAGTGCAGAGTCAAAAACGGTAGTGGACATGCGATGGGTCCCAAATGTTGTTATTGGCCGTACATATTTATTATGTCCGTACATAATTATTAACCGCTGCCCTGATACACTGTCAACTCGCTGTGGAGAGAGCTCGATGGAAGGCATCAATCAAACGCGTTACGCCGCGGTGGCCAGTGACCTCATGGAAGGCATCGGCAACGGGCGCTATCCGGTGGGGTCTCTGCTGCCGACGGAATTCGAACTGTGCGAGCTGTACGACGTGAGCCGACACACCGTGCGCGCGGCGATCACGCAGTTGCAGAATCAGGGAATGGTGTCGCGCCGCAAACGCGTCGGCACGCGGGTCGAAGCGGCCACGCCCAGTGGCGGTTACTCGCAATCGCTGGCTTCAGTGGCCGATCTGGTGCATGTGGCGGAAACCCACATTCGCGACGTTCAGCAGGTCCGGCATTTTGTCGTCGACATCGCCCAGGCCCGACGCCTGGGACTCGAACCCGGCGGGCACTGCTTCTGCATGTCGAGCATCAAAGTCGACGTAAACCAGCGCAATTCGCCGCTGTGCTGGACCGACGTCTATGCCGATCAGATGTACGCGCAGATCATCCCCCTGGCCGAACAGCGCCCGGGGGAATTGATTGCAGCGCTGATAGAAAAGGAATTCGGACGCAGGATCGATGCAGTGGACCAGCAAGTCAGGCCCGTCCAGTTAAACGCCGACCTTGCCGCCGGGCTGAATGCAGCGGCGGGCTCGCTGGGACTGAACATCATCCGCCAGTATCGCGACGAACAAGGGGGATTGATTGCGGTGTCGGAAACGGTTTACCCCGATGACCGATTCACGCTGGTGATGCAAATGAAGCGCGAAAAACGCGCATCTTCGCAGGAGGGTTGAGCCCTTTGCTTGTGGCGGGGATTCTTCATACAAGCCTGATCCCTGTCACGACCGGCCCTGTGGCGTACCGGAATTCAGCGTAATGCATCATCCCTGTAGCAGTCCGGCTTGCCAGCGGTAGCGATCTTGCGGACGCTACCGCAGGCAAGCCGTGTTGCTGCCGGTCATTCACGCGCCAATAGCGCTGAACGCCGCAACTTCCTTACAGATTGAACACCGTCACCAGCTTGGTATTCAGATAAGCCTCGATCGCCTCGGTGCCACCCTCTGACCCATAACCGGAATCCTTGACGCCGCCAAACGGAACCTCCACCAGACCAATACCCTGATGGTTGATCGACAGCATCCCCGCTTCAATCCGCGTACTCAGAATGTGAGCCGTTTTCATCGAAGTGGTGAACGCGTAAGACGCCAGCCCGAACGGCACGCGGTTAGACTCCTTCACCGCGTCCTCCACCGTATCGAACGGCACGATCAGCGCTACAGGACCGAATGGTTCTTCGTTCATGATGCGCATTTCAGGGGTCAGACCGCTGAGCACGGTCGGCTGGAAGAAATAACCCGGCCCATCGACGCTCTTGCCGCCGATGTGCAGTTTCGCTCCGCGATCAGCCGCGTCGTTGACCAGTGCCGTCAGTGCAGGCGCGCGACGTTCGTTGGCCAGCGGCCCCATGGTCACACCCTGCTCCAGGCCATTGCCAACCTTGACTTCATGGGTCAGGCCGACGAATTTCTCGATGAACTTCTCGTACACGCCGCGCTGCACCAGAATACGGGTCGGCGACACGCACACCTGCCCGGCATTGCGGAACTTGGCACCTGACAAGGTACGCGCCGCCAGATCGAGATCGGCGTCATCGAACACCAGCGCCGGCGCATGACCACCCAGCTCCATGGTCGCGCGCTTCATGTGCTGACCCGCCAGCGCCGCCAATTGCTTGCCGACCGGGGTCGAGCCGGTGAAGGTGACTTTCTTGATGACTGGATGGGCGATCAGGTAGCTGGAGATCTGCGCCGGGTCGCCAAACACAAGACCGATGACACCGGCCGGAACACCTGCGTCGATGAAAGCACGGATCAGTTCGGCGGGTGATGCCGGGGTTTCTTCCGGTGCCTTGACGATGATCGAGCAGCCCGCGGCCAGCGCCGACGAGAGTTTGCGCACAACCTGGTTGATCGGGAAATTCCAGGGAGTGAACGCGGCGACCGGACCGACCGGCTCCTTAATGACTTTCTGCTCAACGGAGACGTTGCGAGACGGCACCAGACGGCCATACGCGCGACGACCTTCTTCAGCCAGCCAATCGATGATGTCGGCGGCGGACAGGGTTTCCATGCGCGCTTCGGCCAGTGGCTTGCCCTGTTCCTGCGTCATCACGCTGGCGATGTGATCAACGCGATCGCGCAACAGGTCGGCGGCCTTTTGCATGATTTTGTAGCGGTCGTAGGCCGGAGTACTGCGCCAGGTTTCGAAACCGCGTTCGGCGGCGGCCAAGGCCTGATCCAGGTCGGCGATACTGGCATGGGCAACGGTGCCTAGGGTGTCACCGGTCGCCGGGTTGATAACGGCAATGGTGCGGCCGTCTTCACTGGCGCGCCATTGGCCATCGATATACAGCTGAACGTCTGGGTACATGAGGAACTCCGAATGCGCCTGCATGAGGCGAGAGGATGGGAAAGGCAGGCCGACCAATTTACAGGCGTATACCAGTAACTATCAAGGTGACTGCAGGGAATGTCCGGCGAGCTCTGCTCAGCAGAACTGCGTCAACTGCTGCGCATAGGCGCGCAACACGTCGCGCTGCATCATGAAACTGGCGTATTTGCCTTCACGCAGCGTGGTGATGAGTCCAGCGCGTTCCAGCTCCTTGGTGTGGTGCGACACGGTCGCCGCGCTGACAGGATGGGCCTTGAGAAGTTCGGCGCATGGCACCGCCTCGGTGGATGCGCTGATCTGAAGCAGAATCTGATATCGCCTGTGGTCGGCGAGTGCTCGGGAAATCAGCGCGACCTGCTGATCGGTCAAGGACAAAAGATGTGCAGTGCTCATGAAGATCGATACACCCTGGTTGAAACCTCCTTGTCGAGAACCTGTTCCTCAAGACTTCTTCGCGAAGAGGTCAAACCCGCCATACCCGGCTGACCGAATATCGCGCGTGAGCTTGGATGTCAGCATGCGCAGCAAGGTTCAGCGGCAACAGAATAAGCCGCTAATCGCAGACCCGCGAAGTATTTTCTGGCATCCTGCGCGCCCTTTTCATACGGCTCTGCTTCTCGTCCATGCCAATTTTTTGTACACAATTTATAAATGAATTGTTTTTCAATGTGTCGACATGTTGTAGAGTCGAAAAACCTGACCTGATAGACAGCTTTTGTATACAGGTCGGTTCAGCGTCAACTGCAAAGCCCATGACCGAATAAAAACAAATGGCAGGCTAACCATGACCACAGCTCAAAGCTCTTCCTCATCGCGCCCGGCCGCGAGAAAAACCGACCTGATCTACGGACTCGACGACCGACCGCATTTCAGCGCCGCAATTTTCGCGGCGTTGCAGCATGTGCTCGCCAGCTTCGTCGGCATCATT
>NZ_JBOICF010000026.1:0-14904 GCF_050739935.1 Pseudomonas sp. | reverse complement strand
GTCTGACACTCCGCGTTCGCCAGCAAGCCGGCTCCTACAATAAATCGGGGTGTACTGAACGATTGTATTCGGCACCGGAAATGCGTAGAGCGTTAGCATCAGCCCGCGTTGCTTTCATACGCGATAGTTCAGACGATACAAATCGCGACTTGGGTACAGGCCAAACGCGGGTGGCGCTCCGCGGGCCGAGCGGCATGGATGGCGGATCGCGGCGGGCCCACGGAGCGTCGCCAGAGTGAGGGAACCCGACGAAGTCGGGCCCAACCAGGAGCAAACGATTTTGGTTATTTTTGTCGTTTTTCAAAAGTAACTCGACGAAGTCGAAACGCTTCTGCCGTTACGCAGAACAACAAGGCAGCACCATCCATAACGGATATGCCCCCAATTTCCACCTCACCCCCAAAAACCCTAGCCCAAAAAAATGGGCAACCGAAGTCGCCCAAAATGCCTTGCGTGCTCTTTTATTGGAGACTCAATCCTTACCGCGCTTGTGCGAATCTCTCCAGATGAACAATGCCAGCCCTGCGAAAGCACTCAGAATCAGCATGACCGTCATGACACCAGCTATCACCGCATGATCGAGACCCATCAGCGCCCCTCCTGCTATGACCCTGTTCAATGGGTGCAGATTAACCAGAGAGGGACTGGGGAGTGTTGACCCAAGTCAATTCCGCACGCTAAGAACACGCAGCGGATTGACCAAGTCGGGGAATAGCAGAAGGGAGATCTAGCGCTTCTTTGGCTTGTTCTTGTTTTTCTTTTTGGTCTTGCCCAACGGCATCGCCTGCTCGAAGGCCTGACGCACCTCGTTGAGCCGCTTGTCATTGAGATCATGAACACGCTTGGCGCGCTCGACGCTCAGGTCTACCAGTTTTTCGTCGTTGCTCATGGCGTGCTGCTCTCGAATGCCCAATGGCGACAATAATGCGCAATCACACGGGCGCTGACCAGCACCTCAGACCTTCAAATCCACCCACAACCCCTGACGCGGCTCGTCATCGATGATCGGCACCACCGGAACGGTGTTGTCGGCATTGAGGTAATCACCGGCTATTGCGGGGCCGGTGTGCGCATGCTGTTGCGAGGTTTGCCGAGCATCTGCCTCATTCCCCTCATTCAGATCGGGGTGGCGATCGGCGGCGCGGCGATCACGACGGCGTCTTTGCTGTCGCCGCTGTTCTTCGCGCAGCAGCAACTGGGCCTGTTCGGGGTCGCGCGCGCCCATATTGATCGTGGTCTCGCTGGAGCTCGGCTGCACGGGCTTGACCGGTGGAATGTCGGGAGTGGGTTTGACCGGGTCCTGCTGCGCAGTGATGGGGGCTGCACTCAAAGGGATCAGCGGTGGCAGCATGATAATGGTCTCCTGTTAACAGGCTGTCGGCTGCCGTTTCGTCGACTTGAGCCGTGTGAAGAGGAAGTTTCGACTATGTTTTTCGCAACTAGTGCCAGCGCCAGGCCAAAGGCCTCGTAAATCCGGCCGTTTTTACAACAGAGCGTTCACAAGAGCTTTGGCCTGGCGGCTTGTTCCGTTACCATAGTCGGCTTTTTCAAGGCGGGAGTCAGGCAGCATGGCGCAGCAGTATCAACCGGGGCAACGCTGGATTAGCGACAGCGAAGCCGAGCTGGGTTTAGGCACCGTTCTGGCACAGGACGGCCGCTTGTTGACCGTGCTCTATCCGGCCACTGGCGATACCCGCCAGTATGCATTGCGCAATGCCCCGCTCACGCGTGTGCGCTTCTCGCCGGGTGACACGATCACTCATTTCGAGAACTGGAAGATGACCGTTCGCGAAGTCGAGGACGTCGATGGCCTGCTGGTCTATCACGGCCTCAACGCGCAGAACCAACAGGTCACCCTGCCGGAAACCCAGCTCTCGAACTTCATTCAGTTCCGTCTGGCAAGCGACCGCCTGTTCGCTGGGCAGATCGATCCGCTGGCCTGGTTCTCTCTTCGTTATCACACGCTCGAGCACACAAGCCGTCAGTTGCAATCCTCGCTTTGGGGCCTGGGCGGGGTTCGTGCCCAACCTATCGCTCACCAGTTGCACATTGCGCGCGAAGTCGCCGACCGCATCGCCCCGCGCGTATTGCTGGCCGACGAAGTGGGTCTGGGCAAGACCATCGAAGCCGGTCTGGTGATCCATCGCCAGCTGTTGTCAGGTCGCGCCAGCCGCGTGCTGATCCTGGTCCCGGAAAACCTGCAGCACCAGTGGCTGGTTGAAATGCGCCGCCGTTTCAACCTGCAGGTCGCGCTGTTCGACGCCGAGCGTTTCATCGAAAGCGATGCCAGCAACCCGTTCGAAGACACCCAACTGGCGCTGGTTTCGCTGGAGTGGCTGGTTGATGACGAAAAGGCCCAGGACGCACTGTTCGCGGCGGGCTGGGACCTGCTGGTGGTCGACGAAGCTCACCATCTGGTCTGGCACGAAGACAAGGCCAGCTCCGAATATTCGCTGGTCGAACAACTGGCCGAAGTGATCCCAGGCGTGCTGTTGCTCACGGCGACCCCGGAACAATTGGGTCAGGACAGCCATTTCGCTCGTCTGCGGCTGCTCGACCCGAACCGCTTCCACGACTTGCATGCCTTCCGCGCCGAAAGCGAGAACTATCGCCCGGTGGCCGAAGCTGTCCAGGAGCTGCTCGATCAAGGCCGTCTGTCGCCGCAGGCACACAAGACCATTCAAGGCTTCCTCGGGGCCGAAGGTGAAGCCCTGCTGGGCGCCGTGGCCGATGGCGACACCGAAGCCAGCGCGCGCCTGATCCGTGAACTGCTCGATCGTCATGGCACCGGCCGCGTTCTGTTCCGCAACACCCGCGCCGCCGTGCAAGGCTTCCCGGAGCGTAAGCTGCATCCGTATCCGCTGCCTTGCCCTGCCGAATATCTGGAATTGCCGATCGGCGATCACGCTGATCTGTATCCGGAAGTCAGCTTCCAGGCACAGGGCGATACCAGCGAAGAAGAACGCTGGTGGCGCTTCGACCCGCGCGTCGACTGGCTGATCGATACGCTTAAGATGCTCAAGCGCGTCAAAGTGCTGGTGATCTGCGCCCACGCCGAAACCGCGATGGACCTTGAAGACGCCCTGCGCGTGCGTTCCGGGATTCCGGCGACCGTGTTCCATGAAGGCATGAACATTCTGGAGCGCGACCGCGCGGCGGCGTACTTCGCCGACGAAGAGTTCGGCGCGCAGGTGCTGATCTGCTCGGAAATCGGCAGTGAGGGTCGCAACTTCCAGTTCTCCCATCATCTGGTGCTGTTTGACCTGCCTGCGCACCCAGACCTGCTGGAACAGCGTATCGGTCGTCTGGACCGTATCGGCCAGAAGCACATCATCGAATTGCACGTGCCGTATCTGGAAACCAGCCCGCAAGAGCGCCTGTTCCAGTGGTATCACGAAGCGCTCAATGCCTTCCTCAATACCTGCCCGACCGGCAACGCCCTGCAGCATCAATTTGGCCCGCGCCTCTTGCCGCTGCTTGAGGGTGGCGACGATGACGACTGGAATGCACTGGTCAACGAAGCGCGTGCCGAGCGTGAGCGTCTGGAAACCGAACTGCACACCGGTCGCGACCGTCTGCTGGAACTCAACTCTGGCGGCGCTGGGGAAGGGGACGCGCTGGTGGAGGCGATCCTTGAGCAGGACGACCAGTTCACCCTGCCGATCTACATGGAAACCCTGTTCGACGCGTTCGGTATCGACAGCGAAGACCATTCGGAAAACGCCCTGATCCTCAAGCCGAGCGAGAAGATGCTCGACGCCAGCTTCCCGCTGGGCGACGACGAAGGCGTGACCATCACGTACGACCGCAACCAGGCACTGTCGCGCGAGGACATGCAGTTCATCACCTGGGAACACCCGATGGTGCAAGGCGGCATGGATCTGGTGCTGTCCGGCTCCATGGGCAACACCGCCGTGGCGCTGATCAAGAACAAAGCGTTGAAACCGGGCACCGTGCTGCTTGAACTGCTGTATGTCAGCGAGGTGGTCGCTCCGCGTTCGCTGCAACTGGGTCGCTATCTGCCACCCGCCGCCCTGCGCTGCCTGCTGGATGGCAACGGCAATGATCTGTCGGGCCGCGTGTCGTTCACCACCCTGAACGATCAGCTGGAGAGCGTGCCACGCGCCAGTGCCAACAAGTTCATTCAGGCCCAGCGCGATGTATTGAATCCGCAGATCAACGCTGCGGAAAGCAAGATCGCGCCGAAACATGCCGAGCGTGTAGCCGAAGCGCAACGTCGTCTGGCAGCAGACACCGACGAAGAACTGGCACGTCTGACTGCGCTGCAAGCGGTGAACCCGACCGTACGCGACAGCGAGCTCACTGCGCTGCGCGAACTTCGCGAGCAAGGGCTGGCGATGCTGGACAAAGCAGCGTTGCGTCTGGAGGCGATTCGGGTGCTTGTCGCAGGCTGAGACCGCCTCGCAGGAACGCTGCGGCGAACCTGACCCCTATAGAGCAGCGCGGCTTGCCGGCCGGCGAATTCGAAATCGCCACCGTCGGCAGGCCGGGCTGCTAATGGTCATTCCTATGCCCGGTGTCTGCGATGACTCATATCGCGATCAGTGAACATGCCCTCCCGGCGCTCAGGGAAGCTGGTGCTCCACCGACCAGACTCATGTGATCTTTCGCTACCGGCCAGCCAATCGCGGTTACCGACCTACCCACTTTGCCATCATTGCGCGCACCAAAATTGATCACAGAGACGCGTTATGCCCTTTCCTGGATCAATACCCACGGCGCCACAACGACCGCCCACAACGATGGATCCCTCTCCAGCAGGTCCAGAGCCTTTGATTCAGAGACCTTGCTGACCTCCGCGCTCTGCAGCCACTGAGCCACCTTCGCCTCAGCGTTTTCAGCAAAAGCCTCTGCCACGGCGATTAAATCCTGCGAAGGCTCGACCCACAACAGGGCACCCTTGGCAAAGAATGGTTGCAATTCTTTCCACGTGATCGACGCTGTCTCGCCAAGCAGCTTGGCATAGAGGGTGCTAGGTTCTTGCTTCATGGGTTTCACCGTTTGAGAAAATCGGCGCAATGATAACGCCGCGTTTCTAACGCTCAAACCCGGATTCAAGTGATTGATTGCAGAGAACTTCGCTCAGGCCGATAGATTGAATAGCCCGATTGGGGATTCGATCGGCTTGATTGTGTATCTTTCTTTCGATAAAGCGACATGAATGGGTTTTGCCCCCTGCAGCCAGCTTTTCAAGCGCTCGACCGGCGCTCTAAACTGTTCCGGTACAGTTGCTGGGGGTATGGCCTGGATAAATCAATCCGGTCCTGCAGCTTCTGGCCGTCAGGATTATAAAAACTACAAACGCAAGAGTGGAGCATCATGACTAAGGGTATTAACCAGATTTCCAAGCTGTTTGCCGCACTGGTTCTGGCGGGGGTTGCCAGCCATTCGTTCGCAGCTGACACCATCAAGATCGGCATCGCCGGCCCTAAAACCGGTGCTGTTGCCCAGTACGGCGACATGCAGTTCAGCGGTGCCAAAATGGCCATCGAGCAAATCAACGCCAAAGGCGGCGTGGATGGCAAGAAACTCGAAGCCGTCGAATACGACGACGCTTGTGACCCTAAACAAGCGGTCGCAATCGCCAACAAAGTGGTCAACGACGGCGTGAAATTCGTGGTCGGCCACCTGTGCTCCAGCTCCACTCAGCCTGCGTCCGACATCTACGAAGACGAAGGCATCATCATGGTGACCCCGGCTGCGACCAGCCCGGAAATCACTGCCCGTGGCTACAAGCTGGTTTTCCGCACCATCGGTCTGGACAGTGCCCAGGGCCCGGCCGCTGGCGAATACATCGCCAAGCAGGTCAAGCCTAAGATCGTTGCGGTCATCCACGACAAGCAGCAGTACGGTGAAGGCATCGCCACTGCCGTCAAGCAGACCCTGGAAAAAGATGGCGTGAAAGTCGCCCTGTTCGAAGGCATCAACGCCGGCGACAAGGACTTCTCCTCGCTGATCGCCAAGCTCAAGCAAGCCAACGTCGACTTCGTCTACTACGGCGGCTACCACCCTGAACTGGGCCTGATCCTGCGCCAGGCACAGGAAAAAGGCCTTAAAGCCGGTTTCATGGGCCCGGAAGGCGTGGGTAACGCGTCCATCTCGCAGATCGCCCAGGACGCTTCCGAAGGCCTGCTGGTGACCCTGCCGAAATCCTTTGATCAGGATCCAGCGAACAAGGAACTGGTTGCCGCGTTCCAGGCGAAGAAAGAAGACCCGAGCGGTCCTTTCGTGTTCCCGGCCTACGCTGCCGTTGAAGTGATCGCTGACGCCATCACCACTGCCAAGTCCGAAGACACCGCCAAAGTGGCAGCCGCCATCCATGCCGGTACTTTCAAGACCCCTACCGGCGATCTGTCTTTCGACGCCAAGGGTGACCTGAAAGACTTCAAATTCGTCGTTTACACCTGGCACAAAGATGGCAGCAAGACTGAAGCCCCTGTGAAGTAATCACGGCCTTCATGCTTACCCGGAGCCCACTGCAACCGCAGTGGGCTTTGTTTTAGCTGGGCTGATGGATTTCACAAGAATCCCGATCCCTGAACATCTTGAAACCGCACCAGTGAATCGCTGGGCTCGTGCCGAACGCGGACGTAGATCACGACGCGCGAGCGGGAAAAGACTTCACCAGTGAAACACCGAGAAGGTTTTTAGGAGCGCGGCAATGCCCGAGATAGACATCTATCATTTTTTCCAACAGCTGGTTAATGGCATGACCATTGGCAGCACTTATGCCCTGATCGCCATCGGCTATACGATGGTCTACGGCATCATCGGCATGATCAACTTCGCTCATGGCGAGGTGTACATGATCGGTTCGTACGTGGCGTTCATCGCCCTGGCCGGGCTGACCATGCTGGGTCTGGACAACCTGCCCCTGCTGATTACCGCAGCGTTCATCGCCAGTATCGTGGTGACCAGCGCCTACGGTTATGCCATCGAACGGGTCGCCTACCGTCCGTTGCGCGGCAGCAACCGTCTGATCCCTCTGATTTCCGCGATCGGTATGTCGATATTCCTGCAAAACACCGTGCTGTTGTCGCAGGACTCCAAGGACAAATCGATCCCCAATCTGATCCCCGGCAACTTCGTGTTCGGTCCCGGCAGCACCCATGAAGTGGTGATCTCGTATATGCAGATCCTGATCTTCATCGTGACTGTGGTCGCGATGCTCGGTCTGACCTGGTTCATCTCCCGCTCCCGCCTGGGTCGCGCCTGCCGCGCCTGCGCCGAAGACATCAAGATGGCCAACCTGCTGGGCATCAACACCAACAACATTATCGCCCTGACATTCGTCATCGGTGCCGCGCTGGCGGCGGTCGCCGCGGTACTGCTGAGCATGCAGTATGGCGTGATCAACCCCAACGCCGGTTTCCTGGTCGGCATCAAGGCCTTCACCGCAGCGGTTCTGGGCGGTATCGGCAGTATCCCGGGCGCGATGCTCGGCGGTCTGGTGCTGGGTGTGGCTGAAGCGTTCGGCGCCGATATCTTCGGCGATCAGTACAAGGATGTGGTGGCGTTCGGTCTTCTCGTATTGGTGTTGTTGTTCCGGCCAACCGGCCTGCTCGGCCGTCCGGAGGTTGAAAAAGTATGACCAGGAATCTCAAATCGGCCCTCTTCAGCGCAGTGCTGGTACTGGCCGTCGCTTACCCGATCCTCGGACTGAAACTGGATATCGTCGGCGTCAATCTGGCAGTTGTCGGTGCCAGCACCACCACCGTACTGGTGATTCTCGCCGCTGCCTTGCTGATGTTCCTGCGCGTGCTGTTCAACGAGCAGATCAGCGTCATGTGGCGTTCGCGCCCACAGAAACGACTGGTGTCGGACAAGACCAGCAACTTCCTGACCCTGCCATCGACCCAGCGTTGGTTCCTTGGTGCGCTGGTCATCGCGGCGCTGGTATGGCCATTCTTCGGTTCCCGCGGCGCGGTGGACATCGCGACCCTGATCCTGATCTACGTAATGCTGGGCCTGGGCCTGAACATCGTGGTCGGCCTGGCGGGTCTGCTGGACCTGGGTTACGTCGGCTTCTACGCCGTTGGTGCCTACACCTACGCCCTGCTGCAGCACTACTTCGGTTTCGGCTTCTGGATCTGCCTGCCACTGGCGGGCCTCGCATCGGCCACCTTCGGTTTCCTGCTGGGCTTCCCGGTCTTGCGTCTGCGAGGTGACTATCTGGCCATCGTGACGCTGGGCTTCGGCGAAATCATTCGTCTGTTCCTGCGTAACCTGACCGACATCACCGGCGGTCCGAACGGCATCAGCAATATCGAAAAACCGACGCTGTTCGGCCTGAGCTTCGAACGCAGGGCCGCAGAGGGAATGCAGACCTTCCACGAGTATTTCGGTCTGGAATATAACTCCATCAACAAGGTGATCTTTCTTTACTTGATCGCCCTGCTGATGGCACTGGCCGCGCTGTTCGTGATCAACCGCCTGCTGCGCATGCCGATCGGCCGCGCGTGGGAAGCCCTGCGTGAAGACGAAATCGCCTGCCGCGCACTGGGTCTGAACCCGACGATCATCAAGCTCTCGGCGTTCACCCTGGGCGCTGCGTTCGCCGGTTTCGCCGGTAGTTTCTTCGCCGCGCGCCAAGGTTTGATTACCCCGGAATCGTTCACCTTCCTCGAATCGGCGATCATCCTCGCCATCGTGGTACTCGGCGGCATGGGTTCTCAGCTGGGCGTGATTCTCGCAGCCATCGTAATGATCCTGCTGCCGGAACTGCTTCGTGAATTCAGCGAATACCGCATGCTGGGCTTCGGCGCCTTGATGGTGCTGATGATGATCTGGCGTCCTCAGGGCTTCCTGCCAATGCAGCGTCCCGTCATGAAACTCAAGGGGGAGCGCTGATGAGCCGTCCACTTCTGCAAGCCTCGGGCTTGAGCATGCGCTTTGGCGGCCTGTTGGCGGTCAATGGCGTGGGTCTGACCGTCAACGAGAAGCAGGTCGTGTCGATGATCGGCCCCAACGGAGCCGGCAAGACCACCGTCTTCAACTGCCTGACCGGTTTCTACAAGCCCACGGCGGGCACCATCCTGCTCGACGGCGAGCCGATCCAGGGTCTGGCTGGTCACGAGATCGCGCGCAAGGGCGTGGTGCGGACCTTCCAGAACGTGCGTCTGTTCAAGGAAATGACCGCGGTCGAGAATCTGTTGGTGGCGCAGCATCGTCACCTCAATACCAACTTCCTGTCCGGCCTGTTCAAGACCCCGTCGTACCGCAAAAGCGAGCGCGAGGCCATGGAATACGCCGAGCACTGGCTCGAAGCGGTCGACCTGAAAGCCTTCGCCAACCGCCCTGCCGGCACCCTGGCCTATGGTCAGCAACGCCGTCTGGAAATCGCCCGTTGCATGATGACGCGCCCGCGCATCCTCATGCTCGACGAGCCTGCAGCTGGTTTGAACCCTAGAGAAACCGAAGACCTGAAGGCGCTGATCGGCGTGCTGCGCAACGAACACAACGCCACGGTGTTGCTGATCGAGCACGACATGAAGCTGGTCATGAGCATTTCCGACCACATCGTGGTGATCAACCAGGGCACGCCTCTGGCTGACGGCACGCCCGAGCAGATCCGCGACAATCCTGAAGTGATCAAAGCCTACCTGGGGGAAGCGTAAATGCTGCAGTTCGACAACGTTTCCACTTTCTACGGCAAGATTCAGGCGCTGCACGGCGTCAGCATCGATGTGCAACAGGGCGAAATCGTTACGCTGATCGGCGCCAACGGTGCGGGCAAATCCACCCTGCTGATGACCCTGTGCGGTTCGCCGCGCGCCCACAGCGGCAGCATTCGCTACATGGGCGAGGAACTGGTGGGCCTGGAGTCTTCGGTAATCATGCGCAAGAGCATCGCGGTGGTGCCGGAAGGCCGTCGCGTGTTTGCCCGCCTGACCGTGGAAGAGAACCTGGCCATGGGCGGCTTCTTCACCGATAAGGGCGATTATCAGGAGCAGATGGACAAGGTTCTGCAACTGTTCCCGCGCTTGAAGGAACGCTTCAACCAGCGCGGCGGCACGATGTCCGGCGGTGAACAGCAAATGCTCGCCATCGGCCGCGCGCTGATGAGCAAGCCCAAGCTGCTGCTGCTCGACGAACCTTCCCTGGGCCTGGCACCGATCATCATTCAGCAGATTTTCGAGATCGTCGAACAGCTGCGTCGTGACGGCGTAACGGTGTTCCTGGTCGAGCAGAACGCCAACCAGGCCCTGAAAATCGCCGACCGCGCCTACGTTCTGGAGAACGGCCGAGTGGTGATGCAAGGTTCGGGTGAAGAACTGCTCGTCGATCCGAAAGTGCGGGATGCGTATCTGGGGGGTTGATCAGTCCATCAACTCGCGGCGGCTGGCTTGCTGGCTGCTGCGGGATCTCCACGGTTTAACTCCGTAGGAGCCGGCTTGCTGGCGAACGCGGTGTATCAGCTGAAAAATCTGTATCTGACACACCGCGTTCGCCAGCAAGCCGGGGCTCCTACAGGCTGCGTGACCACAAATCCCGACTTTCACCAAGCTTTGTGAAAGACGCCGGACGTCTCGACGGCCGCAAAAGCGGTGAGTCTGCCACGCATCCTCTATCTGACACACCAAGCCCCCCTCATCACTCGCGTCAAAGCTTGTCCAACGCCGCCGTACTGCGCTCGAACCACTCGGTCAGGTAATCGGCCATCACCTGAATCCGTCTCGGCAGATGCCCTTCGAACGGATGCACCAGAAACAGCGACGAAACCGGCGTCTGGTAATCACGCAGCAACCACTGCAGTCGCCCATCATTGAGTTCGTTGTGCACCATGTACGAAGGCAACCGCGCGATCCCGGCCCCCACCAGGGCAGCCTTCTTCAACAGGCCATAGTGATTGCTGGCAAAGGTGCCTCGCACATTGACCCGGCTCAACTCATGATTCTGGTGATAGACCCAGGTTTCGCGCCCAGCATAGTGACTGTTCAACAGGCAACGATGCACCCGCAGGGCTTCTGGCGTCTGCGGCTTGCCGTGCTGGGCAAGGTATTCGGGACTGGCGCAGGTCAGCTCCTGCAACGACAGCAGCGGTTTGGCTACCAGCCGCTCATCGACGCCGACGCTGGAACGAATGCCCAGATCGAAGCCATCACGGCGCATGTCGCGAAACTGGTTGTTCAGATCCAGCTCCACCTGCACATCGGGATATTGTTTAGCGAACTCGGTCAGCAGCCCTTCAAAAAACGTCTCGCCCAACGACACCGGCACCGTCAGCCGCACCGTCCCCATCAGGCTTTCGCTGAGATAGGCCATCGCATCGCGGACCCGATCGCGCTGCGCCAACAGGGCCCGGGCCTCGGGTAGCAGAATCGCCCCCGCCGAGGTCAGGGTCAGGCTGCGGGTGGTGCGGTGCAAGAGCGTGACGCCAAAGCTCTTTTCCAGCTTGCTGATGCGCTTGGACAGCTGGCTGGTGCTGGTGTCCAGCCATTGCGCCGCCAGGGTGAAGCTGTTGGCTTCAACCAGCATGGCAAACGCTGCCAGATCATCCATTTCGCTCATGATTGTTTCCTTATCGACAAACCGGGATTGCCATTTGGCGCATTTATCCGTGGGAAAACGCGGCTCACACTGGGCGCCTGATCTCATTAACCCGAAGGACTGCATCGTGAAGATTCTATTGATTGGCGCCAGCGGCACCATCGGCTCGGCGATCGAGAAGGAATTGGCGCCCCGCCATGACATCGTTCGCATCGGCCGCAACAGCGGGGATGAGCACGTCGATATTAGTGACAGCGCCTCGATCCGCAAACTGTTCGAACGGACAGGTCCTTTCGATGCGCTGATTTGCGCCGCCGGTAATGTCACGTTCGCGCCGCTGGCCGAGATGACCGAAGACGCTTTCGCGCTGGGCCTGCGTGACAAGCTGATGGGCCAGGTCAACCTGCTGTTGATCGGTCGCGAATTCGCCAACGATGGCGCCTCGTTCACCTTTACCACCGGCATCACCAGCCACGACCCGATCCGCACCGGAGCATCAGCCAGTCTGGTCAACGGGGCAATCGATGCATTCGTCTGTGCAGCGGCCATCGAGATGCCACGGGGCATGCGCGTCAACTCGGTAAGCCCCAATGTGCTGGTCGAGGCCATGGGCAGCTACGCGCCATACTTCCGCGGTTTCAAGCCGGTTTCCGGCGCCGATGTCGCGCTGGCCTACGCCAAAAGTGTCGAGGGCCTGCAGACCGGGCAGACCTATCACGTCGGTTAATCGCCACTTGTGATGAGCGAGCAGCCTGAGTAACGTGGCGGCACTTGTCTGGAGACCGCCACATGTTCGCTGCTCGTTCTGTCCTTATGTTCGCCCTGTTGCCTGTTTTCGCCGGCTGCCAGTTGCTGCCCTCGCAAACCGCCGAGAGCAAGGTACCTACCGCGGGCATGATCCGCATGCAGGGCATCCTCAGCGGCGACGGCGGCAAGCTGTTCTTCCAGCCCTGCAACGAGCAGCGCCGCTATGCCGTGGCCGACAAGGGCAACACCGGCGTGCTGCAGGAAGCAGCATCGGTAGTGGACAACAGCGGCAAGGCCTTTGCCGACGTACGTGGCAATTTCGTCGCGAGCAAGGCGCAGGGCAGCGATGGCCAGGCCGATGTGTTTCAGCTGTATCGCGTTGAGCGTCCAGGCGGCGCCTGCGAAGACCCCAACTTCAAGCGTCTGACCATTCACGCCAGCGGCAACGGCCCGAAATGGAACCTCAATGCCAGCGGCAAGGGCCTGGTGCTGGAGCGTGAAGGCCAGGAGCCGTTCGCGGTGCCATACATGGAGGAGCAAATGCCCGAAGGTCGCTTCAATCTGATCACCGATGCCAACGATCAGCATGTGGAGCTGTATGTCGCGCCGCAGCGTTGTGTCGACCCGGCTAACGGCTCGGTGCAGCATCTGACCGCCGAACTGCGGGTCAACGGTCAGGTTCAGCGAGGCTGTGCGTATTTCGGGGCAATGCGTAACGATTGAAAGCCTGAACGATGCCGATGAGCACCTTGTAGGAGCCGGCCCGCTGGCGAACGGATGTGGCAGATAAGAATTGCTCAGCTGATACCCCGCATTCGTCAACACGCCATCCCCTACAGTTGGTCCGTGTTGCGTTTCAGCCATTGGCCACCGCTTGCCCCTCGATGTGGCTTATAATCGCCGGTTCTTGTAGCGCTGCCGGGCCGATCCTGCGGCCCGAAACCGGACCTTTCAATGTTACGAATCAACGAACTCAAACTGCCGCTGGACCACGCGGACGAAGAGCTGCGCCCCGCGCTCGTGCAACGCTTGGGCATCGACAGTGCCGAGCTCCTGGACTTCACTCTGTTCAAGCGCAGCTACGACGCGCGCAAGAAATCCAGCGAACTGCAATTCATCTACACCATCGACTTTCAGGTGCGCGACGAAGCCGCCCTGCTCAAGCGCCTTAGCCACGATAAACACCTCACGCCGGCGCCGGATGTCAGCTACAAAGTAGTCGGCCATGCGCCTGACGATCTGACCGAACGCCCGCTGGTGGTAGGTTTCGGCCCATGCGGCATCTTCGCCGGTCTGCTGCTGGCCCAGATGGGCTTCAAGCCGATCATCCTCGAACGCGGCAAGGAAGTGCGCCAGCGCACCAAGGACACCTGGGGTCTGTGGCGCAAGAGTGTGCTCAACCCCGAATCCAACGTGCAATTCGGCGAAGGTGGCGCAGGCACTTTCTCCGACGGCAAGCTATACAGCCAGATCAAGGACCCGAAGTTTCACGGTCGCAAAGTCCTGCATGAATTCGTCAAGGCCGGTGCGCCGGAAGAAATCCTTTACGTCAGCAAGCCGCACATCGGTACGTTCCGCCTGACCGGCGTGGTCGAAAACATGCGTCAACAGATCAAAGCGCTGGGCGGCGAAGTGCGCTTTGAGCAGCGCGTCACCGATGTATTGATTGAGGACGGTCAGCTGCAGGGCGTCGTCCTAGACAGCGGCGAGCGGATCGACTCCAGGCACGTGATCCTGGCCCTGGGCCATAGCGCCCGAGATACCTTCCGCATGCTTCATGGACGTGGCGTGTACATGGAAGCCAAGCCGTTCTCGGTGGGGTTCCGCATCGAGCATCCTCAAGGGCTGATCGACCGCGCGCGATTGGGCAAATACGCAGGTCATCCGAAACTCGGTGCCGCCGACTACAAACTGGTGCACCACGCCAAAAATGGTCGCTCGGTGTACAGCTTCTGCATGTGCCCTGGCGGCACAGTGGTTGCGGCCACCTCCGAGCCGAACCGTGTGGTGACCAATGGCATGAGTCAGTATTCGCGTAACGAGCGCAACGCCAATTCGGGGATCGTGGTCGGCATTACCCCGGATGAAGACTATCCAGGCAGCCCGCTCGCCGGTATCGAATTGCAGGAACGACTGGAATCCCACGCCTACATCATGGGCGGCGAAAACTATGAGGCGCCTGCTCAGTTGGTGGGCGATTTCATCGCAGGCAAAGCCTCGACACAATTGGGTGAAGTAGAACCTTCCTACAAGCCTGGGGTGAAACTCACCGACCTCGCCGATGCCCTGCCCGCGTTCGCCATTGAAGCGATCCGGGAGGCATTGCCAGCGTTCGACAAGCAGATCAGAGGCTTCTCGCAGCACGATGCGGTGCTCACCGGCATCGAGACCCGCACCTCCTCACCGCTGCGCATCACCCGGGGCGCCGACATGCAAAGCCTGAACGTCAAAGGCCTGTTCCCGGCAGGCGAAGGCGCAGGGTACGCGGGCGGGATCATGTCCGCGGGTGTCGACGGGATTCGGATCGCCGAGGCGTTGGCAAAGAGCATGTTAGGGATCGTTGAGTAATGCTCAACGTATAGAGCCGGCTTGCTGGCGAACATGGTGTGTCAGCTGAACAATTCTTCTCTGAACACCACCTTCGCC
>NZ_JBOICF010000025.1:0-30715 GCF_050739935.1 Pseudomonas sp. | reverse complement strand
CAGACCACGCATCTGTGACTGACCCACCGCATTCGCCAGCAAGCCGGCTCCTACAGGTCCTGCGGCGTACCGTAATTCTGCGACGCACACAAATCCTCGGTAGCAGTCCGGCTTGCCGGCGGCGGCGTCCGCATGATCACCGTCGCCGGCTCGCGATTTGTGTCGTTTGAACTATCGAGTAAGGAGAGCAACAGCCTGACGGGCTGGAGCTAACGCCCTTCGCAGATCAGATGCCGAACACAACTTTCGCTGCACCCCGATTCACTGTAGGAGCCGGCTTGCTGGCGAACGCGGAGTGTCAGACCACGCATCTGTGACTGACCCACCGCATTCGCCAGCAAGCCGGCTCCTGCGGACTTTACGGCGTGCAGTAACTCTGCCGAACGCGAAACCGTTCCGCTACTGGGAGGAACCAAAGCCAGCGTCACCCGAAATAATGGATATGCACGAAGGCCAGCGCCCAAAAAAGATCAGTCTCTTGAAGCCACTTTCCGCAGCGAAGGACTCTCCAGCGAACTGCGCTCCTGGTCATATGCCAGATAGTATTTATTCACGCTGTTGACGTAGCTGACCACGCCCATCCCCACCTGCTCCATCGCCACCCGCTCGACTTGAAAGAACCACTGATTGGGATTCAAGCCCTGGCGCCTGGCCTCGGTCCGCATCGCCTGAACGCGTTCCGGTCCCAGATTGTACGCCGCGAGGGTAAATGCCATGCGCTCGCGCTCGTTGATCCGTGGACTGGCGAAAAACTTTCGGCGGATCATCGCCAGGTATTTGCTCGCGGCCTGCACATTACCATCGACATCATGGATGTTGCCTACCCCGACCCGCTGCGCCGCAGAGGGCGTGATCTGCAACAGGCCCGTGGCGCCGCTGCCGCCCTTGGCCACCGGGTTGAGCGCCGACTCCTTGAACGCCAGCGCAGCGAGGTCCAGCCAGTCCATCTTCTGTGCGTCGGCGTGACGCTGCAGCGTCGGGCGCAGCTTTTCCAGACGCTGGCGGTCTTCCCGGGCCAGCGGGTAGTGCACACGATAAAGATCCTTATAGGCTTTCTGGAACGCGGCGTCCTGATTGGCTGGCGGCGCGTAGGTTTCCAGGAAGCGGTCGACTGTGGCATGCAGCATCACGGCGTCCTTGCGCACGAACCAGTTCATGTCTCCCGGCTCGCTCAATACCAGCCCGCGGGCGACTCGCAGCTTGGGCATGACTCTGGCCCAACGCTCGGCAATCGGCTGCTCGACAACGGTCAGGTGATAAATCCCGGCCTGGACCATTTCCAGCACGTCTTCCACGGCAAGGCTTGGATCGGCCCATTCGATCGTCACCAGCGGCAGTTTACGCAGCGCCAGCTTCTGGTTGAGTTGCACGATGGCTTCCCCGGCAACGCTGCCATTGGTCAGCATTAGCGTGCGACCGGACAGCTGTTCCGGGTTTTTGAGCACGCGCTCGCCACGCACCCCGACCACCACCAGCGGCACATGACTGACCACAGGTTCGGTAGCGTCGACGTACCGGGCGGCGCTGGCATCGAGCAGTTCGCCGGGGGCCACCATGTCCCCTTCCCCACGCTGAAGCGCGGCGAGCAGTTGGTCCTTGGCTTTGGGAATCAGTTTGATCGAGACTTTCTGGCCGTCACGGGCGTGGCCGTTTAGGTAGCTTTCGAAGGCTTGCAGGCGGCGATACTCGACGCCAATCGGCTCGCCCTGGACTTCGCCCGAGCTGTTGCGACTCTGGTTGACCAACACGCGCAGCACTTTGCTGCTGCGAATGGCCGCAAGGTCGCGGATCTGGGTTTTCTTGACGATCACTGGCGGCCCGGCGGGACGCGCGGAAGCAGCAGCCATAGCATCGATGGAAACGAGCAGCAGGCACAACAACGAGATCAGCGAGGCTCGGATCATTCACGCTCCGGGAAAATGCCGAAAAAGGCTTGAAGTCTGTGTCGGGCAGTCGCGCGGGCTGCGTGAAAAAGGGCAGCTGGCGACACACAGGAATCTAATAATTCTAAGCAGTTGAGACTGCTTGTTTTTTATCGCTTCAATCGCTCTGGTATTCTTCTCGGCCTCCGGCCTGAGGTGAACCATGCAACTTATCGACATCGGCGTCAATCTGACAAATTCCAGCTTCGCCTCGAAGGAGCAGGAAGTTATCGAGCGCGCCCATGCGGCTGGCGTGGCTCAATTGATCCTCACCGGCACCAGTGTCCACAGCAGTGAACAGGCATTGCAGATGTGCCGCCAACTGGACGAAAGCGCTCAGCGATTGTTCAGTACCGCCGGGGTCCACCCCCACTCGGCGAGCGATTGGACACCGGATACCGAAAAACAGTTGCAAGCGCTGCTGAAAGAAAATTCGGTGTGCGCGGTTGGCGAATGCGGTCTGGATTTCAACCGCGATTTCTCGCCCCGCCCTCAGCAGGAAAAGGTACTGGAAGCTCACTTGGCACTGGCTGAGGCGTTGCAGCTGCCGGTCTTTCTTCATGAGCGTGACGCCGATGAGCGCTTGCTGGCGATCCTTCGCGAATACCGCGACCACCTGCCCGGCGCCGTGGTGCATTGTTTTACCGGCGAAAAACGTGCGCTGTTCAGCTATCTGGATATGGACCTGCACATTGGTATCACCGGCTGGATCTGCGACGAACGCCGCGGCACTCATCTGCATCCCCTGGTGCGCGAAATCCCCAGGGGCCGTCTGATGCTGGAAAGCGATGCGCCCTATTTGCTGCCCCGCAGCCTGCGACCAAAACCGAAGAACGGCCGCAACGAGCCGGCCTACCTGCCGGAAGTATTGCGTGAAGTCGCGCTGCATCGCGCCGAAACGCCGGAAGACGTCGCTGCCCACACCACCGCCTGCGCTCGTGCGTTCTTCTCTTTGCCAGCGCTGTCGGATGTATCTCCCCTTTAGCAGCCCGGCTTGCCAGCGGCGGCGTCTTTAAACTCGCTGTCTGGCAGCCACGCCGTTACAACTAACTCACCGCACCCCATGAAACGCTGATACAGATCAACGCTTGCGTCATGCACAGCTGAGAAACTAGTGGCACCTTGCCTTATCACGTGCAGTCACAGAAGAGCTTCCTCATGGGCCGCTGGTTGAGCAACATCTCGCTGAAATACAAATTCTGGGCAGTGAATGCCGTCGCTTTCCTCGCCATCTTGCTGCTGGTGCTGTACGCGCTGAATCTGGAGCAACAAAGCCGAGCCGAAGATGCCAGGATAGTCGCACAAGCCCAGGCCTGGCTGCTGGCAGCATGGCCGGAGGGGCACCCGGTGCCGGACGTCGCGCACCTCGCCGTTTCCCCCTCGTTCAGCCAAGTATTCACCGAGCATTTCACCCACTACGCCATTGCCGTCCTCGTGCTGATGCTGGCCATGCTCAGCGCTTCGCAGCTGCTGATCCGCTTCCTGCTGACGCATTTCAACACCCTCAAGGACGTGATGCTCCACGTCGAGAAAAGCGGCGATCTTTCGGCGCGCGTGCCCCTGGCTGGAGAGGACGAAGTCGGGCAGATGGCCAAGGCGTTCAACGCCATGCAGGCCGGGTATCAGCGCATCGTCGGCACCGTGGTGCAATCCGCCGCACGGCTGGATCATGGCGCAGCGCATGTGGCTGCAGGCATGAATGATGTGCGTGAGGGCATGCTCGGTCAGCAAAGCGAGACCGATCAAGTAGCGACGGCGATCAACGAAATGACCGCCACGGTCTATCACATCGCCCAGCACGCCAGCGCCACCCGCGATCAATCACAGCATGCCGATACACTGGCCGGCAGCGGCAAGGATGTGGTGGATCGGGTGCAGATCTCGATTGCCGGACTGTCCAGCGGTGTGCAGCAGACGGCCGGAATGATTCAGCGCCTGGCCGAGGACAGTCAGAAAATCAACGGCGTGGTCAACGTGATCCACAGCATCGCCGAACAGACCAACCTGCTGGCCCTGAACGCAGCCATCGAGGCGGCGCGTGCCGGGGAAATGGGACGCGGTTTTGCGGTGGTCGCCGACGAAGTGCGCAACCTGGCCAGACGCGTGCAGACCTCCACCGACGAGATCACCAGCATGGTCTCGGCGCTGCAGGCTGGCACGCGGGACGCCGTGGACTTCATGCAGGAAAGCTCTTACAAAGCCGACGCCTGCGTGCAACAGGCGCGGGAAGCCGGGCAAGCCTTGGCCGCGATTACCGGCGCTGTGGCGCAGATGCGCGAAAGCAATACGCAGATCGCCGTCGCCGCACAGCAGCAGAGCCAAGTGGCCGAAGAGATGAATCGCGCGGTGGTCAGCATTCGCGATGTTACTGAGCGCACGGTGCGCCAGACCGTAGAGTCGGCGAGTACCAGCGATGAACTGGCGACATTGGCTGGCGAGTTGAATAAGGCGATCGGACAACTGAAGTTGCAGGGATAAAACCTGTTCGCGAATACGTTTTCCCTGTGGGACTGGGCTTGCTCACGAAAGCCGTCCGTCATTCACCCAAGCGTTGCCTGAAGCAACGCCTTCATGAGCAAGCTCACTCCCACAGTTTCGCTTCGGGCCCTCCATCCGCAGTAGCGGTGTACCCATCGACGTCTTCGTGAATCGGCGCCTTCCCACACGCGCAGCCAACGTTCCCACATTGGCGTGTGTGTGTGTTCATACGAATGTGTTCACACGTGGACGATTGCTTTCCCCCCATCCGGCCTATGACACCGATAGCAAAGCTCGATTCGCCGGCAGCCGTTGGCAGGCCTATTCTCAACTCATCGAAAACGGTTCTTATTCAGTTCTGCAGAGGTAAGCATCATGCCCAAGTTCATTTCCAACCTGCACCTTGACGATTTCTTCTGCGCGGCCAACAAAGCCGGTCTGTCGTCGCGGCTGGTGCTGTCGTCCCTGGCGTTTCCGCTGTCGATCGTTTCCGGCCTGCTGTTGCTCGACGGCGCGCTGAGCGCCAGCATCACCTCGGCGGGCATCGGCGTTCTGGGGCTGATCGCAGCGCAGGCCATCAAATCCCGAGGCCAATAAGACCTCGGGATACTGCTCCTGCGGTAAAACCGCACTTTCGCAACACCCTTCACAACTTCGCGCTTAGCCGAAAACCGTCACCGTCTGACGACTGATCGCGACCAGCTCCCCTTTCGGCGTCCACAGCGCTGCCGCGACATGCCCATATCCGTCGCGAGCATGCTCGATCACCGCCCGATATTGGGTCCAATCACGGGTTGTCATTTCCGGCAATGGCTGGACGAATTCAATGGTCCAGGTCAACGAACTGCCGGGCGCCGGTTTGCTCAGATGCGGCAACACCGCCGGCGGCCAGGTGTCGGTCAACGCCAGCAAGTGCGCCTCGGTCAGCCGTTGCTCCGCGACATCGTGCAACCGCGCATAACCACCGATGGCCGGCGACTTGGTGTTGCTGTACGGCAGCCCACCCAGCGCCCAGCGCATGTCGATGTAACGCAGGTATTCGGGCATCACGCCGGGAATGAACGGAAAGTCCGGCACCTCATCCACCGGTTTGAACGAGGGCGCGGGTTCGCCGGCCACCGCAATCATCGACTCTCGAGACGCGCCAAAGCTGCCTTGTATCAGCGTCACGGTCTCCCCGTTCTGCACAGCACGACCAAGAATCTGGCTGACCGCCTTGCCCTCACGCAGGATTTCCACTTCGAACGAAATCGGCACATCGATCGCCGGTGGGCCGATGAACGAGATCGCCAGGGAACGAACCGGTCGATCGGCCGCAACCTTCGCGCGCATGGCTTCAAATTGCAGAGCCGCCATCAGGCCGCCGAAACAGGAGCGTCCCTGGGACCAGGACGCAGGAATCGTCACGGCTTGGGGGTTGTCGCGAACGGATTCGAGCAATTCGGCAAATGTCATGGGCACTCCCTGGTGGCTCACAAGAGACATTTGCGGATCTTAGCGATCCGTCGCTCGCCGGACAGCGCCCATAACCGCCAATCCTGCGGCCTGACCGGGATCAATGCGCCGGGGCATCACCAAAACAAGCCTGGGCCAGCTGATCCAGCGCCTTGTCGGACTTTTCCTCGGCCCGCAGGATTCCCAGTTCCCATCCGGCCACACAAGACGCAAGGTCCGATTGCTGCCCGGCCTGAGCCAGCCATTGCAGGTGGTCGTGCCAGTCTCCCAAGGCGCTCTGCGCCGACTTGAGCCGTTTCTGCATGCCCTTGGGTTGATGGCTGAGTTCGGGGTAGGCTTCGCCGGAGTAGCGCACGCGCTTGATCAGCAAGCGCAGGCGATGACGATCATGAGCCGGATCGGCCATGGCCTCGCGCAGTTTCTTCCATTGTTTATCCATGCGTTTTTCGATCCGCTGGCGCAGCTTTTTCAGCAGGCCATGACGCTGTTGAGCGCGCAGAAACGACGGCAGTTGGTCCAGCACTCCGAACAGACGGTTCAGCTCAGCGGAAGTCGCAACCTTGGGGCAAGCCGAATCCAGGTACTCCACACGTCTGCGGGCGGCCTGATCCAAGCCCTGGGTGGTCAGAAACGCCGCCAGCACCTGCATGTCGCGCAATGGCGTGGTCAGATCGCCGACGCCCTTGGCCGCCTCCTCGACCTGATCCATCCCCGGCAGCCCGCGCAAGGGCCGCAGCACACTGCGCAGACGCCGGACCGTGGTGCGCAGATCGTGCAACGCCTCACTGTCGGTAGACGCCTCCAATCGTGCATGACAGGCCAGCAGTTTGACGTTGAGACTGAGAATCTCGGCGATCAGGTGATCGACCATGGCAGACATTCGCGACTCCTTATTCATGTATTACGGCTGCTTGTCTTTCACCGCGGACAAGCGCCAGGGCAGACTGCGGCGCAAGAATTTCAAGCGTCGGCGCAGCTGAGCGGCCGAGGCGGACGCACCGGCGTAACGCTGCGCTTCGAACTCCAGAGCGAACCCCACGATCGCTTCGGCGTGCGCAGGGAATCGCTGTGCGGCGCGGGAAGCGAACGCCTGCGCGCCTTCACCCTGCTGACGTCTCAGACCATGGCGAGCCAGCAGACGTTCGAAGGCCTTGAACAGACGCAGCTGCGAATCGCTCTCGCGGCGCCACGGTTTGAACAGCCACAGCGTCACCAGCCCGAGAATGACCAGCGCGCCGCCCGCGAAGACCGGCGCCTGGAAACCGGAGAACCAGCGTCCCAACACCTGCAATTGTTGCTGGCCCTGATAACCCAGCACCCAGCGTTGCCAACCGTAGTTGAGGTTATCCCAACTCAGGCGAATCGAGTTGACCCAGGCCAGATGCCGATAGCGCAACGCCGACATCGGTGAGTCGGCGAGAAAATCCTCGTCGGCGGACAGTGCCTGTTCCAGCCCTTGCTCAATCCGCGCCGGGGCCACCGCTGCGGTCGGGTCGACACTGCGCCAGCCTACCCCGGGCTGCCAATACTCGACCCAGGCGTGGGCGTCGAACTGGCGCACGCTGATGTAATTGCCATCCGGGTTCAATTCACCGCCCTGATAACCGGCCACAATCCGGGCGGGAATACCGGCAGCGCGCAGCACGAAGGTCATCGCGCCGGCGTAATGCGCACAGAAACCGGCGCGGCTGCCGAACAGGAAGTCATCGATGCTGTTGGCCCCCAATGCAGGCGGTTTCAGGGTGTAGTGGAACGGCTGCTCGGTGAAGTAGGACAGCACGCCGGCGACCAGCGCCTCAGGCTTGGGGTAGCGACGATGCATGTCGGATGCCCACTCCCTCGCTTCGGGGTTGCCCTTGGCTGGGAGTTGCAGGTCCTGCATCCGGGCACCGTCGCTGAGCACGGTCTCGCGCACGGCGTCGGGCCAGGAATTAACGTTGTACAACACCGACTGCGCGACGGGACGTCTGCGTTGCCAACGGAAATCGCTCATCTGCCGCACCCCGGCCAAGTCGGTTTCGCCGACGTCCAGGGTCATCAGCCACGGCTTGCCACTGGGCTCCATGACAATGCTGTAGCTGAGCTTTTCGCCGTCCTTGCGCCAGTCCGGGGCGTCGGGCACCTGCGCGCGGGAAGATTGCGACCAGCGCCTGCCGTCGAACTGCTCCAGGGTCAGACCGCGCCAATATTGCTGATTACGCGGCGGGATCGGGCCTTCGAAACTGGCGCGAAACACCAGCGCGGCGGACTTACTCAGTTCGGCGATATCCCCCGGCGCCATGCTGTCGGACAGCCCGGTGAGCGCCTTGTTGCTCGGCTGCGGTAACGACCACAACGGGTCCAGACGGGGAAAGAACAGAAACAGCAGCAACATCAGCGGCACCGCTTGCAGCAACAGTTTGGCCGCCAGCATCAGCGTGCCCGCAGGTTTGCTCGACAGCGCCGATTGCTGCAGACCGATCAATCCCGCCAACAAGGTCGCGACGGGCAAGAGCGTGAACAAGCCCCACAGCAGC
Organism: Pseudomonas sp.; assembly: GCF_050739935.1. Taxonomy (GTDB): domain Bacteria; phylum Pseudomonadota; class Gammaproteobacteria; order Pseudomonadales; family Pseudomonadaceae; genus Aquipseudomonas. The sequence goes on along the minus strand of NZ_JBOICF010000025.1, from coordinate 22,344 downwards.
GCGTCTTCGAACAGATAACCAACCGCGACACAAAAGAAGCCCAGGAAGATCAGCACCAGCGCATCGCGTCGGGTCTGCATTTCCAGCATTTTCAGGATGAAGGCAGCGATCAGCAGCGCGGCGCCGGCATCGAGCCCTACCAGACTGCCCCGCGCAAGATAGATCCCGCCTGCAGTGCCCACCAGCAGCCCGGACTTGACCCAGTTGCCCGGCATCCGCACACGCATGCGGAAAATCTGGATGCGCCAGAAGGTGCACGCCAGCCACAACACGATCAGCGAAACGGGGATGTGCAAGGAAAACGGCACGATGACCAGCGCCTGAGCGATCAGCAGCCAGTTGAGGCTGACGCGTGGAATCGGTTGGGCAAGGCTGGCCAGAGTCATGGCCACCCCACGTTCATGCCCGGACTCCATACAGCGCCAGTTGCCGCAGACAGGCTTCGCGATGGGCATCGCCACTGTCCACGGCCGACAGAAAACCCGGCAAACGCAGGGCGAAAGGTTGCTGCCGCTGGGACAACTCCAGCACCCAATAACACAGGCGTGACAGGCGCTCTTCGATATCGCCGCCCAGGGCCATGAAATCCAGGCAAAGATCATGCCCGCTGAGGTCGGTGAACTCCTTGACCATCAGCCCTTGTCCGCGGGACCAAGCCTTCCAGTGCATACGCCGCAGGGAGTCGCCGGGTTGCCACTGACGCAGGCCCTGATAGTCGTCGACACCTTGCCCCCGAGTCGCCTGTCCGTCATCTTCGGCGTGCGGCTGAATGCCTTGCAGCATGGGCATGCTGCCGGCCACGGGACGCGGGTAGATCAGGACCGTCTGCTCCAGGTCCAGCCAGCTCCAGGCGCGGAAGATGCCCAACGGAAACACGCTCTCTACTCGCAGACGCGGCGCCCGCAACCAGCCGCGACTGACCGCGGGCAAGGTCAGCGCGACCTCCACTTGGCGCTCGGCATCGACATCGGTCTGTTCCAGTCGCTCGCTGTCCCAGCCAAGGGCGATGGCCTGATGACCGCTTGAAGCGCTCTCCAGACGCAGGCGCAGTTGCACCGGTTCGCCGACGAATACCGAACGCGCGTGGCTGGCGCTGAGGATCAAGCCGCTGAAATTGCGGTAGGTGTGCAGAATCGCGAGGATGCCCACTGAAAGCATGAGAAAGGTCAGGCCATAGGCCAGGCTATTCTGGTAGTTGATCGAAACCAACAGCAGCAGAACAAGCACGAGCGCATAGGTGCCGCCAATCCGGGTTGGCAGTATGAAAATTCGGCGGTGATCCAGCTCGATCCGCGAGGCCGGGGGAATACGACGCCCCACCCAGCGCTGCCAGACCGGTTTGAACTGTGGCATCAAAGAACCGGCACCTCACGCAGCAGCCATTGAACTAACGCCCCGCCACCATGCCCGGTCGGATCGGTGCGCTCGCGCAGGCGATGGCCGATCACCGCAGGCAGGATCGCCTGAACGTCTTCTGGTATCACGTAGTCTCGCCCGATGAGCAGCGCCCATGCCCGCGCGGCGGAGAGAATCGCCAGACTGGCCCGGGGTGACAGGCCGTAGGCGAACTGGGGCTGGCTGCGGGTGGCGTCCACCAGCCGCAGCACATAATCCACCAGCGCGTCGCTGGCCCGAACTCCACGCGCCTGCGCTTGCAGGGCTGCCAATTCAGTGTGATCGATAATCGGCTCGATACGTGGCAATAACTCGCGCCTCGATTCGCCCAGCAACAAGGCTTTCTCCGCAGAGCGCGCCGGGTAGCCGAGGGACAAACGCATCAGAAAGCGGTCCAGTTGCGATTCGGGCAAGGCAAAGGTGCCACCCTGGCTGAACGGGTTCTGCGTGGCGATGACGAAAAACGGATCGGGCAACAGACGGGTTGCACCTTCGATGGTCACCTGGCCTTCTTCCATCGCTTCAAGCAACGCGCTCTGGCTCTTCGGCGTGGCGCGGTTGATTTCGTCGGCCAGGATCAGCTCGGCGAAGATCGGCCCGGGATGAAACGTGAACTGCCCGGTTTCCCGGTCGAAGACGGAGGTGCCGAGAATGTCCCCCGGCAGCAGGTCGGACGTAAATTGAATCCGCTGAAAGCTCAGCCCCAGTACCCGCGCCAGGGTATGGCTCAAGGTGGTCTTGCCCATGCCGGGCAAATCTTCGATCAGCAGATGCCCGCCGCCCAGCAGACAGGTGACGGCCAGACGCACCTGAGGCTCCTTGCCCAGCACTACTTCATTGATTGCGTTCAAGCACGCATCAAGTTTTCTGCTCATCGAAAAGTCTCCCCAAGCGACTGCTCTTGGCTAGTAAGACTGCAGAAGATGCCAGACGTGCAGCCACTTTAAAGTCAGCGTAGGCCTTTTCGCCAGAGCGGATGGGGCGAATCAAGAGGATTTATTGCGAGGGTGGTCAATGATGGGCGAATGAGCCGGGCTTTCTCCGGATCATTGGGTAGGGCGCAAAACTGTGGGAGCGAATTCATTCGCGACGGGAGGGTTCAGACGATGATGATATTGCGCCTGTATCACCCTCTCGCGAATGAATTCGCTCCCACAGAGAACGCTATGTCAGCCAGGAACGGGTTATCGCCCCGCGCGAGACTCGCGAATGTAGAACCGCGCTTTCTCGGCCTTTTCGCTACAGCCTTCGAACGCTTCGAACTGCTGCTGGGTCTTGGCGCCGGTCAGTAATGACAGGGCCTTGGAGTAGCTGACCGTTCCGGCAAAACCTTCGGCCTTGGCCAAATCCAGTTCATGCCAGGCGTCGTCCAGATTGGTGGCGCAGCTGTCACGATAGGCGGTTTTACCCGCGCAGCCTGTAAGAACAAGGGCAAGCAATGGCAGGCAGATCCAGGCTTTCATTGGGTGTTACCTCAACAATGGAAATCGACGATGCGCCTTTGACGATGCGGCGATGTAAAAGTGCCATGGTCAGAGGACACCAAATATCCCTTTGCATCTCGGGACTCATCGAAGGGCATGGCTTTGAATCACGCCAGCCTTGAGCGTAGGGTAGAACCACTGCAACGGGGAGCCTGCGAATGAAAAAAAGAGTCGCGCTGGTATTGGGGTCCGGGGGCGCCAGGGGGTATGCACACATCGGGGTGATCGAAGAGCTGGAGCGGCGCGGTTATGACATCGCCTGTATCGCCGGTTGTTCGATGGGCGCGGTGATTGGCGGAATTTATGCGGCAGGCAAGCTGCCGGAATACAAGGCGTGGATCGAGAGCCTGGATTATCTGGACGTGCTGCGCCTGGTGGACGTGAGTTTTCGTCTGGGGGCGATACGCGGTGAGAAAGTGTTCGGGCAGATCCGCGAGATCGTCGGCGAGGTCAACATCGAGGATTTGCGCATCCCCTACACCGCCGTCGCCACGGACCTGACCAACCAGCAGGAAATCTGGTTTCAGGAAGGCAATCTGCATTCGGCCATGCGCGCCTCAGCGGCGATTCCCAGCCTCTTCACACCTGTGATTCAGGGCAATCGCATGCTGGTGGATGGCGGCCTGCTCAACCCGTTGCCGATCGTGCCGGTGGTGTCCAGCCATTGCGACCTGATCGTGGCGGTCAACCTCAACTCGACCAATCAGAAGCAATACCAGCTTCCGGTGATCGAGCGCCCGCCAGCGGTGAAGAAGCGCTTCGACAGCCTTATCAGCTCCATCGGTTCGCGCCTGCCCTTCCGTCGCAAGCTGGAGATGGCAGGGGATGACGCCTTGCGCCTGGGGCAGGACAGTCTCAAAGCCACCGCGGCGCTATTGCCCGACCCTTGGCTGACGGGCAATCACGAAACGGAGTCGGCCGACCCGCAAGGCCAGCAACCGGCTGCGGCGCCCACCGAACCCGGCGCACCGAAGTCCGCCAGCGGCGCGGTGATCGTCGACAACGTCGGCCCTGCGTCGCTGCTGGACTTGATCAACCAGAGCTTCGAGGTCATGCAGACCTCGCTGGCACAGTACAAGATTGCCGGGTATCCGCCGGACATCCTGATCAACGTGCCAAAGCGCGTCTGCCGGTTTTTCGAGTTCTACAAAGCGCCGGAATTGATCGCGCTGGGTCGCGAAATCGCCAGGGATACGCTTGATCGGTATGAGCGTGAGCATTGAGAAGGTGCTCAACAGGCTCTCAGCCCGGCGTGCTGTTGATGGGCGCGTGACAGGATTCACTTTGTGGCATTAACCGGATGTCCACTCGGCGGTTCGCTGCGCGCCCGGATTCGGCCAGATTCGTAGCGACAGGCTGTCCGCCACCCAGCCCCTGAACCGCGAAACAGCGGTCGGGGAAGTCACCCATGCTTTGCATCCATGCCTTGACCGCCATGGCGCGATCACGGGACAACTGCAAGTTTTGAGTGGCAGCGCCCGTTCCGTCGCTATGCCCCGAGATGACAATCAACCAGCCCGGCTTAGCCTTGATGCTGACCAATGCCTCGACCAGTGCTCGGGTTGAGTCGGACCGAAGCGCTGCGCTGCCTGCATCGAACAGTGACAGGCTGTCCAATTGCACCGGGGCGGGTGCTGCGACCGTTGATCGACCAGCCTCATAGCCTTTCCAGGCAACAAAGCCGCCCATCAAGATGACGATCACGTTTGCCGCCGACAACGCCCACGCACTCATTCGACGTTTTTTCCGCTTGATGACCGGCAGAACCGGCAACACGGTCATGGATTCGGTATACCTGCGCGCTTCTGACTGCGGACTGGCGAGCAAAAGATTGCCCACTCGCGGTCTCTGCTCGGGTTCCACCTGCGCATTGATCCGTGCAACGTGTCGGCATAGCGCGCCAAGCGCACTCGGCGAGGTGCCGACTCGGCAGAGCAGATGTCGATTGAGCTGGTCCAGAACGATGTGCAAGTCGGTCAGTGCCGGTACATCCACCGCCCCAATCTCCAGTCGACGCAACAATGCCGGAAGTTGTGCAAATAAGCCGTCCAGAATCGCCAAACGGGACACAGACTGGGGCGGCCACACGTCTGACCACCTGCGAATCATAGACTCGATCAGCATCAGACTTTGTGCCAGCCCGCTCAGGCCGAATCGATGCCCGCACGCCAAAACATAGAACGCAGCAGTCTGTAAGTCCGCTCCGTTCTCACGAAATAACGTCAGGCACAGGCGTTCGACCTGTGCCCAGTCCACTTCAGGACAAGCCGGATGATTGAGTTTCGCAAGTTCCGCGCACAGTGCCGCATACTCGACAAAGTCACCGGGGTCACCGCCCAACTGAATGGGCAATTCAAACAATACGGGCATCGGACTTCCTTCAAATCATCGATCTCGCCTTAGCGAGCGTGTTGCTTCAGATACCGCACCAGCACCTTTCCTTCGGGACCAAGCGTCGTGCCAAAGGCGACGCGCTCACCGCCCTCAAGCTCAATATCCAGCGCGTATTCAAGATGGCCGGGTAACGTCTGTGGCAAGAGTGCGACGTTGATTCCTATCAAACGCGGCTCATACCGGAGCAAGGTTGCGGTCATGGTCGCCATCAACCCGTGCGCGGTGGCGGGTAATCCCTGGAGAATCAGGCCCATGTCGGGCAACCCGTAATCCGGCAAGTGGCTGAGCGCCCCCGCACGGCTGCCGAGAATGCGCCGAATGTTGTCGAGGACCGACAAGACCCGTTGCTGCTCTTCATTGACCTGATGCAGTGCCAGCTCGCCATGAAAATTTTGCAAGAGCATTTCGTAGAGCGATGGACTGGATTCATTCATCGATCACGCCTCGGTCAATGGACGCAGGAGCAGGCGCTCATCGCCCAACTCCACGACACGGGGCCGATCAGGATCGAGGTCATCGCGTTCGAGTACCAGGCGCCACGTATCGCGCTGCAAATCCGGGGTACGGACAAACGCAATCACGGTGACAAACCGGGTCCCAGGCTTGAGTGGCACATTGAGCTGCGTCCCCTCCCCCGGCTTCATCAACACCGTCTGTTTATCCAGCAGTTGCGCGCCCAGCAGCGCCTCGTCGTCGCCGAGCAGTCGCTCATAGGTGCCCAAGCGGATCGACCGGTCGTCTGTGGTCTGGTAAATCCGCAGCAGGGTCGGCACGGACAGCGCATTCATGTCCGTGGCGTCGGTGTTCAGTCCGGCGCGGCCCGTGAAGTCCAGGTGCAGGGTTTTGACCTGCTTGTAAAAGATCGAATGGGCAGCGTCCGAGGTCGTGTCGCCCACCGACTGGATCAGCCCACAGCCGGCCAAGGACAGAATCATGGCCGAGGTGATCAATGGGTTAAAAACGGTAAGCGACATGCTGGCTCTCTCTTGTCTTCGAATTGACAGGCAGGCCGTCATAGCGGCCCAGATTGATGGTGATCGTCCGTTGCCGCGACGTTTGCGCCTGTGGGTCCAGCCCCAAAGCGGCGGTCTGCCCCAGCCAGACCGATGGCTGTCCCAAACAGGGCGATGGCAGACTGCTGAGCGGCAACGACAGTTGGAGCTTGGCCGTGCAACGCCAGCCCAGATAAACGCGCAGCAACACCAGCAGATCGGCGTGCAACCGACCACCCGGCAACCAGCCGTGGGCTTCGTCAGGGTCCAGGGTAAACAGGCCGATCAGAAGCTGGCTGTTGGCGTCATGGCCAACCCGGCCCAAGGGCACACCTTGGGAAAGGCTCACGGGATGGGTTTTCGACAGGCTCGCCGGCCTCGCCAGCGCAATAGCCTTGGGCCAATGGGGGGTCACCTGCGTACGCGTCCCCGGTGCCAGCAGCGTGACCAACGCGGTGATACCTTCGGCATTGCGCGTCGGCAACCGCATCACACTAAGCAGGGCCAGGAAGCGGGAGACAGGGGTGGCGATCTGTTTCGCGGTCCCGGGAATGCCCAGCCCGATCAGACCCAGCAGGCATTGGGATGTCGCATCGGCGCCTGCGGCCTCGAACGTGGCCGGGTACGAGTACTTGCGCCAGATCCGGTAGAACTGGGTGAATATCCGGTGATTGAACAGATCGAGAAACGCTTCCAGCGCCTCGTGACCTTCCCGACCTTGAGTGATGTCATCGAGGAGCGTCGTTGGTAGCGGCGAGTCGACGCCGTACAGACCGAGCAAGCGCGTGCGTACCGTCGCCGGGCGCTGCGGATGCACGTCATCGATCTCGATGGCTTTCAATTCGGCGGCGGGAAATCCCATGCCAGGATGGGGGCGGAATCGTACGGGGTCATCGCCGGGCCGCGCGGTGCTGCCGAGCGGCGGATGATGCGGCATTGCCTGCTCGATGAGTTGGCAAAACCGATACAGGTTGGCCTCTGCCACGCGGTCCTTGATCGACCCCAGCAATTGCGCGGCCTTCACCCCGGAATCCGATGACTGTGGTTCTCGTTCCATCGCAGGCATTTCCCGGTCGGTTGCAGAATCAACGTGAGTTGGTTGAACAGGTGGATGTCGGCGTACAGCGAGAAAAACCGGTTGAGCATTTCGCCGAACAGATGCAGGTCACCTTCCCCGGCGAACCCGTTCGCATCCAGGGTGACTTCGATGTTCACCCCGCGCAGCAGGAAGCCCTTCTCGAAGCGTTGAATCAAGTGATGACGCACATCGACGATCGCCATGAGCCGACGCCGATTCAGTTCGCTGCCCGTCCAGTCATACAGCGCCAAGGTGCCGCGCAACACTTCGGCGCTGTCGAGCATCGGCAGAAAGTTGGAACCCAGATGGCTGAGCACACGCCAGTGGAATCGGTCACGATTTGGCGGATAGCACGGCAGGGTCGGGGCACAAAGATTGCGCACCCGCAAACCGCCCACCGACGCGTCTGCCAGCGTGTCGATCAAAGTGCTTTGCAGCGCTTTGCGCGGTAACTGGCCATGGGTTCCGGTCAGACGTAACGACAGGCGCTCGTCCTTGCGCAGTTGATCGTCATCGAATCCCTCCCCGCCCAGAATCAGCCAGGTGTCGTGCAAGCCGTTCACGCCGCGTTTCAAGCGCGTATGAAAATAGCGCTCCGGCGCTTCGTCCCGCAGCATGCCCCCCTTATGGCGAAAGCTGCTGAAGGGTACGTATTCGTTGCGCTGCGCACCTTTGGACGCCGTAACGCTGTCCACGGAGTAGATTTCCGTATGCCCGTCCTGCAGACGCATCGGCCTTAACAGGTAGTCGGTCTGCAACGGGTCCAGCGTCAGCGGGTCGCACTCCAGGCTGAACAGATTGATCACGGGCACCGCGTGCAGACGCAGATGTTCGGCGCTCAGGTGAAATTGATGTGGCCAGGGCTCATCCAGCGCCACTTCCAACTCGAACCAAGCAGTGCCCGCCGGCAACACCAATTGCTCCAGACCGCAGAGCGTGACGAACATGAATTTTTCGCGGAATACGAAATATTCCAGCAGTAACTGATAGCCGCTGAAAGCGCTGTCGCCCTTGGGCCACAATCGGTCCTCTTCGTCAAAGCCCCTGGCGGCAAAATGGGCCGTCAGCGCGAATCGGTCTGGCTGGCCGGGCAGGCGCACATATAAGGTCCGGGCGTGGAGCGTCAGCGCCTGATGCAGCGCACTGGCCAGCGGTGCCGCGGCGTTCAGGTACAGAGGCAGCCGACTCAGATCGGTCTGACTCCAATCGGTCAAAGCGCCACATTCGAAACGCAGTCGCAACAAAGAACGGCCGTCCGGTTCGTTGCCATGCTGCAACGAAATCAGGGTCAGTGGCCGCAAGACCAGATCCTGAGTGGTGGTGTAGCGGCAACGGGTTTGTCGCTCGCCAACAGGCTGCGTCAGCACCTCGAATCCACGGGGTACCGTTTCGTTGCCTTTCATCCTCCCTGGCACCGGCGACAGCTCGATGATGGAGAGAGACGGGATGGTGCGCAGATAATGCGGCCACAGCAGGCTGACCAGCCCCTCCGTCAGCTCGGGCAAATCATCGTCGAGTTTTTCCCGCAAACGCCCCATCAGGAAGGCGAACCCTTCGAACAGTCGCTCCACGAAAGGATCGTGGGGTCCGGGTTTGTCCATGTTCAGATAGGCCGCGCGGTCAGGATAGGCTTCGGCGAATTCCTTGCCCGCCTCGCGCAGATAGCGCATTTCCGCATCGAAGTAATGCAGGGTGAGATTGTCCATGCTCAATTGCAAAATCCTTTTAAGGTGAGTTTCAACCGCACAGCACTGCAGCGCGAACCGGATCGATGGCCACCAGCGCCGCCAGCGTGGTTTCCATCTGCTTGCACACGGCAACCTTGTCCACGTCGTTGCGTTGCACTTTCAGACGCAACGCCTTGAGTAAGCGGGCCTTGACCTCGAAACTGAGTTCAGGCTCCCAGTGGGCCAGCGCCTGCCGTTGGGCAATGGCCTCCAGTTCGTTCAGTAAATGAAACGCCAGATCGTGCTTGCCGTATTGCTCGGCGACGCGCGCCATCAGCAGGCGGACCAGCCAGCGTTGGCGGCCGTTGTGTTGGGCGTCGGGGTGGTGGATCAACCAGTGCAGCGCGTGCTCGATTCCTGCGCTATCGGCCTGGGCCAGTGCCTCGCCTTCCAGCGCGAAGATCTGTGAGTCGGTCGCGGCGGCGGCGACCGAGGTCACTGGCAGCCACGCTTGAGAATGCCCCCCGCTGACGTGCCGGTCAATCCATTCGCGGGTCGTTGGGTCAGCGAAAGGCGATCCGTCGGCCCAGCACAATGTCTCGACCCCCGGCAGGCGTTCAAGGAACACGCCCAGATCGCTCACGACAATGTTCGCCCAACTGTCCTGGGGTGCCGGTTGCTTGCTCAGCGCCTGATGCACGTACCATTGCACATCGAACCAGAAATGGTTGACCCCTTCCGAAAAAATCCGCTGTGTCTGTTCCAGCAGCTCGGTCCAGTTCTGCTGCACGTAGAGGCGTTTGAGATGAGCGCGATAATCGCTGCGCGGCGGCGCGAGGCGGGTACTGCCGTTCGCTTCCAGCAACGGCGCTTGATGCACCGTGTCCCAACGCAGGCTCTTCATCAGCCGGTGGGCGGCCAGCCAACCCTGGGGTTGATCGCAGAGATAAGTGACCAGTTTTCGCCCCGTGTCCAGCAACTCGCGCCCGGACTTGATCACCCGACCCTGCCCTTGCGCAGATGCACCGGATTCGTGGCCGACGCTGTGCTGCGGCACCAGCGCGTCCACGCCACCGGACTGCTTCAAACGGGAGGCAAGCGCGGTATACAGCGCACCCAGCGTCGGGCGCTGCTCCTGTGGCCAGGCCGCCAGCCCGTGCTCCAGCCAGACCAGCGCAGCCACCGTCTGCTGCGCCTCGTTTTTGTCGACTTCAGGAAACAACGCCAGGCTGTCCAGCACCTTGGCGCTGGTCAACCACTCCAGCGCCATTTTGCGACTGGCGGGCCGCGCCGGCAGCAGCGTATTGGGGTAGCGCTCGACCAGTGCGGCAAGCAGACTCAAGCCTTCGCCGAGGCCGACTTCGCCATCCCTCTGCAGGCGCGCCCACAAATAGTAGGACGCCACGCGCAGATCCTTGCAGCGTTGCGTGAGCAGCGTCTGCGCCAGCTCAATCACGCACCCGGCGTCCGCGCCGGACAGTTTGTTGACCTCCTCGCGCATGCGCTGGAAGTCATCGTCGTAACCAGGGTCTTCGCCGACATGACCGTGCGCGCTGATGGGCTCCAGCCAGGTCGCCCATTGCTCCCCGTGCACTCGGGCCATGGCCAGGCCGTCATGCTCGCCCAGGCATTGCTCGATCAAGGTCTGCAGACTCATGAATTGTCCTCATTCATTGCCAGCCGCTTTTTGCCTGTCTGCGTGACAAACACCTGCGCCGGCAGTTTGAAGTTGCGCAGGGTCAGCAAGCTCATCGGTCCGGCGCCCAATTCCGTACGCAAGTACCAGGTCAAGTCGAGACCGTCCGGGGCCTGAATGACCACGCGAAAGCGACTGTCGTTATCATCGAGCGGCGTGACCTGGGCCTCCTCCAACAAGCGAATCAGCCCCCAGGTGCCCTGAAAGTCGGCATACAGCCGTTCACCTGTGCGCACGCTGGTCCAGGTCAGACTGGCCCCCGGATGCGCACTGATGCCAGGCCAGCCGAAGCGTTGCCAGCTCTCCTTCTGGTTGAAGTAGGCGTGTCGTTCGCCATTGAGGGTGAAGGTGGTCTGCACCACGTCGCGTACCGGTTTGCCTTGCAATTCGAAGCTCAGGCCCATGCCACCATCGGTATACAGCACGTCGGCCAGATGGCTGAGTTGATTGATCGCCGCCAGAAAATCAGGATTGACCTGCAGGCCCTGGCTGCTTTGCGGGTCCACGACCCAGCGGTTGCCCTCCTTGCGCAACACGCCGTTGAGCTGGCGCTGTAAAAACTGCTCGATGCGCCCCGAGTCGGCCCGGATCAGTTGCCCGAGCAGCGACAATGAAGCGTCGCTGCCTGTCGCGGCAAACGGATAACGACCGCTGAAGGCCTCGTTCCAGTGATCGACGATTGCCTGCTGCCACTGGCGATTGATGCTCGCGGCCGACGGTTGCAGAACCTGCTGCCACGCTTGCTCCAGCGGCTGCACGAACAGGGTCTGGCCGACAGCGTTCCATTCGGCACCCAGGCTTGCAGCCAACAAGCTCGCGTAGGCCTGAGTGTCGGTCAGATCAATGCCCTTGCCCTGAAACACCGTCTGGGCCATGGCCTGGGTCATCGCCTGCGGATCGGCGGCGTTGCCAATCTGCTGCAACTTCAGGCGCGAGCGCGTCACCCGTGTCAGGTACGCCTGCAGGCTGGGTTGGTCATCGCCGGTGCCAGCCTGTTTGCCCATCAGCGACAGCAGTGGGCCGAATGTCGTGTCCAGCGGGCTACGAGTGTCCGGCAGCGACTGATCGATCACCGCGGTCTTCTCACGACCCACCAGCTTCTCCGCCGACTTGAGCAACGACTCGCCCAGCGCCTGCATACGGCTGCCGGCCTGGCCCTGCCAGGCAAGACTGTTCATCAGCGCGATGAACGGCGACTGGCGCACATCGCTCATCAGGGTCAACTGGTCGACGACCTCGCCCAGGCTGCGGGTGCGCTGCCAGCGCAGGCTGTTGAGAAAACTCAACCAGGCGCTCCCGTACTCCTGAAAGTAACGCTCGGTCAGGCGCTCGCGCAGCTTGTCCGGGGTCAGGTCCGCGGCGATGTCGCCCTCGCGGTCGCTCAATACCCAGTCGATCTTTTCCCGGCGAGCCTCGGCGATGTCGTCGATGGCCCCACGCACATGGCCTTCCCAGGCTTGACGAGTGAACACCCCCGGCACGCTGGCCTGAGTGGCAAACAGGGTTGCAGCATCGGTTTCGCCGACCAGATCGTGAAGACCCAACGCTGAATAATGCGGCGCCGCCGTATCCAGCACCTGACGGTACAGACTGGCCTCGCCATTGCGTCGACCCAACTGGCCGATCAGCACCTGCCGGGCTTCGGCGAGCAAACGCGCATCAAGTTCGATCCGCCACTGGGGATGAGCGCTCAACTGCTCGGCATAAAACCGCCACAGCGCAGGTGACAGGGTTTGCCACTCCCCGCCGCCGATCCCGTCCCGCTGCGGCTCTGCGTGTTCCAGCGTCTTTGCCAGAAACGGCGCATCGACCTTGTCCGGTCGCGCCATCATCAGATAGGCCTTCAACTGCTCGTATGCCGTCTGCGCCCGCGCGTTGCGCTCCTGACTGCCCGGTGGCAGCGCAGTCAAGGCGCGCAGCTGCCGTTCCAGATTCGCCGCCGCCGGGTCGCGCATCAGCCGATGATTGGCCTCGACATACAGCGGCCACAGCGCATCGCGTAAAGCGCCGTTCTGGCTCAGACCCAGACGCAAATGCCAGGACTCACCTTGCGAGGCACGCTGATCCAGCCGACGCAACTCACGCATCAACTCGTACAGCGCGCGCAACTGTTCGTCGCGATTGCCCGAAGGTTGCACCGCAGCGAGGTGATGCTCGATCTCCATGACCTGGGTCCGATTACTGACGAACGACACCGCCAACCCCAAGCCCCACAACGCCGACAGACTCAGCAGACCTGCGTAAACAACGCGTGTCAGCGGCCATCCGACCCGCCTCACCGGGCCGGGCCGATCCTCCAACACGCCACCCCACGCAGGGTCCGTCATCCAGAACGACGAGGCCTCGCCAGCTTTTTTAGCCGACTGCGTCACCGGATCGCTGAACCACAGCCCCCGGAGCGTCACCCCCGGCACACGAAGCCCAAACAGCGGCGCCAACGCCCGCCCCCAGCGCGCAATCCCTTCGACCTGCAAATCGCGGGACAAACGCAGCAGAAAATCGTGATGAAGCTGCTCCTGCATCTGCGACCAGCCGCGCTCGCGCATCGGCGCCAGCAGCCCTTGCAACGACTCGGTCAGCGCCAGCGCCGTGGCCGCTGACGGCAACACACACCCCACCGGCTGTGTCGTCCGCCCCGCCTGCGACCACTTTCCCTCCCCGACCTGCCACACGTGCAACGGCAACTGCCAGTGCAACTGTCGGCCCAGTGCGCGCAGATGGCGCACCGATTGGGTCATGATGGAGGCATCGAGACTTTGAGCTTCGCTCAAGGCCCAGACCACGCCGTCGAAGGAGCGGTAACGGCAGAGTCGACGCCATCTCTGGATCCGCTCGATAGCGACCGGCCCCTGCACACTACCGCCCCAGATCAGCACCACGCCCTGGCCTTCGAGCCAATGGTTTTCAGCGGTCAAATCCGGAGCCAACGCTTTGATTTGCTCAGGCTCGCCGAAGACCAGCAGCAGGCGGAATTTTCGGCGCCAGAACGGGCCGTGCCGAGCTTTCAATTCAGCACACATCGCCCTTATCCGATCACCTGAATGAGCGCCTGACACGTAACAAGCATCGGGCTGCGGAAGCACCCCATCGATCTGCGCCTGGGCCGTATCACGCCGCTGTTGAACCTGAGTAAGCACGCGGGGCAACACCAGCGCGATAAACAGGATCATCAACACCAAAAGAAATGTAAGCACCTGATGAGAGCGCTCGGCGAGCCCGGCACCCGGCCCATACCGATAGATGCCCCACGCGATGCCACACGCAATCGCGGTGAACAGCACCATTGCGCTGAAAAAACGCCAACGGCGACTTGAAACAGTCATACCAACTCCTTGGTAGTCATCGTACTGGTCGGGTGCTGCACCTTCCCGATTGAGCAGCAATACAGGTTGACGCCGGTAGTAGGAATGTTCGATGGAAAACACCTTGTCCGGCCGACCCTTAGTTGGCTCGGTAGCCAATCGGCCGGTTTAATCTCGACGGCATGGTGATGCTTAGGGCGAGTGCCAATGAAACCGTTAATGACGCCACCAGCGACGCTGTAACTCGCTGTTTTACCTGTGGTGGTTTCTGAACGATATGTCGTCGATTTCCTACGCAAAGTTGTGCGCTCATCTTGAAAGCACCGTAACCGTCAGCGTCATGCATACATTTCCTAGAGCCGGTAAAAAGCGTCTATCCTTTACTGCCTGTGCGCGCCCTCAATCCACACAGCAGCCCGACAGGTCGCGTGCCTTATTTAAAAAACTTCAGAAAAACTTCGCATCTACTCCGGTTTTCGCTGTCAGCCGGCAAATGCGACTCTGAGCGCAGTTCTTATTGGAGCGGGAACGGAACCGCGCAAGACAGGTTCAAGATATCTATTGCTTCGCCTCCTCAGCTAAACGGATAGCATTGAGGCGGTTTAAGTTCGGGTGCCATTTACCGTCGGCGTAAACACTGCCATCGGGGTATATCCAAGTGGTATAGTTTCCATCCTTTTTGACTTTCGGGCCTATCGAGCGAAGCAAGAATTTAGTGTGGAGGACTGGCTCAAAGTGAACTACCCGCGCGTTAGGCGCGCGATAATGTAAATACAGAGGAAAAACGCCAGCCAAATTTATTGTCTTTGAATACCTTCCTAAAAAACCCTCGTCTACCCATGGGTAGTAATCCTTTTTAATAAACAAATCACCTCTGGTCGTACTGCTAGGCCCTGACAGCGGAGGATTATTGTGATCAAAAGCGATCATGACTCCGCCTCCACCTCCCTTTAGCGTATCTGATCCATAAATTTTCGGGTATTTATAAACAACGTCGAACATTACACTGCTCAACTTCCAATTGCATTGGCCACCGCCGTTTTTCGCTAACTTCACCTCGTAAAGATCTGCCTCACCCTTGCGCTGAGGCGCCATTTTTATTCCATGATATCCGTCCACATCAGTCCGTATGAAGTTTCCGTCGTAGGTCGCCTTTTGGCACAGCGCAGAACGGTACATGACCCGTATCGGTTCTGCTTCCAACGCCTCTGGCAACTTTAATGTCAACGTCACATATTCGTTTTTCGCAGGCGGCGAAAAGCTTCTGTCTTTCGCGCAGCCTGTCAGCGCGAGGCACCCTGAAAGCAGTCCAACGACCCATCTTTGGTCTCTCGGAAACACTGCATATCCCTTAGTTCATACTACGCAAAAAGCCGGTTTAGTGAATTGAAGCTGCCTTGACTCTGATGGCCTCCAATATCCGCAGATCCGGCTCCGTTCTGCCGTCAGCAATAACCTGCCCATCTGGATAAGTGAACACCGGATTATTTCCTTTTTTCTTCACTTTGGGCCCCTCAGAATAGGTAACCAAGCCTTGGTGAACAAGGGGTTCAAAGTGGACTTTCTTTGCGGATTGAGATCTATACATTAGGTATAACCCACCCCCTCCGTACAACCTCACATCTTTGCCATACCCTCCCAAAAAATGCTCCCTAACCCATGGGTAATAATGTTTTTTTATGAGCAGATCACCCTGTCTAACAAAATCAGCCCCGCCCTGGGGTGAATTATGGTTATCAAAAATCACAACAGCCCCTCCACCTCCTCCCCCAACGGTCGTGACACCGTCTCCGAACAAGGTAGGATTTTCATAGACGACTGCAAACGTGACATTACTTAAGCGCCAGTCACATTGACCCCCGCCTTGCCTTGCTAGCTGCGCTTCAGAGAAATCTGTATCTTCATTATGCTTGGCTTGCACTGTCAGTGAGTAATATCCGTCGACTTCGGTCCGATTGAAATTACCGTCATGAGATGCCCGCTTGCAAACATTCGAACGATACATAACCTTCATAGGTGTCACTTTCATTTTGGACGGAACTTTTACAGTAATATTAACGTACTCGTTCATTGCTGGCGGCGAGAAACTTCTGTCTTTCGCACACCCTGTTAGCACACAGCATCCAGCAAGCAATCCAACAAGGCGTTTATTATTCCTACCTAGCATAAAAGATCCCTTTTCACTACGAGCAGGGCGTTGCGTTTTGTAGACCGTCTGCTTGCTCGCCGGTTGATCGAATCCGGCCGCGTCGTCCGGCCCGTCTTCATATTTCCAAAACATTCAGCAGTACCTGTTAACTTGCGATGTAACTTTAAAGTAATCATTGCGTAAACGCTTACGAAGCCTTACCTCTTTGCTTTTATACAATTGACTTCTGCAAGTGAAAGCCTGGGGAGGCTGCTAAGTGTGAAGCCTAGCTATCTATCTTTCGAATCATGGAAGGGTCTGCTGGACAAACGCTAGTTTTTATTTCGCCGCATCTGCCTTCTTTCGAATAGACTGCAGTCGGCTGAAATTGGGATGCCATTTGCCGTCCGAATAGACGGATCCATCTGGATAGTGATAAATAGTGAAGTCTCCATCGCGGTTCGTCTTGGGCGCGCGAGATCTTAGAAGGAAATCCGAATGCAATTTTGGTGCGATATACACCGAGCGAGCACGAGGAGCCACATATGTTAGGTAAGTTCTTGCCCTTCCCGCCAGATTTATTGTCTTTCGATAACCTCCGACGAACTCTTCATCGATCCATGGATAATAATCCTCAGCCAAGAATAAGTCGCCGTCTACCTTTATTCCGTACCCGCCATGCTGGGCGTTATTGTGATCAAAGACCACGATCACCCCTCCACCCATTCCGAAACTTAACGCCTCCCCAAACGCCTCTGGCTGCTTGTATATAACGCCAAGCGTCACGTTGCTTAACCTCCATTTGCATGCCCCCCCGCCATCCATTGCTAACTTTATCTGATACAAACCGGTGTCATCGTAGGGTTTAGGTTCAACAGTAATGGCATGGTGTCCCTCTACATCGGTCCGGATGAAATTTCCGTCATATGTCGATTTTTTGCACAGCGCTGATCGATACATCACTGTCAATAAGCTCGGCACTAAAGCTTGTGGCACTTTGATTGTTACCAATACGTACTCACTTTCTAAAGGCGGTGAAAAGCTCCTATCTTTCACGCACCCTGTGAGTGTAAAAAACCCAGCAATCAGTCCGACCCACCTGTTGTATTTCATAGAAAACATAAATAACCTAAAAATTACGTTTTTTGGTAATAGGACTTTTTGTAAACAGCCTGCCTGCTCGCCAATTGATCGAAGCGGGCCAGACCTTCTGGCCCACCCTTTTCTTCCCAGGTGACTTCCACCGTACTTTTGATCTTTAGATGCAAATCCAGGAAGAATTCGTTACGGGTGCTCTCCTCCTCGATTGCAGTCTGCGAATGGCGCGCCATCTGGTCGGTAAACGCTTCCCGAGTGTCTTGGGCGTGCAGTTTCGGATCGCGGGACCCATTCAAAGCTTCCAGCAAGTTATCTCTGAGATGTGTGGTGTAGTGCCGCATGGAATGATGGCCGATGCCCAGAATGCTGCCCGTTTTCAAGTTGCAGTGAGGTGGAAAATATCGGGCGCGGGTTTCTTCGTTGAGGCCCTCAATCAGCTTTCTGTGCGCGGTTTCAATCTTCGTATCAAGTACCGGCGACAACGTTGGAACTATATGAAGCTTTGCCTTCACAGGTAGTCTAGAGTTGATAGTGTTGTTGGATAGTCGGCTCAGCCCGAACTTTTCTCCTTGAGGCTGATAGACTGGCGGGTGAATCTTGGTGTGCTGAGTCACTTCATAGAACATGGCGATTTCGCCGTGATGAAAATAGGGATCCCCATACTGGACCAGCTGTGCAACTGCGGTTTGACCGATCGACCATGTCAGCCCCAAAACAGTACCTAAGGGACCGTAAAGCTCGTAAAGATGGTTATCAAGATCTACTTCGAACGGCGCGCTTGGGATCGTATCAGTTTCGTTGACATGGCGAAAATGAGTGAAATCGCCCAGTGCTTTTATCGCTTTTATAGTGAAAGTTCGAGGCATACCATAAGTATAGGTCAACGGCTGTCGGGTCGTAAGTTTTGCGGCATAGAGTAGCGCCAATGCTCCGCCTAAGCTGTGGCCGCTAATAAACAAGCTTCTTGTTGTAGCTAGTTCTGCTAGCTCAAGAAATTGATCTGGGAAAACTTCATGCGCCAGGTCAAAAGCTTTAAGAAACCCAGAATGCACCTTTCCCTCTTTTATAAGTTCAGGACAAGTTACACCGGAGTGACAATTCGAAGAGCTTTCGGACTTGACTGGTCGGAACGTCAAGTCGGCGACCAAATCTGTGAGCCCATTTATTTCCGTGCCTCGCCACGCGACTAATACTTGTATAGAACTTACTGCATAAAAAAGCTGGGTATCCCCTTGCGGCTCTTCAGCCGTAGTTGTGTCTAATAAGTTACCAACGGTATAACGCTCTTCGAACGGCACATCTTTGACCACACAGGGCCATTGATTTCCGCCATCCCACACACGAGGCGTTCGAGACAAGTCCAGACATTGCTGATGAAAGAAGTATTTGACCGACCCATACAGATCTTCAGCAACGTTGCTGTAGGCCAGATTGCTCATCAGCGCCAGGTTATAAGCATTGGTCAGGCTGTATTCGGTCTGGTGATGAAGAATCAACGACCAGGCGCGCAGTGGACAGACTTCCAGCACATGCCGCCTATTCAGTTCCTCATAACGTGCGGTGAAGCCGCTGTAGGTCGTGTCGGGGAAATGGTACGGCGGCGGCGATTCCGGGGCGTCCAGCGCGGGTTCAAAGGTGGGCAATCGGTCACACAACTGACCGATGCGCAGGTAGTGCCAAACATGACCATCGGCGCGGGCACGTTTTTCGATGGGTGAAAAACCTGAAGGCACTGGACCGTAGACAGGTGTTCGTTCGCCGGGTGCGGGGCGTTCAGGTTCCGGTCTTTCGGGGCGTAGGCGCCGTTGCTGCAGTGCGTTGGCCAACGGATCGGCAGCCATCAGCAAGGTCACGTCGAGGGGGTACAGATTTTCAAGGCGAATGACGCCGTCGGCATCGGTCACGCCGGAGTACTCCGGCACACAGCCTTCCCGCACGGCCTCGTTGATTGCCCGCCATGGCAAGTTGGCCAATGGTTCGCCCAGTTCATCCAGCAGCTGGAATTCAACCCAGTGTTTTTTTTGGGGCCCGATGACGACCGGCTTATAGATGCAAACGGTATCGGTGCGATGCTGTGTGTCGTTCATGTCTGTCCTTGGATTTGTCTATCCCGTCATCCGTTAAACCGTCGGGAACACCGAACAATGAGTTCAAGCCCTCATACCGGTGCCCGAGGGTGATTGTGCTGATCCAGCGCTGCGGCCCATCCAGGGTGAGGAGTAACAGGGGTTGCTCGCGACGCCGCGCCAGTTCAATGGCGAGTACCGACGCCAGCCAATGCCCCAGCGGGCCGGGTAGTCCACAGAGCGTTTCGAGAATCACCTGGTCATTGGGGGTCAGCGCGCAAGAGTCGTGGCCTGCCGCCAGCAGTCGAACCATCAGCGGCTGCCAGTCGACGCGATCTGCAAGCAACGAAGTCGCGTCGCGGGCGGGGGTTTGGGTGCGCACATACAAGGCGAATTCTTGCTCCAGCGATTCAGCTTGCAATGGCATAGGTCGTAGCCAGAGGGGCTCGGGCTTCTCCCCTAGCTTTTCAGCCCGAGCTCTAGGGCTCAGTACTAACGCCGCCAGGCCATCGGAGTACGCCCTGCCGCCGCTAATTTGCAGCACCACGACCAGCTCGATCGCTGTGCTCACCACTTTCAGCTGTTCATCGATCCATTGCGGCGACAACGCTGCAGCGACAGTGATGGATGCGGGTTGCAGCGGCGTATTCAGTCGCGCCCAGCTCCTGACCCACTGCTCGCGAACAGCCGCGTATTCATCGGGCGCGACATCAGTCAGTAACGTTACGTTCAGATTCGGATCGGGCGACAGCGCGCTCAGTTGAGAATCCAAAGCGTCCATCAATTGCTCGATCGCCGCATGCATTCGGGCGTTGCCCGTGCCCTGTAATTTATCGAGACGCCTGACCTGGCCCATCCTGGACGGTAACGCTTGACCCGACGGCATCACGGCACTAGCCGACACCTGATCGGGGAGCATCAGGCAACTGGCAAGTACCGCCATGCCCTGTTGTCCCCAAGCCTGCCACGCTTGCTGGGCATGAACGGCCATGGCTTGCTGATATTCGAACCGCCCCAACGCCCCGCCATACTTATAAGCGCGTGCTGCAAGAGCCAATACGGCGGTCAGCGCAGGCATTGCACACAACAGCCATACATTCACCCTCTGTAATGGAGCGAATGCGGCGTACAGCAGGAACAGCAGGACACCCGCGAACAGCGCGCCCAGTAACACGATCGCCCAACGTGAAATCGACGGCGGTAAAGGCTTGACCCCCAGCTCAGGGGCCTGACGATTCCAGGCCATGGCTCAGTCCGATGAGCATTCGCTGGTCGTGGCCATGACCAGACAACCACACGCGGCAAGACATCCGTTGACCACCAGCGCACGCCCCTCCTCCCAGCCCTGGCATCCCTGAACGATAGGATTGACCCCATGGCCCGGCAGCGGACACGCCACCAGATCACCGACTAAAGCGACGGTTTTGCCCGCCACCGTATGAGTGGAGGAGGCGGATATAACGACACCGCCATGGGTGGTGGGGTCGCCCAGTAGAACGAACGCTTCCGACATGGTGTTTACGCCTATGAATGTGATAGACGAGTCGATGCGATGTTAAGTATCGACGACTCTGTGGTGTTTATGTCCCTGTTAGTAATACCGTTGCCGGGTCAATTTACTCTCCATAGTGTCAGCAATGATGAACGTCTGTTTCCTGTTTAGTTGTCATCCGATTCCTACGCAGATTGCAGTTGGACCGTAAGAGAAAGCATCGAATTGATAACACCTGGTTAATCCGTGCGGCATCGCGTCAGGCGCGTTGTATATTGCGCACCTAAACTTTGAACGTATGTATCGGCTCGGCACCCCATATCAAATAATGCTCAGCAATCGCTGGACAATTTGCTCTTCACTCAAGTGGGGTTCAGCTCGTCGAATATCGGACAGTGCCATCTCCAAATAAGGCCCGCGAATTTCTCCCTCACTTGCGACGAAAGCAATGACGTCGTCCTTCACCTCGGGCATATGAACTCTGTTTTTTGAGCGCGTAAATTCTGTTGTATCTTCAAAGGATTCCGCGATCGTAGCGGCTGATCCCATCGTGCCGTATGAGGTCAAAAGACCGCTGCCTTCAAAACCAAAAGCAGAAGGTATCGAGACCATCATGACCAACCAAACCCGTCCTCCCCAAAATACGCTTCGCACGCAGGTAAATACTTTCCCATCAGAAACGTCACAACATTGCTTATTCGGCATATAAAAATTCCTCGCCAGTCAGATTAGTGGCACGCGCTCCAAACATTAAGTTGTAAGCATCACCGTTCTTTACATCAAACATCACAGCATCTTTAGATCAAACTTCGTTACCACAGACTTCCATATGCCGAGGCGCTGCCAACCCGACGTACCCACTGTCGTAAGGCGGCCTGGGGCGCGGGGGGTGATTTGAATCGCTGACGCAGGCTACGAGGCTCAACAACAGGCCAAGCAAGATCGGGTGCTTCATTGTGGATACCCCTTTTGCGGACGATTGGGGTAGGCGTTGCGTCGTTTACCAAGTGCCATAGGGAATACCGTGCTTTTCCACATAGGCTTTGTTTTCAGGCTCCAACGGCACGTATTCACCCATGCTCATTCCCTGATAAGGCCCTTTGGGTTCGACGTTGGCCTGGAAGCGCCCGATTTCCTTGAATTCCAGACAAGGGCCGCCCAGCCACGCTTTTACAATTCCGCCGGGCGCCATACCCAGGGTGATCATCATGCGATAGTCGTCCACCCACTCCTTCGAGCCTCGACAGAAAACCCGCTCCGGCTTCACCATCTCATCGCGCACCCACTGCGGGATCCGGACGTTGATCCAATAGGCTTGAGGCTCCACCAGCGATTGCCAGCGCACGACGATTTCCAGCGGCAGGTCGACGTTGTTGACCGGCTTCGATGCCCCCCCACCTTTATGCCAACCCTCCGGCTTGCGGGTGTACCCAGCGACGCCGCCATGGACGTTATAAAAAGCGATCTTGCGTTGGTCGAGCACGTCCACGCGCTCGACCCAGACTTCCATATGCCGAGGCGCTGCCAACCCGACGTACCAACTGTCGTAAGG
>NZ_JBOICF010000024.1:0-9783 GCF_050739935.1 Pseudomonas sp. | reverse complement strand
GACATACCGCGTTCGCCAGCAAGCCGACTCCTACAGTCCCGACTCCAAACTTTTCCCTGAACACCGGAACCATGATGCAACCCGAGCAGTTCTCCTCCGCCGTCCTAGACTGGTATGACCGTCACGGCCGCCACGATCTTCCCTGGCAACACGACATCACGCCCTACCGCGTCTGGGTGTCGGAAATCATGCTGCAACAGACTCAGGTCAGCACCGTCCTGGGCTATTTCGATCGCTTCATGGAAGCCCTGCCCACGGTTCAGGCGCTGGCCGACGCGCCCGAAGACGAAGTGCTGCACCTGTGGACTGGCCTGGGCTATTACACCCGCGCCCGCAACCTGCAGAAAGCCGCGAAGATCGTCCTCGCCGAACACGGCGGTGAATTTCCTCGCGATGTAGAAAAGCTCACCGAATTGCCCGGCATCGGCCAATCCACGGCCGGCGCGATCGCCAGTATCAGCATGGGCCTGCGCGCGCCGATCCTCGACGGCAACGTCAAACGCGTTCTCGCGCGCTTTACCGCTCAAGAGGGCTATCCGGGTGAGCCCAAGGTCGCCAAGCAGATGTGGATCACCGCAGAGCGCTTCACACCGCACGCCCGGGTCAATCACTACACCCAAGCGATGATGGACCTGGGCGCCACGCTCTGCACCCGCAGCAGGCCCAGCTGCCTGTTGTGCCCGCTGGAACGCGGCTGCGAAGCGCACATGCTCGGCCAGGAAACCCGTTACCCGATTCCGAAGCCACGCAAGACCGTGCCGCAAAAACGCACACTGATGCCGATCTTTGCCAACCATGAAGGCGAGATTCTGCTTTATCGTCGTCCCTCGACCGGCCTGTGGGGAGGCTTGTGGAGCCTGCCGGAACTGGACGAGTTCGACGACATGCAACACTTGGCTGATCAGCACGCGCTGGAGATGGGCAAGCATCAGGCTCTGCCGGGGCTGATCCACACCTTCAGCCACTTTCAGCTGACCATCGAACCATGGCTGGTCCAGGTCCAGGAGTCCGCCCATCACGTGGCCGAGGACGACTGGCTCTGGTATAACCTCGCCACCCCGCCGCGCCTGGGCCTCGCCGCCCCGGTCAAGAAGCTGCTGAAGAACGCAGCCGACGTATTGAATGCAGGAGAGTCGTCATGACCCGCACCGTAATGTGCCGCAAGTACAAAGAAGAACTGCCAGGCCTGGAGCGCCCGCCGTATCCAGGTGCAAAGGGCGAGGACATCTACAACCACGTCTCGCAGAAAGCCTGGGCCGACTGGCAGAAACACCAGACCCTGCTGATTAACGAGCGCCGTCTGAACATGATGAACGCCGAAGACCGCAAGTTTCTGCAGGCCGAGATGGACAAGTACCTCTCGGGCGAAGAATACGCCAAGGCCGAAGGCTACGTTCCCCCGTCCGAATAACCCTTTGCAGACAGTGTTAATCGTAAGCGGAGGAAATAATTCAAATTTTTTTCGACAACACGCTTGACGACCTCCTGAAAAACACGTCTAATGCGCCCCGTTGCCCAGATAGCTCAGTCGGTAGAGCAGGGGATTGAAAATCCCCGTGTCGGCGGTTCGATTCCGTCTCTGGGCACCACTAATACCGAGAAACCCCTGCATCGAAAGATTCAGGGGTTTTTTATTGGGCGCGATTTATCAGGGCAATCTTTGCCCGGCTACCCTTGGTAAATTCCGATAGCTGCGATTCAATAGCCCTCCGCAAAATCACCCTCGCCTGCAAAAGGACCGACGCGCATGGCCTCCCCAGACAAACAGCAAAAACGTGCCCAGCGCGCCAAAGCCAAGGCCAAGCAGAACCGTTCGGGCAAAGGCAAGCCGAACGCGGTGCATCCGGTGCTGAATCACGCGTTCGTCAATGAGCCGTTTGACGACGTCGCGATTGACCTGAGCACCTTCGATTTCAAGGACATCATGGAGAACGGCTTCGAGCCCGCCGATTACGACGACCTGTTCCAGGCGATGAAAGCCGCTGAAGCGATCAGCCTGCTGGCCATGTGTGTGGTCTTCCTGCAATACCCGGTGCTGGAACTGGTGATTGCCGAGGAAGAAGAAGACCCGGCCACGGACTTCCTGATGGCCTTGCTCATCACCTATCGCGGCATCTTCCACGACGAAGAAGAAGAGGTCACCGTTGAGTGGCTCGGCAGTGACACGTTCCAGGATGCCTACAACGAAGCGTCTGACATCCTGCAACGCAAAAGCGCCCGCGATGCAGGTCGCCGGTAAGACAGCCGTTTTTAATTTGCATGACAACCGTCAAGACGGTAGCTTTGCGCCATCACGAGAATGCAACTCCTTCTCAATAAAGGCTGGCCGTTTTGACACATCTTTCTACTCCTTCGTCCGCAACAGCAGCGGATGAAGCGAGCGCTTACTCCAAACCCCGAATTGTTCTGCACTGGTTATCTGCCGCCGTCATCCTTTGGGCTACATTCAGCGGCTTTGGCGTGGCGCTGCTGGAGGCAAATGACCCTTTCCGTCAGTGGGTCGAGTCCATCAACCCACAGCTCACCACCCTCTTCATCCCGTTCTTCGCCTGGCGCCTATGGCTGGCCGTTACGACTCGGGCTCAGCGCGCGCGCAGCAACACGCACGAACGGTTCGCCAGCGTGGCGCACAAGGCGATATACGCGGCTGTTTCAGGTGTTTTGATTACCGGTGTGCTGATGATGAGTCACCCAGTCATGCTTCTGGCGCTTGTGCCTCTGCCACAGCTTGTTCATTCGAAAGTCGCGCTGCTGGAATTGCACGAATTGCATCACGTCCTCTGCGCGATTTTGGCGGGATTGGTGGCGCTGCATCTGGCGGCGGTGGTGATGCATCAGGTGCGGGGGGAGTCGGTGCTGGGGAGGATGCGCTAGCATCATTGCTTATCCTCAGAAGCAAAAAAACGGCCACCATCACTCCTGATGGCAGCCGCCCTTTCTCACCGGCGAAGCCGACTCAATCACCCATCAATTGAGCACGACCTTCCCTGCTTTCACTGCTTTGCGTCGGCTCGACACGATCAAGCCGGCAGCCACAACCAGAATGCTCAGCAGCCCTGTGGCGATGATTTCCATGCGGTGGCCTTCCTGGAACAGCATGATGGTCAGCACGGCGATGATAAACACGATCACTGCCCAGGTCAGGCCCGGGAACAGCCACATGCGGAAGTCGATCGATTGGCCTTCGGCTTCACGCTTGCGGC
This sequence comes from Pseudomonas sp., assembly GCF_050739935.1. Classification (GTDB taxonomy): domain Bacteria; phylum Pseudomonadota; class Gammaproteobacteria; order Pseudomonadales; family Pseudomonadaceae; genus Aquipseudomonas. The sequence continues at coordinate 6,580 of NZ_JBOICF010000024.1, read as the reverse complement.
GCATGCGCAGTTGCGAGACGGCGATTACCAGGTACACCAGCAGGGCAATGGCGCCGGAGCTGGCGAGCAGGAAGTCGAACACTGCAGCGGGTGCGACGTAGTTGGCGAACACCGCAGCGAATGCAGCAGCGGTCGACAGCAACACGGCCCAGTACGGGGTGCCGGCCTTGCTGGTGCGTTGCGAAACGGCCGGGGCATCGCCGCGTTTGCCGAGGGAGAAGAGCATGCGCGAAGCGGTGTACAGCGCCGAGTTGAGGCAGCTGGTCACGGCGACCAGGACCACCAGATCGACGATCAACTTGGCGTTGGGAATGCCCATCAGGTCGAGCACAGTCTGGTATGAGCCGACCTCAGCCAGACGACTGTCATTCCAGGGCACCAGCGCTACGACCAGGAAGATCGACAGCAAATAGAACAGACAGATCCGCCAGATCACCGAGTTGGTGGCCTTGGTAATTTGCTGGCCTGGGTTCTTCGATTCCGCCGCTGCGATGGTGACGATCTCGGTCCCCATGAACGAGAACATGGTGGTCAGCATCGCTGCCAGTACCGCGCCCATGCCATTGGGCAGGAAACCCTGCGTGTCGTACACGTGGCTGATACCGCTGACCTGGCTGCTCGGCAGCAGGCCGAACACGGCGGCGATGCCGAGAATGACGAAACCGATGATTGCCAGGACTTTGATCAACGCGAACCAGAACTCGAATTCACCGTAGTTTTTCACGCTGAACAGGTTGGTAGCGGTCAATAGCAAGGTGATGACCAAAGTAAAGGCCCAGATCGCGATATTCGGGAACCATGCGTGGAGAATCGTTGCGGCAGCGTTGGCTTCGAGGGGAATCACCAACACCCAGAACCACCAGTACAGCCAGCCAATTGTAAACCCGGCCCAATGGCCGATTGCGCGATCAGCATAAGTCGAGAAGGAGCCGGTGTCCGGTGAAGCAACCGCCATCTCCGCCAACATGCGCATCACAAGAATCACTAAGGTACCGGCCGCCGCATAGGCCAGCAGAACCGCTGGGCCCGCCTCGGCGATGGCATGGCCAGAACCGACGAAAAGGCCCGCGCCGATCACACCAGCAATGGAAAGCATGGTGATGTGCCGCGATTTAAGCCCCTGATCGAGGTTTGAAGAGTTTGGGGTACTGCTCATGTAAAGCAACCTTTGAGGATTTTTATACGGATCAGGACAGGTCAGGATCTTTTCGTAAAAAGATCGCAACGGCCCTGTTATTTATTTTTTACGCAAAAACTACGCCAAAATGTTTCAAAAGCGACGTCGTGCGTGGATATGCCCGTTGCAGAAGCGCTCGGTAAGTGCTTGAGAAAAATGGCATTTCGCCATTTCTGTAGGAAATGTTACCGAGCGCAACAGGATAGAGACGTTTGGTCGCACCGAAAATACACACATGCGACCGATTAGCACCAAATAGGGGCACTTAAACGACCTTTGATCGATTTCCTGGCCGAAATACCCTTCCCCACGGCGTTTAAAGCTGGCAACATCGCGCCCTTTTTTGCGCAGGCCGGCTTGATCGTCGGGCGCCGTGAGTACACCGAAACACATATGAGGACCCCACATGGCTGAGGCCACGCCCGCCCTGGAAATCCGCAATTTGCACAAACGCTACGGTCAGTTGGAGGTGCTCAAGGGCATCTCGCTGAGCGCACGGGATGGCGATGTAATTTCGATTTTGGGCTCTTCCGGCTCCGGCAAGTCCACGCTGCTGCGCTGCATCAACCTGCTGGAAAACCCGCATCAGGGTCAGATCCTGGTGGCTGGCGAAGAACTCAGGCTCAAGGCGACCCGCAAGGGTGAACTGATTGCCGCTGACAATCGTCAGATCAATCGCCTACGCAGCGAAATCGGTTTCGTCTTTCAGAACTTCAATCTGTGGCCGCACATGAGCGTGCTCGACAACATCATCGAGGCGCCGCGCCGCGTGTTGGGTCAGAGCAAGGCCGAGGCGATCGAAGTGGCAGAAGCGTTGCTGGCCAAGGTTGGCATTGCCGATAAACGCCACGTGTATCCGGCGCAGCTGTCCGGCGGTCAGCAACAGCGAGCAGCCATTGCCCGCACGTTGGCAATGCAGCCCAAGGTCATTCTGTTCGACGAGCCGACTTCCGCGCTGGATCCGGAGATGGTGCAGGAAGTGCTTAACGTGATTCGTGGTCTGGCCGAAGAAGGTCGGACCATGTTGATGGTGACCCACGAAATGAATTTCGCCCGGCAGGTATCCAGTGAAGTGGTTTTCTTGCATCAAGGGTTGGTAGAAGAACAAGGATCGCCGCAACAGGTCTTCGATGACCCGCAATCGGCGCGCTGCAAACAATTCATGTCCAGCAATCGCTAACGGAGCAACATCGATGCAGACCCTGAAAAAAATTCTGTTGGCCGCGGCCGCCACTCTGGCCATGGCTACCAGTGCCTTCGCTGACGAAACCCTTAAGATGGGCATCGAGGGTGCTTACCCGCCGTTCAACAACAAGGACGCCAGCGGACAGGTCGTGGGTTTCGACGTCGAAATCGGCAACGCGCTATGCGCCAAGATGAAAGTCACCTGCGAAGTGGTCACCTCGGATTGGGACGGCATCATCCCTGCCCTCAACGCGCAGAAATTCGACTTCATCATCTCGTCGATGTCGATCACCGACGAACGTAAACAGGCCGTGGATTTCACCAACCCGTATTACTCGAACAAGCTGCAGTTCATCGCGCCGAAATCGACCAATCTGACGGGCGATACCGCAGCGATCAAAGAAACCCTGAAAGGCAAGACCATCGGCGCCCAGCGTGCGACCCTGTCCGGCACCTGGCTGGAAGACAACTGGGGCGATGACGTCACCGTCAAACTTTACGACTCTCAGGAAAACGCCTTTTTGGATCTCACGTCCGGCCGCCTCGATGCAGTGCTCGGCGATAAATACGCCAGCTACGAATGGCTGAAAAGCGACGCCGGCAAGAACTTCGAATTCAAGGGCGAGCCGATGTTCGGCGATGACAAGATCGGCATTGCCGTGCGCAAGGATGATCCATTGCGCGAGAGGCTGAACACCGCGCTCAAGGAAATCATCGAAGACGGCACCTACAAGAAGATCAACGACAAGTACTTTCCGTTCAGCATCCTCTGACCGGCAATGCCGCTTGCCCGAGCGAGCGGCGTTTATCCTCTATACAAGCAAGCCATGAACCTCGACCTCCAAGGATTCGGCCCGGCCCTCGCTGCCGGCATGCTGATGACGATCCAACTCGCGCTGTCGGCGCTGTGCCTCGGTCTCGTCCTGGGCCTGCTCGGCGCGCTTGCCAAGACCTCACCCAACCGCGCCCTGAAATGGCTTGGCGGCACCTATTCGACGCTGGTGCGCGGCATTCCTGAATTGCTCTGGGTGTTGTTGATCTACTTTGGCACCGTCAGTTCGATGCGCGCCATCGGGCATTTTTTCGGCATCCCCAACCTGTCGCTCAGCGCCTTTGCGGCGGGCGTGATCGCGCTGGGTCTGTGCTTCGGCGCGTATGCCACGGAAGTGTTTCGCGGCGCCATGTTGTCGATTCCCAAGGGACACCGCGAAGCAGGCCTGGCGCTGGGCATGTCACGCGCGCGGATTTTCATCAAATTGGTAATGCCGCAAATGTGGCGCATCGCGCTACCGGGCCTGGGCAACCTGTTCATGATCCTGATGAAAGACACCGCGCTGGTATCGGTGATCGGCCTCGAGGAAGTGATGCGTCACGCGCAGATCGCCGTCACGACCACTAAACAGCCATTCACTTTCTATATGGTCGCTGCATTCATGTACCTGGGCATGACCGCGCTGTCGATGATTGGCCTGGCGTGGCTTGAGCGGCGCGCATCGGTCGGGTTCGTGAGGAGTACGTCGTGAGCTGGGAGTTCGTCCTCAAATGGCTGCCAAAACTGCTGCAGGGCGCGACTCTGACGCTGGAGCTGGTGACCATCGCCGTGGTCGCAGGCTTGATACTGGCAATCCCCATGGGCATCGCTCGCGCTTCACGTAATAGCTACGTGCGCGCCCTGCCCTATGCCTACATTTTCTTCTTCCGCGGCACGCCGCTGCTGGTGCAACTGTTTCTGGTCTATTACGGGCTGGCACAGTTCGACGCCGTAACCCAAAGCGCGCTATGGCCTTACCTGCGCGAGCCGTTCTTTTGTGCCGCGCTGACCATGACCCTGCACACGACCGCTTACATCGCGGAGATCCTGCGTGGTGCGATTCAGGCCGTGCCGGTGGGCGAAGTCGAAGCCGCCCGCGCATTGGGCATGTCCAGGGGCAAAGCGCTGCTCTACATCATCCTGCCCCGCGCCGCCCGCATCGGGCTGCCCGCCTACAGCAACGAGGTCATCCTGATGCTCAAGGCAAGCGCCCTGGCGAGTACCGTGACTCTGCTCGACATCACCGGCATGGCCCGCACCATCAACGCCCGCACCTATATGCCGGAGCAGACCTTCTTCATTGCGGGGATCCTCTATCTGGTGATGTCCTTCGTGCTGGTTCAGGGCTTCAAACTGCTGGAGCGATATTTGCGGGTGGATGCGAGTCAGGGACGCTAGACACAATCTGTTGCCGGATCCCATGCCCTTGTGGGAGCGAATTCATTCGCGATGCGCGCGTACATCCAACACATCCCTGTCGGATGCCAACCGCATCGCGAATGAATTCGCTCCAACAGGATTAATTACCTACCCTCAGCTACCTCCTACCCTCAATACCCCGTAAGCTTTTCCCACGCCCAGCACTGCTCTTTCCGACCATGCCCCTGCACGCCGCCGACCTCCACTCCCGCTTCCTCGCGCTCGACGCCTTCCTGCTCGCGCACCAATGCCTGTGGCGACCAAAACCCTTTACTCATGGCCAACTGTCGTGGGAATCACAACACCCGGAGCTATCCACATGGCTGCGCCAGCGCTCGCTGGAAGAGGCTGAAGCAGCCCACAACCATCCCGAACAACTCGACGCCCCTGCGCCGTTCGCTGATATCGCCACACAGTCGAAGGCGCTGAGCGAAATCGACCCCCTGCCGACCCACGCCCTCAACGCCATCTCATCGCGCATGAGCGTCGACGTACCCGGTCGCAAATGGCAACAAATCGAAGCCTTCGCCGGTAGCCTGAGTTTTCAAAACACACCAACACACTGGCTGGACTGGTGTTCCGGCAAAGGCCACCTTGGCAGACGCCTGGCCCATGACGGCCAAGCCGTGACCTGCCTCGAATACGATGCGCAACTGGTGGAAGCCGGTCATCAGCTCAGTGCCAAACTGGGCATTCAGGCGACGCACCTGCACCAAGACGTCATGGGCGACGCTGCCGCATGCCGGCTGGAATCGCATCACACCCCCGTCGCCCTGCATGCGTGCGGCGATCTTCACGTACGCCTCATGCAACTGGCCAGCGACGCTCACTGCGCCCACATGGCTATCGCCCCGTGCTGCTACAACCGCATCGCCAGCGATCACTATCAAGCGCTGTCGGCTGAAGGCCAGGCATCGACCCTCAAACTGTCCCTCGACGATCTCGGCCTGCCGCTGAGCGAAACCGTCACCGCAGGCGCCCGCGTTCGTCGCCAACGCGACACCTCCATGGCCCGCCGCCTGGCGTTTGACCTGCTGCAACGGCGGTTGCGCGGAATCGACGAATACCTGCCCACTCCCTCGTTGCCCGGCGCCTGGCTCGATAAACCCTTCGCCGACTACTGCCGCGACCTCGCCGAACTCAAACAACTGCTCGCGCCAGCCGACCAGAACTGGCACGCGCTCGAAGCCGCCGGCTGGCGACGTCTGGCCGAAGTCCGCAACTTGGAACTCGTCCGCAACCTCTTCCGCCGCCCTCTCGAACTCTGGCTCATTCTCGATCGCGCGCTGTATCTGCAACAGCGCCATTACAGCGTGCGGATCGGCACGTTTTGTGACAGCCGCCTCACACCGAGAAATCTACTCATCCTCGCCGAACGAAAATAAGCCAACCTGAAGCGCTGCCCTGTGGATAACTCTGTTGACGAAAATCCCGCGAACGCATGAAAAACCTGCCTTGCGCTAGACTTATCAAACTGATCATTTTTTATACAGCTGTTAAATTTTCGAAAAAACAGTAGCTTGCGAACGAATGAGAACAGTTCCACAAAATCGCCCCGCACTCACCCTTATCTGCACGGCTTGTGAATAAACGCAATCGCGATCCGGCATAAGCCCCGTAAAAAAACTGAAATTAGGGCTTTACTCGACAGATCAAATCCCTATAATCAGCGCCCACAACGCCGGTATAGCTCAGTTGGTAGAGCAACTGACTTGTAATCAGTAGGTCCCGGGTTCGACTCCTGGTGCCGGCACCATACAAGGTTCCAGAGAAGGCTTTCAAAATCTCTAGAACCCCCGAAAAACCCGCCTTCTGGCGGGTTTTTTCGTTTTGGCGTTCCATCGGTTTCCGTCAGAAACTGGTGGATTCCAACCGTTTTAAGGGTAGAGTTTGGGATACAGGTCACTTCGATAAAAGGGAGTACCCTTATGTCGCGCACCACAGCTCCGCTCTCCGACGCAGCTTGCCGCTTGGCAAAACCTACAGAC
>NZ_JBOICF010000023.1:0-154375 GCF_050739935.1 Pseudomonas sp. | reverse complement strand
GGAACTGACGTTTTTTCTGACGACGGTCACGGTAGGCGTATTGGCCAGCCTTGATTACCGCTTGCTTGGCAACACGGAATACGCGTGAACGCGCGCCGTAGTAGCCTTTAGCAAGTTTCAGAATTTTCTTGTGACGCTTACGGGCAATGACGCCACGCTTTACACGAGCCATGAGTTACTTCCTCTATTTCTTGATCAAAATTAACGAAGGCGCAGCATGCGCTCGACTTTTGCCACGTCAGACGGATGCAGCAAGCTGCTTCCGCGCAGTTGACGCTTACGCTTGGTCGACATTTTGGTCAGGATGTGGCTCTTGAAAGCGTGCTTGTGCTTGATGCCATTCGCGGTTTTCAGAAACCGCTTAGCTGCACCACTTTTAGTCTTCATCTTTGGCATGTTCGGATACTCCGCATTCAGTTGATAAACATAACCGCAAGGCCTGCCGTGCCCTGGTGGTTATTTCTTCTTTTTCGGGGCGATGACCATAATCAGCTGGCGTCCTTCCATCTTAGGATGCTGTTCGACGGCGCCGTATTCGAGCAGGTCAGCTTCAACCCGCTTCAACAGCTCCATACCCAGCTCCTGGTGGGCCATCTCACGACCGCGGAATCTCAACGATACCTTGGCCCTGTCCCCGTCACTCAGGAAACGTACCAGGTTGCGTAGTTTTACCTGGTAATCCCCTTCCTCCGTCCCTGGACGAAACTTGATTTCTTTAACCTGAATCTGCTTCTGGTTTTTCTTCGCCGCAGCAATCTGCTTCTTCTTCTCGAAGATCGACTTGCCGTAGTCCATCACGCGACAGACAGGTGGTACTGCGTCGGCAGAAATCTCTACCAGATCAAGCTTGGCTTCTTCAGCTATACGAAGCGCTTCATCAATCGAGACGATGCCAACCTGCTCGCCGTCAGCGCCAATTAACCGAACCTCGCGTGCCGAGATATTCTCGTTGATCGGGGCCTTCGGTGCAGCTCGTTTATCTTGTCTCATTTCACGCTTAATAATAATTACTCCGAATCTTGGCGACCACGCCGGGAAACCGCTTGTGCGAGGAACTCCGAGAATTGAGCGACCGGCATCGAGCCAAGGTCTGAACCTTCACGGGTACGCACAGCGACAGTTTGCGTTTCAACCTCCCGATCTCCGATGACGAGGAGATAAGGAACCTTGAGCAAAGTATGCTCGCGGATTTTAAAGCCGATCTTTTCATTTCTCAAGTCGGACTTGGCACGAAACCCGCTTTCAGCCAGTGTTTTTTCCACTTCAAGGGCAAAATCTGCCTGTTTATCAGTGATATTCATGATCACTGCTTGAGTCGGAGCCAGCCACGCCGGGAATGCGCCTTCGTAGTGCTCGATCAGAATTCCGATGAAGCGCTCGAAGGAACCGAGGATCGCACGGTGCAGCATAACCGGATGCTTACGCCCGTTGTCTTCCGAAACGAATTCGGCGCCGAGACGGATTGGCAGGTTGAAATCGAGCTGCAATGTACCGCATTGCCAGACGCGACCCAAGCAATCCTTGAGAGAAAATTCGATTTTCGGACCGTAGAACGCCCCTTCTCCCGGTTGCAATTCATACGGCAGGCCAGCGCTATCCAGTGCTGCCGCAAGTGCAGACTCGGCGCGATCCCACAGATCGTCGGAACCCACGCGCTTTTCAGGACGAGTGGACAGCTTCATTTCGATGTCTTTAAAGCCGAAATCGGCGTAGACATCCATGGTCAACTTAATAAACGCCGCGGATTCGGCCTGCATCTGCTCTTCGGTGCAGAAGATGTGGGCATCGTCCTGGGTGAAGGCACGCACACGCATGATGCCGTGCAGGGCACCCGACGGTTCGTTGCGATGGCAGGCACCGAACTCGGCCAGTCGCATCGGCAACTCGCGATAGCTTTTCAGGCCCTGATTAAAGACTTGCACGTGGCAAGGGCAGTTCATCGGCTTGATGGCATAGTCGCGGCTTTCGGACTCGGTGGTGAACATGTTTTCGGCGTAGTTGGCCCAGTGGCCGGACTTCTCCCACAGCGAGCGGTCGACCACTTGTGGAGTCTTGATCTCCAGATAGCCGTTTTCGCGCTGGGTCTTGCGCATGTATTGCTCGAGGACTTGATACAGGGTCCAGCCGTTCGGGTGCCAGAACACCATGCCCGGCGCTTCTTCCTGGGTATGGAACAGGCCAAGCCGCTTGCCGATCTTGCGGTGATCGCGCTTTTCGGCTTCTTCGATGCGCTGGATATACGCCGCCAGCTGCTTCTTGTCAGCCCAGGCAGTCCCGTACACACGTTGCAGTTGCTCATTCTTGGCATCGCCGCGCCAGTAAGCACCGGACAGCTTGGTCAGCTTGAACGACTTCAGGAAACGGGTATTCGGCACGTGCGGACCACGGCACATGTCTACATATTCTTCGTGATAGTAGAGACCCATGGCCTTTTCGTTCGGCATGTCCTCGACCAGACGCAGCTTATAGTCCTCACCACGAGCCTTGAATACTTCGATCACTTCGGCGCGCGGGGTGACCTTCTTGATGACGTCGTAATCTTTCTCGATCAGCTGCTGCATGCGCTGCTCGATTGCCGCCAGATCATCCGGGGTAAATGGCCGCTCGTAGGCGATGTCGTAATAGAAGCCATCGTCGATGACCGGGCCGATGACCATCCTGGCGGTCGGATACAGCTGCTTGACGGCATGACCGACAAGGTGCGCACAGGAATGGCGGATGATCTCTACGCCTTCCTGATCTTTAGGAGTGATGATCTGCAGGCTCGCGTCGGCATCGATGATGTCGCCGGCATCGACCAGCTGACCGTTGACCTTGCCGGCAACGGTGGCCTTGGCCAGACCTGCGCCAATGGACGCGGCGACCTCGGCTACGGAAACCGGGTGATCGAAAGAACGTTGACTGCCGTCGGGAAGAGTAATAGTTGGCATGGCGCCTCCTCTCCTAGTGGTGACCCCTACCAAAGGTCACGTGGGTTGGGATAGAGCCAGTACGCGATTCGGCGGTGTACCTGCCTCACAGTGGCAGGAGCCCAGGGGCCAACCATTGACCGAACCAGAGTGACTGGAATGTGCGAAATCGACAGACCCGCATTGAGCGAAGCCTGACCCGCGAGACGCGAGCGAATCTGCAGGAGGCGCATCGTAGCACAGCCCGCCCGCTCTAGGTCAGGGTCATGACAGCGGATTGTGAATAAAGCTGCCGACAATCTGTGTAGGGATTGTCTGGAACTGAACTGCGACATCTCACTGCCGTCAGATAATCCGAGACCTCCGTTCAAGGCCCCTCGAATCGCGGGCCCATTAGACAAGAAGGAAACCACCATGAAGCTTCTAAGTGTCGCCGCCCTCCTCGCACCGTTGGCACTGGCTCTTCCGGTCAGTGCTCAGGCTGCGATGGATGCAAGCACCAAGGCCACCTACATGAGCGAATGTGAGGTTGCAGCGACCCAGAATAATTCCGCGATGGACGCCAACGCCGCAAAGGCTCATTGCGAATGTGGCGCTCAGCAGATCAACAAGACTTTCTCCGACAAGGAAATCGCGTCGCTGAATGATAAAACGACGCCTCCAAGTGCCGAAATGACATCTCGCCTACAAAAAGCTGTGAGCGAGAACTGCCTAAACGGCAAAAAATAAAAAATTTACATTCCGCTGCTTGAGCAACCGGATGAGTGATACGCATGTCAGCTATAAGATAAGTGAAGCCCGCGTATTTCGCGGGCTTCAGCCATTCTTATGCTATAGCGCCGAAGCGCCAGGAAGGCGGGAATAGTATGGGTTACAACTCGATTCACCCCATATATTTGCGGCACTGGCGCAAAGTTCTTACCGAAAAAGTCCAGCATTCACACAATTCGACTATGATAGGCCTCGTGTGCCCAGTTGGCCTGAGCAGCACAGCACTACTGAAAATTATGTTTCTGGAGATACACCATGTCTAATCGCCAAACCGGCACCGTAAAATGGTTCAACGATGAAAAAGGCTTCGGCTTTATCACTCCACAGGGTGGCGGTGACGACCTGTTCGTACACTTCAAAGCTATCGAATCCGACGGTTTCAAAAGCCTGAAAGAAGGCCAAACTGTCTCTTTCGTGGCTGAGAAAGGCCAAAAGGGCATGCAAGCCGCTCAGGTTCGCGCGGAGTAATCCAAGCGTTCTGAAAAAACCCCGTCACTGACGGGGTTTTTTATGCGTGCGAGAAAATGATCAGCCGCAATTCACGCGATTGACCGTCGCCGCCTGATCGGTATTGAGGTTCAGGCGATCGGACCGATACTCCAGCGTCACCATGTCGTTCGGCCCAAGCACCCTGGCCGTTTGTGCACCTGATTTGACACGCGCCTGCTCCAGCAAGGCTGGCGAAGCCGGCTTGCCGACTGCGAACTGGGCAGCGGCGGCATCACAACGGGACTGACCAGAATCAGAAGCCACCGCCGCTTCAGTGGGCGATGACGACTCGGAAGTATTGCTGCAACCCGCCAGCAGTACCGCTGCCAGAATCAATCCCGATGATGCGTATTTCCAGGGCATACAGCCTCCTTAGATTTTCAACGTGAACCCGAACCTCTGCGACAGCGGTGTGAACGCTTGGTTTCGCAGATGGCAGCGAGAAAGCGCCAGACAACGCAGACAAGGGCCGAGTCTGCCCCAGCCCGTGGTCGACATGGCAAACAAATCGTCACAAAACGTTTGGCATTGTATCCATTCGTGGTTGCAACCAAGGCCTTCATGCCTAAGTCGCAGTGCGTAATTTCGGACAAAATGCTTTACTGCACATCTGCTCGACGCTCAAGCACGGGTATTGGCGGGGGCAATCGGATATTTAAGAGAGGGACGCTACTCCATGGCAATCGTGCTCATCGATGCTGACATAAAGGCCAAGTGGCCGCAGGGACACTGTGCCCACAGCCCGGGAAGCCCTGAAGAACTGGCGATCATTGCGATCGACCTGCTGGTCAAGGAACTTGGCACCGAAGGCGCCCAGAACTTCATGAATCAAATGTTTCTGCGCTACTCGTCGGGGGCGTTGAGCAGCGCATGACTGACGCTTACTTCAACCGCGCCAGACGCCGAGTCAGCAGATCGAAAAAGCCCTGAGCGTCGCCGTTTTCGATCCAGAACACGTTCTTTGGCTGTTCCAGGGTGTCGTACCAGTCGGCGACAGTCTGGCCGAATCCAGGGCCATCCCGATTATCGATCACGACGTTGATCAATTTGCCGCTGAACAGCTCCGGCTTCAGCAACCAAGCGATCACGCTGGCATCGTGAACCGGTCCGCCCGGCAGCCCGTAATGCACCATGTCAGCCTTTACGTATTCGTTGAGAATGCCGCTGACTACTTTCCCCGCTTCATTATTCAGCCCCTCGATCTGCTTGATGCGCTGATCGCTGGTGAGGATTTTGTGCGTTACATCCAGCGGCACGTAAGTCAGCTTGACGCCGCTGGCGAGCACCACCTTGGCAGCATCCGGGTCAGCGTAGAGATTGAACTCGGCAACCGGCGTGATATTACCCCCATTGAAATGCGCCCCTCCCATGACCACCACCTCCTTGATGCCCTGGGTAATTTCCGGGGCCTGAATCAGCGCCAGGGCCAGGTTTGTCTGCGGCCCGAGCATGGCGATGGTGATGCTGTGCGGCGCGGCCTTGCTCAGCGTGTCAATCAGGTACTGCACCGCATTGCCTTCGGCGAGCGCCTTCTTCGGCTCGTGCACCTGCACACCGGGCAGACCTTCCTTGCCATGAATGTTTTCGGCGTAGATCGGCGTGCGTACCAGAGGCTTGCCCGCCCCTGCGTAAACAGGCACGTCTTCACGCCCTGCCCATTCACGGGCAAGACGCGCGTTGCGCGATGTCTTGTCGATGCGAACGTTACCCGCCACGGTGGTGATAGCCATCACGTTCAGCTCCTGCGGCGACGCTAGAGCCAGCAACAGCGCGACCACGTCGTCAGCACCCGGATCGGTGTCGATGATCAGATCACGCTTTTCGGCGGCCTGGACCGCTGCGGTGGAGAAGATGGTCAACAGTGCAACGCTCCGGAACAGTTGAACGACGAAGTGACGGCAAATCTGCATTGGAAACTCCCTGTTTCGTTGGTTTGAAACGCGTTCAAAGTGATCAGAAAACCACGCCGGCCACCAGGGCGATGTTTGTATAAGGCTGGCATTCACCGGTCCGCACGATCGCCCGGGCGCTGCGACTCAGTTGTTTCAAAGCCTCATGGCTGATCAGGCGCTGCTCGCCTAGACGGCCAACTGTGTTGAGCTCATTGAGTACAGCCAGCGCCGGAGGCCGTCTCTCGTGCATCTCCTCAGCGATGACGTGGCTTTCGACCTGCATCTCTGCCAAAACCGTATTCAGTACGCTGGCGAAGTCGGGAATACCGTGGGTGACGGCCAGATCGATGAGCTCTACGCCCGGCGGTACCGGCATGCCGGCATCGACAATCATCAGCACGTCGCCATGGCCGAGGGATGCGACGACGCGCGACAAGGCAATGTTGAGCAGTGGAGTTTTTTTCATGGCTGGTAACTCTGAACGTCGTTGAGGGTCGGGATGGACGGCTGTGCCCCGGAACGCGTGACGGATAACGCCGCTGCAATCTGTCCGAAACGTATGGCTTCAGACTCGGGCTTGCCATCCGCCAGAGCCGCCGCGAAACCACCGACGAAGGTGTCGCCTGCCGCAGTGGTATCGATGGCTTTGACCTTGGGTGCCGGAAAATGCTGAGAGTGGGCCCGCGTAGCGAACAACGCCCCCTGCTCACCCAGCGTCACGATGACTTTGCTCACACCCGATGCCAACAGCGCGGTGGCAGCAGCATCGGCGGTGGCGACGCTGTCGACCGGCAAACCGGTCAATGCAGTGGCTTCGCTTTCATTGGGGATCAGGTAATCGACCCAGGCATACCATTCTGCCGGCAGCGGCCCACTGACCGGAGCAGGATTGAGGATGACCGTCTTGCCCAGCTCGTGTCCGCGCTTGAGCACATACCCGACAGTGGCCATTGGCACTTCCAGCTGGCAGATGATCACTTCGGCGCGACTCAACAGAGCATCAAAGCCGTCGACCACTTCCGAGGTGACGTGTCCATTGCCCCCGGCCACGATCACGATGGCGTTCTGGCTGCTGTCATCGACCACGATCAGTGCCACCCCCGTGGACTCATTTGCAACGTTGGTCACGGCCTCGCAATCGATGCCTTCAACCATAAGCGCCGAGCGCAATTGTTCCCCGTAGGCGTCATCGCCCACACACCCGATCATGGCCACGCTGGCACCAAGACGTGCCGCCGCGACCGCCTGGTTTGCCCCCTTGCCGCCGGGAACGGTGACGAACGATTGCCCGGCCAGGGTTTCGCCAGCGCGCGGCAAACGCGGCGCACGCGTGACCAGATCCATGTTGAGGCTGCCCACTATCACTACTTTTGCTTGCATGACGTCTGTACTCTTCAATCCGGCCCCTTCGGCCCGGGTCAGCGAAACTCGTTGAACGCGTTGATTGGCGGCGCCGTGGACTCACGCAACACGATACTCGGCGCGACGATCAGCTGCTGCACTGGGCTATCGCCCCGGGTCGAAATCCGCCGCAGCAATACTTCAGCAGCGCGCTCCCCCAACTGCAGGATCGATTGTCCGACAGTGGTCAGCGCCGGATACACGTATTGGCTCATCTGAATATCGTCGAAACCGATTACCGAAAGATCGGTCGGCACCCGCACATTACGCTCTGCGGCGGCCCGTAACGCGCCGATGCCCACCATGTCGTTGGCGGCGAAAATCGCGCTCGGGCGGTCACCATCCAGCAGTTTGCCCGCTGCTTGATAACCACTGGGGCCCGTGAAGTCGCTTTCGACCACCCAACTGTCCGGGACATCTATGGCGGCTTCTTGCATGGCTCGGCGATATCCGGCCAGCCGCATCCGCGCGACACTGGTCTGAGCCGGACCGCAGATACAGGCAATATGCCGATGCCCCAGCCCCAGCAGGTGCGACGTCGCGAGGTAGCCGCCGAGTTCGTGATCGATACGAACCAGGTCGGCACTGATATTTTCCAGAGCCCGGTCGACGATGACCATGGGCGTACGGACCGCCGACAAGCTGTCGACCAGACTGTCTCCCCCGCCTACCGACGATACGATCAGCCCATCGACGCGTTTTTCGAGCAATACCCGCAGGTAACTGCGCTGCTTCTCCAGATTGTCGTCGGAGTTACAGAGGATCACGCAGAATCCGTTGCGCTCGCAGTAGTCTTCGATGCCTCTGGCCAGCTCGGCGAAATACGGGTTGATGCCGTTGGGAATCAACAGGCCAATGGTCGCGGTCGACTTGGCTTTCAGCGAGCGCGCCACGGCACTGGGCACATAGTCCAGTTGGGCAATCGCCGCCTCGACTTTCTTGCGTACCTCGTCGCTGACCGGCCGTGTTCTATTCAGGACATGAGACACGGTGGTGTACGAAATGCCTGCAATTGCAGCTACATCCTTGATAGTGGCCATGTCAGCCGCGCCGCCGTGCGCGATTGCTGCGATAGGTGTCGAGCACCACCGCCACGACGATCACCGCGCCAGTGATGATGCGTTTGGTTGGCTCTGTAGCGCCAATCTGCGCCAGGCCCGCCGCCAGAACGGAGATGATGAGGACGCCGAAAAAGGTACTGATCACCGAGCCGCGCCCGCCCATCAGGCTGGTGCCTCCGATCACCACGGCCGCGATGACCTGCAGTTCGAGGCCCGAACCGGCGTTCGGATCTGCCGCTTCCAGGCGCGAAATCTGGAACAGCGCAGCGACACCCGCCAGCAAGCCCATGAGCGAAAACACCAGGATCTTGTAGGGTTTCGGATTGATCCCTGCCAGACGCACGGCCTCTTCGTTGGTGCCAATGCCGATCAGGTAACGGCCGAAGACGGTACGGGTAAGCACCGCTTGAGCGACGAAGATCACGATCAGCGCAATGACGAACGAGGGTGAGATGCCGAATGCAAACGGGTTGGACAGCCAGGCGTAGGCATCGCCGATGTACGCCGTCCGCGAGTCCGTCAGCTGATATGCCACACCGCGAGCCATCTCCAGCACACCTAGCGAGACGATGAATGAAGGAATGCGCCAGGCCACCGTAATCGACCCGGTCAATGTCCCCGCCGCCGTAGCGCAGGCCATACCAAGCAGCGCCGAGGGCAACACGCCCCAGCCCCAGCCGAGCATTGCGACGCTGACAGCCGACGCCGCCAGAGCCAGCACCGAGCCCACCGATAGGTCGATGCCGCCAATGATCAGAATGAAGGTCATGCCAACGGCGAGCACCATCAGGTCGGGGATCTGGTTGGCCAGCGTGCTGAAGGTCTCGTAAGACAGGAAGTGATCGCTCAGCAGCGAAAACAGTACGATCATCGCCAGCAAGGCGCCCGCCAGCCCGAGGTAGGTGCCCAGCCCGAAGTAATTGCCGGTGCGCTTGCCTGGTGAAGGCAGCGCGGCAGGAGTAGTCGAGGTTTTCATCAGTCGTTCCTGGGCGCCGCTTCCGAGAGCAGCGCATCACGTTTTTGGTAGCCCGCGAAGGCGGCGGCAAGCAATTCGTCCTGGGTCCAGGTATCGCGTTCGAAGGTGTCGATCAAACGTCCGGCGGAGAGCACGCCGATGCGATCACAGATCAACATCAGCTCGCGCAGATCACTGGATACCACCACTAGCGCCCTGCCCTGGCGGGTCAATTCGCCAAGCAGCGCATAGATATCGAACTTGGCACCAACGTCGATGCCACGGGTCGGCTCGTCAAACAACATCACCTGACAGTCGCGCTCCAGCCAGCGCCCGATGACGACCTTCTGCTGGTTACCGCCGGACAGCTCCGACACCAATTGCGTCGGGCTTGAGCTGCGAATCCGCATGGCATCCACCTGACGTCTGGCCAGCGCCATCTCGGCATTGCCATTGACCACGCCGCCATTGGAAATCGCTTCCATATTGCCGAGCGCAATGTTGGCGCTGATCGACTGCGACAGCAGCAGGCCTTCGCCCTTGCGGTCCTCGGTGATCAGGGCGATACCGTGACTGACGGCGTCCACCGGCGAGTCGATGCGCACCGTCTGCAGCGGCTGACCGACTGAAATCGTGCCGTTGTCTGCAGTGTCCGCGCCGTAGATCAGACGCAGCAGTTCGGTGCGACCGGCACCAATCAGACCGGAAATGCCAAAAATCTCACCGGCGCGAACGTCAAAAGACACATCGCGAACCTTATCGGAGCGACTCAAGCCCTTCACCGACAGCGCGATCTCACCAATCCTGCGCTCGCCCAGATCGATGTGCTCGCCAAGCTCGCGACCAACCATCAGGGTCACCAGTTGCTCGCTGTTGTAATTGGCCATCGCGTCGACACACACCAGCTTGCCATCGCGCAGTACAGCGATGCGCTGCGCGACGCGGGCGAGTTCTTCCAGACGATGAGAGATATAAATGATGGAAACGCCACGATCCTGCAGACGGGTAATCTGCTCGAACAGCATCTCGACCTCGCGAGCGGTCAGCATGGCTGTCGGCTCATCAAGAATCAGCACGTGGCAATCGCCGATCAGATTGCGGGCGATTTCGACCATTTGCTGGTGGCCGATACCCAACTCACCGACCAAGGTGTCAGGGTCAATGGCTTCCAGCCCCACCTGAGCCATGGCCTTGATGGAATCCTCGCGTAGCTTCTTGCGATTGATGAAACCGGCCCGGCTGGGCAAGTTGTCTAGGAACAGGTTTTCGGCGACCGACAGGGTCGGCAGCAGATTGAGTTCTTGCATGACCATGCGCACGCCGAGTTTTTCGGCCTGGGTGCGACTCGTTGGCGTGTAAGGCTGCCCTTGAAACTGCATTTCGCCGGTGGTGGGTGTCACCAAGCCGCCGATGATCTTCGACAAGGTGCTTTTACCCGCGCCGTTCTCTCCGGTCAGCGCCAACACTTCTCCGCGCATCAGCGTCAGATCGATGTCACCGAGAACAGGTTGGGCGTAGGTTTTGCCAATACCGCTGACAGATAGAACAGCGGCCTGAGCAGACGCTGACATAACGCTCTCCACGCGCCAGCCCCGGAATAGGGGCTGACGGTATTTACGGGTGTTAGAGAAGTCGGGCTTACTGCGGCTTGGTCACCAGCTCAACCGGGGTCTCGATCACACCGTCCTTGATGTCGAGCTTGTCGCCCTTGACCATCTTCAACGCGGTATCGATACCGAACACTGCCTGGCGAGCGGCGAACTGGTCGGCGGTCGCCAGAACGCGGCCATCCTTAAGCATCGGCTTGATTGCGTTGATGTTGTCGTAACCCACGACTTGCACCTTGCCCGCCTTGCCTGCGGCACGTACGGCCGACACTGCGCCCAGCGCCATGCTGTCGTTACCGGCTAGCAGCGCTTTCAGGTTCGGGTACTCGTTGAGCATGGCCGACGCGACGGCGTTGCCCTTGTCGATTTCCCAGTTACCCGATTGGGTGGAGACAATCTTCATCTGCGCAGCATCCATCGCATCCTTGAAACCTGCAGTGCGTTGCTGGGCGTTGGTGGTGGTCGGCACACCTTCGATGATCCCGACCTGATCACCGGCAGTCAGCTGTTTGGCGAGGTAATCACCCACCAGCTTGGCGCCCTTGCGGTTGTTCGGGCCTACGAAAGGCACTTCGATATTCTTGCTTTTCAGCACTTCGACATCGAGCTGGTTGTCGATGTTGACGACCTTGATACCGGCATCCATGGCCTTCTTGATCACCGAGGCCAAGGCTTTCGAATCAGCAGGTGCGATGACCAGCGCGTCGACCTTTTTAACGATCATCTGGTTAACGATGTCGATCTGCGCGGCTGTATCGGACTCATTCTTGATGCCGTTGGAAATCAGGTCGAAATCAGCGGAATGTTGTTTTTGGTAATCCTTGGCGCCGTCTTCCATGGTCAGAAAGAACTCGTTGGCCAGGGATTTCATTACCAAAGCGACGGTAGGTTTCTTGGTGTCGTCAGCGTAGGCAGAAGAGAGAGGCAGGGTTACCGCACTAGCGGCGAGCATGGCAACAGCAAGAAGGCGTGCAGCGAATGGCAGCTTCATGGAATCACTCCGACATTATGATTATTGTATCGGCACCGAATGCGGCGTCAGGGAAGCCGAATGGACAGCCCTGATCGAATCGCAAACGTTTGCGTGAACGAAACTATGAGAATGACCGAGACATTTGTCAACAACCTGAATGCGGTAACTTGTTACTTCAGAATTTCCCTACATCGAATGGCGTCTATCACACCCGCGCCCCTTCATATCGTCCGACCATTCACGTGCGCGCCGCGCCAATGTTAAATTCTGGTTTTTAATGCGAGTCACCGCTGACGCTGCGCTAAGATAACGGCCTTCTGACATCGCACGCAGACATGCGGCGATGACGCAAACCGATGGGCTGTTGGAGAAAAAATGATGGACCCGGTCAGAAAGGACAGTCGAGCCGAGGAAGGGTATGACCCTGCTGCGGACTTCATTCAAACCCTGATTTCAACTCTTCCAGGCATGGGTCCTGTCGGAAAGAGTCGCGAAGCTCATCGGCAATGGTATGAGTCGCTGTCGGAAGAGGACCAAATGAAAGTTCGCGACAAGCTAAGAGAGGAGATTGCGCGGGTCAGATCGCAGTTCGGTAAACGCTCGAACATCCTCTCCGCGCAGTTGATCAGACTCCGCGATCACGGCTAGGCCGCTCCGGGAATATTATTTAGACCGATCGTCTTTTAATCCAAAAAGCCTGTTCTGACCAAGTCGATCAGGCTTTCTTCACTCCTCCTTCTTGACCGTCGCCACCTCGTCAGCGCGAACTCTCACGGTTTTGCCGGAGATGTCCTCGAATTCATAAAACCCGTCCTTGCTCTTAGTCTTCGGCGCATCCTTGGTGAGATATTGCGTGCCGTTCTGCAACGTCACCACCGTCGCCGTCGAGCATCCGGCCAGCACCGTGCAACACACCAGCGCCACGGGCAGCGCCAACCCTTTGATCTTCATGCTGATTCCTCGATATTTTCAGGTCATCGCGAACTGAGTCGCCAATGCGGAATCAGATCAACGCAATCGGTTTTGGTTCGCTCCCCAAAGAATAGTCGGAAACATCAGAGACTTGAGCGGCGGCGCAGATTCATCCTACTTCACAGTTGCGAAACGTCCTACGGTGAAATACTGTATGCACATACAGCAAAATAAGGGACTCCTCTTGTGTCTACCACTGCCGCTTCAGCCCTCGCTTCGTATGAACGCCTGGCTACTCGCATTCAGAAAATCATCAATGCCCCAACCGCACAGAGATCGCGCTCTGCACTGATCTTTCGCCTCCCGGACGAACTTGAAGATGACTGGAATCAGCTCCTTGAAGAGATCGCCGAAAACGACAACGTGACCCTTGCCTGGCGAGACGATGGCGGCGTGCAGATTTTCTGGACCGTTCCCAAGGAAGACTGACCCGGTCCCATTGGTACCTGGATCTTGGTTTTAACCGCCAGGGACCTGCTCTACCCAGCGAGATTCGTTCGAGGTCTCGTCCTTGCTTCAACCAGCCCGTAGTTGGAATCCAATGCTCAGATTTTTTGTTTCATTGCTGTTTGCTTTCTCCTTTCTGCAAAGTGCATCGGCCGACGTCAATATCGGCACCTGGAACCTGGAGCACCTGAGTGTGCGGCCGAACAAGGATTTTCAGGGCATCGCGAAAGTTGCACAGAACGTCGACTTTCTCGCCGTGCAGGAACTCATGAGCGAAGATGCGCTGCAAGCGCTGGCCCAGGAGTTGACCCGCCTGACCGGCAAACACTGGAGCGCAATGGCCTCACATGCCGTGGGTCGATCTTCCTACAAGGAAATGTATGGTTTCGTCTGGCGTGACGATGCGGTCGCTTACGAGGACGGGGCTGTCACCTACCTGGACCGCAGCGACACATTCGAACGAGAGCCCTACTCTGCCCGCTTCAAGTCGCTCAAGGATGGCACGACCTTTGTTGTGGCGACCGTGCATATTCTGTATGGCAAAAGTCAGGCTGACCGCGCTTCTGAGATCACTGCGTTGTCCAGCTACTGGGCCTGGCTGAAAGATACTTACCCAGGCAACAACCAGATCATGCTGATGGGCGACTTCAACACCCCGCCGACGTCGCCGGCCTGGGGCAATCTGGACGCCAGCGCGAAGCCACTGGTGCTCAACGGGGCCAGCACGCTGTCGATCAAGGATGGCAAATTCGCCAACCTTTACGACAACATCTTCGTCAGCAAGAATTCCACGATCAAGGTCAACAACGTTCAGGTCTTCAACTATCCGCAATACCTTGGCATGACCCACGCTCAGGGTCGTGACAGCATATCCGACCATGCGCCAATCTTTCTAAATGCCAGCTTCGGCGCTGGCAGCTCCGTTGCGACGACAGCTCCGGCGAAATCCATACTGGCGAACCCGATGAAGCCAAGTGCAACGCCTTCAGTCAAGGTGAACAATCTAACCGTAGCGATTCGGGGCAACAAGAAAACCATGGTCTACCATCGCCCGGATTGCCCGTCGTACAACGCGGTGTCGGAAAAAAACCGGGTTGAATTCGATAACGCTGCGGCGGCCGAAGCACAGCACTACCACTTGGCAGGAAACTGCCGCTAAACAGCGAAAAAGCCAAGGGACGCGTCTGAACGTCTGGCGCGTTCCGTATTCGGTCTATTTACGCGCCAGATCGTGCTGGATGCAGCCATCGTAGTATGTCTGCTTCACAGCGGCAGGCTTCAAGCGCGAAGGACTCCTGTAAGTTTGTTCGGTGATCCCTACCGCCATCTTGCGCATCCACGGCTGAGAAAATTTACGCGCTTGCAGCCCCTTCCGTGCGCTGTACAGCGTTGTCCCTGAGAGTTTGGATTGCTGGGCAGTTGCCGCCATCCCTGCTCCCCATTTGCACACTTGCAGATCGTTCTTGCTGATATCTCGGGCCTGCGCAGGGATTGCCGCTACCATCAAAATAAATGTCACCACGCCTAAACCCATACTTCGCATACGTTTCGCCCCGGAATCTATTGAAAAGAAAGGATTTTTCCAGAAATTGTTACGAATGCGGGCCATCAGATTGCCTTTTTGCAAGAAGTTTTCTAACCGCCGGTTTTGGCTTTCGCCTGCCCTGACTTTTAGACCCCCATGTATCCGAATGAGGGTGTCATTATTCGAAATCCACGGCATTGCAGGGCAGCTCTCTGACAATCAGTTGTGGCACATGGCCGCTTATCGGCAGATGGTTCAAATCGCCATGAAACAATGCAATTCTCTCGCAGTCGGTAGCCCATCGCAGCCCATAGCAGGCTACTTATCTCAGGCAGAGAACCCGCTTTACGATCCATGGCCCGGCAGGACTGGCCAGCCTGTATCGATCTCGAAATGAAGTGACAGCACCGCCGATGCATTCAGCGGCCACTCTGTCAGGTACATCAGGAAGTACTCAAATTTCAGACCGGCGTGCACAACGCCCAACAGGCCCATGACGATGAATGATTCTAGGGATTTTGAAATTCATTACCGTTTCAGAGGCGAACCCCGGCACTTTTGCCATCATGCAAGCCACCTATGTGAAAGCGAGGCTTTGCATTTTGCGACTCTGCACGCCGGCGTGGGGAATCTCGATGGCAGTTTCGCAGCAGGCCCCGTGCGTCTGGCAATGCTTTATGCCGAAGGGCTTGGCATCACCCAGGTCCAATGGAAACGCACCTAAGGCGATAAATCTCCAAACAAACCGCATATCCAGTGGTCGGTATTTACAAGCGACGCTCATGAAACCAGCAAAGCGAGGTAAATATGACCATTGATAACGAGCTAAAAAAAGAGGTCCTGATACGCCTGTTGCATGCCCATCCAGGTGGGCTAGGCAAAGAGGTTCTGGATAATTATCGAGGGGAACATGCTGTCGCGGAAACTCTTGAGCATCTGCAGGAAGCCGGACTGATACATGACGGATGTGTCGAAAGCGGGGCCAAGGGTGAGCCATCGCTCAGATATCCGGTCAAACTCAGTGCTGCGGGGGTGGACGCGGCGAAGCAGCTTTGATCTCAAAGCCGAGTGGCGAGTTTGCAGCTCGGGGATATCAGGTGACGCTGATGTGGGTTCCGCTCTTCAAGGGCGGGTCCATATCAGACGTGGTAACGGAGATATGAACGATGCGGCTCGCTTGAGCGGCTTTTGAGCTTGATGCCGCGTTATGACGAATTGTCGTCAAGAACATTGGTGTTCTCCCCAAGTGCTGCACGCCTGATCATCCATGAGCCGGTCGGGCGGCAGCACTACAGGGGAACGAGAAGAAGCCTACAAGCTCAGTCAGCTTTTCGTCACTTGAACAATTGTGACTTTATTAGTCCAGACGCGAACCACCTCACACTGCTGAATATTCACCGGTGCCATCCGGCCACGGCGTCAGCAACTCGAAACCGTCATCAGTCACCGCGACCATGTGCTCCCACTGCGCAGACAGCGATTGGTCGCGGGTCAACACCGTCCAACCGTCCTCCAGCACGTGAGTTCCGGGCTTGCCAGCATTGATCATCGGCTCAATGGTAAATACCATCCCGGCCTTGAGCTTCAGCCCCTTGCCAGCGGCCCCATAATGCAAGATCTGAGGTTCTTCATGATACCTGCGGCCAATGCCGTGACCGCAGTACTCACGTACCACGCTGAAACCCTCGCGATGAGCCACCTTCTGGATGGCATTACCGATATCACCCAGCGTCGCCCCTGGGCGCACCACGCGAATCCCGGCCAGCGTCGCCTCGTAAGTGGTTTCAACCAGACGTCGTGCCAGCGGACTGACCTCGCCAACGTAATACATGCGACTGGTATCGCCGTGCCAGCCATCTTTGATGACCGCGACATCAATGTTGACGATATCGCCGTCCTTGAGGATGTCATCTGCGGATGGAATGCCGTGACAGACCACAGTATTTGGCGAAATGCAGGTGGTTTTGGTGAAGCCGTGATAACCGACGTTTGCGGGAGTGACTTTCAGCTCATTGACAATGTAATCATTGCAAATGTCATCCAGCGCCTCGGTGCTCACGCCCGGCTTCACATGCTGCGCGATCATGGCTAATACATCCGCCGCCAAGCGCCCGGCAACACGCAATCCGACCAAATCCGCTTCGCTCTTGATGCTAACGCTCATTGCGACACCGCCCTGACATGAGTCTCACTCGTGGCGGGGTCATCCGCTTGGTCATGCAGGATTGCGTCCCCGTCGGCTTCGGCGCGGATCAGCAATAGGCAAATATCGGAATAGTTCAGCCCGGGATTGAGTTCGGCGAGCATACCAACCCGCATCCAGTGCTCAGCCTGAGCATTGATCGATCGACTCAGCGCGGCGCTGGCCGAGCGAATATTGGCGTGCATCTGTTCGGAAATCTTGACCAATCCCATGATTCACCTCGCTTGGAATATACGAAGCATATATGTTTCATATATTCACTCGCAAGCTATCATGTTCGGTGCCAGGAAGGTCTTCAGGCAGAGGCTTGGCTTGCAGCGTCCATGGCACATTCCGACAATGACGTCGCCAACTGCGAAATTGCCTCCCGATCGTCCTCGTTCAAGGCACGGTAATGGGTAATGATCATCCGTTCCGCGTCGCTGAGTGAGTCAGCAGACATTGGTGTTCGGTTGCCAGAGAGTACATAAAGGACATCGACTCCCTTTTTGCCGAGCGCGGCAAGATAGTCGGAACGAGGGATGCGCTCCCCGCTTTCGTATTTCCCCTGGGCATTGGCTTCAACACCGCCGATCGCGCCGAACTCCTGTTGAGAGAGGCCGAGGCTTTTGCGTTCTTCCTTCAGGCGTGAACCAATATCTTTCATGATCGCGAGCCTCTATTTTGACTATGTTTAAAGCAAGACCCCATTGGTCGAAGGGAGTTGCGAATCACCCGACATTTGTTCAAGCTGCGCGCTTTTCGGCCTAAGGAAACGCTCGGCACGGTCGATAACTCGGATGGACCGCTTGTCATCTTGCATGGCAACCCGATTTCTGCAGTTCGGAGAACCAGACGTGATTACATTTTTGCTGGGATGGTGCGCATTGTCGCTGGTAGGAACGATGATCGCGGTCGGTCTGATCAGGGCGGGCAAGAAGCGCCAGCCAGAGGCTGACAACATTCCGATCAATGAGGCTGTTCCAGCGACAGCACCAGTGACGTACGACCGTTAATTCTGTCCTCTCCTTCCTTCAACTGGTCAGTCCGGCAGACAGCAAAGCTAGTCTGCCGCAACCTTTGCCTGCTCGACACAGCGAGGCAGCGCGCCTGGCACGTAGGCAACATCTTCAAGGCCAACGCTGAACTGACGAATACCTGCTGCGAGCGCGAGAAAATCCTCACGCTGCATTTCGTTACCCCAGACGCTGCTGAATGTTGTTTCAGCGGGTTGAGCGGTGAAAGCCAGGGTGGTTTCGGCTTGATTGGTTTGCATGGTCGATCCCTCTTCACTGAATACTGTTTAAACATACAGTATTTTCAAGAGCCGCCAAACGCAAGCCTCGATTCGACGAGCGGTCGTATGTGCCATGACCGGCCTCGCCGAAGCGTAAGGGTTCAGACGCTGGCAAGTCCTTGAAGCCAGGCCAGATCTATGGTCGAGAGCACGATTCCCTCACTCAGGGATTTTTTCCGCTGCTGATAACGACGATCTCCAGGCATGCGCTGTTGGCCGACGCCATGCATCTGCCTCACCAATTCTTCGCTGCGTTGCGCAAAGACCTGCCCACTGCCCTTGTCGGGATCGATGACGATGATCGTCTGACCGGTCCACGGCGTCTGTGCTCCAGGTTTGCTGGACATGTCGAACTCGAATGAGAAGTTGCCCCCGGTAAGTGCGGCCGAGAGCAGTTCGACCATCATCGAGAGGGCAGAGCCTTTGTAGCCGCCGAAGGGCAGCAAGGCACCGCCATCGAGAATCGCCTTGGGATCTTCCGTCGGCTGACCGGCGCTATTCACGCCCATGCCCGGCGGCAATGTCCGCCCTGCTCTCGCGGCAATCTGGACATCGCCATGGGCAATGGCGCTGGTTGCCATGTCGAAGACGATCGGCTGGCCATCGGCACGCGGCGCGGCGAAGGCGATCGGGTTGGTGCCGAACAAGGGTTTCTGCGCATCGTGAGGAACGACGCAGGTCATGCTATTGACTACGCTCAACGCGACCAGCCCGTCCTGGGCAAACGGCTCGACGTCCGGCCACAGGGCCGCAAAGTGATGCGAGTTGCGAATCGCCAGAATTGCGATGCCAGCCGTGCGCGCTTTCTCGATCAATAGCGTCTTGGCGGCCTGCATCGCAGGTTGGGCAAAACCGCCAGCGGCATCCACCCGCACGAAGCCTGTACCCACATCTTCTACCTCTGGCACCGCCTGGCCATCCACCCAGCCTGCAGCGAGTGACGACAGGTAACCCTTGATACGGAAGATTCCATGACTGTGCGACCCGTCACGCTCGGCGCTGGCGCAGTTTTCGGCCAGCACCGCCGCGACTTCTGCTGAAGTGCCGTGGCGCAGGAATATCTGGCGCAACAGCTCGGTCAGATCACTGAAAGATATCGCCTGAGTATCAACGGGGTCACGGGGTGAGGACATCTGAAACTCCGGTGGTGATTATGGTAAGTGGAAGCGGACAGACCTATTTCAGACGCTTCTGGAAGAACAGACGCTGATGCCCTGGCGGGTAGTCTTCCAGCTGGCCAAACGCCTGATAGCCGTGCTTGCGATAAAAGTCGGGGGCCTGAAAATCGAAGGTATCGAGCCAGATTCCGACGCAGTTTCTTTCCCGCGCGAAATCTTCAGCCATTTCCATCAGTTGACTGCCCATGCGTTGCCCGCGAGCCTGCTCCGGCACTACCAACAGCTCGATGAACAGCCAACGGTAGAGGATGCGCCCGTACAGGCCGCCGAGCACAGCGTCGGTGGTTTCATCGCGGATAGAGAAGGCGAACTTTTCAGGTAGCCCATCGCCGGCCTTCGCGGCGTTATAGGCTCGCAAAGGTTCAAGGATCTGGAGAAATCGATC
This sequence comes from Pseudomonas sp., assembly GCF_050739935.1. Taxonomy (GTDB): domain Bacteria; phylum Pseudomonadota; class Gammaproteobacteria; order Pseudomonadales; family Pseudomonadaceae; genus Aquipseudomonas. The sequence continues at coordinate 134,331 of NZ_JBOICF010000023.1, read as the reverse complement.
TGCGTCGGGATTGCTTTCGAACTCGATGCGCACACTCATGCAGCGCTTCCTGCTGACATGGAAAAGAAGCGCAAGATTGTCGGATTCGGCCGGAGGAGTAAAGCAAGGATTGAGAGGTGGGAGCCGCCGGGCGGCGCTCCCACGGATGGGCGACTGCGGGCGATTGCCCTGTGTGATCAGTCTTTCTGATCGCGCAGGATGTTGCCGGAGGTGCCGTCGATGCGGAATTCATACGTCACGCCGTCAGCTTTGCGGCCCTCGCCTTCCCAGTACCCGTCATTATCAGCCTCGATCTTGTAGACCTGGGTGTAACCGGCCGACTTCGCCTTTTCGATCGCTTTCTCGATGGTGATCCAGCCAGCCCCAGGCTTGTCCGCCAGAGCGAACGGGGCGGTAGCCAGAGCGGCAGTAGCGAGAACGGCAGCGGTAAGTGTCTTGATCATTTTCGAACTCCATTTCCCTATGCGGGCTTTATGACTTGCGATTTTTTGGAGTTCGCGAGGGGAAAAATAGTTCAGGCGAGGTTTTGTAACGGGTTGCTGCGCAGTGGTATGCGCCCGACCGCTGTAGCAGCACGGCTTGCCGGCGGTGGCGTCTTCAGAAATCGCCACCGCCGACAAGCCGGACAGCCACAGGTGAACGCGACGGGTCAGCGCTTGACCTTGCGACGCAGAACGCCGTTCAGCACCACAACAACCACGGCCACAAAAATGGCGATGTACTGGAAAGTCTTCTCGTCGAGCACACCGATGTTCTGCAGATGCGACAGGCCAAGCATGATAACCAGCACGCTCAGGGCGATGATGATCGAATAAATCAGACGCTGTTTGTTGGTCATTGCGGGGTTCCTGAAAACGGATGGAGATCATTTGCGCGGCGCAAACGCGACCGACATCTTACGCCGTCACATCCCCGCTGGCACCTCGGGAGCACTTAGAAACAGTCCGGATCGGCGCCAAAGCCCCTGCGACGAAGCGTCTCGGTCGCTGAACCCTGCCACTTTGCCGTGGTTTAATACGCGCACTTTACATTTTCCGTGCACGAAATTCTCTTGTCGCTCAAAGGAGTCCCCAATGCCCCATGAAGGCAGCCTGTTGCAGGCCGCAGTCGTGTTTCTGCTCGCCGCCGTTCTGACCGTTCCCCTGGCCAAGCGCCTGCAACTGGGTGCGGTGATCGGTTATCTGATCGCGGGCGTGATCATTGGCCCTTCCGGCCTCGGCCTGATTGGCAACCCACAAAGCGTCGCGCACATCTCCGAGCTCGGCGTTGTCCTGTTGCTGTTCATCATCGGCCTTGAGCTTTCCCCCAAACGCCTGTGGGTCATGCGCAAATCGGTATTCGGTGTCGGTTTGGCTCAGGTGTTGCTCACCGGGCTTGTGATAGGCACGGTCGCCCTGCTCGGTTTCGGTCAGCCACTGAACAGCGCCGTCGTGCTAGGCCTGGGGCTTGCGCTGTCGTCCACCGCTTTTGGTCTGCAAAGCCTGGCCGAACGCAAGGAACTCAATGCGCCACACGGCCGCCTGGCATTCGCCATTCTGTTGTTTCAAGACATCGCGGCAATCCCGCTGATCGCGCTGGTCCCGATGCTCGCAGGTGGCAGTCATGACGACTCGTCCAGCGACTCGCTGCGCCATGGGCTACAGGTGCTGGGCGGGATCGCAGTAGTGGTGATCGGCGGTCGCTATCTGCTGCGTCCGGTATTTCGTATCGTCGCCAAAACCAAGCTGCAAGAGGTTTCCACCGCCACCGCACTGTTAGTGGTGATCGGCACCGCGTGGCTGATGGATCTGGTGGGTGTGTCGATGGCGCTTGGGGCGTTTCTCGCCGGCCTGCTGCTCGCGGACTCGGAATATCGCCACGAACTGGAAGCGCAGATCGAGCCGTTCAAGGGCCTGCTGCTGGGCCTGTTTTTCATCAGCGTCGGCATGGGCGCCAATATCGGCCTGCTGTTCAGCTCGCCGATCACGGTGCTGGCCCTGACCCTGCTGCTGATCGGTCTGAAATTGCCGCTGTTGTTCTTCGTCGGGCGCCTGGCGGGCGGTCTCAACAAACAGAGCGCTCTGCGGCTTGGCCTGGTACTGGCCGCAGGGGGTGAGTTCGCCTTCGTGGTGTTCAAGATCGGTCGCGATCAGGGCCTGTTCGATGCAGGCTTGTATGACACGCTGGTGCTGACCATCACGCTGTCCATGGCCCTGACTCCACCGCTGTTGCTGGTAATGTCACGCTGGCTCAAACCCAAACCGTTGACCAGGGAAGTGCCCGATGAATACAAGGAAATCGACTCCGATAATCCTCGCGTGGTCATCGCTGGCATGGGTCGTATGGGACAGATCGTGGCGCGTATCCTGCGCGCGCAGAACATCCCGTTCATTGCGCTGGACACCTCGGTGGAAACCATTGAATTTACCCGCAGCTTCGGCAATGTGCCGGTGTTCTACGGCGACCCGCTGCGTCCGGAAATCCTGCGCGCCGCCAAAGTCGATCAGGCCGAATACTTTGTTATCGCCACCGATGACCCCGACACCAACATCAAGACCGCCGAGCTTGTGCGCAAGCTGTACCCGCACCTGAAGATCATCGCTCGCGCCCGCAACCGGCAACATGTGCACCGGCTAATGGACCTTGATGCGCAAGCTGTTCGGGAAACCTTCTATTCCAGCCTTGAAATGACCCGACGCACGCTGATCGGTCTGGGCTTGAGCGAGGCGCAGGCTGCGGCGCGAATCGACCGCTTCAAGCGACACGACGAACAGGTGCTCAATCGCCAGCACCTGATTTACGACGATGCGGCGAAGGTCATGCAAAACGCACTGGAAGCCAGAACCGAACTGGCCGAACTGTTCGAGTCCGACCGCATGGACGAAGAAGCCGAGCATGCCGCCAAAGGTTGATCAGGACTCGCGCGAGGCCTTCACGTGCTCGATGAAGCGCGTGACGGCCGGCGCTTTCTCATAGCGGCGATGGATCAACGACAGATACGAGGTGGGATGGCAGTCCTCGATGCGCCGGTACAGCACGTTGGGCAGCTTGACGTGCTCGACCACCGATTCGGGGACGACGGCGACGCCCTGCCCCAGGCTTACCAAGGCTATTACCGACACCAGACCACCCGGCTGAGGTCCTAGGGTCGGGGCAAACCCGCCTTGGCCCGCGACCTCGAGCGTGCCGGAAATCTGCTCGGGGAGGATGAACGTTTCATTTTGCAGGTTCACGGCGTTGATGGCTTTGAGCTTGCGCAACCAGGAACTGTCCGAAAGCGCCAAGGCAAAACCTTCGGTCAGCAGCTTCACGGCGCTGACCGATTCCGGCAGGCTCATGGGTGAGCGGATGAAGCCCACATCCAGACGCCCTTCTTCGATCATGCGCGGCAAGGCGGGCATCAAATATTCGTTGATCGAGAAATCGACATCGGGATGGCGCTGGCGAAACTCACCGACCTGACGCTGCAACACCCCGGAAAACACCGCCGAGGCCACGTAGCCCAGCTCGATCTTGCCCGCCTCGCCACGGCCGGCGCGTTGCACGTTGTACTGTGCGGTTTCAAATTGGCGCACCGCCAGTTCCGCTTCGATCTGCAAGGCGCGGCCGGCATCGGTCAGGCGGACTTCCCGTTGTTCGCGTACGAATAAACGCGTCCCCAATGCACTTTCGAGATCCTGAATCTGCCGGGTCAGGGTCGGCGGCGCGATCCCCAGCTGCTCGGCGGCGCGGGTGAAGTGAAGATGCCTGGCGACAGCGAGAAAATAGCGAAAGTGACGAATTTCCATGATCGTTACCTGAGAGGTAATGAAGTTCCGTGTAGCGGGTAACGAAGCATAAGCCATCCGGCGATATCCTGCGCCTGTGTCGAAACCCCTGTAGCAGTCCGACTTGCCGGCAGCGACGTCCCCGGATACGCCGCTGGCAGGCTGGAGCGGCTGGCGTGTCGTCACACTCGACCTTGGAAACGCTGATCACGGGTGATCACGACGTCATATTAGCCAACACCTCCGCCGGAGCCCTCGCTATGCCGCAACCGAGCCCCCGCATGACCTTGCTCACCGCTTCCGGTGTGTGCTCCTTGATCGTGCTCGACACCAATATCGTCGCCGTCACCCTGCCCAGCATCGCCCGGGATCTGGGCGCCGGGTTCGCCGACATCGAATGGGTGGTCAGCGCTTACATGCTGGCCTTCGCCGCGCTGTTGTTGCCAGCGGGCAGCCTGGCGGATCGCTTCGGTCGCAAAAAGATGCTGCTGACGGGTCTGGTGCTGTTCATTCTGGCGTCGCTGGGGTGTGGCGCGGCGCCGAACATCGTGTTTCTCGATATCGCCCGGGCCATCAAAGGCGTCGGCGCCGCGCTGTTGCTGACCTCTGCGCTGGCGACCATCGGCCATGTCTTCCACGACGAAGCCGAAAGGGCCAGGGCCTGGGCTTTCTGGGGCGCCTGCATGGGGGTGGCAATGACCGCCGCGCCCACAATCGGCGGCCTGATCGCCGAGCTGGTCGGCTGGCGCTGGATTTTCTATCTCAATCTGCCGGTGGGCCTGGTATTGCTGGGCATGGTCACGCGCAACATTGGTGAGTCGCGCAATGAGCAATCGGCGCGTCTGGACCCACTGGGCAGCCTGTTTTTCAGCGCCAGCCTGTTAAGCCTGATCTGGGGCCTGATCGAAGCCAACCGCATCGGCTGGGACAACCCATTGACCTTGACCAGGCTGGTGGGCGGCGCTTTGCTGCTCGGGCTGTTCGTCGTCGCCGAGCGTTTGCAACGCAGGCCGATGGTCGATCTCGAACTGTTCAAACACCCGCGCTTCATCGGTGCCCTCCTGGGGATGTTCGCCTACGCCGGTTGTGCGCAGGTGATGATGACGTTGCTACCGTTCTATCTGCAGAACGGCCTTGGGTTCAGCGCAATCGGCTCGGGGCTGGGTATGCTGCCGTTCGCCGTCACCATGTTGCTGTGTCCGCGTCTGGGGCCAAGGCTGTCGCGCAGTCTGTCGCCCGCGGCGATGATGGCGCTGGGGCTGACGCTGGTGAGCCTGGGCAATCTACTTTGCGCCTGGGCGACGTCCATCGGCGGCTACCAGACCTTTGCGGTGGCAATGGCAGTGACGGGGGCTGGCGCCGGCCTGCTCAACGGCGACACGCAAAAGAACATCATGGCCTGCGTGCCTCGTGAGCGCACCGGCATGGCATCGGGCATGAGCACCACCATGCGTTTCAGCGCAATCATGCTCGCGGTAGGCGTCTATGGCGCATTGCTCGCCAGCCATACCTTGAACGCCCTGAACCTGAACCTGCAAAGCGCTGCCCCCGCGTGGCTCGATCAGGCGCAGTACATCGCCTCACGGGTAGTGGCCGGTGACATGAGCGCGGCTCTGCAATCGCTGGACGCCAACGCCCGAGTCGTGGTCGAACCGCTGGCGCAGCAGGCGTTTGTCGCCGGGTTCGCGTCGGTACTGTGGCTCGCGGGCTGGGTCGGGCTGTTGGCGGCGCTGCTGGTGGGGACGTTGATGCGCAAGCCGATTCCGGCGTTGCAGCTGAAAATGGTGTGAATGGGCGAGGGAAATCGCTGGTTTCGCTGAATCTACACGGTCCTCTGTGGGGGCGAATTCATTCGCGAAAATGCGCGCAGACGACGCTACTTCGCCTGGCCCTGCCTCTCGCGAATGAATTCTCTCCCAAAGGGAAGATGGGTCACGGCTGCGGCTTGCGTCAGCGCAGACGCGTTGGCAGGCATTTGTGAGAGGTGTTCAGGATTAATCTCACCCGCCCGGGAATAACCTTTCCCGGGCTTCGTCATACGGGCTCAAGAAGGTTATCCCACCCGCTATGAGGAAACATCCCATGAAAACCGCACTGATCGCCTTGACCCTGACCGCGCTGAGCAGCTTCGCCCTGACCGCCAATGCCGACATGAAGAACATGCCGCAGGTCCAGGCATACACCTACGGCACCAAGGTGGATATCGCCGAGGTCACCAAAACGCCCAACCTGAACTTCTGCGGCGTGCGCCCGGTGGATCTGGGTTACGTCGACCACATGGGCAAGGCCCACACCCTGCGTTATGAAACCAGCGGCAACACATGCCTGGGCGATAACTGATTCGGCCTTGCATGTCGTCTTTTCAGGCAGGTCGCCTTTAATAACAACAACAATGGCGACCTCTGGATTTTCCGGTTTCAGCGCAACATTTCGATTTCAAAATCTGCGGGTTTCGCAATATCCGCTTACCGCGCAGCCAACTGCCACACCCGCGCCAGATCCCGTGCACGATCGTGCAGCAAGGTCGCAGCGTTATCACAGGCTTGCTCCAGGGTCATTGGCCCGCTGGTCAAAGCGAACGCAGCGCTGATGCCGTGTTCGTAGAGATCGGCATAGCCGTCACCCAGTGTCCCGGCCAGCACGATGACCGGCACCTGCTGGCGTCGAGCGATCTTTGCCACGCCAAACGGCGTCTTGCCGCGCAGCGTCTGGGCATCGAAGCGCCCTTCGCCGGTGATCACCAGGTCGGCGCCGTCCAGCGCTTCGGCCAGACCGGTCAGATCCGCCACCACCTCCACGCCTGGACGAAACGATGCATTGAGGTAGGCCTTGGCAGCGAAACCCATCCCACCCGCTGCGCCGCTGCCGGGGTGCTCGCTTTCATCCTTGCCCAGCACCCGGGCCGACTGCTCGGCGAAATGACCCAAGGCAGCATCCAGCGCCAGCACCTGTTCGGCAGACGCGCCCTTTTGCGGGCCGAAGATATGCGAAGCCCCGTTTGGTCCACACAGCGGGTTGTTCACGTCAGCCGCCACTTCGAACTGCACGTCTTTCAAGCGCGGATCCAGCGCCTCCAGATCGATGCGCACAACCTTGCTCAAGGCCAGGCCGCCCGGTGGCAAAGGCTGATCATTGGCATCGAGAAAACGCGCTCCCAATGCCGAAAGCATTCCGGTCCCCGCATCATTGGTGGCACTGCCGCCGATGGCCAGGATCACCCGCTGTGCGCCGGCATCCAGGGCAGCGGCGATCAGTTGCCCCGTGCCATAGGTGGTGCTGACGGTCGCGTCACGCTGTGCCAGGGTCAGCATTTGCAGCCCACTGGCCATGGCCATTTCGATGATCGCGGTCCGGGTGTCGGCAAGCCAGCCCCACTGCGCTTGGGTCGGTTGCCCCAGCGGGCCGCTGACATTCGTGGTCATCCACTGCCCGCCGCACGCGGCCAGCACTGCTTCGATGGTGCCTTCACCACCGTCGGCCATCGGACATTCGACCAGTCGTGCATCGGGCCACACCTCGCGCAGGCCGCTGGCAACTGCCTGAGCCACACCTTGCGCACTGAGGCTGTCCTTGAAGGAATCCGGGGCGATGACGATTTTCATGTTGTTCTCCTTATTGATTGTCGCGATCTTCGCATGTCTGTCGGGAGTTTCCGCCAGACCTTCGCACAACGCCTCGGATAGCGGAATTGGTCATACGAACAAAAAAGGCCGGGACGTCGACGGCTTGTGGGTTGTTCTCTATAACTTAAGCGTCACCGACGATCAGGCACATCTTCCGGCAAATATGACACTATATAGCCACTATTTTTTCTAAGGACTCTGCCGCAGCTGCGTGACGGGAGTTCTGCAACCGTTTTCCCCCATTGATGAAAGCTGCCGCCCTATGCTTTTGAACGATCCGGTCACCCTGCTTTTCATCATCATTCCTTTCGGACTCATGACCACGCTGATGCTGTGTCTGTCCTACGTGGGCACCAGCCGCCATCGTGCGCCGTTGCATTGGTGGATCGCCGGCGATCTGGTGCTTGCGGCGTACCGCGCGGTCGATCTGCTGCAACCCGGTGTACTTTCCGCGGACTACGCATGGCTCGGCTTCCTTGCACCCGAGACGGCCTTCATCGCCAACACCGGCGGGCTGCTCCTTGCCATTGGTTGTCACACCCTCGCGCTGTCTCAATTGTCCGACGGGAATCGCGATGTGGCGTGGCATCTGCGGCTGCTGCTCACGCCCGTACTGGTGTATGGCGCAAGCGCAGGCATGTTGCTGCACAGCTCCTTCATGCTGTCGTGGTTCTTCCTGTTCTGCGTGATGACCATCGGCATTCAGCTCTACATCACCTGGCCGCTGAGAACGCGCTTTCGCGGGGCCTGGGCGCTGCTGGCCGGTCACCTCGCGCTGCTGATTTTCCACGGCAACTCCACCGTGATGCTTGCCCTGGCGCCCCCGCCACCGCTGAGTTTTGATGAGCCGGACATGTTCTCGCTGCCGGCGCTGGCCATGGATTTCATGGTCTCGTTCCTGTTCACCCTGAGCTTTGCGTTGATGTTGCAGGAGCAGCTGCGCCAGCAGGTTGCGCGATTGAGCATCACCGACACGTTGACCGGCGCGCTGAACCGTCGCGGCGCGGTCTCGACCATCCTGCGTCAGGAACGGCGTCAGAACGGCCCCAAACGCTACCCTCTGGCCGTGGCAATGATCGACCTGGACAACTTCAAGCGCATCAACGATCAATACGGCCATGCGGTCGGCGACAGGGCATTGCAGGTGTTCGCCAGCACCGTGACCCGCCTCATGCGCCAGGACGATGTGTTCGTGCGCTGGGGCGGCGAGGAGTTTTTGCTGGTATTTCCCGGCACAGATGTGCAACTGGCCCAGACATTCCTGACACGCCTGCGCGATGCGCTGGACAATGCGCCCGGCGAATCGGATCTGCCGTTTCTGATCGGGTTCAGTGCGGGGCTGGCACAGACCTCGGTCATGAACAACCAGGAGGACTTCGAAGCCCTGCTGCGTTCGGTCGACAAAGCGTTGTACCGCGCCAAGCAGGTTCGCGGGCGGGTGGAGTTGGTCGAGGCGATGGATTTGTAAGGTTTGAGGTGCGCGTCCACTGACCTGTGGGAGCGAATTCATTCGCAAAACATCGTGCACCCAACACATCGTCATCATCTGTACCGGCCTCTGGCGAAAAATTCGCTCCCACAGGGGGCCATGCGTGCCGTCGATTGCAGCATCGGTCGTTCACAATCTAGCGCGGCACCATCTGCAGCCCCAGATACAACCTCAACAGATCGTCCGTGCGATACGGATCACAGCCGCTGACCTCGGCGATCTTCTCCAGGCGGTAACGCAGGCTGTTGCGGTGTATCCCGAGCGCATCGGCGCAGGCCTGGCTTTCGCCGCTGTAATCGAACCAGGCGCGCAAGGTCTCGAGCAGTTGGCCGTTGCCCTGCAAACGAACGATCGGCTCAGCGACGCCCTCCGCGAGCCAGTCATGACGACTGCGCCAGAACAACACCGCCAGACGATGATTCGCCAACCGCAATAACCGGTGCTGCGGTTGAATGTGGCGGGCGTACTCAAGCAGATCTCGCGCCGCCGCACACGCATCGCGCAACGACGCAAGGTCCGACGAAGGCTCGACCGTTGCCATGCGCGATACCGGCCAGCCTTGCTCATCGAACTGCTCAAGCAGCAAGGCATCATCACGATCCTTGCCAGCAGCCCGGCACCAGTAGACCAGGCTCGGCTCGCAGGACACGCACCAGCTATTGGCATAGCGCCCGTTGAGCCACGCGGCGACGTGGCCGGCGTACCCGGCATCGACTGGCAGCTCGATCAACACTGCCTGCCGTGGCAACTGCGGCTGCAATCCCAACTGCTCGGCCTCATCGAGCAGATGCCCGACGCTGTCACCCAGTAGCAGACGCGAGAGCAGATCCTCACTGCGCTGGTGCCGCCATTGCTGATCGGCCTGCTGCCGGCGATGCTCCATGAGCATTTCGGCGGTCATCTTCACCAGCTCGGCATACACCCGGACCTGATCCGGCTCGCCCGTAATGCCGAGCACCCCCACCAGTTTGCGGTCGAGCATCAACGGCAGATTCACCCCCGGCCGCACACCGTTGAGCTGTTTGGCCGTATGGGAATCGATCTCCACGACACGACTGTTGGCCAGCACCAGCTGCGCCCCCTCATGTCGGGTGTAGAGCCGCTCCGCCTCGCCGCTGCCAATGATGATGCCCAGATAATCCATCACATTGACGTTGCACGGCAGAATCGCCATCGCCCGATCGACGATGTCCTGGGCCAGGGCATGATCAAGAGCAAACATGGGGCATGTCCGGTAGGAGAAGCGGTTGAAGGTTCATACACATCACGAATTGTTTTTATGGGTGGAGGGAGTCTGCCTGATTTTTGCGGTGAGTTCCTGCATGACAATCGACCGACATGGATACCCAAGGCGCAAGCAGCATGGCACAGTGCCTCGCGCGCCCATCAAGAATGCCGAGAGATACCGCCACTTGCCCCTACACCGCCTCGCCCTGCTCCTGCCCTTGCTGACCCTGCAAGCCTGCGCCTCCAGCGATGTGCCGCTGGGGCAGGCAAGTTTTGCCGAGTATCGCCAGCAGACCATCACCTGGATGCAGCAAAACCGTACCTTTCAGACCAGTGATCACGCCGCTGAGCTTGAGTGGAATGCGCCCCATGAGTGGCGTCCTGCTGGCGTGCCCAAGCGTGGGATTTTGCTGGTGCACGGGCTGGGGGATTCGCCGTGGTCGTTCAATGACGTCGGGCAGAAGCTGGCGGATCAGGGGTTTCTGGTGCGTACCGTATTGCTGCCGGGGCATGGCAGCAAGCCCGCGGACATGCTCGCTGTCACGCTCAAACAGTGGCAACAGGTGGTGCGCGAGCAGACCGAGGTTCTGCAGCGCGAGGTGCCGACGGTGTATCTGGGCGGGTTTTCGACCGGGGCCAATCTGGTGCTGGATTACGCCTATGAACATTCGGAAATCGCCGGACTGGTCCTGTTTTCTCCCGCCTTTCGCCCCACCAACACGTATGCCTGGGTGACTCAGTACATCGGCTGGTTTCGGCCGTGGCTGGCCAAACCCGACGATGGCGTGCGTCCGATGCAGACGCCGGTGCGCTACCTCAACGTGCCTACCAACGGCTTTGCCCAGTTCTACCGCAGCGCGCTTTCGGCGCAAAACCACATCAGTGACCGGCGCTACGACAAGCCTGTGTTCGTCGCCATCACCCAGCATGATTCGGTGCTGGACACCGCCTATGTGCTGGACAACTTCAACGCACGTTTCGGCCATCCGGGCAGTCGTCTGATCTGGTACGGCGACGAGCCGGCGCCTGCAGCCAAGACGTCGCGCGTGCTGGTACGCAACGACTACCTGCCGGAATACCGCATTGCCCAGTTCTCCCACATGGGCCTGATGTTCTCGCCGGACAACCGCCTGTATGGCAAGGACGGCAACCAGCGAATCTGCTGGAACGGCCAGACAGCGGATGACATGCAGAAGTGCCTGAACGGTGAGCCTGTGTGGTATTCGGACTGGGGCCATCGAGAGCCGGGCAAGGTATTCGCGCGGCTGACGTTCAATCCGTATTTCGACTGGCAGATGGGGGTGATGATGGAGGTTTTGCACGCGGCGTCGACATCTGATTGATGCGCAACGTTGAGGCGGCATGCGTCCGGATTCTGCCGAAGGCGTAGGAGCAAACTTGCCCCTGCGGCCTTCGGCGAGAATCAAGAACATTCAGGTTTTGTGTTATGCCCGCCAAGAGTCACTCCAGCGGCGCCAGCCGCTCGCGACTGTTGCTCAAATGCGTCCACATCGCCGCCCTCGCCGCATCGGGGTCCTGGCGTCTGATGGCGGCCAGAATCGCTTCGTGCTCCAGATTCGCCAGATAGGCGTGGTGGGTCAGGCTCGCCCCCGCCCTTTCACTCGATGCGATACGGCTTCGGGGAATCACCGCATTGCCCAGGTTCTGCAGAATTTCGAAAAAGTACGGATTGCCAGTGGCTTCGGCGATCAACAGATGGAAACGTCGATCGGCCTCCACACAGCTGTCTTCCTTGGCCAGTAGATCCTGATAATCGTCCAGTGCCACACGCATCGCAGCCAGTTGCTCCTGCGTTCGCCGCTGCGCCGCCAGCGCCACGGCCTGGGTTTCGAGGCCCATGCGCAGTTCGATGATGTGGCGCACGCTGAAGGCAGTCTCGACATTCAGATGCATGCCGCTGTGTTCCGAGCGCTGCAGCACGAACGTGCCCTTGCCCTGATGGGTCTCGACCAGTCCGGACGCTTGCAGCTTGGAGATCGCCTCGCGCACCACGGTCCTGCTCACACCGTACTGACGCACGATTTCGCTCTCCGAAGGCAGCTTTTCACCCGGTGCGATGGAACCCATGAGAATCCGTTGGCTCAGGTCAGTGACCAGATCGGTGGCCAGGTTGTGCTGCCGTCGTTTGGGGATCGTACGATTAGGCGTTTGCATGGGCGGGTCCGTAAAGTTGCGTTGAAAGACCCGGAATCAGGCCGGGTCATACTTGTATTTTTTCAATCCGACAGGCCAGCGCAAGCCGTGTCCGGTTGAGCTGGGTGGGGCTCGCCGCAGCCTCTGAAACCCGCGCTAAGCCGGGCCATAGGCGATCCGATTCAACTCATTCAACTTGTCAGACAGGTGAGAATATTCCGGCAAAATATTTCCCGCAAGCCCCGCAAAATCGCTTGCGGAGATCATCCGCACTTGTATGATGACTAACAACAAGGCGACACACCTTGTCACATAGATAAGCGACAACCCGCATAAAAATAATCAGTGGGAGTTAATCAGAGTGAACACACCCTCATCACGAGTGGATGACACGACCGATTCCGTCTTGCAGTCGGCGGTTTCCAAAGTCAAACGTCATATCCTGCCGCTGTTCGTCATCATGTTCATCGTCAACTACATCGACCGGGTCAACATCGGCTTCGTGCGTAGTCACATGGAACATGACCTGGGCATCGGCGCTGCCGCCTACGGCTTTGGGGCCGGCCTGTTCTTCATCGCTTACGCGCTGTTCGAAGTCCCCTCCAACATCCTCTTGCAGAAAGTCGGCGCACGCATCTGGCTGACCCGGATCATGCTGACCTGGGGCCTGGTGGCCGCGGGCATGGCATTCATCCAGACCGAAACCCACTTCTATATCCTGCGCTTTCTGTTGGGCGTGGCCGAAGCCGGTTTCTTTCCGGGCGTGATCTACTACTTCACCCGCTGGTTGCCAGGGGTCGAACGTGGCAAGGCGATCGCCATCTTCCTCAGCGGTTCGGCCTTTGCCTCGCTGATCTCCGGCCCCCTCTCCGGCATGCTTTTGCAAATCGAAGGCCTCGGGTTTCACGGCTGGCAGTGGATGTACTTCATCGAAGGCATGTTCTCGGTGGGCCTGTGTTTCTTCGTCTGGTTCTGGTTGGACTCCAGACCCCACGACGCCAAGTGGCTGAGCGACGCGGAAAAAGATGCGCTGGTCAACACCATCGACGCCGAACAGCGTGCCCGTGAAGCGGCGACCCCGGTGAAACTGTCCATCGGCAAACTGCTCAAGGACCCACAGATCATCCTGTTCTGCGTGATGTACTTCTTCATCCAGCTGACCATCTACGCCGCCACCTTCTGGCTACCAAGCATCATCAAGAAGATGGGCGATCTCAGCGACTTCCAGGTCGGCCTGTACAACTCGATTCCGTGGTTCATCGCCATCGTCTGCATGTATGGCTTCGCCAGCGCGTCGGCGAAATGGAAACACCAACAAGCCTGGGTCGCAGTCGCGCTGTTGATTGCCGCCGCCGGGATGTTCATGTCCACCACAGGTGGCCCGGTATTCGCCTTCGTCGCCATTTGCTTCGCGGCGATGGGTTTCAAATCGGCTTCTTCGCTGTTCTGGCCGATTCCGCAAGGCTACCTGGATGCGCGTATCGCAGCGGGCGTGATCGCCCTGATCAACTCGGTGGGCAACCTCGGTGGCTTCGTCGCGCCTACCACTTTTGGCATCCTCGAGCAGCAGACAGGCTCGATCCAGGGTGGCCTGTACGGGCTGACCGCGACTTCGATCATCGCCGCGATTCTGGTGTTCACCGTCCGCACCACACCCAAGCCCGGCGCCCTGCCGGTGTCGAAGGTCGACGCCACGCCCAGCCATTCCTGATGCCCTGTAATTTAAAAGCCTGAACCCGTTTTCACGGCGCCTTCCCAGGCGCCACGCAAACCTAAGGATTGAGCCATGACCACGCAGAATTCCGGCAGCACCCCCGTCATCACCGAGATGCAAGTCATCCCGGTTGCAGGCCATGACGACATGCTGCTTAACCTGAGCGGCGCTCACGGCCCGTATTTCACCCGCAACATCGTGATTCTCAAGGACAACGCGGGTCACACCGGCGTCGGTGAGATCCCTGGCGGCGAAAAGATTCGACAGACCCTGGAAGACGCCCGCTCGCTGGTAGTCGGCAGCACCATCGGTAACTATCAGAAAATCCTCAACGACGTGCGCCGCACCTTCGCCGAACGCGATTCGGCCGGTCGCGGCCTGCAGACATTCGATCTGCGTATCACCATTCACGCGGTCACCGGCATCGAAGCGGCCGTGCTGGATCTGCTCGGCCAGCATTTGCAAGTGCCCGTCGCGGCCCTGCTCGGCGAAGGCCAGCAGCGTGACGAAGTGAAGATGCTGGGCTACCTGTTCTACGTTGGCGATCAGAAGAAAACCAACCTGCCGTATCGCACTGAAAATGACGCCGACAACGAATGGTTCCGCGTTCGTCATGAAGAAGCCTTGACGCCGGACGCCGTGGTGCGTCTGGCCGAAGCGGCGTTCGCGCAATACGGTTTCGAAGACTTCAAGCTTAAGGGCGGCGTGCTTAGCGGCGATGCGGAAATCGAAGCGGTCACCGCGCTGGCCGAGCGCTTTCCCAAAGCGCGTATCACCCTGGACCCCAACGGCGCCTGGTCGCTGAAAGAGGCGATTCGCCTGTGCCGTGATCAGCACAAGGTCCTGGCTTACGCCGAAGACCCGTGTGGCGCGGAAAACGGTTACTCGGGCCGCGAAGTCATGGCTGAATTCCGCCGCGCGACCGGGCTGCGCACGGCGACCAACATGATCGCCACCGACTGGCGCGAAATGGGTCATGCGATCCAGCTGCAATCGGTGGACATCCCGCTGGCCGATCCGCACTTCTGGACCATGCAGGGGTCGGTGCGGGTCGCGCAAATGTGCAATGAGTGGGGCCTGACCTGGGGTTCGCATTCCAATAATCACTTCGACATCTCACTGGCGATGTTCACTCACGCTGCTGCGGCCGCGCCGGGCAACATCACTGCGATCGACACCCACTGGATCTGGCAGGACGGCCAGCGCCTGACCAAGGCGCCCCTGCAAATCGTCGGCGGCAACGTGCAGGTGCCAAAGAAGCCGGGCCTGGGTGTCGAGATTGATATGGACCAGGTGGCCAAGGCACACGAACTGTACAAAGGCATGGGCCTGGGTGCCCGTGACGACAGCGTTGCGATGCAGTTCCTGGTACCGAACTGGACGTTCAACAACAAGCAGCCTTGTCTGGTTCGCTGAAACCGCACGTTTGAGGTTGCTTGAAACCGATCCATGTTAACTGCCATATGGCGACCGGCGCGTAACCCCTTGCGCGCCGTTTTTCTTCACCCATCTTCCTGACCGCCGCATGCTATGGTTTGCCCATCTCGCTGCCGTGAAGCCCCTCATGCCCCATCTCACCCAGACCCACCCTCGCCTCACCGTCGCCACCGCTTTGGGCTTTCTGGCCGGCATCGCCTCGGCCTTAATCGCGCCAGAGATCACCGTCATCAGCAAATGCCTGATCGGCTGGAACGTAGCCGGATGGATTTACATGGCGATGATCATGCAGCGCACGTTCAAATCCAGCGCCGAGGACGTCAAGCGTGTGGCTGAAATCGAGGACGAGAACGCTGGATTGGTCCTGGTGGTGGTGTGCGTGGCTGCCATCGCCAGCCTTGCGGCAATCGTCCTGGAGCTGGCCGGCATCAAGGACATGAGCGCCAGCGACAAGGCCCTGCATTACGCGTTCACCGGCTTCACCATCGTCGGGTCCTGGCTATTGATCGGCGTTGTCTTCAGCCTGCATTACGCGCGTCTTTTCTACACCTGGAAAGGCAAGGACACACCGCTACGCTTTGCTGACGATGAGGAAAATCCCGATTACTGGGATTTCCTGTACTTCTCTTTCACTATCAGCGTCGCGGTGCAGACGTCCGATGTCGGGGTCGCGACTCGGGATTTGCGCAAGGTCGTGCTGGCGCAGTCGCTGCTCGGGTTTCTGTTCAATACCTCCATATTGGGGTTCTCGATCAATATCGCGGCGGGGCTTTTTAACTGACTTGCATCGACCAGACACCGGGTTGGCACCTGCCGGGTACATTTTCCCTGTGGGAGCGAACTCATTCGCGATAGGTCCTTCGGACTAGGAAAACGGGGCGACTGTATGGGCGCCTTGCGAATGAATTCGCTCCCACAGGAGGTCCCCGCATTATTCAAAGCAGGGATGAATCTTTAACAGCGCCCTTCCAGGGTTTCACTCGGCAAGAGGCAGGCGTACTGTTAGCGCCACAAATCCAATGTGCTCCTTTGAATGAGGCCTAACCGAATGACCCAAGGTGCTGCGCTGAGAATTGCCGTACTCGATGACTGGCAGTCCGTTGCCGAGGATGTGGTGGACTGGACTGTCCTCGACCCGATTGGCGAAGTCAGTTTCCTTCACGATTACCCCGCCGACACCGCGACGATGGTCGCTCGCCTGAAAGACTTCGACGTGATCTGCGTGATGCGCGAGCGCACGATCTTCGACGACGCCCTGCTCAGCCAACTGCCCAGCCTCAAATTGCTGGTGAGCGGAGGCATGCGCAACGCTGCCCTGGACCTCAAGGCCGCTGCGCGTCTGGGCATCACCGTGGTTGGCACCGAAAGCTACAAATATGCAGCCCCCGAGCTGACCTGGGCGCTGATCATGGGCGTCACGCGCAATATCGTCGATGAAGCCAACTCGTTGCGTGCTGGCAACTGGCAGGTGGGAATCGGCGGCGATCTGCATGGCAAGACGCTGGGCATTGTCGGTCTGGGCAGCATTGGCCAGAAGGTCGCCCGCTACGCGCAGGCCTTCGACATGAAGGTCATCGCCTGGAGCGAAAACCTCACCGCCGAACGCGCCGCCGAACACGGCGTAACCTACGTCAGCAAGCAAGCGCTGTTCGAACAGTCGGACATCATTTCAGTCAACCTGGTGCTCAGCGAGCGCAGTCGCGGACTGGTGGACGCCGAGTCACTGAACCGAATGAAACCCACAGCCTATCTGGTCAACACCGCCCGCGGCCCGATTGTCGATGAAGAGGCGCTGATCGAGGTGCTCAAGCAGAACAAGATCGCCGGTGCGGCACTGGACGTATACAGCGTCGAGCCTTTGCCCGCCGATCATCCATTCCGCACCTTGCCCAATCTGCTGGCAACGCCCCATGTGGGCTATGTCACGGAGAACAACTACAGGATGTTCTTCAGCCAGATGATCGAGGATATCCAGGCATGGCATGCGGGCGCGCCGATTCGGGTGTTTGCGTAACGGCGCCTGGCCCCTGTAGCCACATGGCTTGCCGGCGGTAGCGTTAATGAAGCCGCCGCCCGCAAGTCATGCCATTACAGATCTTGTATTTGCCAGTTAGGGTTTCCACCGTTTCACAGACTTCATCAAGGACGCCGATGATGAACACGCCCCTCTCCCGCCTCCCGTCAGACCCGCGCTCCGCTCTGCTGGTCATCGACATGCAATACGATTTCATGCCCGGCGGCGCGCTGGCGGTGGCCGAGGGTGATGGGCTGGTGCCGTTGCTCAACCGCCTTGGCGCGCGGTTTCGCAATGTAGTGATCACTCAGGACTGGCATCCCGCCGAGCATATTTCCTTCGCCTCAAGCCATGCAGGACGTGATCCGTTCGACAGCATCACCCTGCCTTACGGCCCCCAGACGCTATGGCCGGACCACTGCATTCAGGGCACTCGCGGCGCCGAGTTGCATGCCGATCTGGATCTTGCTCATGCCCAACTGATTCTGCGCAAGGGCTGCAATGCCGGGATCGACAGCTATTCTGCGTTCGTCGAGGCCGACCGCACGACCCAGACTGGCCTGGCCGGGTATCTGAAAGAGCGCGGCATCGACAGCCTGTTCGTGGCCGGCCTGGCGCTGGATTTCTGCGTCGCCTGGTCGGCGCTGGATGCGCGGGCGGCGGGGTTCAATACCTGGGTGATCGCCGATGCGTGCAAGGCGATCGATCTGGGTGGATCGCTGGATAAGGCGTGGAGGGATTTTCAGGCGGCGGGTGTCGTTCGAATCGACAGCGCTGAACTAACGGTCTGAACGCCGTATATCTGTCGTCTTCACGCGATAGCCTTGCCAGCGAAAACCTGTGGGAGTGAGCTTGCTCACGAAGGCTCACTTATATTCAATGCGGACATACTGGCCCCTTCGTGAGCGAGCTCACTTCCACAGGATGACGTGCATCACCTGATCAATCCTGTCCCAATGCAAACCGCTTCAACCCCTCCCCCTCCATCCGATACCGCACCCACTCATCCTGCGGCTCGGCTCCGATCGACTTGTAGAAATCGATCGCTGGTTGGTTCCAGTCCAGCACGCTCCATTCGAAACGGCCGCACCCGGTGTCGTGGGCGATTTTCGCCAGGTGGCGCAGCAGCTGTTTGCCCGCACCGATACCGCGCTGCGTGGCCGAGACGAACAGGTCTTCCAGATACAGCCCCTTGCGGCCCTGCCAAGTGGAATAGCTGAGGAAATACACGGCAAAGCCGATGGGCTGATCGTCCAACAGGCAGATCAACGCCTTGGCCGGTGACGCCTCGTCGAACAGGCTGCGCTCGATATCAGCGACGCTGGCCTTGACCTCATGCTCGGCTTTTTCATAGATCGCAAGCTCGGTAATAAAGCCCAGTATCACGGCGGCATCGGCGCGGGTGGCGTCACGTATTTGAAGAGGCACGGCGGGGTCTCCGGGGTCAATGAAAAGGCCGTCGCGCGCGGGCGAACGACGGGGAAGCGATTGTGTCTCAACCATCAGCACGGCGCAGCAGACAAAAGCAAAAAAACCTGACCGTCCACCCCAGAAAAGCCAAAGGAAAAACATGGACACTGAACAAGACGGCAAGACCCCGGGCCTGACGCCCGAGGAAGAACGCGATATCGATGAGAATCAGCCGCCCCGCGCTGCCGTGCTGCACGAGACCATCCGCATGCAAGGCGATCAGGAACTGGAGCGCAATGTCGCTGCGCTGTTCTGGTCGGCATTGGCCGCCGGGCTGACCATGGGCCTGTCGCTGATGGCCATGGGGCTGCTCAATTCCCGGCTGCCCGACGGCGAAGCGTTCAAGGTGATCGCCAGCGTGGGCTACAGCGTGGGCTTTCTGGCAGTGATTCTCGCGCGCCAGCAGCTGTTCACCGAAAACACCCTGACTGCCGTGCTGCCGGTGATGAGCAAGCCAACGCTGAACAACTTCGGACGGCTGCTGCGGCTGTGGACCGTGGTGCTGGTGGGCAATCTATGCGGCACGCTTCTGGTGGCTTACGTCATGCTGCATTTGCCGATCTTCGACACCAAGACCGACGAGGCCTTTCTCGACATAGGGCGCAAGGTCATGGAAAACAGCACCCCTCAGATGTTCGCCAAGGGCATCGTCTCAGGCTGGATGATCGCCACCATGGTGTGGATGATCCCGTCCATGGAAAACGCCAAAATGTGGATCATCCTGATGATCACTTACCTGATGGCGCTCGGGGATTTCACCCACATCGTGGTCGGCTCGGCGGAGGTTTCGTATCTGGTGTTCGCCGGCGAGCTGCCATGGAAAGACTTTTGGCTGGTATTCGCCGGGCCGACCCTGGCCGGGAATATCATCGGTGGCAGCTTTATCTTCGCGCTGATCAGCCATGCACAGATTCGCAGTGAAGGCGGCGCTCCAGCGCAGGATCCAAAGAAAAAGCATCGCCCGGATAACGACCGCAAGGCTGACGCCGAGCCCGCGGAGCAATGAACCACCTGTAGGAGCGAGTACATTCGCCAAAGGCCGGTAGCATCCGATACATACCTGTCGGATATACCGACGCCTCGCGAATGAATTCGCTCCCACGGGTCATATCGCGTTTGCGAAATAAAGGGCAAACACCCCTTCTTAAATTATTTTTAAGAAATACCCACTACGTTTAAAGGCAAAATACAGCCTTCAGTCACTACGTGGTTCAGGCAATCCAATGACCCGAATTCTGACAATCGAAGACGATGCAGTCACCGCCAAGGAAATCGTCGCCGAACTAAGCAGTCATGGCCTCAACGTGGACTGGGTCGACAATGGTCGCGAAGGTCTGGTGCGTGCCGTCAGCGGCGATTACGACCTGATCACCCTCGACCGCATGCTGCCCGAAGTCGACGGCCTGGCGATTGTCACCACCATGCGCGCCCTGGGAATTGCCACACCGATCCTGATGATCAGTGCCCTGTCCGACGTCGACGAACGCGTTCGCGGCCTGCGCGCCGGGGGTGACGATTACCTCTCCAAGCCTTTCGCGTCCGACGAAATGGCCGCCCGGGTCGAGGTCCTCTTGCGGCGCAGCAACCCGGTCACTCAGGCCGAAACCATGCTCAAGGTTGCCGACTTGGAACTGAACCTGATCACCCGCGAAGCCAGCCGCGCCAACCAGCCGTTGAACCTGTTGCCGACCGAATACAAACTGCTGGAATTCCTGATGCGCAACAGCGGGCAGATCATCACCCGCATGATGATCTTCGAGGAAGTCTGGGGTTATCACTTCGACCCCGGAACCAATCTCATCGATGTACACATTGGTCGCTTGCGCAAGAAAATCGATCCCCCTACCCTGACGCCGCTGATACGTACCGTTCGAGGCTCAGGTTATGTCATTGCCGAACCCGTCTAAGGGCTGGCGTTCTTCCAGCAGCCGTCTGCTGGCGCTTTACAGTTTCCTTTTCGTGGCCTGGAGCAGCATCCTCATGGGGGTGTTGTACTGGGAAGTCACCAGCTACCTGAATAACCTCGCCCGCCACTCGCTTATGCAGCGTCAGCAGCTGTTTTCGCGCTTCCAGGGCGCGCAGCTGGACGACGCCTTGCGCACCAGCGACAAGTTCGACATCCGCACCGTCGACGCCTACGGCCTGTTCGACGAGGACCTGAAACCGATCAGCGGGCCGGTCCACGAAATTCCCGACGGGCTCAAACTGACCGGGGAAATCCAGGAACTGGATACCTGCGTCGATTCCGACGACCCCGATCTGCCGCGCGCCAGTTGTGATGCGGTGGCGATCCATACGCTCGACAACCGCTGGCTGATTCTGGTGCGCGACAATGGTTCGCTGTTCGCCGTGACCACGTTGATTCTGCGCGCGTTATTGTGGGGGATCTCGCTGACCATCATCCCCGGCGCTGCGGGCTGGCACCTGCTGCGTCGCCGGCCGCTCAGGCGCATCGGCGCGATCCAGGCCAGTGCCGAGGCCATCGTCACCGGCGATCTGACGCGACGGCTGCCCGTCTCCGATCGACGCGATGAGCTGGACATGCTGGCCGACATCGTCAACGCCATGCTCGACCGCATCGAGCGGCTGATGAACGAGGTCAAAGGCGTCTGCGACAACATCGCCCACGACCTGCGCACACCCTTGACCCGTCTGCGGGCGCAGCTGTACCGCATTCAGCAGCAGTCCCCGGAGGACTCGCCCCAAGGCGAGCAGATGGCGCAGGTGATCGCCGATGCCGACACTCTGATGGCGCGTTTCCGCGGGCTGCTGCGGATTTCCGAACTGGAGGATCATCAGCGCCGCTCGGCATTCGGGCAGCTCAACCCCGTGCCGCTACTGCATGAGCTGTATGACTTCTATTTACCGCTGGCAGAAGAAGGTGGCGTGTCGCTGCACCTGAAAGTGGCGGAAAACCTGCCGCCTCTGGTGGGCGACAGGGCATTACTGTTCGAAGCCTTGTCGAACCTGCTGAGTAATTCGATCAAATTCACTCCGGCGGGGGGCCAGGTCCTGATGATTGCTCGCGCAGAAGGCGACACGACCTTCATCGAAGTCCAGGACACCGGCCCCGGCATCCCCGACGCCGAACGCGAGGCGGTATTCAAACGCTTCTACCGCAGCGAAACCGGCAATCAGCAAAGCGGCTTCGGTCTGGGCCTGTCCATCGTGGCCGCGATCGTCAACCTGCACGGCTTCAAACTGCGCATCGGCAACAGCCCTTCCGGGGGTGCGAGCCTGGTGCTGGAGTGCCGGCAGGTACTGGCATTGGGTTGAAACGAAAAAGCCCAGCCCTCGACAGGCTATGTATGAAGCATTCCCGATCCCGAGTGGCAGTCCGGCTTGCTGGCGAATGCGATGGGGCCGACGACACATCCCCTGGCTGACACGCGGGGTTCGCCAGCAAGCCGGGGCCTACACGTCCAGCGGCGTAATGAAATTCTGCGAGCGCGCACGAACCCGGTGTAGGAGCCGGCTCGCTGGCGAATGCGATGGGGCCGACGACACATCCCTGGCTGACACGCCGGGTTCGCCAGCAAGCCGGGGCCTACACGTCCAGCGGCGTAATGAAATTCTGCGAGCGCGCACGAACCCGGTGTAGGAGCCGGCTTGCTGGCGAATACGATGGGTCCGACGACACATCCGTGGCTGACACGCGAGGTTCGCCAGCAAACCGGGGCCTACACGTCCAGCGGCGTAATGAAATTCTGCGAGCGCGCATGAATCCCGTGTAGGAGTCCAGCGGCATACCGAGATGTTGCGAGCGCGCACATCACCCCGGCATGCAGCTAAAGTCCTTGCTACGTCCAATCTGATGCCCATGAGAATCCTCGAGCTTGACCCGGTACTCCTCACCCAGACTCGCCTCAACCAATGTGTAACGCTCACCCGCCTTGAACTGATCGAAGCTGATCCCCGCCTCACAATTCATCTGCCCGTCATCGCCATTGCGCTCGACAATCAGATCCACATCCAGCTTGTGCGTCCCGGGCTTCACATCGAAATAACGCCCGTCATTCAAACGCTTTCCATCCAGATCCTCTGCCATCAATACCCCCGAAGGTTCCTCCTGCAAACCGATCCATGCCTCGCTCGGATCAGCCTTGGGCATCGGCTCCGCGCAAGCCGACAACAGTGCAATCAGACTCAACACAGGAACCAGCATTAACGACTTGGCTTTCATCACACGACCCTCAACAGTTGAAAAAGTCCCTGTAGCGCAGGGTGAATTTCGATGGAAGAAGGCTGCGCGCGGCCCGCATGAACAACAAATGAATGCCCGATGAAAGCTCCTTGTGCGCCGGACTAACGTTTTGTTCATCTGGCCGAAAGCTGCCTGTTAGGTACCCGCCCCAAGACTGCGCTGATTCGAAATGGGAGGTTTCCGGCATGCTCGGGCTGGTCAAGACTGCATTGCTCAAGCCGTACACGTTCATCGTGTTGGCGATTTTCATCTGTATTGTCGGCCCCATGGCGGCGGTCAAGACGCCCACTGACGTGTTCCCCGACATCGGTATTCCGGTGGTCGCGGTGGTCTGGCAGTACGCCGGGCTGTCGCCGGACGCCATGGCCGGTCGCGTGATCTACACCTACGAGCGTTCGCTCAGCACCACGGTCAACGACATCGAACACATCGAATCGCAGTCGCTGCCAGGCATGGGGATCGTCAAGATCTTCTTCCAGCCGGGAGTGGATATCCGTACCGCCAACGCCCAAGTGACCGCGGTTTCCCAAACCGTGCTAAAGCAGATGCCAGCCGGTATCACGCCACCGCTGATCCTCAACTACAGCGCCTCAACGGTGCCGATCCTGCAAATGGCCTTTTCCAGCCCGACCCTGTCCGAAGCGCGGATTCGCGATCTGGTGCAGAACAGCATTCGTCTGCCCCTCAGCGCCGTGCCGGGGCTGGCGATGCCAACGCCGATGGGTGGCAAGCAGCGCCAGATCACCCTCGACCTCGACCCGCAGGCGCTGGCTGCAAAGGGTCTCTCGGCGCAGGATGTCGGCAATGCGCTGGCGGCAGGCAATCAGATCATTCCCGTGGGCACGGCGAAGATGGGCACCGATGAATACACGGTACTGCTGAACAACAGCCCGCGGGCCATCGACGAACTCAACGATCTGCCAATCAAGACTGTCGACGGTGCGCTGATTACCATCGGCCAGGTGGCCCATGTGCGTGACGGCGCCCCGCCGCAGACCAACATCGTACGCGTCGATGGCCGTCGCGCGGTGCTGATGCCGGCATTGAAGAACGGCAATATCTCGACCCTGTCGATCGTCGATGACATCCGTAACATGCTGCCACTAATCAACGAAACCCTGCCGCCGGAGTTGAAGACCTCACTGCTGGGTGATGCCTCGGTGTTCGTCAAGGAATCGGTAGGCAGCGTGGCGCGGGAGGGCATCATCGCCGCCTTGCTGACCAGCGTGATGATTCTGCTGTTTCTCGGCAGCTGGCGTTCGACCGTGATCATCGCCGCATCGATTCCGCTGGCCGTGTTGTCGGCCATCGCCCTGCTCTCGCTCAGCGGTCAGACACTCAACGTCATGACCCTCGGCGGCCTGGCGCTGGCGGTGGGGATTCTGGTGGACGACGCCACGGTGACCATCGAGAACATCAACTGGCATCTGGAACAAGGCAAGGCGGTGCAGAATGCGATCATGGACGGCGCACGCCAGATCGTAGGCCCCGCGTTCGTTTCGCTGTTGTGTATCTGCATCGTGTTCGTGCCGATGTTCATGTTGCAGGGCATCGCCGGTTACCTGTTTCGGCCGATGGCGCTGGCGGTGATCTTCGCCATGGGCAGTTCGTTCCTGCTGTCGCGCACCCTGGTGCCGACCCTGGCGATGTTTCTGCTCAAGCCCCATGTGCTGGAATCCGGCCCCGGCCATCACCCGGAAGATGCATTCATCAATCATCACGAAGGCGACCGGCATGGTCGTCAGCGCAACGTGCTGCTGCGCGCAGCGCTGGGCTTTCAGCAAGGTTTCGAGAAACACTTTTCGGCGATTCGCGATGTGTATCACGGCTTGCTGGGACTGGCATTGAAACGGCGCAAGATGTTCCTGCTCGGCTTTCTTGCTTGTGTGCTCGCCAGCTTTGCCCTGCTGCCGAGTCTGGGCGAGGACTTCTTCCCGGCCACCGACTCAGGCGCGCTGTCGATGCATGTGCGTCTGCCGCTGGGCACGCGGATCGAAGAAAGCGCCGCTGACTTCGACCGCATCGAGCAACGCATTCGCGAAATCATCCCGGCCGATGAGCTGGATACGGTGATCGACAACATCGGCATCCCGCTCAGCGGCATCGACATGGCCTACAGCAGCAGCGGCACCATCGGCCCGCAGGATGGCGATATCCAAGTCACGCTCAGGAAAGGCCATGCGCCCACCGCCGACTACGTCAAACGCTTGCGTGAAGCCCTGCCGCAAAGCTTTCCCGGCAGCCAGTTCGCCTTCATGCCTGCGGACATCAGTAGCCAGATTCTCAATTTCGGCGCCCCCGCTCCATTGGACCTGAAAGTCTCCGGGCCCAGTGGTGAAGCCAACCGCGCCTATACCCTGGAACTGCAACGTCGGTTGCAGCACATTCCGGGCATCGCCGATCTGCGCATCCAGCAGTCCACCGGTTATCCGTCGCTGCAAGTGAACGTCGATCGGCTGCGCGCCAAGCAGCTGGGGATCACCGAAAAAGACGTGACTTCCAGCCTTGGCGCCTCGCTGGCTGGGACCTCGCAAGTGGCACCGACTTACTGGCTGAACCCGAAAAACGGCGTGTCCTATGCGGTGGTCGCCGCCACTCCACAGTACCGTCTGGACAGCCTGCCAACCCTTGAAGCCTTGCCGATCACCGGCAGCGATGGCCAGTCGCAGATTCTCGGCGGGCTGGCGACTATCAAGCGGGTCGACAGCCCGGCCGTGGTCACCCACTACAACATTCAGCCGACGCTGGATCTGTACGCCAACGTGCAAGGGCGCGACCTGGGCGGCGTGGCGAAAGACGTGCAGAAGATCATCGACGACACGGCCCATCTGCGGCCCAAAGGCGCGGTGGTCAGTTTGCATGGTCAGATCGACGCGTTGCACGAAGCCTTCAGCGGTTTGAGCCTGGGTCTGCTTGGCGCGGTGGTGCTGATCTACCTGCTGATCGTGGTCAACTTCCAGTCCTGGACCGATCCATTCGTGATTATTACGGCATTACCCGCGGCCTTGGCCGGGATCGTCTGGATGCTGTTTCTCAGCGGCACGTCGTTGTCGGTGCCGGCGCTGACCGGGGCGATTCTGTGCACGGGGGTCGCCACCGCCAACTCGATCCTGGTGGTGAGCTTCTGTCGCGAACGCCTGGCCGAACATGGTGACGCCCTGCTCGCCGCGCTGGAAGCCGGTTACACCCGTTTCCGCCCGGTGTGCATGACTGCCCTGGCAATGATCATCGGCATGCTGCCGCTGGCCGTTTCCCAGGAGCAGAACGCGCCGCTGGGCCGCGCCGTCATCGGCGGGCTGATCCTGGCCACCACCGCCACGCTGTTGTTCGTCCCGGTGGTGTTCAGCCTCGTGCATCGCCATTCGCAATCCCGCTCTCTAAACCCGCATGCCACCAGCGCTCTTGATGGAGAAAGACCCGATGTCGTCTGAAAACGCCCCTTCGCGCAAACGCCTGATGCTCGCCGGCGTCGGTGGTCTGACCCTGGCGGCGCTGCTGGTCGCCAACGGTCTGGCTGCGCGCACCCGCCATGCCCACGCCGTCGCCGCCTGGACCGAAAGCCAGTCAGTGCCGGTGGTCACCGTGGTCTCGCCGTCACAGAACGCCCAAGGCGATACCTTGCAATTGCCCGCACGTCTCGATGCCTGGAGCAAAGCCTCGATCAATGCCCGAGTCAGCGGCTACCTGAAAGACTGGACCGCCGACATCGGTACCCAGGTGCAGGCCGGTCAGGTACTCGCGCATATCGACAGTCCGGAACTGGATCAGCAATTGGCGCAGACCCGCGCTCACCTGGCCCAGCAGCAGGCCCAGGCACGCATCGCCGAAACCACCGCCGAACGCTGGCAACACCTGCTGGCCACGCATTCGGTATCGCAACAGGAAGTGGACGAAAAAATCTCTGCCGCCACCGCCGCAAAGGCTGATGTGCAGGCCGCTGCGGCGGACTATCAGCGCCTGACCGACCTCGCCGCGTACAAGACCATCCGCGCGCCATTCAGCGGCACCATCACCGCACGCAACACTGATATCGGCCAGTTGATCAAGGCCGATGACGGTGGCGGCACTCCGCTGTTCAGCATCGCCGACACCCACCGGCTGCGACTGTACGTGCCGGTCCCGCAGAACTACGCCAGCGTGATCCGGCCCGGCATGCAGGTGCGACTGACCGTGCCCGAACACCCCGCGCAGATCTACAAGGCCACCCTGATGGGCGACTCCACGGCGGTCGATCCGCGCTCCGGCACCCTGCTGGCACAATTCGTCGCCGACAATCCGGGCGGCGCCCTGCTCCCCGGTGACTATGCCGATGCTACGTTGCCGATCGCAGCCGGTAGCCATGGCGTGAGTATTCCCGCCAGCGCATTGATCTTCCGTGCCAAAGGCACGCAGGTGGCGACCATGGACACGGCCGGGCACGTGCATCTGCGCGACATTCATATCGCGATGGATCTCGGCGATCGGCTGGTGATCGATCAAGGGCTGCAAGCCTCGGACAAAGTGATCGACAACCCGCCCGATGCCCTGCGCGAGAACGACCCTGTGCAACTGGCCGACGCTGGAGGTGCGCATGCGCCCAAGGCTTGAAGGTCTGGCCCTGGCGCTGGTCATCGCCGGCGCCCTGACACTGCAGGGTTGTTCGCTGGCGCCGACCTATCACGCGCCAAGCGTGCCGCTGCCAGAGCATTACAAAGAGGACGCCGGTCCATGGCACCCGGCGCAACCGGCCGATCAGTCGCAGACGCAATGGTGGCAAGTGTTTCAGGACAAGCAACTCGATGACCTGCAGCAGCGACTGCTCGAGGCCAACCCCGATCTCGCCGCGGCCCTCGCCCATTACGACGCGTCGCAGGCCTATGCCAGCCAGCTGCATGCCGGGCTGTTTGCGCAAATCAACGCCAGCATTGCGCCGTTGCGACAGCGGCAGTCGGATCGCCGGCCGTTGCGCGGCGATACTCAGCCATCGTTGTACAACAGCGACACTGCCGGTTTCAGCTTGAATTTCGACCCGGACCTGTGGGGCAAGATTCGCAACCAGGTCGCTGCCGGTGACGCCCAGGCCCAGGCTTCGGCGGATGACCTGGCGGTGGCGCGCCTGAGCTTGCAACGCCAGCTGGCGACGCTATACGTGCAAGCCAGAGGCCTGGATGCGCAGAGTCGGATTCTCAAAAGTTCGCTGGACGATTACACCCAGGCCTTGCAACTGACCCGTGATCGCTACGAGGGCAAGATCGCCTCGGAACTGGACCTGACCCGCGCCCAGAGCCAACTGGCCGAAGCCCAGGCGCAACTGGATGACGTGAAAGCCCAGAGCAACCTCAGCGAACACGCCATCGCCGAGCTGGTGGGCGTGCTGCCCAGCGAGTTTGCCTTGATCCACGACGCCGAGCCGCTGAAGCTTCCGACCATCCCGCAAGCCCTGCCCGGCAGCCTGCTGCAGCAGCGTCCGGACATCGCCGCGGCCGAACGTCGGGTATTCGCGGCCAACGCTAATATCGGCGTGGCAAAGGCCGCCTGGTACCCGGATTTCAGCCTGACCGGCCTGCTCGGCGGACAGACTCAGGGCAGCGGTAATCTGCTCGCCGCCGCCAATCGATATTGGGCCCTGGGGCCGCTGGTCAACCTGCCGATCTTCGACGGCGGACGCCGCAGCGCCAACGAGCGCCAGGCCAGGGCCGAGTTCGAGGAAGCCGCTGCGCAATACCACAGTCAGGTGCTGAAAGCTGTGCGCGAAGTCGAAGACAACCTCGGGCAATTGCGCGATTTGCAGCAGGAGTCACAGGACCAGCAAGCCGCCGTCGACGCCGCGCAGAGCGCCGAGCGTATGGCAACCAGCAGCTATGAAGCGGGGGCGGTGAATTACCTGGATGTGGTCACTGCCCAGACCACCGCCCTGCAGGCGCAGAGGCGATTGCAAGGGGTGGACACCAGCCGATTGCAGGCCAGCGTGGGGTTAGTGGTGGCGTTGGGTGGCGGGTGGAAATCGGACTGAGCCGACAAACTGGACGCGTGGAAGATGCCGTAACCCAGAGGTCCGCCACAAACCCTGCTGCGTGCCAGATATTAATTGTAGGAACCGGCTTGCTGGCGACGCAGCGTGCCAGAAACATGGACAGTGACTGACACACCCGGTGCGCCAGCAAGCCGGACCTACAACGATCGCGGCGCGACGAGATGCCCTGACGTCCGCGTCAGGCCTCAACCCGCGAAAAATCGAACAACACCTGGGGCGCTTCGATCAGCAGCGAGCGCATGGTCTGAGGGGAGCATCCCAACGCCTGCAATTGCTCGACCACTGCGCCATAGCTGATCCGGTCCTCGTGCTGGGTATGCGGCCAGTCGCTGCCCCATACCAGGCGCTGCGGGCCAAAACTCTGCATCAGCAGCGCCAACGCGGCGCGGGCGAAGTCGAGATTTTCCTGTTCGCTGCCCTCCAGGCGATAGATGCCCGACACCTTCATCCACAACTGACCGCCGAGGCCCAGTTCAAGCATGTCGCGAAAGCCGGGCTGATCCAGCCCCAGTCGCGCATCGGGTCGACCGAAATGATCGATCACGATTTTCAAGCCGAACGGCAGCAGCCCACGAACCAGTGCCGGAATATCCGCGACGTGACGATGCAGTTCCACATGCCAGCCCAGCTCGGTGATATGGCCGAACAGGACCTTCCACTGCGGCTCGGAAAAATCCGGCAAGGCCTTGCCCATCAGGTTCAGGCGAATACCGACCACGCCGAGACGATCCATCTCGTCCAGCGCTGCGCGGCTGATGTCGCGATCGACCACTACCACACCGCGCAGTTGCGTGGGTGCTTGCCGCAGCGCATCGAGCAGATAGCTGTTATCGGTGCCGAGAAAGCTCGGTTGTACCAGCACGCCGTGGCTCAGGCCGTGGCCGTGCAGCTTGTGTTGATACGTCGTCAGAGTGGCGTCGTAGTCGGGTGAATAGCGTCTTGCCGATGTCAGATCCAGCTCCCTGCTGAATACGTGTGCGTGGCCGTCGATGCCAATAATCGAGGCGGGAAAGGTATCGGACATGGGTCTCATCTATCGAAGGAAATGCGCGGTGCCCGGCGTTTAAAGCCGAGCCACCGCGCAAGAAGGAACATCAGGCGCTGGCGGTCTCGTTGCGCGAGGTCGAACCCTGGGCGGCGGCAGCGCTGGCTTCCAAACTGCGACCACGGGTTTCCGGCAGGCACAGCGCGGCGATCACGGCCACGCCATAGGCGATGCCGGCGTCGATGCCGATGGCCGAACCCAGCGACATCGACTCGCTCATGTGGCCCACCAGAAACGGGAATACCGAAGACAGAACGCGGCCGAAGTTGTAGCAGAAGCCCACCCCTGCCCCGCGCACGTCAGCCGGGTACAGCTCGTTGAACAGCGCGCCGAGGCTGGCTGGAATGCCGGCGGCGAAGAAGCCCAGCGGGAAACCCAGGAACAGCATTTCGGTGTTGGTCAGCGGCAGGAACACGTAGCACTGCACGGTGATGACACAGCACAGGGCGAACAGCACGATGTTCATGCGACGACCGATGCGGTCGATCAAAAAGCCACTGGCCACACAGCCACACCAGAAAGCGACGATGATCACGGCCAGGTAGCCACCGGAGTTGAGCACCGACAGGTTGCGCTCGGTTTTGAGGAAGGTGGGCAGCCAGGTCATCACCGCGTGGTAGCCGCCATGAGCACCCAGGCCCAGCAACCCGCCAAGCAGGGTCACGCGAATCAGTTCAGGACGGAAAATACCGGCCAGGGACTTGAAGAAGTTCTGCGGGATGGCCCGGTCTTTCTGCAGGCGCTGGAAGCTGTCCGGCTCTTCCACGTTGCGACGCACCCAGATGATCAGCAGCGCTGGCAGCAGACCCACCAGGAACATCACGCGCCAGGCGATATCTGCGGGCACGAACGAGTAGATCAGCGCAAACACCCCCACTGCCACGCCCCAGCCCACGGCCCAGGCGCTTTGCACCGTGCCCATGACTTTGCCGCGGTATTTGGGGTTGATGGATTCGGCCATCAGCACCGCGCCGGCGGCCCACTCGCCACCGATACCAAAGCCTTGCAGCGCCTTGACGATCAGCAGCGTGTTGAAGCCTGTGACGAATGCGGAAAGAAAGGTGAAGAGGGAAAACCAGAGAATCATCCATTGCAGGGTGCGCACGCGACCGTAACGGTCCGACAACGTGCCGCCGACCCAGCCACCCAGTGCCGAAGTGATGAGGGTCACACCGCTGATCAGCCCAGCGTCGCCCTTGCTCAAGGCAAAGGCAGCGATCAGTGCGGGAATGGCCAGACCGAACATCTGGACTTCGAGGGCGTCCAGCGACCATCCGCCGAAGCAGGCCCAGAAGGTTTTGCGCTCCCGGGGCGTGACGTGGCGATACCAGTTGAACATGGTTTTTGTCCTTATACGTGTGATGCGGCAGTTGTTGTGGAGCCCGTTCTTGATGACTGGCCTGATGCAAATCCCTGTAGCGAACGACATTCCTGTGGGGGCGAATTCATTCGCGAAAGATCTTCCAGGCGACACAAATGTATTGCCCCCCTGGTCTCTCGCGAATGGATTCGCTCCCACAGTTCGATCCGTGGTGAAGCCCGGTATGTGTTATCGAATATCCACGCTGTAGCGAAAATGGCTCGCATGCCCACGGGAGCGGCGCCACTCCAGCGGCTGACCTGCGTAGTTGCGTGCCAGGCGCTCGATCACCACCACTGGGCTGCCTGGCGGAAGCTGCAACAGCCGGCCATGCACGTCGTTGATCGCTTCGGCCGTGAGCGTTTCTTCAGCGTAAGCGACGACCTGGCCGCACAGCTCTTCGTAGATCGGATAAAGCAACGGGCCATGTCGGCTGAGATCAGTTTCCAGCAACGTCTGAAATTGCACCTGCGGCAGCCAGATCTCCTCTGCGAGCACTGGCTGCGCATCGAGCAGACGCAGGCGAATCATGCGGATCACCGGAGCATCCAGCGGCAGACCCAAGGCCTGGGAAACGGCGGATGGCGCGTTCACCGGTTCGATTGAGAGGATGCGGCTCTCGGGCACCTGACGTTCGCCGGAAGCACTCTGGAAGCGGAAAAAGCGGAACAACGAAGACTGGAACTGCGGACGCCGAACGAACGTGCCCCGCCCCTGCTGACGCTCAAGAACATTCTCGTTGACCAACATGTCGATGGCTTTGCGCACGGTGCCGGTGGACAGGCAATACTCACTGGACAATGCAGCTTCGGTAGGTATGGCCTCACCCGGGCGCCAGCGGTTATTGGCGATTTGCTCAGCCAATTGATCACGCAAACGTTGGTAAAGCGGCAGGCGAACATCACTGGAAAGGCGGTTCATGGCGGCGCTTCGCTATTGTGGTTATGTAGTCATCTATATGAATCTGGGCGAAGTATTGTCTCGTTACATTTAATCGTCAAGGTTGATCAGTGCAGTTGCCTGATGAGCGGCATGGCATCCGGGCTAAATCATTTGGTTAGGCCGTGGCCTGTAGCAGCCCGGCTTGCGGCGTTGGCGATAGTGCGCCACCGCCGGCAAGCCGCCCTGCTACAGGAAGGAGAATTCACTAGCGGGCTGCGACTTTGTGCCCCGCCGTCGCGCCGACGATATGCTCCACCACATACTGTGCATCCCTCGCCACCCCGGAGAACCGCCCCGAACCCCAGGTGTACAGCCAGGGCAGCCCGAGGAAATACAGCCCGTCCTGCGCGGTCACCCCGCGCACATGCCCCGGATGCCCTCGGCCGTTGAACACCGGCGCTTCGACCCAGGTGAAATCCGGGGTAAAACCGATGCACCAGATGATGCTGGTAATACCCTGTTCCAGCAGATTCAGCTCACGCCGCTCCTGCTCTGGCACCCATACCGGCTGGTAGCGCTCGCCAATCGGGGCATCAATACCCTGCTCGGCGATGTACTTGTCGATGGAGCCATTGATCCGGTTGTAAACCGCATCGGCGCTGTCCAGGCTGGCGCTCAGATTGTCGGCGAATTGCAACGTATCGCCGTGCAGCCCTTCGAGACGCCCGAACAATTGCATACCTTCCACAGCGAATTTGCGCAGGTCGATGTCGCGTCCGCCATCGCGCCCGGTGACGTAGTGGTTGGTGTTGTCGCGCACGCCCTCGCGCAGCGGATGGGTGTCGACGCCGATCTGGTAGTAGCCCATCTCGGCCAGCCAATCGACCACGTCCTTGCCGCGATAAAAACGCGCACAACGCGGAGCATCGCCCACGGCCAGGTACACCTTGCGCCCGGCCAGGTGCAGGTCTTCGGCAATCTGCGCGCCGGACTGCCCGGAGCCGACCACCAGCACGTTGCCTGCGGGAAGCGCCTGGGGGTTGCGGTATTGCTCGGAGTGAATCTGGATGATGCTCGTGGGCAGGCGCTCGGCCAGACGCGGGATGATCGGCGTGTGATAACCACCCGAGGCGCAGATCACCTGATCGGCTGTGAAGTTGCCCTGGGAGGTGTGTACCTCGAAGCCCCCCGACGCACGTGGCACCACCCGCTTGACAGTCACACCCTCCCGCACCGGGGCATTGACCGCTTTGACGAAGCCGGCCAGGTAGGCGTTGATTTCATCCTTTTTCATGAAGCCGTGAGGATCGCTGCCGCCGTGTTCTTCGCTGTAGCGATAGCCCGGCAATGCGCATTGCCAGTTCGGCGTGACCAGGCTGAACGCATCCCAACGCTGATTGCGCCAGGCGTGGGTCAGGCTGTGTTTTTCCAGCACAAGATGATCGACGCCCTGCTGTTGCAGGTAATAACTGGCCGACAACCCGGCCTGTCCGCCACCGACGACGATAACGCTGTGGTGGGGAGTCTTGATGGGGGTGATGGAACTGGGCATGTCGGGTCTCCAGATGCAGAAAATGATGGAAAGAAACGAACGGACGTTCATATGGTGTCCGGCAGAATCGCGGTCTCTCTGTGGGAGCGAATTCATTCGCGATGCGGGCGTACAACCGGCACATCTCTCTCGTCTGTACCGGCCTCTCGCGAATGAATTCGCCCCCACAGAGGAATCGTGTTGAATCAAAAAGAACTCCACCCCGCCCCGGTCACCCGGCCGCCGCCTTCGGTGCGCATGCTCAGGACTTCCACCTCGCCCTGCTCTTGATAATGCGCCTGGCCTTTGAGTGCGCTGAGGGTGTCCATCGCCGAGCTGCAATAGAACCCCTTGACCTGCTTGACCCGCTCGGACGCGTTGGTCAGCCCCCCTTCAATGCGTTGCAGAAAGTCGGCAAGCGGGTAGCGCTTGCCCTCCTGCAGATGCTCGTAGATCACCGTGGAAGGCGAGTAACCGACGGCTTCTTTGCCGTTGGGCCAGCGGATGCGGAAATTCACGGCGGGCATGTCAGTGCTCCTTGTGGACGGACAAAGGGGAAAGGTCGAGATGCGGGTAGCTGAAGCCGGTGAACGGCTGCTCGCCGAGGTTCCAGAAAGTGCGCCGTTGCAGGCCATGCTGCACGCTGAGTTCGCCGCTGTCGTTGACCCGGCCGATGCGCTCGCAACGCAACCCTTCAAAGGCGAACGCGGCCTGTACGTTGGGCCAGTCGGCCTCATCAAGGGTCATGAGAAAACCGTAGCTGGGGAACACTTGCAGCCAGCGGGCCCAATCGAAACCGGCCTCGCCTTCGACCGGGCACGGCAGCTGGCGCAGATCAATATCGCCGCCGCAGCCAGTGGTCTCCAGCAGCATCAACAGACTGCCCAACACCCCGGCATTGCTGATGTCCTTGGCCGCGTGCAGCAACTCGGCTTCGGCCAGGCGTGGCAGTACTTCAAGCTTGCTGCGCAGACGCTCGGCGGGTACGCCTTCGAAGGCTTTCCAGTAGGTGCTGTCAGCGTGCCAATAGCCTTCCAGATCCACCGCCATGGCGATGATCTGTCCCGGTTTGACGTGCAGGGTCGACAGCAAGCGGCTGGCGATACCAGTGATCGCCACTGCCAGCGCGGTGGGGTTGTGCGCGGCCAGACTGGTGTGCCCCCCCGCCAGCATCAGGCCGTAGGCTTCACAGGCGGCGCGCATGCCAGCGAGGATTTCCTGCGCCGCGGCATCGTCGTGGTGCCAATAGGCGTTGACCACCGCGGTCGCACGCCCACCCATGGCGGTGATGTCGCTGACATTGGCCATTACCGCCGACCAACCGGCGAACCACGGCGCGGCCTTGACGAAGCCCGGCAGCATGCCCTCGATCGCCAGCAATTGAAAATGCTCGCCACAGGCAATCGCCGCCGTGTCGTCGCCCGGCAACGCGTACAGCTCGGCGCGGGTCAGCTGTTTTTGCGGCTGTTGAGGGCCGTCGACCAAGGCCCGCGCAGGCTGCTGAATCGCCTGTTTGGAGCGCATCGCCGGGGTATTGCGCAGGGTCTGCAACAGGCCATCCAGATCCACGGAGTCAGTCATGGCGAGCCACCTTCTTCAGGGCGCGTAAAGAGACCTGACGCGGCATCAGCGGATAACTCGCCAGGTCCGCCTGCATCAGGCAATGGGGTTGGCCGAGCAGGTCGAGGTGCTCCAGGGTTTGCCAGTGCAGGCCGTGGAAATACGCCTGGTTCGGCGCCTGCACGGTGGCGCGAAACACCTCGCAGCCCAATTCTTTCGCCCGCGAAACCGCTTCGTTGACCAGTGCCTTTCCGATCATGCTGTGCCGACGATAGGCCTGGGCCACGCACAACCGCCCGCCGAACCAGAGGCCGTTTTCCGGTTGATAAATGCGCACCGCACCGACTACCTGATCGGCCATGCCGCAACTGCCAGCCAGGGCAACAATGGCAATGGCCTGAAAATCGTGGTGGTCCTTGTCCTGAGGTAACAGCTGCTGTTCCTCGGAAAACACCGAGCGGCGCAAGGCGAAGTACGCCTGTTTTTCCCAGTTTTCCGTGGCCGGTTTGACCACCAACTCACCGGCACGAAAGGGTTCGAAGGTGCTGTCGACGAGGGCAAAGGCCAGGTTCTGCATGATCCGTCTCCGGTGAAGCCAGGGGCTTATTTGCGCTACTTCATTCGTGATTCTTCAGCGCCGAACACGCGCCACATTTGGCGCAGCCTGCGTTGATGTTGTCCGAGTGCAAGCCGTGACGGCGCAGGCTGGCGCCGATCTGCGGATACAGCCGGGCCATCATCGCGCTATCGGGTTTGGGATGGTTGGCCAGCGGAGTACCGTCGATGGGCACGAACGGCACCACGAACGGATACACGCCCATGGCGCTCAGGCGTTCGCTCATCTCGGTGATCGCCCGCTCACTGTCGCCCAACCCGGCCAGGATGTAGGTGCTGACCTGACCACGACCGAACACTTTCACCGCAGCCTCGAAGGCTTCGAAATAACGGCTCAGCGGCACTTCGGCCTTGCCCGGCATGATGCGTTGGCGGACCTCGTCGGTGACCGCTTCAAGGTGCATGCCCAGCGACACCACGCCGCTCTCGGCCAGGCGTTCGAACCAGATGTCATCGTCGGGCGGTTCGCACTGGGCCTGGATCGGTAAATCCACGGCGGCGGTCACGGCGGCGGCTGACTCACAGAGAATCGCCGCGCCACGATCGAGGGTCTGCGGAGTGCCGGTGGTCATGACCATGTGCTTCACGCCATCGAGTTCCACTGCGGCCTTGGCCACTTCAGCCAGCTGCTGCGGACGTTTGCGGGCGATGGTCTTGCCGGCCGCCAGGGACTGGCCAATGGCGCAGAACTGGCAGGAGATGCTGCGATCGTTGAAGCGGATGCAGTGCTGCAACACGGTGGTGGCCAGCACATCGGCGCTGTGCAGCGTGGCGATCTTCCAGTACGGAATGCCGTCGGCGGTACTGCGGCTGTAGAAGTTCGGCACCCCCGGCATTTTCACCTGACCGACCTGCAAGCCTTCGCGAAAGATCAGCGCCAGGCTGCCGTCGGCACTGGGCTGGGCCTGATAGGGCGAGGTCTGCGAGGCCTGATTGAGGATCGGCACCATCATGGTTCGATCACCAAACGTCAACGCCTTGTGATCCGACGGCCCCGCCCCGCCCTGGCGCGACAGGCCGTTTTGCGCAGCCGGCCAGCGCACACCGTGGCATTGCAGTTCGGCGAGCAGTTCATTGGTCTGCATGAGTAAGCTCCTCGCGGGCAGACATCAGCGGATGCGCGCTGCGTTCGTGGACCTTGGCGGTGGGAGTGCGATCAATCAGCAGGCTGAGCAGCTCCGGGCGGCTGTAATGCCCCACCGAATCCATCATGCGTTTGCGCTTGTCGATGAGTTTCAGATCGAGATCGGCGATCACCCAGCCCTCGCCCTGACGCAGCGGTTCGCCGAGCAACTTACCCTCCGGCGAAACGATGGCGGTGAAGCAACCGCCGGAAATCGGCCCCAGGCCGCAGCCGGTGTCCTGCATTATCTGGCCCTGTTGATCGGCGTCGAGCCAGGCGGTGGCGTTGACCACGAAACAGCCGGACTCCAGGGCGTGATGGCGGATGGTGACTTCGATCTGTTCGGCAAAAATGTCGCCCACCAGCGAGCCGGGGAACATCGCCACGTGGATCTGCTCGCCGTCCGCCATCAAGGCGTAACGGGCCAGCGGGTTGTAATGCTCCCAGCAGGCCAGCGAGCCGATGCGGCCAACGGCGCTATCGACCGCGCACAGCCCGGAGCCGTCGCCCTGGCCCCAAACCATGCGCTCGTGGTAGGTCGGGGTGATCTTGCGGCGGTGCTGAATCAGCGTGCCGTCGACATCGAACAGCAACTGGGCGTTATAGATCGTGCCGCCTTCGCGCTCGTTGACGCCGATGGAGGCGACGATGCCCGCTTCACGACAGGCCTCGCCGATTTGTCGGGTGACGTCCGACGGCACAGTGACCGATTGTTCCAGCAGTTGCAGGTGTTCCCGGCCCATCGCGAAGGGCGGCTGGACGAAGGAGAAATAGGGGTAGTACGGCACCACGGTTTCCGGAAAAACCGCGAATTGCACACCTTCCCGGCCGAGCGCGAGCAAGGTGCGGCACAGCTTGGCGACGGTGGCTTCGCGGGAGTACAGCACGGGGCTGAACTGAACGGCGGCGGCGCGGATGGTGGTCATGGGGTTGTCCTGGTCATGCGTTGATCGTTGGCTGCGGGCATTCATTGAGGTGTCGCCGGACGCGATTTCTGTGGGAGCGAATTCATTCGCGAAAAGGCGTTCAAGCGACACGAATGCGTCGGATGTATAGGCCCTTCGCGGATAAATCCGCTCCCAAAGGGGTTTGCGTCAGCCGGCCCAATCGGCGTTGTCGGGCCTCAAGCCGTCCAGGTATCAATGATCATCGCGCCCTCACGGCGCATCAGCAGACGCAGGTCCATCACGTCCAGCGGGTTGATCGGGCGGATGCCTTCGATCAGGGCTTTTTCGGTCTGACCGTACAGCGCCTGCAAGGCAAAACGGCAGGCATAGACCTCACCGCCTTCGGCCATGAACGCCTTGATCTGGTTGTTCACCGCCAGATGCCCCGGAAAGGCCTCGGCGCCCAGAGTCGGGAAGCCCCGTTGCACACCCAGCTGCACGCCTGGCCCGTAGAGCAACACCTTGGTTTCGAAACCCTTGCGCAGCAGGCGTTTGGCCTGAAGCATGTTGACCAGGCCGATGGACCCTTCGAACGCGATGGTGTGGAAGGTCAGCAGGACTTTTTCCCCTGGCTCGGCTTTGACGTCCTCGAAGACCTTCTCTTCGTAATTGACCAGGAAGTCGCCGTCTTGATAGTGGTTGATGTCTACGCTTGGCATGTCGTCGCTCCGTTCGTTCAGGTGTTGTCGGTGGTCTGGATCGAGCACCGGGTGACATCAGAAGCAGAGCGAACGCCGTGCCAGAAAATAAATGCATTTACCCCTCGACCTTAAGCGTTTGATTTTGCGCAAATTAGTTATCTGATCCGCTTTTATGGCGCCTTTCTGATGCTTTCGGGAAATCACGCATTCCCGTAGAAATACGAATATTCGTAGCGCCATATCACGAGATTTCGTAATCATGAACGAACCCGACTCGCTGATCGGCTGGGCCGACCTCGCTTATTCCTCGCGGCACATGGTCTTCGAGCACTGCGCCGAAGCCATCGCCCTGCTCGACCCCTTCACTGATCACTTCGGTGACCTCAACATCGCGGCCTGCAAGCTGCTCGGCTATCCGCGCCAGGAGCTGCTGGCGTTGCCGGTGAGCAAGTTGTTCGGCCATCAGCTGGCGGACCTGATCGTCTTCACCCAGGCGGTGATGGACAAAGGCCGCGGCTGGACCGACGACCTGAGCTGCAACATCAAGACCGGCGAGCGCATCGAACTGGAGATTTCCGCCACCACCCTGCAGATCAAAGGCAGCCCGCAGCTGATCCTGGTCATGCGCGAAGCCAGCCAACAGAAGTACCAGCAGGATCAGGCGCACACCGAACGCACCATGCGCGGCGGGCTGATCGAGTGGCGCAATATCCTCAACCTGTTTCAGGAATCCGAGCGTGACAACCAGTTGCTGCTCAGCTCGGTGGGCGATGGTATCTATGCGATCGACAGCGAGGGGCTCGCGACTTTCGTCAACCCGGCCGGCGCACGGATGCTCGGCTGGGAGGTGAAGGACATGATCGGCAAGAACATCCACCGCATTCACCATCACAGCCACGAAGATGGCAGCCACTATCCGGTGGAAGACTGCCCGATTTACAAGGCGGTGCATGACGGCGTGGTGCATGAGGGTCGCCAGGAGGTGTTCTGGCGGCGCGACGGAAGCTGCTTTCCGGTGGAATTCACCAGCACGCCGGTAATCTCCGACGGGCGCATCGCCGGCGCCGTGGTGGTGTTTCGCGACATCACCGAACGGCGCAGCACCGAAACTCAGCTGCAAACGGCGCTGGATGAGCTCAAGCTGCTCAAACAAAGGCTGGAAGAGCAGAACGCTTATTTGCAGGAAGAGATTCACATCGAGCACAACTTCCGCGAGATCGTCGGGCAGAGCGCGCCGATTCTGAAAATCATCAAGCAGATCGACGTCGTTGCGCCCACCGACGCCAGCGTGTTGATCAACGGCGAGTCCGGCACCGGCAAGGAGCTGATCGCCCGCGCCATTCATCAGGCCAGCCGCCGCAGCGCGCATCCGCTGATCCGGGTCAACTGCGCGGCGATTCCCACCGAGTTGTTCGAGAGTGAGTTCTTCGGGCACATTCGCGGCGCGTTCACCGGTGCCGTGCGTGATCGCGTCGGGCGTTTCGAACTGGCCGATGGCGGCACGCTGTTTCTCGACGAGATCGGCGAAATCCCGCTGGAATTGCAAAGCAAGCTGTTGCGGGTATTGCAGGAGGGGCAATTCGAGCGCGTGGGTGAAGAGCGCACGCGCAAAGTGGATGTGCGGATCATCGCCGCGACCAATCGCGATCTGCGGCAAGAGGTCGGCGCCAGGCATTTTCGCGAGGATCTGTACTTTCGCCTGAACGTCTTTCCGATCCAGTCTCCTGCCCTGCGCGACCGCCCGATGGACATTGCACCGCTGGCCGCGCACTTTCTCAAGCAAGTGAGCAAACGCCTGAACATGCCCGGCCGCCGCCTGCGCAACAGCGACATCGAACGGCTGCAGAAC
The DNA here is from genome assembly GCF_050739935.1 of Pseudomonas sp. GTDB lineage: Bacteria > Pseudomonadota > Gammaproteobacteria > Pseudomonadales > Pseudomonadaceae > Aquipseudomonas. The sequence continues at coordinate 93,687 of NZ_JBOICF010000023.1, read as the reverse complement.
TACTCCTGGCCGGGCAACATTCGCGAGCTGCAGAACGTCATCGAACGCGGCCTGATCACCTCCACTGGCGCTGATCTGAACCTGGACCTGCCAGAAGAAACCAAACCCGCCGGCAGCTCAGCCACCAGCACCCTGCCCGAACAAGGCTTCCTCACAGAAAGCCAGATGCGCGACCTGGAACGCAACAACATGCACGCCGCCCTGAAAGCCGCCCACGGCAAGTTGTTTGGCAAAGGCGGCGCGGCCCAACTGCTGGGGATCAAGCCCACGACACTGGCCTCGCGGTTGAAGCGGCTGGATATTGAGGTGGATTGAGGGTCGACGCCAAACAACTGTGTGAGCGAATTCATTCGCGATGCGATGCCGCGGCCGTCGCATCTCCTGCGTCTGGAATACCATCACCAGTGGATTCGCTCCCACAGGGTTGCCATCTCCTGTCAGATCACGTCTGCGCCCAACGAATCAAAAACCCACACTCGCCTGCACGAAAAACGTCCGCGGCTGCCCCAGGTAGATCCCCGAGTTGTTGTCGCTGGAGCGGGTGAAGTATTGGTGGTCGAAGAGGTTTTTCACGCCGGCACCGAGCTTGAGGTTGGACAATTGCTTACCGAAGTCGTAGGCGCCGCGCAGGTTCCAGGTGACGTAGCCGGGAATGTTGCCGTATTGGCCGTCCGCCGAGGGCTCGGTGATGTAGTTGCCGTTGAAGCTGCCGTCGGCGTTGGTGCCGGTGCCTGGCGCTCGCTGTTTGGATTGAGCGAAGCCGTCGAGGTTGTAGGTCCAGCGGTTGACGTCATAGCGCAGGCCCAGGGTGGCCACTTGGCGCGAGTAGAACGGCAGGTCACGTCCCTTGAAGCCGGGGATTTCGCCTTCATAGGTTGCGCGGGTGTAGGTGAAGCCGGCGTTGGCGGTCAGCCCTTGCAGGCGTGGGTCCAGGGCGCTGAGGTCGTAGTGCGCCGAGGCTTCGATGCCCTGGTGTTTGGTGGCGCCGAGGTTGGTCCAGCCCACGTCATTGCTGATGTATTGCAGTTCGTCGTCGAAGTCGATGTAGAACGCTGTCAGCTCGCCGCCCCAATTGCCGTTATCGTAACGGGTGCCCAGCTCGTAGGTCTTGGCTTTCTCCGGTTGCAGGCCGTTGGCGGTGTCGTTGCCGATGCCGCCCTGGGCAACCTGGAAGTATTGCAGGCTGCCGAACGAGGTCTCGTAGTTGGCAAACAGTTTCCACTCATCCGAGAGGTGATACATCACGCTCAGCGCCGGGAGCGGCTCGTTATTGTTGACGCTGCGGTCCTTCTCCTGCACCCGCACCCCATTGGTGCCCAGCACCGGGCGTTCGTGCCAGTCGGTGCTGATGTGCTCGAAGCGAATGCCGGGGGTAACGGTCCACTTGCCGATGTCGATCTTGTCGTCGATATAGAACGCCGTGGCTTCGGTGCCGCCGGTGCGGTCCTGATACACGTGACCGTCCGAGCCCGGAATTGCCACCGGCGTGTTGTTCACCAGCCCCAGGCGCGACGCCTGCTCGTGCATCGCTTCCTTCAGGTAACGCGCGCCGACGCTGACTTCCTGCGTGGTCGGTCCCAGATCCAGCACGTGGGAGACCCGCGGCTCGATGCCAAAGGTGTGGTAGCTGCGGGGAAACGAGCCGAGGGTTTTCTGGTCCCGGGCGGCGATGTTGCTGCCACGGAAACTGTCGGTGTAGTAGGTCAGCACTTCGGCCTGGGTCGACTCGTCGATCTGCCGTTTGTACTTGATCGACACGTCCTTGCGCCGGCCGCTGAAGTTGTCGTAGTCGCGGTCGGACTGATAGGGGTTGGCGTCGAACTGCCTCTGAGTCAACCCGCCCGGCATGTCGGCCTTGGCGTCGTAATAATGGAAGTTCACCGACAGGTCGTCTGCGTCGGTCAGTGCCCAATGGGTCTTGAACAAGACATCATCGATGTCATTGTCGTTATTGCTGGACCGGTAGCCCGAGCCATTGACCGTGGAATACAGCAACGCCGCCCCCAGACCGTTGTCCGCCGTGCCACCAAGAAACAAGGTGTCGAGGTTTTTGTAACCGCCATGACGGCTGGTTTCGATGGTGCTGCTGAGATCGCCGCTGAGTTTTTCCGGAATGGCGCGGGTCACGAAGTTGATCACGCCGCCAACGTTCTGCGGCCCGTAACGCACCGAGCCGGCACCGCGGACCACATCGATGCTGTCCAGGTTGCCCGACGAAATCGGCGCCATGGACAACTGCGGCTGGCCATAAGGCGCAAACGCAGCTGGCACGCCGTCGATCAGCACCGTGGAGCGAGGCGACAGCCGCGACGTCAGGCCGCGCACGCCGACGTTAAGGGAAATGTCGCTGCCGCCGGTGCCGTTGGACTCTTGCACCTGCACCCCGGGAATGCGCCGTAACACATCGCCGACGTTCTGGGCGCCCTGCTCGACCATGGCTTGGCGGCGCACGACAGTGCGCGCGCCAGGGTGATTCTGCACCACGGCCTGGTCGGCATCGCCCAACCAGTCGCCGACCACCTTCACTTCCATCGGCGCGATTTCCATACTGCCGGGCGTTGCCGAAGCACTCTGCCCGGCCGGCTTGAGCACCACCGTGTCGGCGGACATTTCGTAGTCCAGGCCACTGCCCTGCAACAGCGAGCGCAGCGCCTGCTCTGGCGACAGCGTGCCGTCTACCGCCGGCGCCAGTTTGCCGGCGACCAGGTCCGGGCTGAAGAACAATTGCAGAGAAGTCTGCTGACCCAACTGGCTCAACGCAGCGCTCAGGGGTTGAGCCCGGATATGGATGGCAGTCGGCGCATCTTCGGCGTAGCTGTCGCTGACGCTGGCAGCGACCGCCAGGGCCAGCACCCACGGCAGCCAGCGGGGTGTTTGCGACGCAGGCAGTGTGCGGCTGACGGTCAGTTGCAGCGTGTTGAGTCTATTGTTTTTCACGTCGGGTCTTGTCCTGAGGGTTCCAGAATGCGCAAGCAGATCTGCATTGTTCGAAATGCTAAGCAATCGCAGTTGGACAAGAAGACGAAGGGGTCGCGAAAAACCTGAATCTATTTTGAAAATATTTCCTGACTGCCGTCCGGCAGGGTGCGCACGGCGACCGGCAGGATGCTCGGCAAGGCCCGCAGCAGCGCGTCGGTGTCATCGGATTTGAACACGCTGGTCAGCCGCAGATTGGCGACCTTGCCTTCCGCGACCCGCAGCGGTTTTTCACGGTAGCGCGACACTTCCAGTACCACATCGCGCAGGGAGGTGTCGTTAAATACCAGCTTGCCACCGCGCCAGGCGGTGAGCGCAGCGGTGTTGATGGCGGAGGCAGGCAGCACCTTGCCGTTGGCGTCGATGCTCGACCCAAGCCCGGCGGTGAGCGTCACCCGATTGCCATCGTCGTCCGAACTACTGCCAGAAGACGCGCTACCTGAACCGGAGTGCCCCTTGACCTTGACCGTGCCGGACTCGACCGCCACCAGGGTTCTGCTCGGATCGCGACGCACATCGAAACGGGTGCCCGTGACCGTTACCGAACCATTGCCGGTCTGCACCACGAAGGGCCGGGAGCTGTCGTGCTCGACGCTGAACATGGCTTCGCCCTCGGTCAGTTCGACCTGCCGACTGGCGCTGAAGAAATGCACGTTGATCCGGGTGCGGCCATTGAGGTCCACCACTGAGCCATCCGGCAATGCGACCTGACGCCGCTCGCCCAGCACGGTGGCGAATTCGGCGCTGTAATCGGGTTGTCGACTCAGGCCGAAATACAGGCCCGACCCCACCACCATCGCCACCAGGCTCGCGGCCACGGCATAGCGCACGAAGGTTCGGCGAGCGATGGGTCGCGGCACCGGCAAAGAGGTTGGCGCATCGGCCTGACAAAGGGCTTCGAGCCGTGCTTTGGGCAGCAGGTCGGCGGCGCCCCACAGGCTCTGCAACAGGCGGTACTCATAGGCGTGCTGATCGTGGGCGTCGAGCCAGTTCTGGAAACTGGCGCGTTCGTGCGCGGACAAATCGCCGTCGCGGGAGCGGGCGAACCACCACGCCGCCTGGTCGCGCACCGCCTCGTCGCCGCATGGACATTTACGGTCCGTCGTCATGGCATTTCCTGAGCAGATGAAAGGCGGGCCTGTTCCCGCTGACGATGCTTCATTGCCGCGGGGCATCCAGCCGGTCGCGCAAATGGCGAAGCGTGCGAATCATATACTTTTCCACCATGTTCTTGCTCAAGCCCAAACGTTCGGCGATTTCCTGCTGGGTCAGGCCTTCGAGTTTCTGCCAGATGAACACCTTGCGGCAGTTCAGCGGCAGCTCGGCCAAGGCCCGTTCGATGGAATCCGCCAGCTCAATGGCATGCATGAATGCCTCCGGATCATCCCCGTGACTGGCCGCAGGGTCGATGGATTCGGATTCGAGCTCCGAGCGGCGGTCTTCGCGCCGCCAGGTGTCGACCGCGATATTGCGCGCGGTCTGGTGCAAATAGGCGCGAGGCTGCTCGACGCTGCCCCCGCCGGAGGATTCAAGCACCCGCACGAACGCGTCATGGGTCAGATCTTCGGCCTGATGACGGCTCTTTAGACGGCGGGTCCAAGTGCCCACGAGCTCTTCGTAATGATCAAGAAAGCCTTTGCTTCGTGGCGGCTTGAGCGTCATGGGAATGGGGAGGTAGGGGGCGGGAGGCGCGAATAGTAATGGTTCTTATTAAAGGGCGCAACGTGCAGATGAGGACGCACCGACGCGTTGATCCAATCCTGCGCTAAAGATCCTCCCTGTAGCAGTCCGGCTTGCCGGCGTGGCGTCATCAAGATCGCTACCGCTGGCAAGCCAGACTTCTACACGTGTCAGCCAGGCCGTTTGCCTATGCCCTCATTAATTGGCTCAAGTGCGCCCGGCATAGTGATCAATCAGCCGGTTGAGCAGGATCGCCAGGACGATGATCACGCCGGTGATCGCCATCTGATAGAAGGAGCCCAGCCCGAGCAGGTTGAAGATGTTGCGCAGCACCTGGAGCAACATCACTGCCACCGCCGTGCCCACCACACTGCCCCGCCCGCCGAACAGGCTGGTGCCACCCAGCACCACGGCGGCGATGGCGTCCAGCTCCATCCCCTGCGCCGCCGTCGGCTGCCCGACATGCAACCGTGAGGTCATGAGAATGCCGCCGAATGCCGCCAGCACGCCGCAGATCGCAAAAACGGCAATGGTCACGGCTCGCACCGGCACACCAGACAACCGCGCAGCCTCGACATTACCCCCGGTCGCCAGCACGTACTCACCGAACACGGTGTATCGCAGCACCAGCCAGGCAACGGCGGTAATCAACAGAAAGATCAGGCCCAACACCGGAAACGCGATGCCTTGGCTGGGCAGGATGTCGATCATCGCCGAACCTATGCGAGTGAAGCTCTGTGGCAGACCGTTGATGGGCGCACCGTCGGACGCCAGGAAAGTCATGCCGCGTAGCGATACCAGCCCGGCCAGGGTCACGATGAAGCTGGGCACCTTGCCGAATACCGTGATGCTGCCCATGAACGTGCCGATCAACAGCCCGGCCAGCAACGTTGCCGGCACGGCCAGCCAGCCACCGACCTGCTGCTGCAACATCACCGACACCAGGATGCCGCCAAAGGCACACAAACTGCCCACTGACAGATCGATGTTGGCCGTGAGGATCACGAAGGTCATGCCGATGGCGACGATGCCGACGATGGCGCCCTGCTGGAACAGATTGGCGACGTTGCCGAACGTCAGAAAGTCATCAGATAGAAACGTCGCGACGACCACCGCGAACAGAAAGATGAACACGAAGTTGTAGCGCATTACCCAATCCAGCACGGCATTGCGGCGAAATTCGGGGAGCATTGCAGGGCGCTCCAGAGACGACAGGCTTTTGCTTGTAGTTGTCATGATTCAGGCCTTTGTACCCATCAGGATGGTTTGTTCAATCTGGTCGCGGCTGGCGTGCAGCGGGTCGAAACACGCGACATTCCGGCCTTCGTGCATGACCCAGATGCGGTCACAGTTGACGTATAGTTCGTCCAGTTCGCTGCTGGCCACCAGCACCGCCGCGCCCTCCTCGGCCAACGAGCGCGCCAGCGCATAAAGGTCAGCCTTGGCGCCGACATCCAGCCCGCGACTCGGCTCGTCAAGCAACAGCAGCCGCGTGCCGTCGATCACCCACTTGGCCATGACCACTTTCTGCTGATTGCCGCCGGAGAGCTGCCGAACAGGTTGTTCCAGATTGTCGAACTTGGTTTGCAGGCGCTTGAGCACCGGCTCGCTGCGCTGCTTGGCCTGGGCATGAGAGAACCAGGTCAGGCGCCGGGTGTGGACCAGCGTGGCATTTCGGTAGATCGCCGCGTCCAGTAGCAGGCCCTGACTCTTGCGACTTTCCGGAACCAGGCCGACGCCGCAACGAATCGCCTGACGCGCCGTACGCACTGAATAGGGTTCGCCGAACAGACGCACCTGCGCATCGACCTTGCTGGCACCGAACAGCCCCTTGAGCAGGCTGCTGCGTCCGGCGCCATTGAGCCCGGCCAGACCGACGATCTCGCCCTGACGAACTTCCAGATCGCGCACATCCAGACCCTGCGCGCCTTGCAATCGGGTGACCTGCAACGCCAGCGCATCCCGTGGCGGCTTGCGCTCGGCGCGTTCGAGCAGTTCGCGATGCTCGCCTACCACTGCCGCGATCAACGCGCGATCGTCGACCTCGGACAACGCTTGCGTCTCCAGCGTCCGCCCTGCACGCAGCACCGTGACGCGGTCGCCAATCTCGCGGATTTCGTTCAAACGATGGCTGACGTACAACACCGCGACGCCCGCAGCAGTGATTTCGCGAATCACCTGAAACACCCGTTTCAGCTCGGTTTCATTGAGCGCCGCCGAAGGCTCGTCCATCACCACCACGCGCGCATCACAGGTCAGGGCGCGTGCGATGGCCGCCAATTGCTGGTTGGCGATCGACAGGGTTTCCACCCGCGCCGAGGCACTGAATCCGGCACCCACACGCGCCAATGCTTCCTTCACCCGCGCACTGCGTCGGGCTCTGGAAACGATGCCGAAACGGTGTGGGGTGTAACCGAGCATCAGGTTCTCTTCGACGGTCATTTGCCCGACCAGGTCCAACTCCTGATAGATCATCGCGATGCCGGCTTCACGGGCCTGCTGCGGATTTTTCAATTCGACGTTGCGCCCGCCAATCAACATCTCGCCGTCGTCCGGGCGATGAGCGCCGGCGACGATTTTCAGCAGCGTGCTCTTGCCCGCGCCGTTGGCTCCGAGCAAGCAGTGCACCTCGCCGCGCCTGACAGTCAGGCTGGCATCGGTGAGTGCGGTGACATTCGGCGGAAAACGCTTGGACAGATGACGGATATCCAGTGCCAGGTCATTCATGGTCCTGCTCCAGCAAGAAATTCGCGGTGGCTTCGTCGGTGGCCAGCACATTGGCGTAGCCGGCGCGCAGACAGGCCAGCACCACAGCGTGCTTGGCCTGACCGACGCAAACCGCTATCGACCAGGCCTTGTCGTGCAATGCTTCGGGACGCAGGCCCAAGGTGCGGTCGTCCAGTTCGGGCATGACCACTTTGCCGTCCGCACCAATGAAGCGACCCATGATGTCCCCCACCGCGCCGCGACGCGCCAGTTCTTCGATCAGGGGTTCGTCGACGTAGCCCGACTCCAGCAGAACCGAGCGGTTGGACAGTTCACCCAGACTGAAACAGGCCACCGACGCCTGCTCGCCGAGGCGCAGCACACTGGCGATGATCGGATCCTGCTCCAGGGCCTCGCGGGTGCGGGCGTTGCCGAGAATCGCCGGGACCGGCAACAGAGTGGCGCGCCCTCTGGCCGCCTGGGCGAAACGCTCGGCGACGTTATGGCTCGGCTCGCCCACCGAATGGGTGTTGATGGCGCCGTTGAGCAGTACCACATTGAGCGCTTCGTTCCAGCGCGGCGTCAGCCACTGCGACATCTTGGTCAGGGTCCGCCCCCAGGACACGCCAATCAGATCCGGCGCCGGTTGCAAGTTGCACAGATAGCGAGCGGCGGCCTGGGTCACGGTGTTCAACGCGCTGGCGTCGTTGTCGTCAGCCACCACCAGCGCCTCGCGCAGGCCATAGCGGCGTTGCAGTTCAGCCTCCAGATGCGGCAGACGCGTCGAGCGCGCGACGATCTCGATGCGCACCACGCCGGTTTCCCGAGCTTCACGCAATAGGCGACTGACCTGCCAGCGAGTCAGGCCGGTTTCGCGGGAAATATCACTCTGGTTTTTTTCGAGGTCGTAGAACAGTTTGGCGACCTGCACCATCAGGTCCTCGCGCTGGGTCTCGTTAGGCAGACGCGGTGCCAGTGATTCCTGCGCGCCGGGGGCTTCTCCCGGTTGGTATTCGTGCTTGCCCGATTCACTCATGCTGTCGGCCTCGCGAGGGTGGCCCTGGAGGCATTGGCGTTGCGGGAGAGCCCCGACTTGCAACTGATCGGCGCGACGCTTTCAGTAGCCTCGCGATAACGTCCGAGCAGCTCGACATAACAGTCGTGAGCCTGAGCATCCGGCTCGATGATGCTGCCGCGGGTGGTGAAATCGGTCGCCGCCTGCTGCAGATTGTCAAACGCGCCCAAGGCACAGGCTGCCGCGGCTGCGGTGCCAATCAGGGTTAGGTTATCGTGGGCCACCATTTCGAACGGTACGCCGGTAGCGTCCACCGTAGCCTGCAGCCACAGCGGATTGTTCTGGAAGCCGCCCGCCGCGACGACGCGGGTGATCTCGGTGCCCTGGGAGCGCCAGGTATGGAAGATATTGGCCGAACCCAGCGCAATCGCTTCCACCGAGGCCCGATACAGATCATGCCGGTCATGATTGAGTGAAAGCCCCATGATCGCGCCGCGCATGTCCGGCGAGCGGTAAGGCGTGCGATTGCCCATCCAGTAGTCGAGCACCAGCAACCCGGTGGAACCCGGTTTGAGCTGTTGAGCCTGCTTGATCAGTTGCTGATGGCCTGCTGCGTCCAGGCCGAACATCTTCTGTGCCAACCAGTTGAGGATCGATCCGGCGGAAACCTGGCCGCCTTCCATCAGCCACTGCCCGTCGAGCAGCGCGTCAGGGTAAGGCCCCCAGATCCCCGGCACATCCATGCGTTCAGGGGTGTGCATGAGCTGAACCACCGACGTGCCGCCGATGAACAGCAGCTCCCCGGCCCCGGTGGTGCCGGCGCTGAGCATCGCCATGTGCGCGTCGATTCCGCCCTGGGCCACCAGGGAGTCGCGACTCAGGCCAAGGTGGCTGGCCGCTTCGCCGCTGAGCGGGCCAATCTTGCCGCCCACCGCGATCACTTCCCGCGGCAACTTGTCGGCCAGTTCGGCCACCCCCAATTGCTCATACAGCTCGACCGGAAACCGCTCGCGACGGGTGTCGTAGTTCCATTTGCAACTGGCATTCAGCCGCGAGGCGACCCATCGGCCGGTGAGCTTGAAGTTGATCCAGTCCACCGCCTCGCAGATGCGGTCCGCCGCGGCATAGAGGCCAGGCTCGTTGTGCGCCATCCACATCGCTTTGGGCACCAGCCATTCCACGGCATCACCACCGGCATTCATCATCGGGTGATTGACCTGGGCGGTGCGCACGGACTCAAGACCGGCCCGGCAATCCATCCACAGCAGCGCCGGTCGCAGGGGTTCGCCATCGGCTCTGCAGGCGACAACGGTCGAGGCTGTCGTAGCCACGCACACCCCGGCTACCTGCGGATGACCCGCTTGCGCCATCAAGCGCCGACAGGCTTCGCCCAGCGCCGACCACCAGTGCTCGGGCAATTGCTCGGCCCATCCCAGCTCGGGGTATTGCGTGGCATACGCGGCCTCGGCGACCTGAATCAGCCTGTGGCTGTGCAGGTCATACAGCCCTGCCCGTACGCCACCGGTACCGAAGTCCAGCCCCAGCAATAGGGTCATCGATTTCCTCCTGCGTCTGGCTGACGCTTTTTGTTGTTTTCAGCGAGTGTGGCTTACGGGCGGAAAATCACCTTGGCCGCCACTTCCTTGCGTTCGGCATAACGGCGGAACATGTCCGGCAGCTCGGCCAGGGGCAAGTCGTGGGTAATCATGAACTTCCATTGCAGTTCACCAGAAGCCAGTTTGTCGATCGATGCCGTCCACTCGTCGCCGGGGAACGGCGCGGAGAACGAGTTCCAGGCGCCATGCAGGGAAATCTCCTGACGCAGGAACCAGGAAAACGTCGCGGTACTGATCGGCACGTCCGACACCGGAATGCCGATGAACACCACGTGCCCGCCCGCCTTGGCCAACTGCACCGCCTGGTTGATCGAACTTGGATGCCCCGCCGCCTCGACCACCAGTTGGCAACGTGGCAGTTCGGCATCCGATGTGCCGCTGAGCAGGGTTTGGGTCGCGCCTGCCTCCCGGGCCATAGCCAGCTTTTCTTCGGCGATGTCGATGGCGACGATTTCCTTGGCCCCCATCAAACGCAGCCACTGAATGACGAACAATCCGATCGGCCCACAGCCCACCACTGCACCGTTCTGCCCGGCCTTGAAGTCGGCCTTCCAGATGGCGTGCAGGGCGATGGCGGCAGGGTCGACCAGCGATGCCGCAATCGGGTCCATGCCCTGCGGCACCTTGATCAGATTGCTCAGTGGCACGTTGACGTATTCAGCGTAGGCGCCGTCGCGGCGGCTGCCGAAATAATCATAGTTTTCGGAACGCGACGGAAAACCGCGTTGATACTGATCGCTGGAGATATCGGGAATCATCGGCGGCACGGTGACCAGCTCGCCGATGCTGTAGCCCTCGACGCCGCTGCCGATCTCTTCAATGAAACCGGCGAATTCGTGACCGCAGATCAGCGGCATGCGGTGTGCGCCTTTGCTCAGCATGCGCGGGATATCCGAACCACAGACTCCGCAGGCAGCGACCCGGACCAGCGCATGCCCTGCCTTGACTTCAGGTTTGGAGACTTCCTCGACGCGGATATCGCCTGGTTTGTACATGACGGCAGCTTTCACAGTGAAACCCTCTTGGTTGGATGATGAGCACGTTGAATGAGAGCCACGCGGAACGGTTCGCACGGCCCCGGCAAATCAGGAATCGAGCAGGTAGGGATCAGTTCCCGGCAGGTCGGTACTCGCCAAACGTCGCGCTGTGGTTCACCTGGGCTGCATTGGCCTTGGTCACCAATTGGGTACCGGCATCGACGAACGCCGGTGCCGATTGTCCGGCCGCCAGTTTGCGCGCGGTATCGATCGCCACCTCGCCCAGATAACCCGGATCGTTGAGGGCGGTGGCGACGTACTGATCGCCGTTCTGGATTGCATCGATGGCTTCGGACAGACCGTCGACACCGGCCACCAGCACGTCCTTGCGACCGCGCTCCTTGAGCACCTGCAAGGCGCCCATGGCCATGTCGTCATTGTGCGCGAACACTGCTTTGACATCGGGGTGAGCCTGCAGCAGATCCTGCATCGCGGTCACCGCGTTGGCGCGCATGTATTCGCTGTAGGGGCCATCGACAATCTTGAACTGGCTGCCCTCGAAGGCGCTGTGAAAGCCCTTGCGCCGCTGGGTCATCACGGTACCGCCAGCGTCGCCTTGAATCTCGATGATCTTGCCGTCATTGACGTTGTGGCTTTTCAGAGCGGCCAGCAGCGCATCACCGGAAAGTTTGCCCATCTTCACGTTGTCGCGACCGATGGTGGTGGCAACATCGCCATTGATGGAACGGTCCACGGCGATGACTGGCACCTTGCGGGCCTTGGCGGCATCCAGGGAAGCGCCTACGGAATCAGGGTTAACGGGGTCGATGATCAATACGTCGACCTTTTTTGTCAGCAGATCCTGAATGTCATTGTTCTGTTTGCTGATGTCGCCGTTGGCGTCGAGAAAGATCAGCGTGTCGCCACCTTTCTTCGCAGCGGCAATGGCGCCGTCACGCAACTGGACATAGAAAGGAGACTGGAGGGTGACCTGACTGAAACCGATTTTCAGGTCTTTGGCCTGGGCAGGTGCGCCACTGAGGATGGCGGCAGAAACGGCAAGGGCCAGTGATAGAGCACGAACGGGTTTTCGGGCTAGCTGGAACATGATGAAGTCCTGTTTTTATTGTTGTCTGGAATTCCTGGCGGCCCTCTCGTGACCTGCCAGCAAATGTGAGTCGGCGTCACATTTGAAAAACGAGACTAGTCCTCGACCGTTTTTTGGTCAAGACGAAATGTGAGGATTTTTACAAGGAAGGCGGGCCTATGCCCGAGGGTGCTCAGCGAACCGGGTAGTTAGAAATAGTTAATACGGCATCCAATGTTATTTTTTTAACATCGGCTCTCAATTTTCTATTCAGTCAATCGCTGAGAGACGCCCACGCCGAATGCCACCAGAAGCGCAGTGCTTGTGGCGGCAAAGGCAGGAAGAGGAAAAACTCGAACGTCTGGTGCGGGTTATCAGCTTGGTGGGATGGTTGCCAACATGCCGATGGTGATGGTCAGCGCCAGAAATCCCAGCAGGAAAATCGTCATCCGGGCCATAAGGGCCTCCTCTCAATGTTCGCGATACAGACGAGATACCTCCCATGGACATCCGATCAGGCGCATCGGAAGCTGGGATTGGCGACCATTGTGGAATGGATGACTGTTTCAATACAGGGCCAGGTATTGGAGAAAAATACGGATCAGATCGCCAATGAATGCCTGAATAAGGACCATTGCAGGCGCGACGGCACTTCGTCAAGGAGACAGTACACGAGCAGAAGTTTTGCTCGTTCCCACGTTCCACGAGGGAATAATCAAGCTGGAGCGACACCCCCAGGACTCCTGCATCTTCGGTAGCAGCAGACCGGTGTTGGATGCGCGCTCCCGGCATGAACGGGCCGGGTTTGCCCGCAGGCCCAAGCCTCCCGGTGACGCAGTGACCCGTTCCGGCTTGACGCGCAAACGCCTCTGTCACACCCATTGCGATCCGCTCTGCTAATCTGCGGCATCCGACTTACCACAGGCCTGCCCATGATCAATTTCCGTGTCATGACGATGGACGATTACGATGCGGTCCTCGCATTGATGAGCAACACCCCCGGCATCTCCCTGCGCGACGCCGACTCTCGCGAATCGACCGCCAGATACCTTGAGCGCAATCCCGGCATGAGCTTCGTCGCGGAAACCGACTCGGGCCTGTGCGGCTGCGTAATGTGTGGGCACGACGGTCGCCGCGGCTACCTGCAGCATCTGCTGGTATTGCCCGACTATCGGCGCCAGGGCATCGCCAATACGCTGGTGCAACGCTGTCTTTGCGCCCTTGAAGCGCTGGGTATCGGCAAGTGTCATCTCGACGTGATCAAGACCAACGACGCCGCTGCCCACTACTGGAAAAACCAGGGTTGGCAGCTGCGTCAGGACATCGATCGCTACTCGTTTACCCGACCAGGCAACGAGAACGCGTGATACAGCGTGGTGCCCGCGCCTGCAGCACCAAGCGCACTCATAAACGCGGCTCCAGCTCCAACGCCCTCCGGGCAGAATCAAAAGCGACTTTGCCTCCGAAATATGAACCGACTCGACAATGAGCAGACTCCCCGACGACGTCACGCTGCGTTCAACCGGGTCGTGAAATGCCGTGATGGCGCAATTTGCGGTACAGCGTGTTGCGGCTGATGCCAAGTCGGGTGGCGACGCGGGCGACATGCCAGTGCTCGGACTCAATCAAGTTGAGCAGCGTGTGCTTCTCGGACACTCCGAGTGGACTTTCGGTCGCTGCCGCAGGCTCCAGCGGCAGCAATTCCGCCAGATCTTGCAGAGTGATCTGCCCCTCCCACGCCAACGCAACCAGCGTACGCAGGCAGGTACGCAACTGTCGGACATTACCCGGCCAGGCATGCGCCAGCAGGCGCTCCCTGACGCCGGTCTCGAACCGAATCCTTTTGCCCTTTGCTTCGTTGCGCAGCAGCAGATCGAGCAGACTGGCTTTGTCAGAGCGCTCGCGCAATGGCGGAAGCCGAACCGCGAATCCACCGACGCGATAAAACAGATCCTCGCGCAAGCGACCTTCGGCCACGCAGGCCTGTAGATCCTGGTGACTGGCACTGATCACGCGCACATCCAGCGGGCGTGCCGATGCGCTGCCCAATGGCACCACCTGACGTTCCTCCAGTACGCGCAGCAAGCGAGTCTGCAACCCCAGCGGCATATCGGCGATCTCATCGAGAAACAGAATGCCGCCGTGGGCCTGCTCCAGCTTGCCAACCATGCCGTCCTTGCGCGCGCCGGTGAAGCTGCCGCCGCGGTAGCCGAACAGCTCGCTTTCGATCAGTGATTCAGGAATGGCCGCGCAATTGATCGCTATGAATGGCTGATTCGCTCGTGAGCTGGCGCGGTGCAGCGCCGCTGCGAAAGCTTCCTTGCCAGTGCCCGTCTCGCCTTGCAGAAACACCGGAACATCGGCTTCCAGCACCCGTAGCGCGCGAGTAAAACCACGCTGCAGGCGGGGATCTTCCAGGCACACACGCACGTCGCTGATCTTCGGAGGCGTGGGCGTTATCGAAGGCGCTTTACGTAATGGTTCTCGCAGCTGTCCGTAGAACAGGCGTCCATCCAGTAACCGCACCGGCCAACAGACGCTCGGCTGTGGGCTGGCCTGACTTATCACCTGTTCAAGCGGTGTTTCCAGCAGCTCCGTCAGCGATTGCCCGACCAGTTGCTCACGGCCGACGCCGAGTAAATCCAGCGCCGCCTGGTTGACCGAACAAATGCGGGCATTCTCGTCGAAGCTGAGCAGACCTTCACCCAACAATCCCACGAAGCCTGCCTGCGGGTGGAAGCGCAACAGGAAGCGGTGTGTGTCATCGCCCAGGAAAAAACAGCTTTCGATCAGCCTGGCGGACAGGTTGGTCAGTGCCATGGCCTGAAAGTGCTGCTGAAGGCTGTGCTCCTCTCGCACCGAGGACAGGTTGAGCACGGCAAGCAACTGCCCTCTTGAATCGAATATCGGGCTGGCCGAGCAGGTCAGCCCGACGTGCTTGCCACGAAAATGTTCATCGCGACGAATGGTCACCTGGCGCTGCTCGACCAGGCAGGTACCGACGCCATTGGTGCCCTCGGTTTCCTCGCTCCATACCGACCCGAGCCACAGCCCGGCACGCTGAAACTCCGCCCGCTCGGCGTCGTTGAAGACACTGTCGATCGCCACCCCGCGAGCGTCGGTGAGCAGCACGACGTGACCATCACGGCCGATCTGCTGATGCAGACTGTTCATCTGCCAGTGCGCCACGGCGATGACGTGCGCAAGCGGCGCACGGTGGTCCTGCAAGCGCGGGTGCTCGACCACATTCGGCGCACGACGGCTGGCGGGGTCGAGCCGATGCTCATCAAGACAACGCTGCCAGGAGCGCCTGATGGCCAGGTCGGTAGTCGGCCCAGGGCTGACATGCGTGCCCTGCACGGCTTGCAATACTTGTTGCGCGTGAGCGCTGATCAGAGTGGGCGCCATTGTTATTGTTCTCCGCGACGTTTAGGAGACTGTTCCGTGCGCAGCTTAGACCAGGAGACAGACACCGGGGCTTTTTGCGCCGAGTGACACTGTGTCACTGGCTCAATACCACAACCGTGACACTAATCCGCTTATGCGATACAGGTTCCTGCCCGCGGCAGAGGCTCTGCAACGGGGCTTTCCACAAGGTGGCCCAGCCCTTGCTCTGACCTACGCGGTACAAAAACAACAAGATCGGGAGAAACCCTCATGAACATCGCTATCGAAACGCCTGCCCAGACGCCCACTTCTCAGTTGACGGGATGGGTCGAAAACCTCAACGAGCGCCTCGTCCGACGTGATCTGGACGGTGTCCTCGAACTGTTTGCCGAAGAATGTTACTGGCGTGACTTGCTGCTTTTCAGCTGGAACCTGGTGACCCTGGAAGGCAAGCCGGCCATTCGCGACATGCTCGAAAAACGGCTCGATATGACCCGTCCCGAGCAGTGGAAACTGGAAGGTGAAGCGACGCTGACCGACGGCGTACTCGAAGGCTGGATCAGCCTGGAAACGGACATCGCGCGAGGCAAAGGCTACGTCCGCCTCAAGGACGGGCTGTGCTGGACGCTGCTGACCACCATGCGCGAACTCAAAGGCCACGAAGAACCCAGCGGCCGCCGTCGCCCGCTAGGCGCCAACCATGGTCACGGTCATGCCGACAAACGCAACTGGCTGGAGCGTCGTCGCGATGAAGAAGCTTCGCTGGGCATCACTACCCAACCCTACTGCCTGATCGTCGGCGGTGGCCAGGGCGGGCTGGGGCTCGCCGCGCGGCTCAAACGACTGGGGGTGCCAACCCTGATCGTGGACAAGGCCGACCGCCCTGGCGATCAGTGGCGCGGTCGCTACAAGTCGCTGTGCCTGCACGACCCGGTCTGGTATGACCACATGCCTTACCTGCCCTTTCCCGATCACTGGCCGGTGTTCACGCCCAAAGACCAGATCGGCGACTGGCTTGAGATGTACACCAAAGTCATGGAGCTCAATTACTGGCCGCGCACCGAATGCGTGAGCGCAAGCTTCGACGAACAGGCCGGGAAGTGGACGGTCGAGGTACAGCGTGATGGCGAGCGCATGACACTGCAGCCAACCCAGTTGATTCTTGCCACCGGCATGTCCGGCGTAGCCAATGTGCCGAGTTATCCAGGGGCCGAGACCTTCAGCGGGCAGCAGCATCATTCCAGCCGCCATCCCGGCGGCGATGCCTGGCGCGGCAAGCGCGCGGTGGTCATCGGTGCGAACAATTCGGCTCACGATATCTGCGCCGACCTGGTGGAAAACGGCGCCGAAGTGACCATGGTGCAGCGCTCCAGCACCCATATCGTGCGTTCCGACAGCCTGATGGATCTGGTGTTCGGCGGGCTCTACTCGGAAGACGCGCTGGAGACCGGATTGACCACGGACAAGGCCGATATGCTATTCGCCTCGATCCCGTACAAGGTCATGCCGAGCTTCCACCAACCGGTTTTTGCAGCGATCAAAGAACGTGACAAGGATTTTTACGAACGCTTGAGCGAAGCCGGCTTCATGCTCGACTTCGGGGATGACGAGTCTGGTCTGTTCATGAAGTATGTACGTCGCGGCTCCGGGTATTACATCGATGTCGGCGCCTCGGAGCTGATCGCCAACGGCACGATCAAGCTCAAGAGCGCGCCAGGTCTGGGCGTCGAGCGCATCGAGGCCGACGCCGTGGTGCTCAACGACGGCAGCCGCCTGCCGGCAGATCTGATCGTCCACGCCACGGGCTACGGTTCAATGAACGGTTGGGCCGCGAAGCTGATCTCCCAGGAGGTCGCCGACAAGGTCGGCCGCTGCTGGGGCCTGGGGTCCGGCACCACCAAGGATCCAGGCCCTTATGAGGGCGAGCTGCGCAATATGTGGAAGCCGACACAACAGGACAACCTGTGGTTTCACGGCGGCAACCTGCATCAGTCCCGGCACTACTCGCTGTACCTGGCCTTGCAATTGAAGGCGCGTTTCGAAGGCCTGGACACCCCCGTGTATGGCCTTGCCGCGAGCCATCACAAAGATTGAGGCAAGGGTCGCCCAACGCCTGTTGGGCGACCCTCCTCTGTGATGTTGCGGTCATAAACCGATTTGCAGCGCGGATCTTTCCAGTCTCGAACGATGGACCCATCCGGATCTTTCGGAATTACGATGCTGCCGGCGAAGCCACTCGCGCATCGGATACGCCGCTGTCGTTCAGGGCGTTGCGCACGAAACCGTTTCGCAGTTGGCGATCGATGAAATCCTCAACGTATTGCGCTGCCGCCACTTTGCTCTTCGGGACAGCCATCGCCTGGCGTATCTCCGTGAAGTTGTCGCTTAGTACCCGCACGCCTGAAGTCGCCTTCGCGAACCGCTCCAGGGGTTGTCGAACGCCGGCCGCGGCGTCCAGACCCAGTTCCAGGAAGGTGTCCACGGCACGTGCCGACGTCGCCGCTCTGACAAGCTCGGCGCTTTTCAATGTGCGCGACAGATACAGGTCGTAGGCGGCGCCCTGTCCGACCGCAATGCGAATGCCTTTGTCGTCAAGCTCAGCCGCACGCTGGTATGGGCTTTCATTTTTGACCAGATAGGTTCCGTCAATGCATACGTAAGGATTCGAGAAAGCGATCTTTTCCGCACGCACCGGTTCGATGGCCAGAAACGCCAGATCCCACAGCTCTTCTTCCAGCGCGGCGAACACTTTCCCCGCCGCATCGTACGGCGTGAGACCGACAGTGACTCCAAGCTCACTTGCCAATGCATTCGCCAATGCGACCGACACTCCTCCAAGCGTGCCGGTGCTCTCATCGCGCTGCGCGAGAACCGGATTGCCCAGATTGATTGCGACCCGCAACATCCCGGACGGGGCCAGTTCCTTACGAACCGCAGCAATATCAAACTTCACGACTATTCGCTCCTTCCTGATTCTGGCGATTCATCACGGCTCGCCTCGCGGTAAGTTAACAGTTCGACCAAGGTAATGGCCTTCGGCATCGGCATTTCAGTCAGGTTGGCTTGAAGATCATGCAGATCCGCCCCGGGTCACCTATGATCGAGCGCACCCAGCGCAGCATAAACAGTCTCGCCGATGATGCTTGCCCTCTCCCGTCATTGCTGCCCAAATGCAGCATCGGATTTGAACGTGAGAAACCACCATGACTTCCTATCAGGAACTCTTCACCATCGGCGAGGATTTCGAATCCTTTGTCAGCCGCGGCCTGCCTGCGGAAATCAGCGTCGTTCGGAGCGTCCAGCACAAACTGTCCGACGCCGAGGCCATCAGCCCAATGACGCTACAACGCGTACACGCCGTCGAGGGGCGCTTTCATTTGCTGGTCGCGGCCGAGATGTGGTGCCCGGATTGCCAGATCAACGTCACGGTTCTGGATGACCTGCAACGCAGGCAGCCGAACATCGATGTAGCGATCATCAGCAAAGGTCGGGCCGAGAACGAACTGAAGGCACGGCTGGGGCTGGAGCGCATTTCGATCCCGTTCGTGCTGGTGCTCGATGACCGGTTTCAAGCGGTCGGCCAGTTTGTCGAACGCCCGCAAGACGTCGTAGCGGGCGGGGACGCGGTGAAGCCGGACTACCGGGCGGGCAAATACCTTGAGAGCACAGTGCAGGATTTTCTCGACCTCTTTGATGCAGCAAAACCGTAGATCCGGAGATAACGCCTTTTTGTAGCAATCTGGCTCGCCGGCGGTAGCGATCTTCAGCGGCCACCTCCGGCAAGCCGGACTGACCGCTACAGGTCGTTATCTTGCGATCGCGGTGACTTAATGCCTGAACAATCCGGCGCTTCACCCATCAGCGCCCCTGATCTACCCTCGTCGACAAACCTCGCGCGCTTCGCAGCCACCACATCCCGCAGCGCGGTGTAGTAATCCGGTTGTTGACGCAGCTTGTCGGTCAGCGGCAACAGCCGCGCGCGACCGTCGACAATACCGCCGACCGTATTGATGGTGCTCAGGGTCTCGACGGTATCGCTGTTGTCGCCGAAGGGGTCGACAGCAAAACTCAATACCTTGCCCGTGGCATCGCGCAGGTTGGCGGTGCCGAGCAACGGCAGCTCGACGATAGGTCCATCGGCAATATTCCAGACCCCGAATGTTTGGCCAAAATCGGCCTTGTGGCGCTCGATGCCGAATTTGCCGGAGACATCGATCAGGCCGACGACACCGACGGTGGTGTTGATGACGAAACGTCCCAGGGTGTTGACCGAGCGTCGGCCGTTGCCCTGCAGCAGGTCGTTGATGAAGACCTTGGGCTCGCCGAAGTTGGCGACGAAGTTGTGAACGCCTGTTTGAAAGAATCCAGGCAGGTGCAGATAGCCTCGGGCGACAGGAGCCAGAGCGTAATCGTCGACCGTGCGGTTGAAGGCGAATATTGCGCGGTTGATCGACAGCGCCGGGTCATGGACGCTGTACTCGACAGCGTTGCAAGAGGTTGGCGCCGTAGAGACCGGCACCGCGCAGCCGCTGGCAAGCAACGCCAGAGCACCGACAGCAGCGAGTCGAACACAGGGCAAAGCGGGTTTGAGAGTGGGCATGCAGGGCATCTCGACAAGAATTGCTGGCGATGCTGCCTGCGTTTTTTTGCTCGATGATTGCCAGTTCATTGCAAGCCGGTCGCTTTGTTGCCGGATCGAAATATATGACGGCGAGCGCCGAATGATTTTAGATAGGCGCCTGTGTCCAGCCCGGCAGCCTGTCTTTGTGAGTCAGCCCATCGTGAGTCATTTGATTCTGGTCGACGATGACCTTGAAGTCCTCGCCCTCCTGCAGAAGTTCCTCCAGCAACACGGTTACAGCGTCGAAATCGCGACCGATGGCCCCTCACTCTGGCAGGCGCTGGAAAAGCGCGCGCCGGACCTGATCATCCTTGACGTCATGCTGCCCGGAGACAGCGGGCTGGTGCTGTGCCAGCGATTGCGCGCCGAGCACAGTGTCGCGGTGATCATGCTTACCGCATTGGGCGAGCCGAGTGATCGCGTGGTCGGTCTGGAACTGGGTGCCGACGACTACCTGACCAAACCCTTCGATGCCCGAGAATTGCTGGCCCGGGTGCGCGCCGTGCTCAGGCGTACCGGCGAGGCCCGAAGCACAGCCAGCGACGCCCCGCGCCCCATTCTGGAGTTCGCCGAATGGCAGCTGGACGTCACCCGCCGCGAACTGCGGTCTCCCGAGAAAGTCATGATTCCGCTGTCGGCTGGCGAGTTCGAACTGTTGCTGGTGTTCGCTGAACATCCGCGTCGGGTGCTGACTCGCCAGCAGTTGCTGGACCTGGCTCGGGGCGAGAGGCATGACGCGTTCGATCGCAGCATCGATGTTCAAGTCAGCCGGCTGCGACGCAAACTGGAATCCGAACCCACCGCCGCGCCGATGATCCGTACCATTCGCAACGTCGGATACCTCTTTACCCCCAGCGTGGCCAATCGATGAACCTGTTGCGGGCGCTGCGGGCAAGGCGCCCCCGCGACACGGTTGCTCGCTGGATCGCCCTGACCACTATGGCGGCGATGCTGACCTCGTTGGCCTTGAACGGGGTATTCAGCCTGCTCGGCGGGGTCTGGGCCAAACCGCCGCTGATGGAAACAGGGCTGATGGAAAAAGCCGCCGCCATCACCCGGATCATCGATTCGGTGGCGCCCGAGCAGCGCCCCGGTATCGCTATCGCCGGCAGTGACCAGGGGTTCAGCACGCAATGGTTGCCGCGATACCAGGATGCCCGTGTGCCAGCGATCGATGAGCCGAATTTCCGCTCCGGCTCGGCCCTGTTGCGCACCTTGCTGGACCGGCCCGACGCCCGTATCGAGGCCTACGAACCCGCCGACTGGTCGCCACAACAGGCCGACAGTCGCTACGCGCTGTTGATCGAGCTGAGCGATCGATCGTGGGTGATGTTTTCGGTGCCTACGCGCAGTTGGGGTCTGGCGGAACTGCCGCGCAACCTGATCATCATCGCCCTGATCCTGTCCTCGACGATGCTCGTGGCCCTGGTAGCGACCCGGCATCTGGCCACTCCGCTGGAACGCTTTGCGCAGGGAGCCAGGCGTTTTGGCGTGGACTTCAAGGCACCCCCGATCCCGGTGGTCGGCCCGCAGGAAATTCGGCAGGCGATCCTGGCGTTCAACGCCATGCAGGCGCAGATCCAGCACTTTCTCCACGACCGAACGCAGATGCTCGCCGCCATTTCCCACGACCTGCGCGCCCCGCTGACACGCATGCGTCTGCGCGGTGAATTCATCGAAGATGCCGAGCAGCAGTCCAGGCTGTTCAGGGATGTCGACGAGATGCAGGCGATGGTCAATTCGGCCTTGGACTTCTTCCGCGACGATGCGCGCCTGGAGCGGGCAACCGCTTTCGACCTGGCCGAACTGCTGCATACCATCGTCGATGATTTCAAAGATGCGGGAGCCGACGTCGCGCTCAACGGCCCTCAGCGATTCGTGTATGTGGGACGTCCTGTTGGCATCAAACGCGCAGTGGTGAACCTCATCGATAACGCGCTCAAATACGGAACGGAACCGGCAGTGAGTCTGAAAGCCCATGCCAGCCGCGTGGAACTGCGCGTCACCGATCGCGGCCCAGGCATCGCCGTTGAATATCAGGAGAAAGTCTTCGCGCCCTTCTTTCGCATTGAAGGTTCACGCAACAAGAACACCGGCGGCGTGGGCCTGGGCTTGCCTGCCACGCGGGCGATCGTGCTGGAACATGGTGGCAGCCTGACCCTTCGCAATCGGCGTAGCGGTGGGCTTGAGGTCTGCATTGCGCTGCCGGTGCAGATGTCCGAACCCAGTTGACGGAACTCCCTCGCCAAAGCCTGGCCCTATAGGTGTAAGCCTCTGCAGCAGTGCTGAAAAACAGAGGCCAGGCACGGGCAATGTACCGTGCCTTTGAAATCCACTCGCTTGACAGGTGACGCCGTGAATACATTCGTTCCGCTGGAAAAACTGGAAGAAATGGACAGAGATGAGCTGAAGGATTTCTATGAAATCTGGCTGACCAGTTCCGAAACCTGGCCACAGGATCCTGAGAGAACGCAACGCGAATGCCTCTGGCGTGCGGACCGGCAGCTTACCCAGGACGTAGAGATCGACGAAGCCTACTTTCATAACCTTCCGCGCCTGTGGTTGGTGGTCAAAGACCTGAATGACACCTCTGCTGTCGGCGATATAGAACAAGCGCTGGGCCAACGTTTCCAAGATATCAACGTGAAGGGCGAATTCCGTCCCGTCGAAAAAGAAAAAGTCGCTTGCGGCGATAAGAAAACCGATCTGAGAAGCTGAAAGGCGTCATGGCTGTGTGGCAGTTGACCTTAGAGGACTGCCACTGCCGCGGTGCATCTGACCGACTCCAAACAACATGCAGAAGCGAATGAGCGCTGCAGCGCATAGATTGCTCTGCAGGCCTGCAAACGGCATCATCGGCGGTCCATCACAAGGACCGTGCTCATGCCTACGCCGATGCATCATCCCGAACAACGCTTGCGCATTCGCGAACTGACAGACGCTGACGCCGAGACTTTGCTGGCCTTCGAAATCGAAAATCGAGAGTGGTTCGAATCCCACATCGAGGCCCGGGAACCCGGATTCTATTCCCCGCAAGGTGTCAGCGATCATATCCAGGACTATCTCTCGCGTTTCTCGACAGGCACATGGCATCCATTCGTCATCGAAGATGCCAACGCAAGGATCGTGGGTAGAGCCAACCTGAAGCACATCCACACACCGCCGAACGCGGCAGAAGTCGGCTACCGAATCGCGCGAGATGCTGGAGGACAGGGATTGGCGACACGGGCGCTCGAGCATCTTATCGAGCAGGCGCGTGAGCGCTGGGGGCTGACGCAGTTGATCGCCTATGTGTACCAAGAGAATGTCGGATCGGCAAAAGTGCTCGACCGCTGTGGGTTCACCCTGGCCGCCGAGAACGAAAACCCGACCGGCAGCGCACGTCGATTCGTTCGCTCGCTCTGAACTGGGCGCTTTCCGGGTTCGAGATAGCGTCGAATCGCGCCGAAATCCCTGTAGCAGTCCGGCTTGCCGGCGGTAGCGGTTTCAAGGACGCCACCGCCCGCAATCTCGGCTGCTACAGGTTCAGTGTCTGCCGAACGCTTGAGAGAGCAGCGCAATCAGCGGTTAACGCGCCAAGCCTGCTGCATTGGCCCGCGCGGTATGCAGCTTCTTGTAACTTTCGATCAGGCGCAGGTGTCGGTCCAGCCCTTCCAGCTTCATGCTGGTCGGCGTCAGGCCATGGAAGCGCACGCTACCGTCCACCGAGCCAATCGCGGCGTCCATGCGCTCGTTGCCAAACATTCGGCGGAAATTGACTTCGTAGTCCGCCAGCTCCAGATCTTCGTCCAGCTGCATTTCCAGCACTGCATTCACCGCCTGGTAGAACAGGCCGCGCTCGACGGTGTTGTCGTTGTATTGCAGGAAGGCTTCCACCAGGTCCTTGGCTTTTTCGAACTTCTGCAAGGCAAGGTAGATCAGCAGCTTCAATTCCAGAATCGTCAGCTGACCCCAGGCGGTGTTGTCATCGAACTCGATGCCGATCAACGTGGTGATGTCGGTATAGTCATCCAGCTCGCTGTCTTCCAGACGCTGGGCCAGTGTCCTCAGGCCGACTTTGCTGAGGTTGTGCAGATTCAGGATATCGGCGCGGAACAGCAGCGCCTTGTTGGTGTTATCCCAGATCAGATCCTCGATCGGATAAATCTCCGAATAGTCCGGGACCAGAATGCGGCAAGCAGTCGCGCCGAGGTCTTCGTAGACCGCCA
Organism: Pseudomonas sp.; assembly: GCF_050739935.1. GTDB lineage: Bacteria > Pseudomonadota > Gammaproteobacteria > Pseudomonadales > Pseudomonadaceae > Aquipseudomonas. The sequence goes on along the minus strand of NZ_JBOICF010000023.1, from coordinate 69,414 downwards.
TGTACGCTTCCTTGCCCATGTCTTCGAGAATGCCGAACAGCGTCGCGGCTTCTTCGGCGTTGGCCCCTTCTTTTCCACTGAAGTCGCCTGCGCTTGAGAAGTCCCATTCGACGAACTCGTAGTCAGACTTGGCGCTGAAGAAACGCCATGACACCACGCCGCTTGAGTCGATGAAATGCTCGACGAAGTTATTCGGCTCGGTGACCGCGTGCCCCTCGAAAGTCGGCTGCGGCAAGTCGTTCAGGCCTTCGAAACTGCGGCCCTGCAGCAGTTCGGTAAGGCTGCGCTCAAGCGCCACTTCAAAGCTTGGGTGCGCGCCGAACGAGGCGAAGACGCCGCCGGTGCGCGGGTTCATCAGGGTGACGCACATCACCGGGAATTCGCCGCCCAGCGACGCATCCTTCACCAACACCGGAAAGCCCTGCTCTTCCAGCCCCTGAATCCCGGCGAGAATGCCGGGGTACTTGGCGATCACTTCATGCGGCACATCAGGCAGGGCCATTTCGCCCTCGAGAATTTCGCGCTTGACCGCGCGCTCGAAAATCTCCGACAGGCACTGCACCTGTGCTTCGGCCAGGGTGTTACCGGCGCTCATGCCGTTGCTCAGGTACAGGTTTTCTATCAGGTTGGACGGGAAGTACACGGTCTCGCCGTCCGACTGACGCACGAACGGCAGGGAGACGATGCCCCGCTGCGTGTTGCCCGAATTGGTGTCGTACAGATGCGAGCCGCGCAGTTCGCCGTCGCGGTTGTAAATCTTCAGGCAGTACTCGTCGAGAATCTCGCTGGGCAGCGCGTCGTTGGCGCCGGGCTGGAACCAGCGTTCGTTGGGGTAATGCACGAACTCGGCGGTGGTGATGTCTTCGCCCCAGAACTGATCGTTGTAAAAGAAGTTGCAGTTCAAGCGCTCGATGAATTCGCCCAGGGCCGAGGCCAGCGCGCTCTCTTTGGTCGCACCCTTGCCGTTGGTGAAGCACATCGGCGAATGGGCGTCGCGGATATGCAGCGACCACACGTTTGGCACGATATTGCGCCACGACGCGATTTCGATCTTCATGCCCAGCCGCGCCAGAATCCCCGACATATTGGCGATGGTCTGCTCCAGCGGCAGATCCTTGCCGGCGATATAAGTGCTCGCACCCTCGTTACCGGAAGCAGGCATCAGCAGCGCCTGAGCGTCGGCGTCCAGATTCTCGACCTCTTCGATCACGAACTCTGGCCCGGCCTGCACCACCTTCTTCACCGTGCAGCGATCGATGGAGCGCAGGATGCCCAAGCGGTCCTTTTCGGAGATATCGGCAGGCAACTCGACCTGGATCTTGAAGATCTGGTTGTAGCGATTTTCCGGGTCGACGATGTTGTTTTGCGAGAGGCGAATGTTCTCGGTGGGGATGTTGCGGGTCTGGCAGTACAGCTTCACGAAGTAGGCCGCACACAGGGCCGACGAAGCCAGGAAGTAATCGAACGGCCCCGGCGCCGAGCCATCGCCTTTGTAACGGATAGGTTGATCGGCGATCACCGTGAAGTCGTCGAACCTGGCTTCAAGTCGAAGATTGTCGAGAAAGTTGACCTTGATTTCCATGGGATTACCGAAAGCGAAAAACGAATTGGCGGCCATTATCCGGTTTTTCGGGCGGAAGTCTTGTGCGGTCGACTGGGGGGCATGCCACAGACGCCTAAGCAGCTGTTATGAAGTGTGAAAAAATTGTCAAATACTCGTTACCATTTGTGTATATTTCTCATTTACATTCTGATTAACAATTACCTTTCTGCTACCGACCAGGAAAACGAACATTGAAAGCCCGCCTCCCTGCCAGCCTCTTTCTTGCCGGCGCCTGCAGCGCCATGCCTCTCGCCCACGCGGCTGATGAAATCACCCTGCCCTCCACTCAGATCCAGAGCAACGGAGTACAAGGCGATGAACTAAGCCAGGGTTACCAGGGCAAAACCGCTACCAGCACCACCCGGCTGGGGCTGTCGGACAAGGAAACGCCGCAGGCGGTCACCACCGTGACCCGCGACCAGATCGACGACTTCAGGATGAACAGCATCAAGCAGGCCCTGCGTGCCGCGCCGTCGGTCACGGTCGAGCAGATCGAGACCGATCGCACCCAGTTCACTTCGCGCGGTTTTGACATCACCACCTTCGAATACGACGGCATGGGCATGCCCTTTACTGGCGACTTGCTGGTGGGCGACCAGGATCTGGCTGAATACGAGCAGGTCGACGTCCTGCACGGTGCCAACGGCCTGATGAGTGGCACTGGCAACCCCTCGGCGACGGTCAACTTCGTGCGCAAGCGTCCGACCAGGGAGTTCCAGGCGAAGATCGGCACCAGCGTCGGTTCCTGGGACAACCGCCGGGTCGACGTCGACGTCGCGGGTCCGCTCACCGACAGCGGCAACGTGCGCGGGCGATTCATCTATGCCCATGACAAGGGCAATTCCTACCTGGACCGCTACAGCCACGAAATCAACGTGGCCGCGGGGCTGCTGGACTTCGACCTCTCCGACGCCGATACCCTGACCGTTGGATTCTCCCAGCACGACAGCGATTCCAATGGCAGCAGTTGGGGCAACCTGCCGCTGGCGGATTCGGATGGCAACCCTATCCATTACAGTGGCCGCAGCGCCAACATTGGCCAGCCGTGGACTTACTGGAACGTGCATACCCAGCGCACCTTTGCCGAGCTCAAGCATGACTTCGGCAATGGCTGGAACAGCAAGCTGTCGCTGACCGGCATTCGCCAGTACCAGGACACGGACATGTTCTATCTCGCCAGCGTGACCGGCGACGACGCTTCGGCATTTGCCACCCACATCACCAGCAAGACTGACCAGATGATCGGCGAGGCACAGTTGTCCGGCCCCTTCACCCTGTTTGGCCGCGATCATGAACTGACCGTGGGTGCCAACTATGGGCGCACGCATTTAAAGGCGAACGAGCACGACATTGACGCCAACGGTTACTACGACGTCAGCTTCTCCGGTGCATTGGCCGGCTCCATCGTGCGTCCGTCACTGGATTACACCTTCGACACCAATAACCAGAATTTCAGCGACACGCAGAAAAGCCTGTACGCCGGGGCCCGTTTCAGCCTGATGGACGACCTGCACTGGATCGTCGGTGCGCGGATGCTCAGTGCCGATGGCAAGGGTTTGGATTACGGCGTCGATCACCACACCCGCGAGCACGGCAAGGTCACTCCTTACACCGGCCTGGTGTACGACCTCAACGACCAGTGGAGCGTGTACGGCAGCTGGACTCAGATCTACAGCCCGCAATACAAAGTGGGCCTGGACGGCAGAATGTTGGACCCGCTGGAGGGCACCAGCGAGGAAATCGGTCTCAAGGGCAGCCTGGACAACGGCCTCAATCTGACCGCCGCCGTGTTCAAGACCAAGCAGGAAAACGTCTCCGAGTACGTCGGCATGGTCGGCAGCCAAAGCGTCTACAACGCTCTAGACTACAAGAGCCACGGCATAGAACTGCAGGCCTCCGGTGAGGCCATGCCCGGTCTCGACGTGTTGGCGGGCTACACCTATGTGCGCATCGATGATGACAACGGCGATCGGGCCCGCAAATATGTGCCGACCCACAGCTTCCGCGGCATGGCAACGTATCGCCTGCCGGGCATGCCGAAGGCCAAGGTGGGTGCGCGTGTGACCTGGCAGGGGCCGGTTGAAAACGACGCCGACAGCGCCATTCGGCAAAACGCTTATGCGCTGGTGGATTTGATGACCAGCTACGACATCGACCAGCACTGGAGCACATCGCTCAACCTGAACAACGTCACTGATCGCAAATACCTGATGTCGCTGTACAACAGCGCGACCACTGCCAACTACGGCGCGCCACGCAACCTGACTGCGTCGCTGACCTGGACGTACTGAAACCGCTGGCAGCCCGACTTGTCGACAAAGGCGACCCTGCGGGCTGTTGAATCTGTAGCAGTCCGCTTGCCGATGGTGGCGACTTCAATGCCTTCACCGCCGGCAAGCTGGACTGCCAGGGGTCATGGCTGGCTCGCACGCGTCAGTCCAGATCCGCCGCCGAATGCCGTTCCGGCACCTGTTCACTCTCTTCGCCCCATGTCCGGTTGACCCGCAACCCACGCACGACCGCAGGACGGTTGGCAATGTCCTCGGCCCAGCGTTGCACGTGCTCGTATTCGTGAGCGGCGAGGAATTCGGCAGCCGAATACACCGTGCCGCGCACCAGTTGGCCGTACCACGACCACACGGCGATGTCGGCGATGCTGTACTCCTTGCCCCCCAAATAAGGGCTTTCGGCCAGGCGAAGATCCAGCACGTCCAGCTGACGCTTGGCTTCCATGGTGAAGCGGTTGATGGCGTATTCGATCTTTTCCGGCGCGTAAACATAGAAATGCCCGAAGCCGCCGCCCAGATACGGCGCCGCGCCCATCTGCCAGAACAGCCAGTTCAGGGTTTCGGTGCGACCCGCAGGATCGGTCGGCAGCAAGGCGCCGAATTTTTCCGCCAGATACAGCAGGATCGAGCCGGACTCGAACACGCGAACAGGCGGCTCGACACTGCGATCGAGCAACGCGGGAATCTTGGAGTTAGGGTTGACCTCGACAAAACCGCTGGAGAACTGATCGCCCTCCCCAATGCGAATCAGCCAGGCATCGTATTCGGCGTCGGTCTTGCCCAGCGCCAGCAACTCTTCGAGCATGATCGTGACTTTTACGCCGTTGGGCGTCGCCAGCGAATAAAGCTGCAGCGGGTGCTTGCCGACCGGCAGGACTTTGTCATGGGTCGAGCCTGCGATGGGGCGATTGATTTTGGAAAACTGGCCGCCGGAGCCAGCTTCGTCTTTCCAGACCTTGGGAGGAACGTACGCTGCTTTAGTCATGAAACAACCTCTGGAGTGAGTCACTGACGGTGATCCATGGATGGCCGCAAGATCAGGCTGCGGACCATGACCGGACCGGGCGTGATGGAGAGCGGTTAAGGGTATGCGGTTACCGTGGGGCGCCTCAAGAACATTTCAATCGGCCGACGCGTATCGGATACCCGGGCACCGTCACTCAGTCGAACGTGATGAAGCCTTGGCAAACAGCAGACCCAACTGGTCCGCGGGAACCGCTTTGCTGAAGTGAAACCCCTGGACTTCATCGCAGGGATGGCGCTGCAGGCACTCCAGTTGCTCCCGGGTTTCCACGCCCTCGGCGGTAACGGTCATGCCCAGTGAACGCCCCAGATCGATCATTGCGCCGACGATGGCTTGATCGTTGCCGCGCTCGGTCATATGGGAAATGAAACTGCGATCGATCTTGATGCCATCCAGCGGGTACTTGCGAAGATACGCCAAGGACGAGAAACCGGTGCCGAAATCATCCAGGCTCAGCCGCACACCCAATGCCCTCAAGGCGGTGAGTGTCGCGAAGGCAGCGTGCGCATGGTCGAGCAGGACGCGCTCGGTGATTTCCAGTTCCAGGCGGCTTGCCGCAAGGCCGCTATCGTGCAGGGCCGCGGCCACCACGGCGACGATGTCTTCGTTTTCGGCTAGCTGGCCGGGAGACAGATTGACCGACAAACCGATGTCGTCCGGCCAGGTCACGGCTTCCCGGCAAGCGGTATCCAGCACCCACCGACCCAGTGGCTGGATGAGCCCGGTGTCTTCGGCCAGGGTGATGAAGGTGTCCGGCGGCAGCAGCCCGCGCTCCGGATGCTGCCAGCGCACCAGCGCCTCGAAACTGCGCAGCGAGCCGTCGACGGTGGCATAGCGCGGTTGATAGTGCAGGCGCAACTGATCGCTGAGCAAAGCTTCACGCAGCTCCTGCTCCAGTTGCCGACGGGCCAGCAATTGGGTCTTCATGCTGTCGGCATAGAAACACCAGGTATTACGCCCGGCCGCCTTGGCCTGATACAGCGCGATGTCGCCCATGCGCAGCAGGTCGGCAGCCGTCTGCGCATGGGTCGGCGCCCGGGCGATACCGATGCTGGTGCCGATGAAGACGGTCTGGCCATCCACTTCGAACGGTCGACACAGGTCTTCCACCACCAGCGCGCACAATCGGACGAGGTCGCCCTCCTCGATCTTTCCTGTCAACACCACAATGAATTCATCGCCGCCCAGACGCGCGACCATTCCGCCCGACTGTGCATGGGCGCGCAGGCGACGGGCGACTTCCTGCAGCACGCGGTCCCCGATGGCATGGCCCAAGGCATCGTTGATCGGTTTGAAACGGTCCAAATCCAGACTCAGCAAAGTCAATGGCGATGTCACCGGCTGATCCAGATGCTCGGCGAGAAACTGATACAAGCGCAAACGGTTCGGCAGTCCAGTCAACGAGTCATGCAGCGAGAGCTGGCGAAAACGCTGCTCGCTGCCGCTCAATTCCAGTTGGCTGCTATGCAGCGCCTCGAACTGAGCATCGATCTGCCGGGCTGATGTCCAGGCGTAGCGCATCAGGATGGCCAGCACCACAGCCAGCGCCAGGACCCCTGAGATGAACAGCGGCAACGTCTCCCGCAACAGATCCATGCCCGGTTTTGGCGGCATCCAGGCCAGCTGAATGTCAGAGCCGAGCAGCGGCATCTGATCGTAGCCAGGCCTCGGCTCCTGAGAGATCGAGATCGTCGGCAAGCCGTAGGTGTCACTCAAATGCGCGAGTTTGCTGGGGTCAAGAATGGTGACGAACATCATCACCGATAGTGGGCCGGGAATCGGTTCGATCAGCGGGTCCGACGCCGGGCTAATGGTCGCGGCGGCCACCAGCGCGGGCACGCCAGCCACTTTGAACGCGCGCACCAACCCGTCGTTTTCCTGAGTAGACAGTCGTGCGTCGGCGATCAATGCGTCCAGATCACCTTCGAGCCAGTCGCTGGCCTGCGTCATCGACGCTTTGCCATCGATCACCGCGTAACTCGTCCGATCCTGCGCATCGACGACCAGCACGCCGTTATAGCCATAGAGTTCGTAAGGCACCGCGCCGACGTTGCGTTGATCGTCCGCCCAGGCCTTGTCGACGGTCATGTGCAGGTGTCGGTAGGCTTCGCCCCATTTGGCGTAGTTGATGATGTTGCGCGCTATCTCGTTGCGCACTTGATCCAGGGTGCGCGAGATGAACGTGCGCGAACGTTGCTGCACGTCGCGGTCCTGATTCAGGGCGTTCTGTACCAACAGCTCTCCGCTCAAACCGATCAATAACGCCAATGCGCAAAGAGCCGGGACCAGGCGCAGGATCAGCTGGCGGCTGCGACGGGTAGCGGCCCAGCTGGCAAGTGACGGTTTGAACATGCAGACACCTGAATGCATCAACGATAGCGGCAGCGACTCGCCTGGAACGGCGGGCAGCAAAACCCTGACGCGCCGACCGATGATTGCGAATGGCTATCCTAACCGTCCGTTTATACAGGGGCTAGCGGTCATTCTGTGAAGCATGGGTCACCTGCGCCTCGACGGCTGCCTTGTCGATCACCGAATGCACGTTGCGTATGCGCCCGTCGCTGAACTCATAGAAGACGTTCTCGGTGAAACTGACCCGTTGGCCATTGACCGGCAGTCCGAACAGTTGCCCCGTGGGAGTGCAGTCGAAACACAGTCGGGCGGCAACATGCGGCGGATCGGCCAACAGCAGATCGATGACGAACTGCAGATCGGGAATCGCGCGAAAATCGTTCTCCAGCATTTCCCGGTAGCCGGACAGCCCGACGCGCTGGCCGTTGTAATACACGTCCTGATCGACGAATCGACCGAGCGCGGGCCAGTCCTGACGGTTCAGACAGTCAATGTAAGCGCGATAAAGGTTAAGGATTTCCGGTTCAGACATGGGCAGGCACCTGTTTGCCGCTGCGGCTTGCAGCCTTTGGGGTTTTGGTGCGTGGCGAGGAGGATAGTTCAAGCAGCGCGGCTTGCCGGCGGTAGGGTGCGTAATTGGCAGGCTCCTGCCAAAGGCGTAGGCGCCCAGCTTGCTGACGATCTGCAGGGCACCGGCAGTAAATGCTGAGAAAACGGTACATCTCAATCCTGGTGTTCCTACCGCTTGCGGCCAGAATCAAAAGCGCTCAATGCGACCCCATCAATTCCCCGCAACCTGCGCCACTTCACCCGAGGTGACCAATGCCTTAAGCGAAGCATCGAATTGCTTCAGCGCGTTGATCTGCAACTGACGCTGTTGATCGATCTGCGCGGCGATTTCAGGAGCGGCTTTATCGTGCACCCAGACCGAGGTCAGTTCTTTCGCACCCAGGCCTTCGGCCTTGCCGATGTATTGCAGGTTCGAGTCGTAGAACTTGGCGATGAAGCGTGCCTCGACCTTGCTGTTGCGCTGAGTGACGAGCTGGTTGTAAGTATCGAGCATTACTACCACGTCGGGGCGCGCCTGCATCAATGCATCCAGATTGTCGTATACGGTCACCGAAGCGAATTCCTTGGAAATCGAAGCCTTGAGCCATTCGATCGCCAGTTTCGGATCGGAACTGTTGACGAACGCATCGCGAATCCTGGAATCCAGCGCGCCATTCTTCACGCCCTTCAACGCTACCGAGTGGTATTGCTCGAGATATTGCAGGGTGTTGACCGTGTTTTCGCTATAAAGCACGCCCACAGACTGCGAATGTCTGAGGGCAACGCCGCTGTCCGCGACTGGCATCAAGTGGCAAGACTGCTCCTCGGCAGCCGACGGTGTGGAGGCAGTAACGGCCGAAGTAGCGGCAAAGCCAGGAGCAGAAAAGGCAATACCACCGGACAATGCAGCGACAAGAGTCAGCAGGGTTGAAATTCTCATCGCGGATGTCCTTCTAAAGCCAATTCGGTGTGGCTCTATCCTGCTCCTTTAATGAAAAAAAAGAACTCGTATTCCGTGATGTTAGCTATCGATTTCACGAATGGTATGCAGCGGTTGAAGTTCTTTGTGTTTCGTGAATAACACAACTTTTTAATATGCATATCGAGACTAACTCAGAAGACAAAGTTGCCGATGACTTGCTGAACTTTGTTCAACGCCTGGTGTAATGCCTTTATTTCAAGCGACCCCAGCGCAAGGCGAATCGCGTGAGGCACAGGGCTGCAAATCGCAAAGGCGTCAGCGGTTGAAACAGCGACGTTCATCGACAGCAGCGCTGTAGCGATCTGATCCGCCCGCGCGTCTTCCGGCAGCGGTAACCACAGAAAATACGAGGCCGGATGACCGACGACAGTCAATCCAGCCAGCACCGTCCTCGCCAATTTCTGCCGTCTCATCGCGTCCTGACGTTTCTCAGCTTCAAGGCGTGCCACGGTGCCGTCATCAAGCCAACCGCAGACCAGCGCCGTCATGACGCCGGGCGTGTTCCAGGTGGTAGCCCTGATCGTTCGCTCGATAGAAGGCACCCAGTGCACGGGCGCGACCACGTAACCGACGCGCAGGCCGGTGGCGACGTTCTTCGAGAAACCGGACACATAGACCGTCAGCTCCGGTGCCAGCGTTCGCAGTGGCACAGGTGGCGTGTCGGCGAGAAAGGCGTAGGCCGCATCTTCGATGAGCAGCAACCCGTAATCTCGCGCAATGCGTACCAATCGCTCACGCCATGGCAGGTCCATGACCCAGCCCATGGGGTTGTGCAGGGTCGGCATTGCATAGACGGCCTTGATGCGCCGCTTGCGGCACAGTTTTTCCAGAGCGTCGAGGTCAGGACCGGTTTCGCTCAGCACAATAGGCACCAGCTCCAGCCTGTGAGCATCGGCAATGACCTTGAATCCAGAGTATGTGAGCGCATCGACCGCGATCACATCCCCCGGCTTGAGCAGTGCCATGACCGTTGCGGCCAGCCCATGCTGAGCGCCACTGACGATCAGCACTTGGTCAGCCTCTGCTTCAAGTCCGCGATCTGCCAGATGACGAGCGATACAAGCCCGCTCATGTCCTCGCCCGGCATGGGGCTGATAACGCAACAGCGCTTCCAGATCCCCTGAAAGCGCCAGCTGCCGCAGGCCGTTTCGCAGCAACTCGGCCTGACCGGGCAATGCCGGATAGTTGAAGTTAAGGTCCAGCACACCCGCTGCCGCAGCCTGTTGATCGACGCCATGACTGAGCGGCAAAGCGATTTCCCGCACGAACGTGCCCCGGCCCGTCTCTCCGCTAATCAACCCCATCGCCTGAAGCTCGGCATAGACCCTGGAGGCGGTTACCAGTGCCAGCCCCTGCTCTTCGGCCAACTTTCGATGTGTGGGCAAGCGAGTGCCAGGGGGCAATACGCCCGAGGCGATGTCGCTTGCGAAGGCATCGACGATGGTCTTGTAACGCGCGCGCGGCATTGGCGGTGTATCCATGACAATTTTTTGATTGTGCTGATTATGCGCCCTAGGATTTGCGGACTGCAACCGACCGGGTTCTGCGCCAGACAGACCGGACTCTGCCCAACCACGCTTCAAGCGAGCCTGCCGTCATGGAACACGCATCGAACCTGCAACCCCGCAGCAAAGACCAGATATCCAGTGGCTGGATCAACGGCCTGATTGGCGTGGTGATCTTCAGCGGTTCACTGCCCGCGACGCGCATCGCTGTTCAGGAATTTGCCCCTGTATTCCTGACCGTCGCCCGTGCTTCGATTGCCGGTGCCGTTGCGTTGTGCATGCTGGTGCTGCTCAAGCAAACGCGCCCGGCACGGCATCAACTGTTGCCGTTGTGCATCGTCGCGCTGGGGGTGGTCGTCGGGTTTCCGATGCTTACAGCGTTGGCATTGCAGTATGTGACGTCCGCGCACTCCATTGTGTTCGTTGGCCTGTTGCCGCTGGCGACCGCTGCATTCGCGGTCATGCGTGGCGGCGAACGGCCAAGGCCGGTGTTCTGGCTGTTCTCGATGTTGGGCAGCTCGCTGGTGGTCGGTTTTGCCGTATCCCAGGGCCTTACTGCCTCGCCGGTGGGCGATCTGCTGATGCTGTTGGCGATTCTGGTGTGCGGCCTGGGTTATGCCGAAGGCGCCACGCTGTCCAGGACTCTGGGCGGTTGGCAAGTGATCTGCTGGGCGCTGGTGCTGTCGCTGCCGGTCATGTTGACGCTGAGCTGGCTGAGCGCGCCGTCTTCGATCGCGCACATCAGCGTGCCGGCGTGGATCAGCCTCGGCTACGTCTCGTTGTTCAGTATGCTGATCGGCTTCGTCTTCTGGTATCGCGGCTTGGTTCAGGGCGGGATTGCGGCGGTGGGTCAGCTGCAACTGCTGCAGCCATTTTGCGGCCTGGCGCTGGCGGCGACCCTGCTGCACGAGCAGGTCAGCTTCGGCATGATCGCAGTGACGGTTGCAGTCATTCTCTGCGTCGCGGGAGCGCGCAAGTTCTCCCGCTGATCGAGACCCAAGGCTGCGCCTCGGTTCAGTTGGTCGCCACGGCCGAGGTACGCTTTGCATAAACCAGCAGTCCGCTCAGACAGATCAACACCATGCCCAATGCTGAAGACAGTGCCGGATAGCTGTCGAAAAACACCACGCCGTAACCGGTGGCGAAGACGATCTGCAGATAGCCCAACGGCGCGAGCACCGACGACGAGGCGTAGCGATACGACTTCGCGATCAGAAAATGCGCCGACAGCCCCAGGCTGCCAAGCACCAGCAGCAGAAGCCACTGCGAAGGATTTGGCGCAGCCCAGAAGAACGGAACCGCGAGGCTCAGCAACGCGGTGCTGAAAACTCCCACATAAAAACTGCACACTGACGGGCTGTCCGACTGGCCAGCGAGCTGCGTGAGCATCTGATAGACCGCAAAGCAGAAGGCACACGCCAGCGGAAACAGCATCCAAAGCGAAAATCCATCACCGCCCGGGTTGATCACCACCAGTACGCCGATAAAACCGACGATCACCGACAGCCACTGCAAACGGTCTGCCTTGATGCCGAACAACAAGGGCGAAAGGATCGTAACGAAGGCCGGCGCCAGAAACACCAGCGCGGTGGATTCCGCCAGCGGCACGTGGGTCAGGCCGAACAGAAAGGTCAGGCTGTCGCCCAGCAGGAATACTGCCCTGAGCAAGTGCAGCCAGGGACGTCTGCTATGGAAAGCGTCTTTGCGTTTTTCCCGCAAGATGACACTCGTCACAAGCACGGTGTGGATCAAATAACGCGCCCACGCCACGAATATCACTGGAAGCGCGAAAATCAGGGTTTTGGAGATCGCATCGTGGCTGGCAAAAATAAACGTCACACCAACCATCAACCACATGCCGATAACGTGGCTGTGGGAACGGGAAGAAGCATTCATTGGGCCGCCTGGGATTAGTGCGTGGAGCTTGACTATGAAAAGCAACCGGCGGAGTACACCACAGGACGGCTGGGCAGCCAACATGCAGATCGCGCCTGCCCACACCCCTTGTAGCAGCCCAGCTTGCCGGTGGTAGCGATTTGAACGGCGCCACCGCCGGCAAGCCGTGCTGCTACACGTTATCGGCTATTTGCTGCGGCTGACCCGCCAGACCTTGTTGCCCACATCATCAGCTACCAGCAATGAACCCTGCTGATCGAGGATCACGCCAACCGGACGCCCTTGCGCCTCACCATCGGCATTCAGGAACCCGGTGAGGAAATCGATCGGCATGCCAGACGGTTGACCGTTATGGAAGGCGATGAACACCACTTTGTAGCCAGCCTGCGGTTTGCGGTTCCATGAACCGTGCTCACCGACGAACACGCCGTCGGCGAAGCTCTCCGGCATACCGCGAGCGTCGGAATAGGTCAGGCCCAAGGGCGCGACGTGGGTGCCCAGCGCATAGTCTGGGGCAATGGCCTTGGCCACCATGTCGGGGCGCGGCGGCTGCACACGGGTGTCGACGTGGTTGCCGTAATAGCTCCACGGCCAGCCATAGAAGGCGCCATCTTTCACCGAGGTCAGGTAATCGGGCACCAGATCGCTGCCGATTTCGTCACGTTCGTTGACCACGGTCCACAGTTCGGTGCTGCCCGGTTTCCAGATCAGGCCATTGGGATTGCGCAGGCCGCTGGCGAACAGACGTTTCTGGCCGGTCTTGGCGTCGACTTCCCAGATCGCCGCGCGCCCCTCTTCCGCCTCAATGCCGTTTTCACCGACGTTGCTGTTGGAGCCCACTGTCACATAGAGCTTGCTGCCATCGCTGTTGGCGACGATGTTCTTGGTCCAGTGATGGTTGATGCCCGCCGGCAGGTCGGTGACCTTCACCGGGGTTGCGGTGATTTCGGTCTGGCCTTCGCTGTACGGCACTTTGACCACTGCGTCGGCGTTGGCAATAAACAGCTCGTTACCGACCAGCGCCATGCCGTAGGGCGAGGTCAGGCCGCTGATGAACACCTTGTGCACTTCCGCCTTGCCATCACCGTCGGCGTCACGCAGCAGGGTGATGCGATTGGCGCTCGGCGCTTCGGCCCCGGCGCGGCCCATGACGATGCCCGCGGCGGTGCGCTTGGCCCATGCCATTAGGCCAGTTCCGCCATCTGTCGAGCCTTCAGGCTTGGGCGGCGTGTTGCTTTCGGCGACCAGCACGTCGCCGTTCGGCAGCTTGTACAGCCAGCGCGGATGCTGGAGGTCATCGGCCAGCGCCTGCACTTTGAAACCGTCGGGCGCCTTGGGCGTGTCGCTGCCACTCCAGCCCACTGCCTTGGAAACTTTGAGCGTCGGAATCAGTGAACTGGTCGGTTCAGGCAACTGCGGCGAGGGACCAACGCCCGCCTGAAACGGCAGCTTCGAAGTATCGCCACAGGCACTGAGCAACGTGGCAGCGGTCATCAGCAGTGCAAATCGTTGCGTTGCAATCATTATTGGAACCTCGCGACGGCCATCCATGGGCCTTTTCTGGATTTTCAAAGTCTTGCGAAGTATCGCCATGTCTTCCGGCGCCAAACAGAGCATGGGGCACAAATGACATTTGATCTTCCGGCACGAATCAACCGACCCCGCCGAGGACTCAGGGGTTCCCTTGCAGAATGGCTGTGTCTGCGAACGCAGGCCTCTGGCAGTGGCTTCCCGACCGTGGCCCCCTCCAGCCGATGCCCTCGGCAAACCGCCCTGCTACAGGGGCAGGTGCGCATGTTTTCATGGAACGCGGATGCGTCCGAGCGGGTCAGCTGCTACGGAGGAAAATATTCATGACGACCTTCGATCGACGCAATTTCATCAAAGGGGCACTGGTCCTCGGCGCAGGTTCTTTGGCGCTTCCGACCGGTTTTGCCTGGGCGAAAACCATGCAAGCACCGAAAACACTTTTGCTGCAACGCAACGACTGGGTGCCGAATAACCCCCGCCTGCCCGTACTGCATTACACGGACGTGATCACCGACGGCGATGTGGCATCGGCAATGGAAGCGCTGTTCACACGCAACGGCTGGAAACCCGCTTGGCGTGACGGGGTATTCGACTATCACCACTACCACTCCACAGCCCATGAGGTGCTCGGCTTCGCGGCGGGCAGCGCGCGGTTGATGCTAGGCGGGCCGAATGGCCAGGAGGTGACGGTCAACAAGGGCGATGTGGTGTTGCTGCCCACAGGCACCGGTCATTGCCGGCTTTGGGCCAGCGACGACTTTCTGGTGGTCGGCGGCTACCCGCCAGGGCAAAACTGGGACATCTGCCGCGAAGCGCCGACTCCGGAAATGATCGAGCGCATGGCGAAGTTGCCATTTCCTGAAACCGATCCGGTCACGGGAAGAGAACCGCCGCTGGGCAAATACTGGGCTGTCTCTTGAGCGTCGAAGCGTCCAGCCGTACTGCGCCCACCGTTCACTTCACTAGGCGTTTTTCCTTTGAAGGTCGGTAGCCGAAGTACGAGCTGTAGCACTTGCTGAAATGACTCGGCGAGACGAAGCCGCACGCCACCAGCACTTCAACCTGGGACAGTTCGGTGTGCTGCAGCAGGCGCCTGGCTTCGGTGATGCGCAGCTCAAGGTAATAGCGCTGCGGCGTGGTCCCCAGTTGCTCCTTGAACAGACGCTCGATCTGCCGCCGAGAGCGCCCGGCGTACACCGCCAGTTGCTCCATTTCCAGCGGCTCTTCCAGGTTGGCGTCCATCAGTTTGACGACCTCCCTGAGCGGCGCGCTCATCGAGATGTGGCGACTGGGTTTGATGCGTCGGTAGCGCGACTCTTCGAACGACAGGATATCTTCGATGCCCTCCACCAACGCCTTGTCGTGCAGCGCCGTGATCCACTCCAACGCCATGTGGAAAGCCCCGGACGGGCTGGAAGCGGTGAGCCGGTTGCGGTCCACCACAAACGGTTCGCTGGTGACATGGGTCACCCTGGAAATCTCGGCCAGCGCTGGACGATGCTCGGGATGAATCGCACAACGGTAGCCTTCGAGCAAACCGGCGGCACCGAGAAACCAGGCGCCGTTCCACAGCCCGGCCAGGGTGAGCCCCTGCTCTGAAGCGCTGATCAGCAGATTGATCAGCGCATCGTCGACCTTGAGTTCCGTACGGTAGCCGCCGCAGATCACCAGCAGGTCGAGGTCCTTGAGCGCCGCTGATTCAAGCGACGCATCGGGGCGAATGACCAGCCCCAGATCGCTGATGACTTCGCCTTCCTGCAACCCGAACGTGCGTGACGAAAACAGTTTCGGGCGCAACAGGTTGGCGGTGACGATGGTATCCAGCACCTGTGTGAAGGCAGGCAGGGAGAAATGTTCAAGCAGCAGAAATCCAGCCCGAGTCGTCGCGCCTGGCGTTTTTCTATCGTCGTCCAGGTAACGAAGGTTCTTGCCCTTCATGCCGCCACTGAACTCTCGTCTTTCGCTCAACGTTGCCTCGTTAGCTGAATTCGCTCCGGCAGAGAGTAACGATCAAATGCTCGCGCCGGTAGTGTCACCGACGGTCATTCGGGTCAGTTGGGCCTTTGACTGCGGCTTCGATAAGTGCGATGTCGATTTTCGTCATGTGCATCATGGCTTCGAAGGCGCGTTTGGCGACGGTTCTGTCTGCATTGGTGAAGGCTTCGGTCAGCACACGAGGGGTGATCTGCCATGACAATCCCCACTTATCCTTGCACCAGCCGCAGGCGCTGGGCGCACCGCCGTTATCGATGATCGCGTTCCACAGACGGTCGGTCTCGGCTTGGTCCTCCGTCGCCACCTGAAATGAAAAGGCTTCGCTGTGCTTGAAAATGGGCCCGCCGTTGAGCCCGATACACGGAATGCCCATGACCGTGAACTCAACCGTCAGCACATCCCCTTCCTTGCCCGACGGATAATCACTCGGCGCTTGGTGGACGGCTGTTACGGCACTGTCCGGGAACGTCGCGGCATAGAATTTAGCGGCGTCCAGAGCAGTGCCTTCGTACCAGAGACAGAGTGTGTTCTTGCTGACCATGTCGGTTCTCCAGGGGTGCGGGGATGCAAAGGTCAGTCTAGTCGTGAGGGTCCGACGCAGTGGAGTTAATGGCACGATCGGCGCACCCCCTGCCTGCGCCGCTTCACTTGGTGTTAAATACAGCACCCGCAATACTCCTACAGCCTGGCAAGTACAGCCTGCTCCGGCCTCCCCCGAAAGCGCGCAGCGAAACGGAAAGCACAATGAACAGCCCATTCGAGACATCTCATACCCTTCATTCACGACCACTGGCGGTGACAGCATGATCGAAGTCACTGAAGTCTCCATTGCCCAGCTTCGAGCCGCGCTGGAGTCAGGCCAAACGACCTCGGTCGAACTGGTGCAGGCCTATCTGGCGCGGATCGACGCCTACGACGGTGCCGATACCGACACCGCGCTCAATGCCGTTGTGGTGCGAAACCCCGATGCAGTGAAAGAGGCCCAGGCCGCAGACGCGCGTCGGGCGGCCGGTCAGGTGCTGGGGCCGCTGGACGGCATTCCCTACACCGCCAAGGACAGCTATCTGGTCAAGGGCCTCACCGCAGCGTCGGGAAGCCCGGCCTTCGCCGACCTGATCGCTTATCGCGACGCCTTCACCATCGAACGCCTGCGTGCCGCCGGTGCAATCTGTCTGGGCAAGACCAACATGCCGCCGATGGCCAACGGAGGCATGCAGCGCGGCGTCTACGGTCGCGCGGAAAGCCCGTACAACGCGGACTTCCTCACCGCCCCCTTCGCTTCCGGCTCCTCGAACGGCGCAGGCACAGCGACTGCTGCCAGTTTCGCGGCGTTCGGTCTGGCCGAGGAAACCTGGTCCAGCGGGCGTGGGCCGGCGTCCAACAACGGACTGTGCGCGTATACGCCTTCACGTGGCGTGATTTCAGTGCGCGGCAATTGGCCGCTGACGCCGACCATGGACGTGGTCGTGCCGTTTGCCCGGACCATGCCCGACCTACTCGAAGTGCTTGACGTGGTGGTAGCCGAAGACCCTGACACCCGTGGCGACCTCTGGCGCTTGCAGCCTTGGGTGCCGATTCCCAGCGTCGCCTCGGTGCGTCCCGCGTCTTACGCCGAGTTGGCGGTAAAAGCCGACGCACTGGCGGGCAAGCGTCTTGGCGTGCCGCGCATGTACATCAACGCCGACCCCGAAGCGGGCACCAGCGATGCCCCCGGCATTGGCGGCCCGACCGGGCAACGCATCAATACCCGGCCCTCGGTGATCGGGCTTTGGCAAGAGGCGCGCATGGCCCTCGAAGCGGCTGGCGCCGAAGTGATCGAGGTCGATTTCCCGCTGGTGTCCAACTGCGAAGGCGATCGCCCTGGCGCACCGACCGTGTTCAATCGCGGAATCGTGTCCAAGGAATTCCTGCACCACGAGTTGTGGGACCTCACCGCTTGGGCGTTCGATGACTTCCTGCGCGCCAACGGCGATCCGAAGCTGAACCGACTGGTCGATGTCGATGGCCCGAAAATCTTCCCTCACGACCCTGGCACCCTGCCCAACCGCGAAGGCGATCTGGCCGCGGGCATGGATGAATACGTGCGCATGGCCGAGCGCGGCATCACGCCCTGGAACGAGATCGATACCCTGCCAGACGGCCTGCGTGGTCTGGAAAAAACCCGGCGCATCGACCTCGAAGAATGGATGGATCGGTTGGGGCTGGATGCGGTGTTGTTTCCGACGGTGGCGGACGTTGCGCCCGCCAATTCGGATGTCGACCCTCAATCGGCGGACATTGCCTGGAGCAACGGGGTGTGGGTCGCCAACGGCAACCTCGCCATTCGTCATCTGGGCGTGCCGACCGTCACCGTGCCAATGGGCCTGATGCCCGATATCGGCATGCCGGTGGGGCTGACCTTCGCCGGTCGCGCCTATGACGACTCGACGCTACTGCGCCTGGCGTCGGCGTTCGAGTCGACGGGGAACAAGCGCCAAGTGCCGCCGCGCACCCCGCCGTTGTCCTCCGGTAATCCGTGACAACGGCGCTGTTCCCTTCGCCGCAAAACCTGTAGCGGCACGGTTTTTCGGCGGAGGCGCCCATGATCCGAGTCCCGCGAGCCTTTGGCCTGCCTATGATCAAACCACCGTGCCTGATCCAGCCACCGCGTCCAGTTCGGGCAACAACTCGGGCGCGATCTTCAGCTCACCGGCGGCCAGATTCTCCCGCAAGTGCGCCACTGAAGACGTGCCTGGAATCAGCAGGATATTGGGCGCGCGCTGCAGCAGCCAGGCCAGTGCCACATTGAGTTGCGACGCATCCAGACGTTGAGCGACGCTGCTCAGAACGTCCGATTGCAACGGAGTGAAGCCCCCGAGCGGAAAGAATGGCACGTAGGCGACGCCCTGTTTGGCCAGATCCACAATCAACTGCTCGTCGGTGCGATGTGCCAGGTTGTAGTGGTTCTGCACACAGACCACTTCTGCGATGCCCTGCGCCTCTTTCACTTGCGCAGCGCTGACGTTGCTCAGGCCCAGATGGCGAATGAGTCCTTGCTGCTGCAGTTCGGCCAGCGCGGTAAATTGCTCTGCGATGGATTCCTCACCCGGCGAATGCAGGTTGCCCCACGCGCGCAGATTCACCACTTCCAGCACGTCCAGCCCCAGGTTGCGCAGGTTGTCATGTACCGCCTGAGTCAGTTCGGCAGGGCTTTGCGCAGGGTTCCATGAGGCATCATCACCGCGTTTTGCGCCGACTTTGGTGACAATCGTCAGATCGTCGGCATAGGGATGCAGCGCTTCTCGGATCAGTTGGTTGGTCACGTGAGGACCGTAGAAATCGGAGGTGTCGATGTGATTCACGCCTAGCGCCAACGCCTCGCGCAACACGGCGACGGCGGCCTTTGCATCTTTAGGCGGCCCGAATACGCCCGGTCCGGCCAATTGCATCGCGCCGTACCCCATGCGATTCACGGTCCGGTCGCCGATCTGGAAAGTACCTGCTTTGCTGGCGTCGCTCATATCGTTGCCTCTATCAAGGTGGGTTCGACCACTATAGGCGTTGACCCATCGATCGATAATCAGGTGCAATCGGCACGGGCTGTACGGCTGATCGGACAATGGTGGGAACTGATGGCGATGGATATTCAAGACCTGATGGCGTTCGTGGCCGTGGTCAGGGCCGGTGGTTTTCGTGAAGGTGCGAGAGCGAGCGGCAAATCTGCGTCAAGCCTGAGTGATGCGGTGCGGCGCATGGAGTCGGGCCTTGGCGTGCGCCTGCTCAACCGCACCACCCGCAGCGTGGTGCCCACCGAAGCAGGCGCGCGGCTGATGGAACGTATCGTGCCCGCGCTTGGCGAGGTTGAGTCAGCACTGGATGTGGTCAATGACTTTCGCGATAGACCTTCCGGCACCCTCAAACTCAATGTCCCAGCCAGCGCCGCCCGGCTGGTGTTACCCGCGATTATCACGCCTTTCCTGCAGGCGCATCCCGATATCCGTCTGGAAGTCATCGTCGAGGAAAGCTTCGTCGACATGCTCGCTGCAGGCTGCGACGCCGGAATTCGCTACGACGAACGCTTGGAACAAGACATGATCGCCGTGCCCATCGGGCCCCGCTTTCAGCGCTTCGCCACAGCCGCCGCCCCGGCCTATCTCGACGCAAGAGGCCGCCCACAACACCCGCGAGATCTGCTCGAGCACGCCTGTCTGCGGGGCAAATTCCCCAGCGGCTCGATGCCTTTGTGGGAATACGAAAAGAACGGTGAAATCGTACGCGTCGACCCGACCGGCCCTTTGGTCGTCAACATCGCCGGCGCCGTCGACCTCGCCGTGCAAACCGCCATCGACGGGCTGGGCGTGGTCTTTCTATTCGAGGATTGGCTGCGCCCGCACCTGGAAAGCGGCGCACTGGAACCGGTGCTCGAACCTTGGTGGCAGACGTTCAGCGGCCCGTTCCTCTACTACCCAGGTCGCCGATATCTGCCCTCGCCATTAAGGGCGTTTGTGGATTTCATAAAGAACGGTTGAAGCGGCTGGTGCATTTGCTGGTGTGTCTCTAACGCAAACAAGAGTTTTCAGGGCTGGAGATGCTGTAGCTGTAGCAGCATGGCCTGCGATGGCGTCCCTGAGAGCGCTGCCGCCGGCAAGCCGGACTGCTCGTATGTCGTTTCGGTACCAAGGGAAAATGCCAAAGCTCATACAAGCGCTGCGTACCTGTAGGAGTCAGGCGGCGCTTGAAAGAACGCCATCGCCAGGGCAACGAGGGTATAAGCGCTTTTACGCAACCGTGCTGCTACACAGACTGCGGTGGGTCTGCGATTTGCCGCATAATGCGCCGGCCACTTTTTCACCAAGAGGATCGCTGACCATGCCAGTCGTTCACAAAGCAGCTCAGGTGGGGTTTTCAACGCAAGCGGGCACTTACAACCAAGGGAGGCCGGATTATCCCGATGAACTGAGTTCATGGCTCAGGCACACGCTAGGCATCGACGTTCAGTCGTCGGTGGTGGATCTGGGCGCGGGGACCGGCAAGTTCACCCGGTTGCTCAAACCGCTGACCGATCACGTGACCGCTGTGGAACCGGTGGAGCCCATGCGTCAGGAGTTCGCCAAGAGTCTTCCCGACACGCCTATTGTCCACGGCACCGCCGAGTCCCTGCCCCTGGCCGATGCCAGCGCCGACGTGCTGGTCTGTGCCCAGGCCTTCCACTGGTTTGCCAATGAGACCGCTCTGGCCGAGATACATCGCGTGCTCAAACCTGGTGGTCGTCTCGGCCTGATCTGGAATGTGCGCGACGAGTCGGTGGACTGGGTCGCCGAAATTACCCGGATCATCACCCCTTACGAAGGCGACACCCCACGCTTTCACACCGGCAACTGGCGTCAGCCGTTCAACGGGCGCTATTTCGCGCAGCCTGAACTTACCTGCTTCAACTATGCGCATTCTGGCCCTGCCGAGACTGTGATCATGAACCGCTTCCTGTCAGTGAGCTTCATCGCTGCATTGCCGGATCCCGAAAAGGCCGCGATCACCGAGCAACTGCGTGAGCTGATTCGGACGCACCCTGCCCTTCGCGGCCGCCAGACCATCGAATTCCCGTACCAGACCCAGGCCTACCTGTGCCGCCGGCTTGATTGATTGATTGATTGATTGATTGACTGAAGCGAAACACGGTGACGATTATTCGCCGTAAATCGTTCACCGGCGAGCGCCCGTTGGCTGTGCTGCACATCGTCAACATGAGCGGCATCACCCCGCGCCTGCACTGGACCAGCTCCAAAGCGCAGTGGAATTTCCGCCACGTAGATCACAAGTGGCGGACATCTTCCTGTAGCAGTACGGCTACACACGTGCACGTGCCAGCGTCGTGGTGCAGCTACATCCGAAAATACTGCTGCATCGCCCGGGAAAGCAGGTCCACCGCTTCGTCCCCCTGCGAAGCCTGGCTGCGCAGGAACACCACCTCATGCTCGGCGATAACTGGCAACCCTTCCAGAATCTGCATGTGTTCGGTGACTTTGGCGCGGTCAATCAAGCTGATCCCCAGCCCTGCTTCCACGCACGCCTTGACCGCTTGATTGGAAGGGCTTTCGAGCACGATGCGTGATCGGCGGCCCGCCTCTCTCAGGGAAGCGATCATGGCTTGCCGGTAAGGGCATTGCGGGGCATGGGCGGCCAGGGGCAACGGATCGATCAGGGCAAGACTGGTGTTGGCCGGCCCCACCCAGACCGGTGTAGTGGCCACCAGCACCTGCGCCTCCGGCCCTGAATATCCTTTGGTCTGCGCAACGACAGCGGCCTGCAACTTGCCGCGCTGTACCTGCTCTCTTAGCGCATGACTCGGTGCAGTCGTGAGTTCCAGCACGACATTCGGCCATGCTGTCGTGAAGGTGGGCAGAATGTCCCGAATGACATGCGGCGCGTACTCGTCGGGCACACCCAGCGTTATTCGTCCCGCAAGGTCGGTGCCGTGCAGGTCGGCCAGCGCCTGATCGTGGGTGCGCAGCAGTTCGGTGGTGGACACCAGGAGGCGCTTGCCCAGCACGGTCAGCGAGACCGACTGGTTATCGCGGTTCAGCAGTCGGCCGCCCGCGACCGTTTCGAGGCGCTGGATATGCACGCTCACCGCCGCTGGGCTTTTATGGAGTTGCTCTGCTGCGGCACTGAACTTGCCGATGCGCGCGACTGCATGAAAGGTGCGGACAAGTTCGATATCGAGGACTGCGTTCATGGTTTAACCTTTGTGAACAACTGCTGCAGTTTATTTTGATTTATTAGACTACTCCGGTTCCGTAGCCTTTGGGAATGAACCAGCACACATCGATCTCAGACAACACACGGGCCAGATCCAGCTGGCGCCAGACACTTCCACTGCCACTGCTCGAGGCAGCATTGGTGCTGACGTGGAGCTCAGGATTCATTGGCGCACGATTGTCCATCGACTACGCCCCGGCGCTGCTAGTGGTGTTCTGGCGCTGCGTGATCGTCAGCCTCATATTGTTTCCTTTCGTCGCCAGGCAACTGCGTCAGACAGCCTTCGGCACCCTGCTCAAAAATGCTGGAATCGGCCTGCTGGCCATGGCCGGCTACCTGGCGGGCGTCACCCAAGGCATCGCGCTGGGCGTCCCGGCTGGGCTGGCTGCGCTGTTCGCCGACCTGCTGCCGCTGGGCATGGCATTGCTGGCGGCGGTGGTGCTTGGCGAACGACTGGTGCGTCAGGTCTGGGAGGGACTGGTTATCGGCCTGGCCGGAGTGGTATGGGTGACCCACGGCGCATTGGCCTGGGGCAGCGCGCCGTTGTGGGCGTACGGCCTGCCACTGGCGGGCATGTTGTCATTGGCCGTGGCGACCCTGTGGCAAAAAAACGCGGGCACTTCGCGGTCAATGGGCCTGCTGCCAAACCTGTGGCTGCAATGCTTCGTCTCCAGCTTTGCATTCGCTGCCATCGAAGGCATGCGCGGCAGTCTGGTGCCAATTCCGAGCACAGGCTTCGCGCTGAGTGTGCTGTGGACCGTGGGCCTGTCGACCATCGGCGGTTACGGGCTTTACTGGATTTGCCTGCGTCGCGCCACCGCAACGCGCGTCGCCAGCGTGTTGTACCTCAGCCCGCCCGTTACCATGCTGTGGGCCTGGGCCATGTTCGATGAGCCCTTGTCCTGGCAAATGGCGGGCGGAATGGGAATTTCCGGGGTCGGAATCTGGCTGGTCGTGCGCGCGGAAGCCCGGCAGGCGAACAGCGCCCCACAACGAACAGCACAGCCTCGGCCCAGCGCTGATCGATCAGGCAGCAACGAGGCAGCCATTCCCGAATGCGAGGGTTGAAGATCGCCTTGCCTCAGTGAGCGTGCTGAGCGTGTGCAGTCGTTTGGGCGCGGGTGTGGACGTCGCCGGTGTGACCTTCTCCGCTGTGAGATTTATGGTTCGAGTGCGTTGTTATTCACGAATCAGGCGGCCGACAGATGCTCATAAAGGATGGTCGCGCCGACCATCATCAACACAATGCCGCCAACAATCTCGGCGCGCTTGCCGACCACCGTTCCCAGCACCCGGCCGAGCATTACACCAAGGGTAACCATGACCAGGGTGGCGATGCCGATCGCCGCAGCCGCAACCAGGATATTCACGTCAACGAACGCCAGCCCGACACCCACCGCCAGCGCATCGATGCTGGTGGCAAACGCGGTGACCGCCAGAATCAGAAAGGAGTGTCGGTCAGGCTTCTCTGATTCTTCATCATCGTGCCTGAAGCCGTTGTAGATCATGTGCAGTCCCAATCCCAGCAGCAACACGAAGGCGATCCAGTGATCCCAGTTCTCGACGAAACGGCTAGCCACCTGACCGACGCCCCAGCCGACGATAGGGGTGATGCCTTCGATGACACCGAAGATCAGACCGGTGCGCAAGGCTTCGGTCAGACGCGGTCTGTGCAGGCTGGAGCCTTTGCCGATAGCCGCCGCGAAAGCGTCCGTGGACATGGCCAGCGCGACGAAGATGAGGGAAATCGGGTTCACGGATTACGTCCAGTCGGGCTCTGAGTCAACGACGCAACCACACGCCCGACTTAGGCATGGATGCATCGTTGGTCTCGCCAACCCGAAGGTGTCCGCGCCACGGCATGCAGCCGAGAATGTTGACGCGAACGCTCTGAACCGGGGGTCAAGAGCAGGCTACTCCCCAACAAGGGCCGCCACTATAGGCATATTCATGTGAAAAAAATATAAACAGTCTTTGTTTTACCACTGCCCCCCCGGCGACCAGGGCTGCGACCCGCCGCCCGGTGTCTCATTCAAGCCTGGCCGGAAAACGCGCGACGAAGCAGGTGCCCTGTTCAATCGATGAACTGACAGAAAGCGTACCCCGATGGCCATTCATGATCTGCGCGGCGATGTACAGCCCAAGGCCCAGCCCTTCTTCTCTGGAGCCCGCTTCGGAGCGTTTGAATGGCTCAAATAGCAACGGCATCGATGCCTCGGGGATGCAGACTCCCTGATTGGTGACCGACAGCACGAACTCGCCGCCGTCCATATGCGTCGTGACCTCAATGGGAAATTCCCGTGTCCCGTGCTTGACAGCATTGCCCAGCAGGTTCGACAGCAGCTGGCCAATGCGCGCCGGATCACAATAAATGCCGGAAGGGATAACCATGTTCTGATGAATCTGCGTGTCAGGCTCCGACGCACAGATCTCGGCCACTACCGAATTGAAAACGCTTTGCAGGTCATCGACCATCGTTCGCCGCACCGGAATACCGCCGCCGAGCTTGCCACGGGCGAAATCCAGCACGTCTTCAATCAGCGCGCCCATACGCTGCGAGCTTTTGCGGATGGCGCTGGCCAGGCTGCGCTCGCGCTTGTCGTCAAGCCGGGTTTCAAGCAGATCGGCACTCATGCGGATAGCGCTGAGCGGTGTGCGCAGGTCATGACCCAATACCGCGATGAACTGCTCGCGCAGGCGCCCCGCTTCAGTAGCATCGGCCAGCGCGCTTTCGGATCTTTCCAGGTCCTGCTGCAAGTCCAGCTGCATCGCGATCAGTTGGGCGAACAGGGTCAGGGTCTTGAGCACAGCGTTTTCATCGAAATGCGCGGGCACGGTATCGATGGCGCACAGCGTGCCGAAAAATTCGCCATTGGCCTTGACGATGGGGATCGAGGCGTAGCTTTCCAATTGATAGGTTTTAGGGGTGTGGTGCAGCGAATACACCGGGTGTTCGCTGGCATGGGTGAAGAGCACTGGCTGGCGTTTCTGCCGTATCTCATGGCAGATGGTCGACTCCAGCACCAGTTCGCCACCGGGTTGGAGGCCGAAATCGATCGAGTCATCGACAGCGCATACCACCCAGCGCCGGTCCGTGACTCGCGCCACCGCAGCGAAGCGCATGCCGGTCACGTGCTTGACCATGCTCAGAATGATCGGAACGGCATCGATCTTCGCCACGGAGGCGATGTCTTGAGCAAACGCAAAGGTGTCAGGCATAACGGTCGCCGCATGAAGGGTGGATGAGCAACGTGTTCGTTACCGCTGGGAGGACTTGTCGCGCAGGGATCTTAACCCAATTCCCGGCTTGCTGTTTGTCGCGGGACACACGCCGGCAGCCGAGAATCTGATTCTCGGCCGCAGGGGCAGTTGCACGCAACCTACTCAACGCTGAATACGCCCCGCCGCTACAGGCGGCACGCCGGACTGCTACAGCTGCAGTAGAGAACCCGAAATCACCAATCCAGCTTGATCCGGCTCTCGAAGAACCGCTCTTCGTCGGTCAGCGGATCGACGAAGCGCAACCCCTGCGCCAGCAGCTTCAGCGGTTTGTCATAGTCATCCACCGCGTCCTTGATCACATCCGGGTAAAACGGGTCGTTGCAGATCCCCGCCCCGAGCGCCGCCATGTGCACCCGCAACTGATGCTTCTTGCCGGTCACCGGATACAAACCGTAGCGCCACAGATCGCCGTTGCGCTCGCATACCTCGATGCGGGTCTCGGTGTTGCTCTGCCCTTGCCCTTCCTGCATACGAAAGAACGGCTCGCCATCCACCAGGCGGCTCTTATGTACCCTGGGAAATTCAAGCTCGGGCAGCGCGCGGGCAATGGCTTCGTAGCGCTTGTCAATCTGGCGGGTCGGGAACAGCGCCTGATACGCCGAGCGGCTCTGCTTGTCGGCGGAGAACAGCACCAGGCCTGCGGTATGGCGATCGATGCGGTGCAACGGCACCAGATCGGGGTTGTCCAGGGTGCGAATCAGCCGGCGCAGCAGGGTCTGCTCGACATATTCCCCGGCAGGCGTCACGGGCAGAAAATGCGGTTTGTCGGCAACGACCAGATGCGCGTCCGCATACAGAATCTGCTCCTGCACCGGGATCGGCGTCTCATTGGGCACCTCGCGAAAATAATGAATGCGCAGACCCTCGCGATAAGCAAGATCTTCGGCGATAGGCTTGCCCTGGGCATCGAGCACTCGGCCGCGGGCGATCCGGTCCAGCCACTGTTCCCGGCTGATCGCACTGAACCGCTCGCACAGGCAATCAAGCACAGTGAGCCAGGGACCCGGCGGCAGATAAAGGGTACTGGCCTGACGCGCGGCAGGAATGAAAACGGATTCGGACATGGGCAACTCAGGATCGAGGGATGGCTGACACGGCAAGCCCGGCATTATCGCCCAGCCCCATTACCTTGCGCGAGCCGGTCGGCATTCGCGATGCCCCGCCTGTAGCAGCATGGCTTGCCGACGGTAGCGATTCAAAATGCCTTATCGCCGGCAAGCCATGCTGCTACAGATGCGTGCCTCATTTCATAAATGATTCGATAACCTGCATTTTCATATTGCAACAGTCATAGGCGACGATTTGTCGCAGCCCTGAGACGTACCAGTTGTCAGACATCTACATGACAGCTGTAGAAGCGGAAAATGATTTGTTCTAAAATGTTTCTAACTCGGCAAGCAGGCGCGAAACCGAATCGACATGGCCCAGGTCTTGATCGAAATCGAAAACGCCTGCAAGACCTGAACTCATAAAAAGAAAGCCCGTCCTCGACGGGCTTTTTTCGTTTTCAGCGTTTGTTCAGCGCCTGGACGCGCGAACGCCGGACTTACAACGTCGGCACTGAAGACTCGAGACACCCCGGTGTCCTGCACTGCCCACGACAGATTTTGTATTTCAACTTTGAGGTTATGCACATGCTGGTACAACTGTTTCAATGGATCAAACGCCTTTCCACCGGCACCCCGGCCGAAAGCGAAGAAGGCTACTCGCAATCTTTTTCCGATGAAGAAAACGACGTAGGCCGCTGGACGTTCATGTCGGTGTTCATTGTCTTCACCCTGAGCCTGTACATCGTCGCCGGCCTTGGCTACTACGCCAAAGTCCACGTATGGGACGGCATGAGCGAAGCGCAGAAAGAAGCGGTCGCCAAAGCGATGGTCGTCGACACTCAGTACCTCTGAAGCAATGTTGCACCGACGTCTCAGGGTCATGCTGACCGGGAGTCTCCCGGCTCAGCCCTTGACCTGATCGCGCAAGAACATCACCACCTGCCCGGTGTCGAACGGCCAGTCCAGCTCGGCACCGGTGTCAGTGCGCCTCAGTACCGGAATACGCAAGCCATAAATGTCGTGCATGGCTTCGCTCTCGGCAATATCCACCAATTCGACCAACAGGCCATGCTCCACCAGGGGCATCAGCTCGGCCTCGGCGACTTCGCATAAATAGCAACCCAGTGTTCCGAACAGTTGGCATTCCGGTGGCATGTCCTGACCCTCCGCGTGCAGAGCTAACGCTGGAGGGTCAGTTTAGGCCCGCCCGGAAACAGCGTCGAGGCGCAAGCGCTGTCTGGAAAAATCGTTGTCGATCAAGCAACAGCTTCTCGAATCCGCCCTATTCCACCCAGCCGTAACACGGCGACGGCGAATCAAACGACAATCCTGCAAGCACCGACCCTATAGCAGCACGGCTTGCCGACGGCAGCGATCCCAAGGACCGTCACCGCTGGCAAGCCTTGCTGTTACAGAGAATCGATCATCCGGAGGTTCGCCCCCCCAATCAGTCGTGACTGACGGCACCGATCTTGTGAATCGACAGGTCTGCACCGTAGTACTCCTGCTCCTGGCTGAGTCGCAGCCCCAGGCACAGCTTGATCGCGCCATAGACCAGGAAGCCCCCGGCCAGCGCAATCAGCACACCGAGTGCGCTGCCGATCAACTGGCTGATCAGGCTGACGCCGCCCAGACCGCCCCAACCGGCCTGGCCGAAGATGCCACAGGCAATCCCGCCCCAGACACCGCACAGGCCATGCAGCGGCCAGACACCCAGCACGTCGTCGATCTTCCAGCGCACCTGCGCGGCGGTGAAGCACCAGACGAACAGCGCGCCAGCGATGAGCCCGGTGATCAAGGCTCCGACCGGATGCATCAGGTCGGAGCCGGCACATACCGCCACCAGCCCGGCCAGCGGGCCGTTGTGCAAGAAGCCCGGGTCGTTGCGCCCGACGATCAGGGCGGCGACAGTGCCCCCGACCATGGCCATCAATGAATTGACCGCCACCAGCCCGCTGACGCCATCCAGGGTCTGCGCGCTCATGACGTTGAAACCGAACCAGCCGACTATGAGGATCCACGAGCCCAACGCCAGAAACGGAATGCTTGAAGGCGGATAGGCCACCAGCTTGCCGTCGCGATACCGACCGTTGCGTGCACCGAGCAAAGTCACTGCCGCCAGCGCCAGCCAGCCTCCCATGGCATGAACCACTACCGAACCCGCGAAGTCATGGAAAGCGGCGCCAAAGGTCCGCAGCAACCAGGCCTGCAGACCGAAGTTGCCATTCCACGCCATGCCTTCGAAGAACGGGTAAACGAACGCCACGATCAGCACCGTCGCGCATAACTGCGGCGCGAAGCGTGCGCGTTCGGCAATGCCGCCGGAGATGATCGCTGGGATGGCCGCAGCGAATGTCAGCAGGAAGAAGAACTTTACCAATCCATAGCCATGATCGGTGGCCAGCACGCTCGCAGGCTGCAGGAAGCTGACCCCGTAGGAAATCCAGTAACCCACAAAGAAATAAGCGAGGGTCGACACGGCGAAATCGCTGAGGATCTTGGATAACGCGTTGACCTGGTTCTTCTGCCGGACTGTGCCGACTTCCAGAAAGGCGAAACCGGCGTGCATGGCCAGAACCATGACCGCACCGATCAAGATGAACAGGGTATTGGAGCTGTGGATCAGGGTGTCCACCGCGCTTTGCACATTTTCCATCGAGGGGCAGGCCTGCAAGTCATGAAAAGCACCAAAGCAGGACAACCTCCCCTGTTGAGCGCGCCGATAGCACCAAACTGGCGCGGCACGCAGTCGATATGAACCGATTTGGCGCACACCGGAAGACAGAAGAATTGAACGCCAGGGCGTCTTTTTTTGGTTTTATGGTTTTGGATCAATGTTTCGGCGTTTCGCCGACCGACGCGCTCCGCATTGGAGCGCTGTGCCTCCCTGGCGCACCACTGAGAAGCAAAAGCTGTACCAGCCGTTGGAAGTGCAACTTGCGGCAATTCAAATGAACCTTCAGGAATAGGCCATACTCGAAAGCCAATATCGCAAACCCTACGGAGAACACTATGGCTCGCCCAACAGCAGAGAAAGCCCAGGACGTTTTGATGTCAGATTTCCAGACGCTGGTTGCCGACACGGAAAAGTTGCTGGCGCACACGGCCTCTCTGGCCGGTGAACAGGCTGACGAGCTGCGCGACCAAATCAACGAAAGTCTGGTGCGCGCGCGTGAAACGCTGGCCGTGGCAGAAGCCACCCTGCGCGAGCGCAGCAAGGAAGCAGTGGTTGCGACCGAAGAATATGTACAAGCCAATCCATGGCAGTCAGTGGGTATCGCCGCGGGTGTCGGCTTCCTGCTGGGTCTGCTGGCTACCAGGCGCTGACCGATATGACGCCAGGAACAGGTCCTTCCGAGACCGACAACACGTCCTCGCCCCGCCGCTTGGGGGCAGCATTTCTGGGCCTGCTGCACAGCCATGTCGAGCTGTTCGGCATCGAGTTGCAGGAACAGAAAGCGCGCACCGTCAGCCTGTTGTTGTTTGCAGGGCTGGCGCTGGTATTCGCGTTGCTGCTGCTGATCGGTCTGTCGGCGCTGCTGCTGATTCTGGTTTGGGACAGCTATCGCCTGACCGGCATCATCGGCCTCTGCGCGTTTTATACACTCGCCGCATTGTTCTGCGCGATGCGCCTCAAAGCCGCGATTTTCGATGAATCCTCGCCGTTTCATTCCACCCTGGAAGAACTGGCCAATGACCGCGAGCGACTGATGCCATGAGTACGCCTGATTCGCCCCAGACTCATAATCGTCGCGAACTGCGCAAGGCGCTTATACGCCTGCGCATGGAAATGCACCGCCAGGAGATCCGTCACGAATCGGCGCAATTGATGCGACCCCTGCATCGAATGCGCGGAATGGCCCATGACCTGCCCGGCTCGTTGGGCATCAAGCATGCGCCGCTGTGGGGTGTCGGAGCAGTATCGCTTCTGGGTTTCCTCACCGGTAAAGGCGCGCGCAGCAAACGCACCGGTAACGTCACTCGGCTGATCAAACTCAGCGCCAGTCTCATGCCAATCATCAGACTCATCATTCAGAGTTCCGGTCGACGCCGCTGAGCTGGCCATTTGGCTGCAATCTTGCAAACAAACCCTATCCGCCTCTTTGCCCCATGATTCACATGGGGTGAAGCGGCGGTGTCCGCCTGAATAACCCATTCGCCATTAAGGAGGCCATGTGATCGATGGGCAACCGCTAGCGTGCTTTCAGCCGTTCATCGATACCGCTACTGGCCGTATTGCAGGCGTTGAAGCATTGGGACGCCTGCGTCAAGACGATGGTCGCCTGCAGTCCGTAGGCCCTCTGTTCGCCGACCCGAAAAGGCCCGCAGCCGAACTGCGGCGTCTGGACAGATTGATTCGCGACAACGCCCTCGGACGGCTGCATGAAGTTCCGAATGACTGGTTTCTGAGCCTCAATATTTCCCCCCGCTGGATCAGTCGCATGCGCCCCGGCCAGCCGCTGCCCAGCCTCACGCAACTTCAGCAACACGGTATCGCCGCGCAACGAATCGTTTTCGAAATCACTGAACTGAGCGGCGACAGCCAGCGCCTGAGCGAGGTAGTGGCACGCTATCGTGACGCGGGCGCACGCATTGCCATCGACGACTTCGGTGCCGGTTACTCCCAGCTCGACCGCGTGCTGGCGTTACAGCCCGACATCCTCAAGCTCGACATGCGTCTGTTCCAGGCCGCTGCACGCGGTGGTCCGAGCAGCGATGTGGTCAAGGCGCTGGCGCAGATGGCAGAAAAGACCGGTTGCTGGATTATCGCCGAGGGCGTTGAAACCGAAGCGGAGCTGAATTTCGCTCTGGAATGCGGTTCTCGCTATGTTCAGAGTTTTCTCTTCGCCCAGGCCGAGGAAGATTTTTTCGCCGCCGACGCCTTCGTCGAACGCTTCGCCGAACTGCGAGATCGTTATGTGATGCAAAAGGTGGTGGATCGCGAGCGCTGGATGAGCCTGCGCAAGCAGCTTAGTCAACTCATGCAGCGACTGCAGGCGTGGGCCGAAGGCGACGCGCCACTTGCGAATCTGCCGGATGTGGCGGACTACCCCTGGCTGCTGCGCTTTTATCAGTGCGACCGACATGGCACGCAACTTACGCCGAACCTGGAGTTGCGCAACGGCGCGTGGATCGCCGATACCCGCTACATGGGGCATAACTGGTCCTGGCGCCCGTACTTCTACCACCTGCTCGCCGAGGGTTGGCACGAGCGCCGCCTGACTCTGTCCAACACTTATCGCGACGCCACCAGCAACCAGTACTGCCTGACGGCGGGACAGTTCTTCAACAACGGCCAGCGTCTGCTGCTAATTGACGTCGACGCCGCAGGCTTTTGATTCTTCGATGTCGCGATCTTCTGCTTGCAGCCCAGTGGACTAACCGGGAAGCTAGGCCGGTAATCACCCCGACGGAGTACCGGCCTTGGATTGGCAGACACTGCTCACCCGCGAGCGCCTCGGCAAGACCTTGCACAGCCCTGAAGAGTTGGGGCGCAGTCCGTTCCACAAAGACCATGACCGCATCATATTTTCCGGCGCCTTCCGCCGCCTCGGACGCAAGACCCAAGTCCACCCGGTGACCAGCAACGATCACATCCACACGCGCCTGACCCATTCGCTGGAAGTCAGCTGCGTCGGTCGCTCATTGGGCATGAGGGTTGGCGAGACCCTGCGCAGCGCCCTGCCCGACTGGTGCGAACCGAGCGATCTGGGCATGGTCGTGCAATCGGCCTGTCTGGCCCACGACATCGGCAATCCACCCTTCGGCCACTCCGGCGAAGACGCGATCCGCAACTGGTTCAAACAGGCGGCAGGACGGGGCTGGCTCGACGCGATGAGTGAAGTCGAACGCAATGACTTTCTCAATTTCGAAGGCAATGCCCAAGGCTTTCGCGTGCTGACGCAACTGGAATATCACCAGTTCGAAGGTGGCACCCGCCTGACCTACGCCACCCTGGGGACATACCTCAAGTACCCGTGGACCGCGCGGCATGCCGATTCGCTGGGCTACAAGAAACACAAGTTCGGCTGCTACCAGAGTGAGCTGCCGATCCTTGAGCAGATCGCCCACAAACTCGGGCTGCCGCAGCTGGAGGAGCAACGCTGGGCGCGGCATCCACTGGTGTACCTGATGGAGGCTGCCGACGACATCTGCTATGCGCTGATCGACCTCGAAGACGGGCTGGAAATGGAGTTGCTCAGCTATCCGGAAGTCGAATCCCTGCTGCTCGGACTGGTAGGCGATGACCTCCCTGAGACCTACCGCCAGCTTGGCCCCGACGACTCACGTCGGCGCAAGCTGGCGATCCTGCGCGGCAAGGCCATCGAGCACCTGACCAACGCTGCCGCGCGCGCCTTTGTCGAGCAGCAGGACGCCTTGCTGGCGGGGACGCTGCAGGGCGATCTGGTGGAACACATGCATGGTCCTGCCAAACGCTGTGTGCTCAGCGCAAAGGACATGGCCCGCAAGAAGATCTTCCAGGACAAACGCAAGACGCTTCACGAGATCGGCGCCTACACCACGCTGGAGATCCTGCTCAATGCGTTCTGCGGTGCGGCGCTGGAGCAATACGGCGGGCACACGCCGTCATTCAAGAGCCGACGCATTCTCGATCTGCTGGGCAACAACGCACCCGACCCGAGCTGGCCGTTGCACACCTCGTTCCTGCGAGTCATCGATTTTATCGCGGGCATGACCGACAGCTATGCCAGCGAGATGGCCCGGGAAATGACCGGACGCTCAGGTCCTCTCCAGTAGACCAATGCCTGTAAGGCAATGCTGAAAGCCCGAAATCCTAACGGAGATCGGGCTTTTCTTTTCACGCGCCAAAGAAAAGAAAACCTAATCTTAGGAAGCGTCCTACACGGAAGCCGGAAATACCCTATCGCTGCCCTAAGACCGCTACCGAATAATCCGCCAGCCCGTTAACGCTGGCGACCCAACCCCTTACCAGCCCAAGCATCTTACCCACGCATGCTCCCGTCGAGCGCCTCGCCCCGCGCCAGCGTCTCGCCGAGCCCACCGCCCCTCCAGGAAAGCCCGATGTCC
This sequence comes from Pseudomonas sp., assembly GCF_050739935.1. Classification (GTDB taxonomy): domain Bacteria; phylum Pseudomonadota; class Gammaproteobacteria; order Pseudomonadales; family Pseudomonadaceae; genus Aquipseudomonas. Next base: position 35,574 of record NZ_JBOICF010000023.1, on the reverse strand, counting down.
AGACACAGTCTTCGAATTCTGCTGGTAGAGGATCACCCGTTTCAACTCATCTCTCTGCAAATCCTGCTCAACAACCATGGGCTCTATCTGGTAACGCCTGCCCTGAATGCCGCCGAAGCACTCGCAGCGCTCGAGCGCAGCGCCGAGCCCTACGATCTGCTGCTGTGCGATCAGCGTCTGCCAGACATGAGCGGTATCGAACTGATCGACGTCGCCGCTCGACGCGGCCTGATCCGCCACGCCGTACTGCTGAGCGGCCTTGAACCGTCGCAGCTGCTCGACATCGAAAATGAAGCCATCAGAAACGGCGTTCCATTACTTGGTTGTCTTATCAAGCCATTGAATACGCTCGAACTATTGCGCCTTGTTGCATCTGCGCCAAGTGAACGCTGAAACCTTCAAGACATCTCATCGACTGTTGCGCCGCTACCAACTTAATAACGAACTGTATTTCCGGCTTTAGGAATGTCGTGGTATTGGGACAGGCAGCGTCATAGCAAAAATACCTTCCGGTTTAATTATGTAGCCGGTGCCTGACATTAATGTAGGATCATTCCGAATAGAAATAAACACTCGTTTCCTGATAACTTTTCACGTATCAACAAGCCTCGATTTTTTTAAACGTTTTCAGCCGCCCTGGGTATTGACGTACGGTAAGACTCTAATTTTTGTAGGATCTTTCCTATATATGGCTGTGAGCCCGTTCCGTTCATGCGCGCCTTCCAGCATCTGAGATAAGGTGCGCGCTTTCTTCGCTGCTCGTTATGGATTGAATTATGAACACAGTTTTTATCATCGATGATCATCCTGTCATTCGCCTCGCCATCCGGATGCTGCTGGAAAACGAAAATTACGAGATCGTCGGCGAGACTGACAACGGTGTGGATGCCATGCAGATGGTGCGCGAATGCATGCCGGACCTGATCATCCTCGACATCAGCATCCCCAAGCTGGACGGGCTCGAAGTGCTGGCTCGCTTCAACGCAATGAACCTTCCATCGAAGATCCTGGTATTGACCGCGCAGGCGCCGAGTTTATTTGCAATACGCTGCATGCAGTCGGGTGCAGCCGGATATGTATGCAAGCAGGAAGACCTCAGTGAACTTGTCAGTTCTGTCAAAGCCGTACTCTCCGGCTACAATTATTTCCCAAGCCAGGCGCTCGGGGTATCCGCCGGCGACGGTGACCCGAACGAACTGGAGCGTTTCAAACTGGTCAATGATCGCGAATTGATGGTCCTTCAATTATTTGCCCAAGGGCGAACAAACAAGGAAATTGCCAAGGGTATGTTTCTCAGCAACAAGACTGTGAGCACTTACAAAACCCGTTTAATGCAAAAACTCAAAGCCAAGACTCTGGTAGAACTTATCGAGATGGCAAAACGCAACTCCCTAGTGTGAGAGATAGGATGTCGAAGGGGTTAAAGGACTATTGGATTGCGATTGTAGTTGTGTGCCTGAGCATCAGTGCACCGGCCCAGTCGGCAGGAGCCGAACGCTATACCCTGCTGAGCCGCGCCAATCCGGCGCACATGGATGTCACGCTGGATCGGACCCAGTGGCAATGGGTGCGCGACAAGCGCGAACTGATTCTGGGCACATCCTCGCCGGACTACCCGCCTTTTGACATGACCCTCACAGGTCGCGACTACGAAGGCTTCACCGCCGACTACGCGGGCATTCTGGCACGGGCCCTGGATCTGCCGATCAGGGTTCTGCGCTACGAGTCACGAGACGAGGCGATCGCGGCTCTGCTCAGGGGGGAAGTTGACCTGCTGGGCAGCGCCAATGGCTACGAAGCTGCTGCCTCCGATCTCAAACTGTCATCGCCTTACGCCGTGGATCAACCGGTGCTGGTGACCCGCACGGGTGAAACCCGGGGCTTGACCGACGGCCTCAACGGCCTGCGCCTGAGCATGGTCTACCACTATCTTCCCCCCGAGGAAATCAGCGCCCTGTATCCGAAGGCCAGCCTGCAGACCTTCCCTTCCTTTCAAAGCGCGATCAACGCAGTCGCATTCAACCAGGCGGACGTTTTTCTGGGCGATGCCATCTCCACTCATTACGTGATCAACAAGGGCTATCTGAACAACGTACAGATGGCCAACTTCGGCAAGCATGAACCCAACGGTTTCAGCTTTGCCGTGAAGGCTGACAACACTGCGTTGCTGGATATGATCAACCTGATCCTCAAGGGCATTCCCATCGAGGAGCGTATTGCCATTTCCAAGCGCTGGGGCGCAGGTACCGATCTGCTGCTCACCGATCAGAAACTGCAGCTGACCCAGCGCGAGGAGCGCTGGATCGCGCAGCATCCCACGGTTCGGGTGGTCATCAACGATGCCTACGCACCCTTGACCTTCTTCGACGCCAACGGCAATTTCCGCGGGGTCACCGCCGATCTGCTGGATCTGATAAAACTGCGCACCGGGTTGCGATTCGAGGTCAGCCATGCCCCGAACATGCGCGACATGATGAATCGGCTCGCTCAGGGTCAGGCCGACCTGATCGGCGCTATGGTGCCCAGCGACGAGCGCGAAAACCGTTTCAACTTCAGCCGCCCGTACATGGACAATGCCTTCGTCCTGGTCACCCGCAAGGCAACGTCCAGCCCCTCCAATCTCGATCAGCTGGAAGGCAAACGCGTCGCCCTCACCTTGGGCAGCCCGGTGCTCGAATATCTGCAGCAGGCCCATCCGCGCATCTACCCGGTGGAAGTCGACAATCCGGCCCAGGCCCTGGACATGCTGGCTCACGGTCGGGTCGAAGGTGCCGTCACTTCTTTGTTCAGCGCCAGTTATTTCATCTCATCACGGGGGCTGAGCGACGCCCTGCAAATGCGAGTGACAGTAGGCCGTGAGCCCGCGCGTATCGCGATGGCGACCTCCCGCAATGCCACCGAGTTGAGCGGCATCATCGACAAGGCGCTGTCGAGCATCGCTCCGGAAGACCTTGCCGTGATCAACAATCGCTGGCGCAGCTATATGCCTACCGGACGCGGCGCATGGAAAGACTATCAGTTGCTGGTCTACCAGATCGTCATTGGCGCCGGGCTATTGCTGCTGGGCTCTCTTGCCTGGAACGCGTGGATGCGCCGCCAGATAAAGCAACGGGAACGCGCCGAGCGGGCCTTGGGCGATCAGTTCGAATTCATGAGCGCACTGGTCAACGGCACCCCCCATCCGATCTACGTGCGCGATCGCGCCGGGCTGTTGCAGATGTGCAACGAGAGCTACCTCACCGCGTTCTCGGCCAAACGCGAAGAGGTGATCGGCAAAAGCATTCTCGACGGCGCTCTGAGCGACATTCAGGAGGCCCGGCAGTATGTGGCGGATTACCAGCAAGTGATGGCTGACGATACGCCGCTGATCCTCGATCGCTCGCTGCACATTGGCGAGCAGTCACTGACTATCTATCACTGGATCCTTCCGTTTCGAGATTCGCTGGGCAAGGTCCAAGGCATCATCGGCGGCTGGATCGACATCAGCGAGCGACGCCAACTGATCGAGGAACTGCAAGCCGCCAAGCAACAGGCCGATGATGCCAACCGAGCGAAAAGTACTTTTTTGGCAACCATGAGTCATGAGATACGCACGCCGATGAATGCGGTCATCGGCATGCTGGAACTGGCCCTCAAACGCGCCGATCAGGGGCAACTGGATCGCCCTGCCATCGAGGTGGCATACAACTCGGCCAAGGATCTGCTGGACCTGATCGGCGACATCCTCGATATCGCCCGCATCGAATCCGGACGCCTGACCCTCAGCCCCGAGCGGGCCAATCTGCGTCAGTTGGTGGAATCGGTGGTCAGGGTGTTCGACGGCCTCGCCCGACAAAAAGGTCTGGCCTTGCAAATGGACCTGGACAGCCGGATCAACATCGACGTGCTGATCGATCCACTGCGTTTCAAGCAGATTCTTTCCAATCTGATCAGCAATGCCATCAAGTTTACGCAGCAAGGGCATATCCGCATTGGCCTGCAGGCGGAAGACTCGACCAACGAACAACAGATCCGCCTGCAGGTCGTCATTCAAGACAGCGGCATCGGCATTACGCCGGAAGATCAGGCTCGACTCTTCGCGCCTTTCGCCCAGGCCGACAACAGCGGGCAACTGGCAAGGACGGGCGCCGGGCTTGGGCTGGTCATCTGTCGCAATCTGTGCGAGATGATGGGAGGAACCCTGACCCTCGACAGCGAGCCTGGCAAGGGGACTCGAGTGCAGATGCTGTTCGAGCTGACCTCACTGGACCCGCTGGCCATTCTTCCGGTTCTGCGGGACAGCAGCGAACACAGCGCAGCGCCTTTGGATATTCTGGTGGTCGACGACCATCCAGCGAACCGCCTTTTGCTGTGCCAGCAGCTGGAGTTCCTCGGGCATCGCTGCGATGTCGCAGACCAGGGGGCTCGCGGGCTGGAGCATTGGTTGGCGCGGCATTTCGATCTGGTGATGGTCGACTGCAACATGCCGGTCATGAATGGCTACGACCTGACCCGGGCGATACGCTCTCACGAACGCGACCATGAGCAGCAGCCCTGCACTGTGCTGGGTTTCACTGCCAACGCTCAACCCGAGGAAATACAGCGCTGCCGGGAGGCCGGGATGGACGATTGCCTGTTCAAGCCGATCAGCCTTACCGCGCTGAACGAGCGGCTTTCGCGGATTGGCGCAGGGCAGCGATACCGGGGTCAGCAGACTGAACATCCGCCATTCGATATGGGAAGCATCGTGGCACTGACCGGGAATCGGCCGGAGATGATCGAGCATTTGATCAGTCAGTTGATCAGCAGTTGCCGGGATGATGCCAGGGAGTTGAGTGAGGTCAGCGCCCGGGAAGACCGGCAGGAAATTCGTGATGTAGCCCACAAGATCAAGGGCGCGGCGCGGATCATCAGTGCCGTTGAGGTGATCGATCTGTGCGAGCGGTTGGAGGAGGCTTGTGATGATGACATGCCGACGACAGCGGTGAACGGCCATGCGCAGGCGTTGAAAGTGGCGATGGAGAGACTTGAGCGGGGACTTGTGAAGCATCGCAGACCGTAGAAGTCGCGACGCTTTGACCAACGTCATACGGCTCACCGACGACGCGGCTCGATTGCGAACGTTGCAATCGCGACAACGCAAATATAAAAAGCCCAGCTGTGAGCCGGGCTTTTCAATCCACCCATTACGCAACCACAATTACGCAGCCATTCCCGCCAGCGATGACTTTTTGTATTCGGCTTTCATCGCTTCCATTTGCGCGCCCAGCTCATCAAGCTTGGCTTTGCCGAGCAATTTATTGGCTTGGGGAAACATTTCGGTTTCCTCTTCCTCAATGTGATGCTCGAGCAGTTCTTTCACCACCTTTACCCGCCCGGAAAACTCGGGGGTGGACGGATCGGTGTTTTTCAGGTCAGGAAGCACCAGGGAGTCCACAGTACGGTGTTCTTCCTTGGCTTCGTAATACATGATGTCCTGCTCTTTGGCTCCGGCCTCTTTGAAGGCAGGGTAAAGGATTTCTTCTTCAATCTTGGTATGGACGGTGATTTCCATTTCGAGCTTGGCCAGCAGTTCCCTACGTTTTTTCACGCCGCGTTCGGTAGATTCGCTCAACTGAGTCAGGATTGCCTTAACACGTTCATGGTCTGCTTTGAGAAGGTCGATAGCGTTCATGTCATTTCCTCTGGTATCACGTTCAGTGGACCGGTCTGGATGCCAGTCCTCCTGTTACCTCCAATAGATTGCAGAGTGCGTGCCATAGGTGCGCTCTAAAAATATTCTATTAATTCAGCAAGTTAGAATTTTGGAGAGGTTCAGACTTCGGGCGTACTGCACGAATGTGCGCGAATGGATAGTGCAGAACCACTGAACCATGACTCGGAAACAGCTCGGTCGGTTTCAACACTGGGTCAACCCTAATTGCCATGACATGCCTCACCAGAGCCGCAAAATGGCATCACCTGATACGAACAGCCGGATATCCGACGCGCCGGACGCGCAAGCGGCCGTTAGCTGGTAGACTGCGCCCCGAATTTACCTAAGAGGATTGCTTCATGGCCACTAACCGCTCCCGTCGTCTGCGCAAAAAGCTCTGTGTAGACGAGTTCCAGGAATTGGGCTTCGAGCTGAATCTGGAATTCAAGGAAGGTCTGGATGACGAGGCAATCGACGCCTTCCTCGACGCATTCCTGACTGATGCAATGGACGGCAATGGCCTGGACTATGTCGGCGGCGATGACTACGGTCTAGTTTGCCTGGCTGACCGAGGCTCGGTCACCGAAGAGCAGCGCGCCACTGTGGAAGCCTGGCTCAAAGGCCGCAGCGAGCTAACCAAGGTTGAAGTCAGCCCGTTGCTGGACGCCTGGTACCCGGAAAAGCCGATCAATCCGGCTGTCTGATTCGCAGGATTGACAGCAAGCTTAACGGCCGGGCAGCCGAGTCCTGAACCGCTTGCTACAACAAAGCCACCTTCGCGGTGGCTTTTTTGTGGGTGACGGTTGGGCAGGACGTCGATTTGCAACGAACGATGACTAGTCCTGTGCTATCGCGCCCCAACGGTGAACTGTCGCCTCAGACGCGAAAAAACTGCACTCTCCACCGGCGACGCCGCACAGAAAAACACCTTTTCAGATGACAATTTCGCGGCATTTGAAAAAATAGCGCGGTTTGACGGTTTCCCCCCGGCGCAAGTCACGAATGCTTGGGGCATAATGCCGCGTCATTACAGGGCCATTTTTCCGCCCGTTGGCCGAGACATTTCCAGTCCCGGTCATTTTTACGTCATGAGGGAATCCATCCCCTCCTGTTTTCCCCTCTTCCGCAGTAGGGTTTATTGAATGATCAAGTCTTTGCGTCCGCTGTTTTTTGCCACCCTGCTTCTGCCGATTTCTCTGTCCATTTCTGCTGCACCGATCAACACCGCGTTGCCACCCAAGGTCCAGGATGCGCTCAAGGCGGGCAAGCTGGACAACAGCGCTCTTTCGCTGGTCATGCTGCCGCTGACCGGGCCTGGAACCCCCACCGTCTATAACGCCGATGTATCGGTCAACCCCGCCTCCACCATGAAATTGGTGACCACTTACGCTGCTTTGGAAATGCTCGGCCCTACCCACCAGTGGAAGACCGAGTTCTACACCGACGGCACCCTGAGCAACGGCGTCCTGCGCGGCAACCTTTACCTCAAGGGTGGCGGCGATCCGAAGCTGAACATGGAAAAACTCTGGCTGCTGATGCGTGATCTGCGCGCCAATGGCGTACAGCAAGTCACCGGTGATCTGGTGCTGGACCGCAGCCATTTCATCCAGCCGCAACTGCCGGTGTTCGACGACGACGGCAATGACAAGAACAAGCCATTCCTGGTCCGCCCCGATTCCCTGATGGTTAACCTCAAAGCCCTGCGCTTCGTGACCCGCAATGACGGTGGCAAGATCCTGGTTTCAGTAGAGCCGCCGATCGCGGCGATTCACATCAACAATCAGGTCAAGGCTCTGTCCTCGAACAAGTGCACGGGCGATGTGTTGTACAACCCGGTGCCCGAAGCCGACGGCGGCATCACGGTCACGGTTTCCGGTCAGTTGGGCGACGGCTGCAACTCGCAGACCTATCTGTCGCTGCTCGATCACCCGACCTACACCGCGGGCGCCGTTCGCGCCATCTGGCAGGAACTGGGTGGCACCATTCTGGGCAAGGACCGTCTGGACGTGGTTCCCGGCAGCGCCAAACTGCTGGCCAAGGCCTATTCGCCGGATCTGGCGGAAATCATCCGCGACATCAACAAATTCAGTAACAACACCATGGCCCAGCAGTTGTTCCTGAGCCTGGGTTCGGAATTCCGCAATGAAGCCGACGGTGACGATGCCAAGGCCGCGCAACGGGTGATTCGTCAGTGGCTGGCGAAAAAGGGTATTACCGCGCCGCACCTTGTCATGGAAAACGGCTCCGGGCTTTCTCGCGCCGAACGCGTCAGTGCACGGGAAATGGCGCAAATGCTTCAGGCGGCATGGAACAGTCCTTATCAGGCTGAGTTCATGAGTTCGCTGCCGCTGGCAGGCATGGACGGCACCATGCGCAAGCGTCTGAAACGCACCGCCCTGCGCGGCGAAGCCCACATCAAGACCGGCACCCTGAATACCGTTCGCGCCATCGCAGGCTTCAGCCGCGACAGCAACGGCAACACCTGGGTCGTCGTCGCAATCCTCAACGACGCTCGTCCGTGGGGTGCTTCGTCAATCCTCGATGAAGTGCTGGTGAGCATGTTCAATCAGCCAAAACTGGCCAACACGACCCTTTCGCTGCAACAGCAGTAGGCGGGATGATTGCGCGCTGTCGTGAATGACGACAGGCGCGCAACGTCGGTCTGCGCTACCAACGCTCTCCAAGCCCCAACAGGCCGAGAATCTGCTTGCGCAGGTCGAGCAGATACGGGTCGTCGCGGTGCCGTGGGTAACCCCGGTCGATGGTCAGCTCGGCCTTGATCGTCGCCGGGCGATCGCTGAACACGATGACCCGATTGGCCAGCAGTAGCGCTTCCTCGACATCGTGGGTTACCAGCAGAGCTGTATAGCCCTGACGCTGCCAGAGATCGATCAGCTCCTGCTGCATGGCGATCCGCGTCAACGAGTCGAGCTTGCCCAATGGCTCATCGAGAATCAGCAATCGGGGTTCGTTGACCAGCGCCCTGGCCAGCGCGACGCGTTGCGCCATGCCACCGGATAACTGCCGAGGATAGGCACGGGCGAACTGACTCAGGCCGACTTTCGCCAACGCCTGATCGACCTTGCCTTTTGTGGTCTTGAGCAGCCCCTGCGCCTCCAGCCCCAGCGCCACGTTGTCCCAGACTCGCCGCCAGGGATAGAGCGTGGGATCCTGGAACACCACTACGCGGCTGGGATCAGGTGATGTGATCGCCACGCCGTCTGCCTGCAATGTCCCGCGATCAGCGGTTTCCAAACCCGCCACCAAGCGCAGCAGGGTCGACTTGCCGCACCCCGACGGCCCCAGCAGCGCGACGAATTCACCTGGGGCAACATCGAGCGATACTCGTTCCAGCACCGGCAGACGATGCCCCTCCAGGGAAAAGCCATGACTCAGATTGTCGATCCGCAGCGCCAGCCCAGGGCTTTGCCGCGCGACAGTTGCGTCTGCCGTGTTCACCATTTCATTGCTCCCTGCTGCCAGGCCAATAGCCGGTCACGAATCAAAAACAACGCCGAGATCAGCCCCGAACACGCCAATGCCATGATCAACAATGCGGCGTACATGTTGGCGTAGGCCGCCCAGCCTTGCGCCCATTGCAGATACCAGCCGATGCCTGATTTGACGCCCATCATTTCCGCTACGACCAAGGTCGAGAACGACGCACCAAGACCCATGAACAGGCCGACGAACACGTGTGGCAGCGCGGCGGGAATGGCCACTTTGAAGATCAGAAAACGCTGCTTTGCGCCCAACGTCCGGGCCACATCGTAGTAAGCCTTGTCGACACTCGACACTCCGGACCAGGTCAGAACGGTGACCGGAAACCAAGTCGCCAGTGCGATCAGGAAAACGCTCGCGCTCCAGCTGCTGGGGAACAGGAAGAAACACAGCGGAAGCAAAGCCGTGGACGGCACGGGACCGAGGATTCGCAGCACCGGATGCAGCCAGTAGCCGATGCTGCGCGACCAGCCGATGGCCACACCGGCGACGAAACCGGTGATCGCCCCCACTGCCACCCCGCTGCCCAACAGAAGCGCCGAATGCACGAGGCTGTCGGCCAGACGCGGCCAGTCCTCGACATAGACGTCGAGCAACGCCTGGGGCGGTGCGAAAAACGGCACCGGCAGCCAGCCGAGCTTGGCGGTGCACAGCTCCCAGACGCCGAGCAGAATCGGCAAGGCGATCAACCATGCGCCCAACGGCCGGGTACGTCGCGTCAAGTGTCCAGACCAGCGAACGATAATGACCGCAAGCACGATCAACGCCGCGACCGTCAGGCAAACATTGGCCAGCCCCTGGGTCATTGGCCAAGTGCGCAAGGCGTTCGGCCAGCAGACGATCAACGCCGCGCAGGCGATCCACATCGCCGCCGCGATGAGGCCTTGCAGCCAGAGACAGCGTGTCGCGGTTCTCACGGGTTCGCCGGTCTCGACCAGCTCAACTGAAGACATCGGCAGTGATCTCCCCGGCAAAGGTGTTGGCATCAGTGCTCTGACGAATCACCTCGACCGTTTTCAGATCGCGGACGTAGGTGGCGATCTCGGCAGTCAACGCCGCGCCTACCGCGTGATGACCATGGGTGTGATCGTGGAGAATCGCCACCACTTCTTCGGTGGTGGTGTTGAGCGCGTAGGCCTGAAAGCCCTTGGCGACTTCTTCGGGATGCTTTACCGAATAGTCGTGGGCTTCGAGGATTGCCTGCGTCAGCGCGGCGACCACACGCTTGTCATCCCTGGCCAGTTTGCCGGTCACCCCAACCACGCAGCAGCTGAGGTTGGCGTACTCTTCGACCAGATTGGTGGACAGTTCGCGGGCCTTGCCGGCGTTGATCAGTCGGTACATGAACGGGTCGCTGCCGCTGACCGCTTGCACCTCGCCGCGCTCCAGCGCCGTGCCCAGCAGGTCGGCGGGATACAGGCGCCATTCGACGTCACGCACCGGGTCAACGCCATGCTTCTTGAGCAGGATCGAGAAGAAGTTGCGATCCGGACTCGCCATGTCAGTCACGCCGATCGCCTTGCCCTTGAGGTCTTCCAGGCTGTTAACGCCACCATTGGCCGCCGTCAGCAAGCGCAGGCATCCGCCATGAGTACCCGCCGTCAGCTTGACATCGAAACCCTGCTCCAGCGCCTTGAGCCAACGCAGCGCCATGCCGATGCCCGCATCCGCCTTGCCGGTGGCAATGGCTTCGAGCAGTACCTCGGTGGAATTACCGAAGTTGACCAACTCGACGTCCAAATTGTGCTTTTTGAAAAAGCCTTGTCCGTGGGCGATCACCACCGGGGCCAGGCACACTGCATTGAGGTTGATGGCCAGTTTCAGCGCGCGAGGCTGATCCAGCCGGATAAAATCGCCGGTGCCTGCCGGTTCGGCCGCATCGGCACCGTGGCTCGCGTGATCCGCGTGCTCGTCCGCCGCCCATACTCCGCGCGGCAATGACAAAAAAAGTGGCGAAGCCAACGCGACGCCTGCCAGACCCAGCACGCGACGGCGGCTCAGATGATCGAAAACGGCCATGGTGTTCCCTTACCAGATGAATGAAATGGACGAGGTCATCTGGAAAGTTTTAATAACCTTAACTAAGGTTCCAGCGACTGCTTAAAACCTTATCACCGGATTTTTAATTACTTAAATTCATTTTAATTCTATAGGACTATGCAAATAGTCTATGTATGCCGACACCATCCCCGGCATCATGGCCGACGTCGTCGATTCTGAACGCAGCCTTTCTGACAGGGATGTCATCACCTTTCTGAACAGGTAACGCTAAGCTCGGGATTCGGAACAACCACACAGGATTGCGACCCCATGAAAATGACAACAGGCAAGCAATTGCGGCAAGCCCTGCTGATCTCCACTGCGCTGGCTTCGGCGCTGCTGATGGCAGGACCGTCCCAGGCCGAGGACGCCAAGCCGACCCGCGTGCGCGGCGCGATCACCGCGATCGAGGGCGACGTACTCAAGGTGCACAGCAACCGCAATGAGGACCTGCAGGTCAACCTGACCAAGGACACTCAGGTACGGGGTGTGACGTTGGCGCAGGTATCGGAAATCAAGCCGGGTAGCTATATCGGTTCGGCTGCCATTCCCCAGGCCGATGGCACGCTCAAGGCACTGGAAGTTCACGTGTTCCCGCCAGAGATGGCGGGTACCGGGGATGGTCATCGCGCGTTCGACCTTGGCAAGGACAGCACCATGACCAACGGTTCGGTGGGCGATCTGGTAACCAGCAACGGGCGCACCATTACCGTGAATTACAAGGGCGGCCAGAAGAAGATCATGATCCCGGATGATGTGCCGATCGTCAACTTGGTGCCTGGTGATCGCAGCCTGCTTAAGCCCGGCGTGAAAATCGTACTTCAGGCACAGCCCGCGGCGGACGGTTCGCTGAGCGCCTTGTCGATCTCTGCGGGCGAAAACGGCGTGACGCCGCCGATGTAACGGGCCGGGGGTCGGCAGATCGCTGCCAACCCCCGCTCCTACGCCCTGCGGGCAGAATCAAAAGCTGGAATCCTGCGCGATCCCGGCCTCTGCCCGGAGGGCGCCTGACTTGAGCCAACATCAAACGCCGCGCAGACGCAAAGCTCGATTACTCCCCGTAAATATCGAAATCAAAATACTTCTTCTGGATTTGCTCGTACGTGCCGTTCGCGCGAATCGTTGCCAGGGCCTGGTTGAATCGCTGTTGCAGTGGGTCGCCCTTGCGCACGGCCACGCCGATGCCGGTGCCGAAGTACTGTTCCTCGGTGAACGTCGGGCCGACGAACGCGTAATCTTTGCCTTCAGGCTTTTTCAGCAGGCCTTCGTCGATGGCGACCGAGCTGGCCATGGTCGCATCGATGCGTCCCCCCAGCAGGTCGAGGAACACTTCGTTCTGTGAGCCGTAGCTTACAATCTGCGCGCCTGCCGGGACGAATTTGTCGGTGACGTAACGCTCGAAGTTGGTAGCACGCTGCACACCGATGCGCAGGCCTTTTAGTTGCGCGGGGATGTCGGTGATGCCGCTGCTCTTGCGCACGACCAACCGCGCCGGGATGCGGTAGTAGTGGTTGGTGAAGTCCACCGATTTCATACGCTCGGGGGTGATCGACATTGACGAGATGATGGCGTCAACCTTCTTCACCTTGAGTGCGGGAATCAGGCCGTCGAACTCGTTTTCCTTCCATACGCATTGCACTTTCATTTCGGCGCACAGGGCCTGGCCGATGTCGTAGTCAAAGCCGACGATCTGGTTGTCGGCGGTTTTCGAAGCAAAGGGTGGGTAAGCGGCTTCGATGCCCAATTTGAGCGGCGCGTCGGCGGCATGGGCGTTAAAGGTGAGCACGGACGCGAGGCCCAGGGTAGTGACGATGGTTCTGAGGTTCATGCATGGCTCCGGACGATGTTGTTCAAGTCGGGCGAGCCCTCGGCATGAGGATCGCGCCCGTTATGGCAGCAGCAATGTGAACGGCGGGTGGGCGCTCTGATGCAAGTGAATGGCGCCCTGCCCTTGAAGCAAAATCAGACGGCGGCGGTGACGATGATCTCCACGAGGATTTCAGGGTCATCGAACATCACCTGACAGGTGGCCCGCGCCGGTGTCTGCGCGGCATCGACCCAGGCGCTCCAGGTTTCATTCATGCCGGCGAAATCGGCGGTCATGTCCTTCATCCAGATCTGCACGCTGAGCAATCGGTGTTTGTCGCTGCCCGAGGCGGCCAGCAATTCGTCGACACGCTGCAGCACCTGACGGGTCTGGCCGCGAATGTCCTGGGTGCAATCGGCGGCGACGATACCGGCCAGCCAGGCCACGCCGTTGTGAACCACGCTGCGGCTCAGGCGTGGGTTGCTTTCGATACGGTGGATCGAGGTGCTCATGACGGGCTCCTTTCGAGGGTTGAGGAAGTGGACGTCTCAAGCTCACGCTCGGTGGCCAGTTGCGCCAGGGTAATGGGCTTGAGGGGTGGGCGAATGCGGTAGTAGCCGACCTGCGCCTGCGGGACGTTGCGATGCTCGGCGATGATTTCGGTAACGCTCAGACCGCACTGACGCCCCTGACACGGACCCATGCCGCATCGCCCGAATGCCTTGGTCTGATTGGGCCCCAGGCAACCGAGGTCGACGTAAGCGCGAATCGCCCCGGCACTGACCTCTTCGCAGCGGCAGACGATGGTGTCGTCGTGGGGAATGCGATTCCGGGCGTCGGGACGATACAACGCGTCGATCAGCGGCCGCGCAGCACTTTGTTTTCGCAGCAACCGGCGCCAGGGTTTGCCGAGGTCGTGCAGACGTGCATCATCGATTTTCTGCAACCGGTGGGCGATCGCCAAGGCTGCCAGACGCCCCTGCGTAACGGCTACATTGGCACCACCAACAGCCCCGCCATCACCGGCGATGAAAATTCCCGGCAGACTGGTTTCGCCCCAGCTGTCACGGCGGGCAATCCAACACAACTGCTGCTCGCTCCACTCGTGGCTGGCGCGCAGGGACTGGCTGATCTGGATGTTCGGGATGACGCCCTGATGCAGCAGAATCAGCGCGGCCTGAATCTTGTGCGCGTGGCCTTGGCTGTCGAAACTCAACGCCTCGGCACGTCGCTCGCCTTCAATCCGCAGGTTGCGTGCGGCGCGGTAGTGTTTGACGCCAGCGCGCTTGAGCGTTGCAAGTAGCGACACCCCTTTGAGCAGGTCTCGCCACCCCCCGAGCGCCTGACATACCTGACGCGGATGTCTGAACACTTCGCGCCGCTGGCTGGTGTCGACCAACGCTTCGATGCGGATCCCGGCACGCAGGTACTGCACCGCAAGCAGATAAAGCAACGGCCCGCACCCGGCCAGAACCATGGGTCCCTGTGGCACCAGAGCGGCGCTCTTGAGCAGAATCTGACCCGCACCAGCGGTCATCACACCGGGCAGGGTCCAGCCGGGAATCGGCATCGGCCGCTCCATGGCGCCGGTGGCGATCAATAACTGGCGACCCTGCAACACACGAGCCTTGCCGCCGACCAGAACATGCACGCGACGCTCTTCGGTCACCTGCCAGACCGCGGCATTGGGCAGATAGCGTACGTCGCTGGCAAGCAGCGCTTCGACAAGCCTGAGCCCTGCGGTGTAGTCGTTGCCAAGCACTTGTCGAGTGTCCGCGTCGGTCTGGCCGACGTTTCGCCAGATCTGTCCGCCGGGGCTTCCCTGCTCGTCCAGCAGCACGACGTCAAGACCATGGGCCTTGGCCTCCAGCGCCGCGTTGATGCCTGCGGGGCCAGCGCCGATGATGATCAGATCAACCACTGCCTCACTCATCGTCCGTCCCTCCGCTCAGCAGATCCCGAGCACCGCGCTGACGACGCACGCGCATGCCCTCGGTGACTTGAATCAGACACGCCTGGCAATTGGCCTGACCGTCGACTTCCACCAGGCATTCGAAGCACACGCCCATCATGCAGTAGGCTGCACCGGGCCTGCCATTGACCGCACTCTCGCGGGTGGTATGCCCGACGTCATGGCTCAACAATGCAGCGGCGAGGGAGACGTCGGCGGGAACCGTGAGCGGCATACCTTCGAATTCGATCTGCACGTATTTCCGTGCCAAATGCAGACGCCGGAACAGCGCTTCAGTGGGCATAGTGCACCTCACGCTTGCCTTCGAATCGGGCCAGATCGAACGGCCGTATCGCGGGTTCGTCGGTCTCCCCGGCAATCCAGGGCGCCAGGCGCAATGCATGGGCGGCGGCCAGGGTCACGCCGCTGTGGCAGGTGATGACAAATGCGCCGGGGCTGCCATGGGCGGCTTCGTAGATGGGGTAGCCATCGGCGCTGAGCACACGCAGCGCGCCCCAGGCCCTCACCATGCGCACCTGGCCCAGACGCGGGAAACACTGCACTGCGCGGGCAGCGATCTCGGACATCACCTGGTTGCTGGTGCGGTCATCGAAACCCACCGCCTCCAGAGAGTCGCCCAGCTGCACCGTGCCTTCGTCGGTCTGGCGCACGTAAGTGGTGGGATAGTGCAGAAACGGCTGCAGGCGTTCGGTGACCAGAATCTGTCCGCGATTGGGCCGCACTGGCACGTTCATGCCCAGCATAGCGCCCAGCGGACGATTGCCCAGTCCGGCAGCCAGCACCAGGTGATCAGCGCAGTACCGCTGCTCCCCAGCGCGCAGCTCGAAGCCGCCAGGATGCTGATCGATAGCGTCGACGCTCAGGCCGTTGACAACCTTCACACCACGCATTTGGCAGGCGGCATACAGGGCGCGCAGCAGTTTGAGCGGGTTGACGTGGCCATCCATCGGCGTATAGCAGGCACCGACCACGCCCGGACCGATACCGGGAATACGCGCCTTGAGCTGGATCGGGTCGAGCAGTTCGAAGGGGTAATCGCCATCGAACGCTTCTCGCAGCCAGATCAGTCGGCGGCTTTCCTCAGCCATTTCCTCATCGCTCAGGCACAGCTGAAATCCGCCGGGCTGACGCAGATGAACATCAATACCAGTGTCGGACTGCAGCAAGGCGTTGAGCTCCGGCCATAACGCCACTGACTGCCGGGTCCAGCTGGCATAAGCAGCATTGCGATAGCCTTTGCCCTGCACCCAGAGCAAACCGAAGTTGCCGCGAGCAGCGCGCAGGGCATCATCGCCCTCGTCGAGCACCGTTACCCGACGCCCCAATAGCGCAAGCCCATACGCAATGGACATACCCACCAGGCCACCACCGACGACAATCAGATCAGTCTTGCGCATGATTCATTACTTGGCCTGCAGCCTGTTGCTGTTCACTGAAATCCGATGCTAGTGGCTCTGTCAGGGCTATGAAAAATGCTTTATTTTTTGCCAGTCATGTCTTTTTGTTATGGGATGAAAGAATGAATTTGCGTCAACTCGAAGCGTTCAGGGCAGTGATCCTCGGCCAGACCGTCACCCGCGCCGCGGAAATGCTGCACATCTCGCAACCGGCGGCGACGCGACTGATTGCCAGCCTCGAGGAAGACATCGGCTTTACCCTGTTCGACCGGATCAAGGGGCGTCTGCAGCCGACCGCCGAAGCCATGACGCTGTATCAGGAAGTACAGCGCTCGCTGGTCGGGGTCGAGCGCATTGCGCGCACGGCGCAGGACATTCGCAGCCTCAAGCGCGGCTCGCTGCAGATCGCCTGTGCGCCGGCGATGGGCCTGGCGTTCATGCCTCGGGTGATTGCCGCGTTCATGGCCGAGCATGACGGCGTGCAGATCTCGCTGGTGGTGCATTCGTCGTCGGAAGTCATCGATCTGGTGGTCGGCCAGCGCTGTGATCTGGGCATCATCGTGCTGCCCAACACCTACCCCAGTCCACGTTCGGAAAAACTGTTGGCAACCCGCATGCTGTGTGCTCTGCCAGCGAGTCACAGGCTCTGCGACAAGCCGGTGATCGTGCCCGAGGACCTGCGCGGCGAGGCGTTCATTTCCTACCCGCATTCGATCGGTTCGCGGCAGCAGATCGACACCCTGTTCGCCGCCCATGGCGTCGAGCGCGAACTGCGCCTGGAAACCCAGCTGTCGCAGCCGATGTGCGAATTCGTCGAGCACGGCCTTGGGGTGGCGCTGGTGGATGTGCTGAGCGCGGTCAATTACCGGGGCACCGGGATTGTCTTCAAAGCGTTCGAGCCGGCAATTGAAATGGATTTCAGCATGCTGCTGCCAGTGCAGGGGCCTGCTTCGAAGCTGCAGACGGCCTTTCTCGAACACACCCAGGCGTTCATTGCACGGCACGTGCCCGAGGCGTATCGCTTTTGACCGTTCGTCGGCAAAAGGGCACGTCTGCGCCCGGCGACCAGACCAAGGTGTATCCACGACAGAAAAGGGATTCACATCATGATCACGAAAAAATTGACGGCCCTGACTCTCGCTAGCCTGCTCGCTGTAGCGACCGGCTCCGCATTCGCTGGCCCCACCGGTCCGACCGATCCAGCTAGTTCCTCCGGTACCGTGGGCCCACGCAACAGCAGCCAGGGTCCTAATACCGACGGCACCCCCAAAACCGGTAACACCTCCACCCCCGGCACCAAAGGTTCGGGCAGTTCCGACGGCAATGGCAGCACCGGCGAGGGCGGTGGCGGGATGAGTACCGGAACCGGCATGGGCGGCAACGGCGGCGGTGGTGACGGCGCTGGCGCAGGTGGCTCGGGTGGATCCGGCGGCAGCAAGTAAGGGTGTCCTAGCCCCCAAAGCTGACCCTATCTGGGAGCGAATTGATTCGCGAAGCGGTGTTCAGGGCAAACGGCATTTGTTGCCTCTCAACCTGCATCGCGGCTGAATTCGCTCCCACACTTTGTGCGCACCGTTTTGATATTTCTTTTCCCATCGCGGCAGTTTCGCTTGAGCTGATCCGTACCTCGCCCCTTGCGCCCCTTCCTCAGCCTGCACCCATCCGCATACGGCCCCAGACATTGCAATTTCCTCGGCAATCGTTGAGGTGCGGATAGTGGGTACGGATGAAAAAGCACTTTAACCACGCGGCTTAATTGCCTGTTAAACAAACCAATCGTCCGAAAAACGGGTTATGGATGCCCGATTGCGCTCATAAAGTGGCGAACTGCGGATCCCCGATTATCCTTTGCGTCTTGCAGGCAAGCGGGTGCTGTTACTTGCACAAAGTAATAGCGAGTTGCCTCAGAGACCTGAGAGGTAATGCCATTATGAGAGTGATAAGTCTGAGTCTGATCGCGTTGGCGGTTTCGGCGGGATATGTCCAATCAGTTGAAGCAGAAGCCTTCGTCAACGATCAGGCCGATACCAAAGGCTTCGTCGATGATGCCAAGTTGGATCTGTTGTTCCGCAATTATTACTTCAATCGAGATGGGAAAAGTGAAGCGCGAGACCAGCGTGACTGGTCCCAGGCGGCGATGGCCAACTTCAGTTCGGGATTCACCCAAGGCACGGTCGGCTTTGGCGTCGATGCCTTCGGCTGGTATGGGCTGAAGCTCGATGGGGGTGCCGGGCATTCGGGCACCGGCAATATTCCGGTGGACAGCAGTGGCAGCCCGGAAGACGAGTTCTCCACCGCCGGCGGCGCGATCAAAGCGCGTATTTCCAAGACCGAGCTGAAATGGGGAACCATGCAGCCCACCGCGCCGGTCTTCGCGGCCGGAGGCACGCGCCTGTTCCCGCAAACGGCTACCGGCTTCAGTCTGCTAAGTAGCGAGATCAAGGACCTGGACCTTGAGGGCGGACATTTCACCGCCGGCAATGGGCCGCAGCACACCCGCGCAAGTGGTGAGCTGTTCGCCACTTATGCCGGGGTGACCACCAACAGCGTTGACTTCGTCGGCGGCAAGTACGCGATCAACGACAGTCTCTCGCTGCAGCTATACGGCTCCGAATTCGAAGACGTTTGGCGTCAGTACTACGCCAACGCCAACTATGTGCTGGCGATGCCCGCCGATCAGTCTCTGACCTTCGACTTCAATCTCTATCGCACTAACGACGAAGGCCAGGCCAAGGCGGGTGAAATCAACAACACCACTTGGTCGCTCGCCGCTGCCTATAGTTTCCTGGCCGGGCACACCTTCACCCTCTCCTATCAGAAAGTGCATGGCGATGAGCCGTTCGACTATGTGTCGTTCGGCGATAACGGGCCGGGCACTACCGGGGACTCGATCTTCCTCGCCAACTCCGTGCAATATTCGGACTTCAACGGCCCAGGGGAAAAGTCCTGGCAGGCACGTTATGACCTTTCAATGAGCACCTACGGCATTCCGGGGCTGAGTTTCATGGCCCGCTACATCAATGGGCGGGATATCGACGGCACCAAGATGGCCGCCGACAGTCCGTATCGCGCTTACGGTTATGGCGAAGACGGCAAACACCATGAGACCAACCTGGAAGCCAAATACGTGATTCAGGACGGCCCGGCCAAGGATCTGGCGTTCCGCGTTCGCCAGGCCTGGCACCGCGGCAACGCCGATCAGGCCGAGGGCGATCAGAACGAGTTTCGGCTGATCGTGGACTATCCGATTTCGATCCTGTGACGCTGGATCTCGCGCAATTGGCCTCATGATCTTTTACCGGATTGGGAATGTGACCGGTGGCAAGCCGGGCATAGCTTTGTCATCTGTCACCCCCATCCGGAGAAGGACCATGAACCCTGTGAAACTGCTGGCCGCGACTCTGTCCTGCCTGGCGCTGCCCTTGATGATGTGTCTGGCGCTGTCGTTCGGCGCGCAGGCCCACGATGAAGGACACGAAAAAGTCACCGTGCTGGAAAACCACCCGATGCTCAACGCGCCGGGAAAAAAGGCCATGGTGCTGACGGTCGATTACCAACCGGGACAAGTGTCCATCCCCCACAGCCACAGTGGCAGCGCGATTGCCTATGTGCTCGAAGGCGAGGTGATTTCGCGGGTCAACGATGGCAAGGCGATCACCTACAAGGCCGGTCAGACCTGGTACGAACCTGCTGGCTCCAGGCACTACGAATCACGCAATGCCAGCGCGAGCAACCCTGCGAAGTTATTGGTGTTCATCCTGCTGGACGACAACGGCGACGTGCTCACGCCCCTGCCGAAATAACAGACGTTGCCGACGCGTAGCCGCTCCGAGCCGCGGCAGCATCAGTCCGGCGCGATACCATGCCGCTAAATTTTTCTCGTCGACAGTCGATAAACCATCAGTGGCGCCCGAAAATCGGGCCGGACTTGATGAATGAAAGGCTCAGGTATGTACGACATTTTTCTGCTGGTAGAACATGGCCGCGATCAGGGCGAAGTGTCCGTTCTTGGCTGGTTCGACGACGAGCGAGCAGCTAAGGATACGGCGGAAGCGATGGAGTGGAAGGCTTATCGCGAAGAGTCGAAACGTCATCACCAGTGGTCCAGCAAGCCGTTGCTGCCACCGGATCAGACCCAGCATCGGCGGTTTTGGGTCAAGGGCATTTCCAAATTCAGCCATACCCCTGCGCCGCGGTCCTGGGCAGTGCATTAAGAAAAATCAGAGCGTCGGCATCTGTAGCAGTCGGCTGGCGATTCTCTGCCAGCCCCATCTGTGGGAGTGAGCTTGCTCACGAGTGCGTCAGGGCAGATGCCTGGTTGTCGGCTGACACAACGCCTTCGTGAGCAAGCTCTTACCGGTGGCAGCGATTCATCGCGCGCCACCGCCGGTAAGCCGGACGGCTACAAATCGCGCTCTACCAAAGATGTGCCCTATCGGCCATGCAACCCCTGCGCCGCGGGCAGCAGCCCGCGAAACTTCGCGTAACGCACTCGCAACGCTGGCTGCACTGATGCCATCGGTCGATAGCGCGCCTTGATCGGCATTCCGTGCTGCAGCAAATCAGCCCCCTGCCCGATCGCCAGCAGCCCCAGCTTCGCCGCACCGATGCAGGCACTCAACTCGCTGCCATGCAAGGTGTAGACCTCGCGATCAAGAATATTGGCCAGCAACTGCGCCCAGTACTCACTGCGCGCGCCGCCGCCGACCAGTGCGCAGGCGTTGACCCTGGCCCCGGCCGACAGAGCGGCGTTCATCGCGTCCAGCAAGCCGAAACCCACGCCCTCCAGCACCGCATAGCCGAGCATGGCGGGCGTGCTGTCATGCCCCAGACTCATGAAACCACCGCGCAGCAGCGGGTCGTTGTGCGGGGTTCGTTCGCCTGCCAGATAAGGCAAGAACAAGGGACAGGTTTCGGCAACAGGTTGGTCGACGGGCAACGCCGTGCATACCTGATCCAGCAGGGTTTGCTCATCCGGCTGACCGAGCAGCCGAGTCACCCAACGCAGGCAGCTGGCCCCCGCAAGCATCGCGCCCATGGTGTACCAGCGATTCGGCATTGCGTGACAAAAGCTGTGCACCGCGCTGGGCGGATTCCCCGCGGCATGATCGGTAATCGCGACGATGGCCGCGCTGGTACCCAGGGTCACGAAAGCATCCCCCGCATTGATCGCCCCGATGGCCACTGCTGACACCGGGTTATCACCACCACCCGCCGCGACAGGCAAACCCAGGGGTAAACCGAGCAACTGCGCGGCTTCTGCGTTCAGGGAGCCAGACAGTTGATCGGCCTCCAGCAATCTCGGCATCTGCGTCAGGTCCAAACCGGTGGCGCGCAACATCGGTTCGTACCATTGCCGCCGCGCCACATCCAGCCATAGCGTGCCTGCGGCATCCGACATGTCGCTGACCCGCTCGCCCGTCAACAATAGGCGCAGGTAGTCCTTGGGCGACAGCACGCAATCGATCCTGGAGAAGAGCTCGGGTTCGTATTGCCGCAGCCATAGCAACTTCGGCGCCGTCAGCCCGGCCATTGCCAGGCTGCCGGTAATTTCGGCGTAATCGGGAAACTCGCGATTCAACTGCTCGGCCTGCGCCACCGCTCGCGAGTCATCCCAGAGAATCGCCGGATACAGGATCTGTCCAGCCTGATCGAGCAGCACGGCGCCATGCATCTGTCCCGACAACCCCAGACATTCGATGCGGCTCCAGGCCTCTGACTGCTCGGTACGTAACTGTCCAAGTGCCGCCACGCAGGCCAGCCACCAGTCAACGGGATTCTGTTCCGACCAACCGGATTGCCTGCGCGACACACTCACCCGGGCGCCGGCCTGGGCCAGCACCGTACCTTGTGCGTCGAGCAAAATGGCCTTGAGTTCCGAGGTGCCCAGGTCGATGCCCAGGGAGACAGCTTGGCTCATGTGTGTTCAGTTCCAGTCAGCGGGACGGTTCAAGGGCATCCACATGAATTTCGTATGCGCAACGTGGCAGGCAGCTGTTCGGATTGCCGCGCGCCGTCGGGATTGTCGATGCGTTGCAACAACAACTGCACGGCGCGAGCGCCCAATGCATGCACCGGTTGGGCGATCACACTCAGACGGGGCAGAAAGAAATCCGCCCAGTCGAAATCGTCGAAACCCACCAGCGCCATCTGCTCAGGCACCGCGATATTCGCATCCCGTAGCGCGTGCATGGCGCCGATGGTCATCAGGTTGTTGGCCGCCATGATCGCGCTTGGCGGACTCGGCAATGCCAACAGCGTTGAAGCAGCCAGCCGCGCCGATTCGCTGTTGGATTCACCGTTGACCAGCAGCATGTCGTCGAATGCGAGCCCGGCCTGCGACAACGCCTGGCGATAGCCTTCGATGCGCTCTTCGGTGGTGCTCAAACCGCGATGTCCGGCGATCATGCCAATGCGCTGATGACCGTGGCCGATCAGATGCGCGACCAAGGCTCGCGTGGCTTCACGATTTTCCACTCCGACCTGATCGAAGCCGTCTGCAGCCAGCCGGTCGACCAGCACCGCGGGAATGGCATTGGCCTGCAGATAGGCCAGCGCCGCCTGCTCTGGATCGCTGCAGGGCGCCAACAGAATGCCGTCGACACGCCGATGGTGCAGCGCCCTGACCACGCGCAACTCCTGCTCGGGGTCGTCGTGGGTATCGACGAACAGCATCATGATGCCGTGGCGCGCGCACTCGGTTTCAATGGCGTGAACGGTCTCGCTGAAGTAGTGGTTGGACAGCGCCGAGATCGCCACGCCAATGGTATTGGTGCGCGAGCGGGCCAGCGAACGCGCCAGGGTGTTGGGGATATAGCCCAACTCCCTGACTGCCTGCTGCACCGCTTCGAGGGTTTCCGGGCTGACCTTGCGCGTGCCGTTGAGCACATGGGACACCGTCGACGTCGATACCCTCGCCCGTCGCGCCACGTCCTCCATCTTGACCACTGCGTTCACTCTCCCTGTCCAAGGTGTTGGTTCAAGACGTATCAGTGTTTGCTCGACCAGCCGGTGTAAGAGCCGATGTTGTCGCGGGTGATCAACTTGGGCGTGAGTTGGGTCACCGCCTCGGCCGGTTTCTTGTCGTTGAGCAGGTCGTTGCCGATCAACACCGCCTGCTGCGCCATGGCCCACGGATCCTGACTGGCAGAGGCCTGAATCGACGACTCCGACTTCAAGGCATGCTCGATGTCCGGGGCGCCGTCGACCGAGGTAATCACAATGCCGCTGCGCTTGAGCTGTCTGGCCGCCAGGTCGCTGCCGATGGCTTGCGGGTCATTGATCGCGAACAACCCGTCGATTTTCGGGAAGCGCGTCAGGTAGCCCTGCATCGCATTCAGGCCGCCGTCGCGGGAGCCCTTGGCGTCTTGATCGTCGGACAGCACCTTGATGTCCGGGGCGGCGGCGAAGGCGGATTTGCAGCCGGTCACGCGATCGGTCACCGCCGTGACTTGCGGGCCGTTTTCGATGATCACATTGCCCTTGCCGGAAAGCTTGTCGACGACGAACTGACAAGCGAGCTTGCCGGCTTCGACGTTGTCGGTCTGCACCGTGGCATCTACCCCCGCGGCGCTAACATCGACCGCGACCACCTTGATGCCCGCGGCTTGAGCTTTTTTGATGGCCGAGGCGATGGCTTTCGGGTCCACGGCGTTGATCAGGATCAGGTCCACGCCTGCCGCGATGAAATTATCGATCTGCGCGAACTGCTTGCTCAGGTCGTAATCGGCGGACACCGAAGTGACCTTGGCGTTGGGGTTGATTTCAAGCGCCTTGGCCTTGGCCCCGTCGGCCAGGGTCACGAAATACGGGTTGCCCAGCGAGCCCAGGCTGATGCCCACCGATTTCAGCTCGCGCGCCTCGACACCTTGCGACAACAGCGCGGCCAGGCACAGGGATACGACAGCGGGAAATTTGCGTTTGAAGTTCATGATTTTCTCTCTTGTGATTATTGTCAGAGCCATTGTTTGAAACCTATTCAGCTGATACCCGTTTCGTGCCGCAGTCCGGCCGGTCGGCGTTCCGTTTGCCAGCGGTAGCGATCTCAAGCAAGCCGCCGCCGGCGAGCCGCGCTGCTACAGCGATCGGCAGCCGCACGACCCAAGCCGGCGAATCAGGTCCGCGCACCGGACTGGCGATAGCGATCGAGCGCCACTGCGCCGATGATCACGATGCCCTTGATGATGTATTGCCAGATGTCCGAGACGCCGAGCAGCACCAGACCGTTGGTCAATACCGCAATGATCAGCGCGCCAATCAGAGTGCCGCCGATGGTGCCGACGCCGCCGGTAAAACTGGTGCCGCCCAGGATCACTGCGGCGATGGCATCCAGCTCGTACGACTGACCCAACTGCAGGCCGTTTGCGGCGAACAGCCGCGACGCACTCATCACCGCGCCCAGCCCGGCCAACGCGCCGGAAACGGCATAGACGAACAGCAGCACCTTCCATACCTTAATCCCGGACAGGCGTGCCGCTTCCGGGTTACCGCCGACCGAGTAGATCTGCACACCCATGACGGTGCGGCGCAGGATGAACCAGGAAATCGCAATGACGGCCACGGCGATGATCACCAGCCACGGCACGCCTAGCACTGAATCGTTACCGATGAAGGCGAACGGCAGGTCGGGGTTGAACACGGTTTTATCGTCCGCCAGCAATCGCGCCAGGCCACGCATGGCAGTCAGCGCGCCAAGGGTGACGATGAACGGCGGCAAACGCATGAAGGCGATCAGCCCACCATTGACCAGGCCCAGCAACAGGCCGAAACCGATCCCGGCAGCGATCCCCAGCATGCCAAACTGCGGCGACATCGACGCTTGCAAGGCAACCACCGCGGAGGCTGCGAGAATCGCGCCCACCGACAGGTCGATGCCTGCGGTCAGAATCACGAAGGTCATGCCAGCAGCCAGCACCACGTTGACCGATGCCTGCTGGGTGATGATCGACAGGTTCTGCCAGGTCATGAAGCTGTCGGTCATCAACGCGAAGCCAACCAGCAGCAAGATCAGAACGGGCAGCATGCCGATGGTGCGCATCAGTTCGCGCACACGCTCACGCTTGCTGATGGCGGCCACGGTGGGCGAGTTTTCCAGGGGCAGACTCATGGCCTGATTTCCTTTTTTGTTATTGAAAGAGTGCTGCGTATTTCTGTATTCGGCGACGCCGCGCGGTCATGCTGCAAACGCGCAGCTGTGGGAGTGAGCTTGCTCACGAACAGACCGGTACATCCAAAACATCCAGCGTCTGGAGGTCAGCCTTCGTGAGCAGGCTCATTGCCACAGGTCATCCGCCATCAGGGCCAGGCGCGGATACCTGCTCACCCCCAGTCGCCAGATCGATGATCCGCTCCTGAGAAATCTCCTGTCCCGACGCGCCGCCCACCTCCGCCACCAACTGCCCCTCGCGCATGATCAGCACGCGGTCGCAGGTGCCGATGATTTCCGGCAGTTCGCTGGAGATCACCACGATGCCCACGCCAGCCTTCGCCAGTTCGTTGATGATCCGGTAGATCTCCGATTTCGAGCCGATGTCCACGCCGCGCGTGGGCTCGTCGAGGATCAGCACGTGGGGCTTGACCTCCAGCAGCCGCGCCAGCAAGACCTTCTGTTGGTTGCCGCCGGAAAGCGCACCGACATTGACCTTGCCCGACGCTACGCGAATCGACAGCGAACGAATCGCTTCCACCGCCCGCTGCGCGCCACGGCCACGGTCCAGCACACCGCCGGCATGGGCGTCCGGCACGCAGGCACAGACGTTGATGTTGTCGCGCACACTCATGTCGAGAAACAGGCCCTGGGCCTTGCGATCCTCCGTCAGGTAAACCACCCCCGCACGAATGGCGTCGGTGGGGTTGCGCAGCTCGGTGACAGTTTTGCCAGCCACCTCAAGCGTGCCGGAAGTGCGCGGGTCTGCCGCGAAAATCAGCCGCGCCAGTTCCGTACGCCCTGCCCCGACCAAGCCGGCGATGCCCAGTACTTCGCCCGCATGCAACTCGAAACTGCACGGTTTGACGCGCTTGCCATCGGCCATGTCGCGCACCCGCATCACCACCGCACCGGGGTCGTAGGCGGCGTGTTCCTTCTTATAGAAACCGGACAGGTCGCGGCCGACCATCATTTTCACCAGCGCATCGGCCGACAAACCGTCACGCTGCAGCATGCCGACGTACTCGCCGTCGCGCAGCACCGATACCCTGTCAGACAGCTCGTAGATTTCCGCCATGCGATGGCTGATGTAGATGACCGCCAGGCCCTGGTCGCGCAGCTGCTTGATCAGCGCGAACAGGCGATCGGTCTCCCGCGAGGACAGCGGCGTAGTCGGCTCGTCCATCACCAGAATCTTCGCCTTGGCGTGCAGCGCGCGGGCGATTTCCACCAGTTGGCGCTCGGCAATCGACAGCACGCTGACTTTGGTCGAAGGTTTGAAATCGGCGCCCAGGCGCGCGAGCACGTCGACGCAACCGGCCTCCATCGCCTTGCGATCGATGCTCCAGCCACGACGCAGCTCACGGCCCAGATAAACGTTCTCGGCGACGCTGAGATTCGGACACAGGCTCAGTTCCTGATAAATCACCGCGATGCCCTGCGCTTTCGCGGTCAACGGATCGAACGCCGTCAGCGTCTGACCATCGATAAGAATCTGGCCCCCGGCATCGGCCTGATAGGCGCCGGAAAGAATTTTCATCAGCGTCGACTTGCCCGCGCCGTTCTCGCCCATCAACGCATGGACTTCACCGGCATAGACTTTCAAAGCGACATTTTTCAGCACGCGCAGGCCATTGAAGGTCTTGGAAATGGCGTTCATTTCCAGCACAGGCAAGGGATGTTCGACGGGAACGGCACTCATGGGCGAGCGTCCGGGAGTGCGGGGAATGGCGCATCGAGCGCAGGAAAAGCGTGCGGCAGTACAGCGGGCGAGCTGTTCATGGGTGTCTCCGAGTTTCTTGTTCTTATGCCTGGGTTCGCCTCGTTTCGGGCGACTCGCGGAATTAACTTGAAACACTCTAGAACAGCTGAATCGTTTCACGCAAGCGCTTGCTTTTTCCTGTGAAAAAAAAATCGATCAAACATCACTCATGCGCCCCGGCTCACACCGCGATGACGCGCCGTGCGCATGCGCTTGCATCTTTGCCTTCGGCGGCAGCTGGAGCGGCTTTCGAGAGGATTGCAATCCGCTCTCAAAAAAGCCCCATCTGCCCGCCGATCAGGGTGCCGAAATCATCCTGCACGAATGGCAGAATCGCGTCGGCAATCGGTTGCAGCTGTCGGGTGATGTAATGGTCGTAGTCGATCGGGGCGCTGCGCACCTCCAGCGGCTCAGGGCCGACGACGCTGATCACGTAATTGATCCAGCCGCGGTTCTGGTATTGCAGCGGGCGGCCGTGTTGGCGGTTGTAGTCGTCGGCGATGCGCGCGGCGCGTACGTGGGGCGGGACATTGCGCTCGTAGTCGTCAAGTGCGCGGCGCAGGCGTTTGCGGTAAATGAGTTGGTCATCCATTTCCCCCGCCAAGGTGCGACGTACATAGTCGCGCACGTAATCCTGGTACGGACGGCGGTTGAAGATGCGTAAGTAAAGTTCCTGCTGGAACGCCTGCGCCAGCGGCGACCAATCGGTGCGTACCACCTCCAGGCCTTTGTAGACCATTTCGTCTTCACCGTTGGCGCGGGTAACCAGGCCGGCGTAGCGTTTCTTGCTGCCCTCCTCCGCGCCACGAATGGTCGGCATCAGGAACCGTTTGAAGTGAGTTTCGAATTGCAGTTCGAGGGCGCTCTCCAGGCCGTATTCATCACGCAGGTGTTTTCGCCAGAAGTCGTTGACGCCCTCCACCAGCGCCTTGCCAATGTGCGCGGCCTCTTCCTGACCATGAGGCCGCTTGAGCCAGACGAACGTGGAATCGGTGTCGCCGTAAATCACCTCGTAGCCTTGGGCTTCGATGAGCTGGCGAGTCTGGCGCATGATCTGATGTCCGCGCAGGGTGATCGACGATGCCAGCCGGGTATCGAAGAAGCGACAACCGCTGGAGCCGAGCACACCGTAGAAAGCGTTCATGATGATCTTCAGGGCCTGGGACAGCGGCGCATTACGCTCACGCTTGGCCGTCTCTCGACCTTGCGCCACCCGCGCGACGATGGACGGCAGGCAGTGTCGGGTGCGTGAGAATCGCGCGCCACGAAAACCTTCCACCGACTCACTGTCGTCGGGATGTCTGAGCCCTTCGATCAAGCCCACCGGGTCAATGAGAAAGCTGCGGATGATCGATGGATACAGGCTCTTGTAGTCCAGCACCAGCACCGATTCATATAAACCTGGCCGCGAATCCATGACGAAACCGCCGGGACTCGCCTCGGGCATGCGCTCGCCCAGATTGGGCGCCACGAAACCCTGGCGATGCATAAGCGGCATGTACAGGTGCTCGAACGCCGCCACCGAACCGCCGCTTCTATCGACTGGCAAACCGGTGACGGTCGCGCGTTCGAGAAGGAAGGTCAGCAGCTCGGTCTTGGCGAAGATCCGCGTGACCAGCTCGCAATCCTTGAGGTTGTAGCGCGCCAGTGCAGGCTTGTCCTCGGCGAACATGCGGTTGATTTCGTCCATGCGCTGGTACGGATTGTCGATGGCCTTGCCTTCACCCAACAGGGTCTGCGAGACGTTTTCCAGGCTGAACGAGGGGAAGCTCCAGGTCGCCGAGCGCAGGGCCTCGATGCCGTCGATGATCAAACGCCCGGCGGCGGACGCGAAGAAGTGGCTATTGCGCGCACCGTGCTCGCGCCAGGCCATGGTTTCGCCGTCGCGCCCCAGTCGCAACGGCACATTCAGACGGCGGGAATGCTCATGCAACACCCGCAGGTCGAACTGCACCACGTTCCAGCCAATGATCGCGTCCGGGTCGTGCAGCGCCATCCACTCGTTGAGCCTTTCCAGCAACTGGGCGCGGCTGTCGCAATAGTCGAACTTGAAATCCACCTGCGACGCATCGCCATTGGCCGGCCCGAGCATGTACACCTGACGCTCGCCGCAGCCTTCCAGTGCAATGGAATACAGCTCGCCGCGCTCGGTGGTTTCGATATCCAGAGACACCAGTTTCAACTGCGGGCGATACTCCGGCGCGGGTTTCATCTGCGCATCGCGCAACACACCGTTGGCATCCGGCGTACCGCTGAATTGCACGGGCGCGGTGATGAAACGCTCCATCAGATAGCGCTCAGGCGGGCGCACGTCGGCTTCATAGACATCGACGCTGGCTTGACGCAGGTCTTTTTCCAGGTTCATCAACTGCCGGTGCTGCCGGGTATAGAGGCCAAGCACCGGTCGGTGGCGGAAATCGCATAGCTGCAGTGGCTTGAGCTCGACATCCTTCTCCTGACGCAACACCGCCTCGGCACGTTCGCGATGCTGCGCGGGAATGAACGCCGTGGAGGTCTGAAGCGGCAGGCGCAGGTGGCGCGGCCCGTTGTCGGTCGCCAGCCAGAAGTCGACCTCGGTGCCCGCATCCGTATCTCGCCAATGTCGGGTCAGGACAAAACCCTGCTGTAAATCCACCGCTGCAACCTCGAAAACTCGCTTCCTGAGGCGTGATTCTACGGCGATCGGCGCGGGAAAGCCCGTGATGCACCGCGCCTGAACATATCGCCGGCTAAGCTGAAGAGCGAACGCGGGGGAACAATGCAGACCTGCGGGCTATCTGAAGATGGCTCGCATACCAGACTTGCACACCATCTGAGGGATCCAGCATGCTCGTTCGACGTACCTCCCTGGCGACCGCGGTTGCCGCCTCTTTGTTCTGCTCACTGGCCCTGGCCGCCGAGCTGCCTCCCGAACAATTGCTGAAAAAAGCCGAAGCCGAACAGAAGCCTTATCTGGCGACCGTCAAGCAACTGGTGGACATCGACACCGGTACGGGCCAGGCCGCAGGGCTCAAGACCGTCAGCGCAGTATTGGTCGAACGTCTCAAGGCGCTGGGTGCGACCGTCGAAACCACGCCGGCCAGCCCTTCGGCGGGCGACAACATTGTCGGCACGATCAAGGGCAACGGCACGAAAACCTTCCTGCTGATGATTCACTACGACACTGTGTTCGGTCCGGGCACCGCTGCCAAGCGACCGTTCCGGATCGATGGCGATCGCGCTTACGGCCCCGGTGTGGCAGACGCCAAAGGTGGGGTAGCCATGGTCCTGCACTCACTCAAGCTGCTGCAGGATCAGAAGTTCAAGGACTTCGGCACGATCACGGTGCTGTTCAACCCGGATGAGGAAATGGGCTCGGCAGGCTCGAAAAAAGTCATCGCCGACCTGGCGCGCAAGCATGACTACGTTTTCTCCTATGAGCCGCCGGACAAGGACGCTGTGACAGTCGCCACCAATGGCATCAATGGCGTGTTCGTCGACGTCAAAGGCAAGTCCTCCCACGCCGGTTCCGCACCGGAGGCGGGAAGAAACGCGGCGCTGGAGTTGGCCCACCAACTGGTTCAGCTCAAGGACCTGGGAGATCAGGCCAAAGGTACGACCGTCAACTGGACGCTGATCAAGGGTGGCGAGAAGCGCAACATCATCCCGGCCAGCGCCTCGGCTGAAGGTGACATGCGCTATTCGGACCTCAGCGAGTCGGAGCGGGTGCTGGCGGATGGTCAACGCATCGTGCAGAACAAACTGATCGATGGCACGGAAGTAACATTCCGCCTCGACAAGGGCCGCCCGCCGCTGGTGAAAAACCCGGCCACCGAAGACCTGGCAAAAACCGCTCAGGCGCTTTACGGCAAGATCGGCCGCAACATCGAACCGATCGCCATGCGCTTCGGCACCGACGCCGGTTATGCGTACGTGCCCGACAGCCAGAAACCTGCCGTGCTGGAAACCATGGGCGTGGTCGGCGCAGGGCTGCATGCCGATGACGAGTATTCGGAGCTGTCGAGCATCGCGCCGAGGTTGTACCTGACGGTGGCGATGATCATGAAATTGTCGGAAAAATGAGGCACCCAGGCTTTTGATTCTGGCGGGACTGGCGGCATTCCGAGGATCGCCACCCGCCATCGCACTTAGCGTGCGAACGCTTCGGCAAAGCGCATAACCCATAGCCATCCCGGTGCGGGGTCAGCAGCGGGTGATCAGTCCCTGGCGGGCGATGCGCGTCAGGTGCCGAATCACCCCTTCGGCGTGCTCGGCGGAGGGCGCTTGAATGACAGCCAGATCAAATTGGTCGTTACCGAAACGTTCGAGGGATTCGTCGACGTTGATGAATTGGATGAGGAAAGCGTGAGGACCGTATTGACGGCGAGGCCAGCCGTCGAGGTAGCGCAGAAGCGTCGGCTGGTGGGCACCACCGAGCAGGATTTTCGGGTTGCGACGGTTGAATTGACTGGCGATAGGGGCCAGGCGAACGAGGGCGCGCGGGCTGGGATTACTGCTCATAGTGTCGTTTTCTCTGCCTCAGTGTTCCGCTGGGCAGCGGTGAGAGGCAACACCGAACCAGCGCTTTAGCGGTATTTCGGTGACGTTGTTCACGACACCCGGCGCCCCGCAAGTAGCTGTTTAAATCGGCGCATGAGCGGCATCCTAGAGAAGCTGTGCAGGCATTGTCAATCAGGGCGAGCATGTTTGGGGCGTTACGTTTAACGCGCTGGGACCGGGGTCGTCCGCACGTCGGCAAAAACGCTGCGGGACGTCATGCACGGTTTCAAAAACACTCCGCCCGGTAACGCGCCGTCTACGCCGTATTCACAAAGTCTTCACAATCGATCTGAAAAACTCCGCGCCACTTTCGAATCCTTTATCAACCCGCCTGTGACGAACAGGCTCAGCTGACGTGCCGGTCCAGGGACGGGACTGCTGAAGCGCATGTGCAGCCCCGTTTCGAGTAGTGCTTTATATGGAAATGCGCTCAACGCTGCGACCCGTTACCTCCACCCGCCTGGTCATGCTGTCTTCCCTGTGTCTGGTGCTGTTCTACAACCTGGCCACCTGGCATGCGCTGGTCGGGCTGACGCAGTTGCAGGGCATCAAGGCCGTAGCTTTCTACATCTCGTTCGCGTTCTTCCTGTGGGCCGCGATCACCCTGCTTCTGACCCTCGTGTCCTTCCGCCCGACGCTCAAGCCGGTGCTGAGTCTGGTCGCGCTGTGCTCCGCGGCAGCGGCGTATTTCATGAATACCTACGGCGTCAGCATCGACACGACGATGATGGAGAACGTGCTGGAGACCAACCCTGGCGAGGTCAAGGCCTTGCTCAGCGGCAAGTTGTTCCTGTATCTGG
Organism: Pseudomonas sp.; assembly: GCF_050739935.1. Classification (GTDB taxonomy): domain Bacteria; phylum Pseudomonadota; class Gammaproteobacteria; order Pseudomonadales; family Pseudomonadaceae; genus Aquipseudomonas. The sequence goes on along the minus strand of NZ_JBOICF010000023.1, from coordinate 2,937 downwards.
GTGTGCTCGGTGCGCTACCGATTACATTGATCTGGCTGATCCCCGTGACCTATCGCCGGGTTCTGCCGGGGCTGGTGAACAAGGTGCTGGTCTGCATCGGTTGCGTGCTGGTAATGGCGGCCTCGGTGGGACTGTTCTACTCGACCTACGCGCCAATCTTCCGTGACGAAGACGCTCTGACCCACTTCATCAATCCGACCAACTACATCTACGCCGTCGGCAAGCTGACCAAGCAGACGGTGGCGATCAAGGAAACGGTCCAGATCCAGACCGTGGGCGCCGACTCCGTGCTTAGCCCTGAAGCCCGGCAGCGACCGAAAAAGAGCCTGATGATCTTCGTTGTTGGTGAAACTGCACGCGCCGATCACTTCTCGCTCAATGGCTACGCCCGCGATACCAACCCTGAATTGAAGAAGCAGGACATTCTCAATTTCACTCAGGTGGCCTCCTGCGGTACGTCCACGGCGGTTTCGGTGCCTTGCATGTTTTCCAAATTTCCGCGCACCGATTACAGCGACAAGAAAGGCAAGACCTATGAGGGGCTGCTGGACATGCTACAGCGCGCCGGTTTGCAGGTGGTTTGGCTGGACAACAACAGCGACTGTAAGGACACCTGCGTACGCGTGCCCCACAGCGACATCCCGAAAAACCAGGCGAGCCCGTTCTGCGACGGTCAGAATTGCCTGGATGAATCCCTGTTGGTCGGGCTGCAGGAGTACATTGATTCGCTCACGGGCAACGCCATCATCGTCCTGCATTCCGACGGCAGCCACGGCCCGGAGTACTACGACCGCTATCCGAAAAGCCTGGAGCGATTCACCCCGGTCTGTCACACCAATCAGTTGGGCAGCTGCACCTCCGATGAGCTGAAGAACGTCTACGACAACACGATTCTCTATACCGACCACTTCCTGTCGCAGACCATCGAATTGCTCAAGCGCAATCAGGACAAGGTCGACACTTCGATGATCTACGTTTCGGACCACGGTGAATCGCTGGGGGAAAACGGCATCTATCTGCACGCCGCGCCTTACGCGATCGCACCCGTTGCGCAGACCCATGTGCCGATGGTCATGTGGTTCGGCCATTCGACACTGGAAGATGCCGACATCGATCGCAGCTGTCTGGCGAACAAGCAAAACCAGGCGGGCCTGAGCCATGACTATATGTTTCATTCGGTGCTAGGCTTGCTCGGCGTCAACACCACCGAATACCAGCCGACGCTGGATATTTTTCACAGTTGCAAGCGCAGCAAAGGATGATCTGACATGGCCCTTCAGAACCCGGTGAGCAACGCTGAAACACCGGTGTTCTGGAGGGACGGCGAGCTGCCGTTCATTGAAGCCCGCTCCATCGCCGATGGCCGCAAGGTCTGCTACTCGCGTCATTCCCACGAAGTGTTTTCCATCGGCGCGATCACGGCCGGGCAAAGCACTTACCTGCATGAAAAGACCTGCCAGACCATCTCCACTGGCACCGTGGTGCTGATGAATCCCGGCGATGTGCACGCCTGCAACCCTATCGACGATCAACCCTGGTCGTACATCATGTTTTATGTCGATGCCCAGTGGCTGGGCCGGGTGCAGCAGGCTTGTGGCGTCGAAGGTTTTCGACCGATTCCGGCGATTCACAGCACGGATCCCGCGCTGTTTTCGGGTCTGCTGGATCTGCACCGGACGCTGATTGATCCGACCCTGGAATCGTTGCAGAAACACGAAGCCGTCGTCGCGTTTTTCGTGCTGATGCAGCAGCGTCTTGGCAGTTTCGATGCGCCGCTGAAGAAGGTCAACCAACGGGTCGAGCGTGCCGCGCAGTACATCAACCAGCATTTTTTGCGGGCGATGCGGCTGGAGGAAATCTGTCAGGCGGCGAATCTGTCTGAGGCTTATCTGATTCGCGCTTTCGAACAGCATTACCACATGACGCCCCATGCTTATCTGATCAACCGGCGCATTCAACACGCCCAGACACAGCTGCGCGAGGGCGAGCCGATTGCCGATATTGCCCAGCGCAGCGGCTTTGCCGATCAGGCGCACTTTCAGCGTGTGTTCAAGAAGCACCTTGCCGCGACGCCGGGCCAGTATCGGCAGTGATCAGACGTACAGCAACGACACTGCACAGCCGACCAACAACGCCGCCATGCTGCGGTTGAAGGTGCGAATGCGCTGCGGGCTGCGCAACCAGGGGCCGAGAAACGCGCCAGCATAAGCCCAGCAGCCGACCGAGAAATAACAGACCACGAAGTAGATCAGCGCGAACAGGCCGATCAGCCGCGCCTCGCCATCGGCCACGAACGCGCCCATCCCCGCGACAGCTGCCAGCCATGCTTTGGGATTGAGCCACTGCATCGCCGCGCCATGCCAGAACGACGGCCGCTGCGTGGGTTTGTCGACATTCAGTTGGCCGTCGTCCATCGCCAGTTTCCAGGCCAGATACAGCAGAAACGCCATGCCCGCCCAGCGGATGATATCGGTGAGCATCGGGTAGTTGTGCAACACCTCATGCAGGCCGAAACCGGTGGAAGCCAGCAGCACCACGAAACCGACCGTCGCGCCCATGACATGCCGCAGACTCGCCCCCAGCCCGAACTGCGCCCCGGAACTGAGCGCCACCACATTCACCGGCCCCGGGGAAATGGACGCCGCGAGCGCGAACGCCGCCATGGAAATCATCAGGTTCATTACTGCCCTTCTCCATCCAATGAGTGAAGGGACACATTAACGGGCGAGGGTTAGGCGGGTATTGAAGAAAACTGACCAGTGAGAGATGTCGCGCGGCAACGCGCTGCAGCAGCACGGCTTGCCGGCGTTTGCGTCAGGATCGCTGCCGCCTGTAGATACTTTGTGGGCGGCGACGCTCTTCCAAGCGCCGCCTGATTCTGTAGGAGCCGGCTTGCTGGCGAATGCGGTCATCGGTCAAATCAACAGTGCCTGACAC
>NZ_JBOICF010000022.1:0-160524 GCF_050739935.1 Pseudomonas sp. | reverse complement strand
CTCCTACAGAGACCGAGTCAGGCTATGGATCGGTGTCAAGGCGTTCGGCCGTCACCGCATCATTTGCCGCCTGGGCAGTTCCCAAGTGCTCGAGACCGTTCGCCGACTCAAGAAATTCCTGATTTCGCGGCATCTGCATGTGATCCTCGAAGACACCGTGGCCGGGCTTCACCACGAATCGAAGGGAATGCCGAACTTGTCGATGTAGGCCTTAGCCTCAGGATCCAGATCGCGGTACAGACCGTTCGAGTAGCCTTCGTAGGGACCTTTTGGGGCCACTGTGCCTTGAACGCGGCTGACTTCGATGGCGTCGAGGCAAGTACCCATTATCCAAGTCTTGGCAATACCGCCGGGGGCCAAGCCTATGGCGACATTATTTCGATGATCCATCAGCCAGAATTTGCTGGCCTTGCAATAGGTGTTCCCGCCTTCGAGCATTTTCTGTCGCATGGCGTCGGGTATCTCGATAAACGCCTCATAGGTCTGGGGTTCAGCCAACGATTGCCAACGTACATAGATCAGTTGAGGCAAGTCCGCACCGAAGACATGCTTGCCTTTGCCGTCCCCCGGCTTTTTGGGCCAGCCTTTGGGATTTCCCCTGAGGTTAGGTGGCGACCCTACCGCGGCAACACCGCTCATGGCGCGTCTGAATATTCGGTCGTTGATGTCGATGACATTGGCGGTTTCGATCCACACCTCCATATAGTTGGGAGCGAAAAAGCCCAGCCGCCAAGCGTCGTAAGGCAATGTCGCGCCGTAGCTGTTGGTCCCGCAGGCGTTTAGCAGCGAGAGCAGCGCCAAAACCGCCAACCTATTCAGCTTACTGATTGGCATGCATCACCCGCTGGTAGTTCTTGGCGGGCCGGTTGATGAAGATGAGGTCCAGATCGCTGTTTCTGAAGTTCATCAAAGCGTTCCAGTTCGCGGAAAAATGGATGTATCGATGGAGCAGCAAAGGTCGCAGCACCTGCACGAGATCCAATGGCTTCACCACGAATCGAAGGGAATGCCGAACTTGTCGATGTAGGCCTTAGCCTCAGGATCCAGATCGCGGTACAGACCGTTCGAGTAGCCTTCGTAGGGACCTTTTGGGGCCACTGTGCCTTGGACGCGGCTGACCTCTATAGGGTCGAGGCACGTCCCTCTGATCCAGGTCTTGGCAATACCGCCGGGGGCCAAGCCGATGACAACGTTATTTCGATGATCCATCAGCCAGAATTTGCTGGCCTTGCAATAGGTGTTTCCGCCTTCGAGCATTTTCTGTCGCATGGCGTCGGGTATCTCGATAAACGCCTCATAGGTCTGCGGTTCAGCCAACGATTGCCAACGTACATAGATCAACTGCGGCACATCCGCACCGAAGACATGCTTGCCTGCGCCGTCTGCAGGTCTTTTTGGCCAGCCTTTCGGATTTCCTCTGAAATTACGGGGCGATCCTACCGCGGCAACACCGCTCATGGCGCGTCTGAATATCCGGTCGTTGATGTCGATGACGTTGGCGGTTTCAATCCACACCTCCATATAGTTGGGAGCGAAAAAGCCCAGCCGCCAAGCGTCGTAAGGCAATTTCGCGCCGTAGTTGTTGGCCCCGCAGGCGTTTAGCAGCGAGAGCAGCGCCAAAACCGCCAACCTGTTCAGCTTACTGATTGGCATGCATCACCCGCTGGTAGTTCTGGGCGGGCCGGCTGATGAAGATGAGGTCCAGATCGCTGTTTCTGAAGTTCATCAAGGCGTTCCAGTTCGCGGAAAAATGGATGTATCGATGGAGCAGCAACTGCTCTTCGGCGGTTGACAGGTTGGGGGCTGGCAAATCGTGCACGACATAAGCCCGAAGCTTTTCGGCGATCGACTTCAGCTCTTTGGGCAGCGCGAAGCGGGCGTCGAGGTCGTCGATAGCTATGAACGGCACTCGATGTCGCACGCCCAGTTCGCGCATGATGCGCAAATAGATCTTTGACAGATCGCCGTACACCTCGCGCTCTACCTTGGCGGCCGCGTAGACGCGCTGCATGGGATGAACGTCGTCTCGACTGCGTGGCTGTTCCACTGACCAGCTTTCGATGCCCCATTCGATGCCGTTGGCCTCCAGGCGTCTGAGCCATGGATCGCCGCTGGTCCGCAGCTGGTAAAAGGCGGATGAGCGCTCGCGGGTCAAATGCAGGTATTCCAGGCTGTGCAACGGTTTGCTGAGCAATACCCGTTCACGGGCGCGCGGCAGATACCCGCCGCCGATGTCGGAGTGGGCACCCGGCAGCAGGATGTCGTGATCGGTCCGGGTCAGGGCGAAGTTATGGCGATGCTCATCGCGCGCGACGAACTGCACGATCTTGCGGGCGACACCTGTCGGTAGCGCCAGATTTAGCCCGGACACGCGGGCATTACCGGGGCTAAAGTCGCCGACAAGAGGCGAAACGATTCCGGCCACGGTGTCAAACAGACCGATGAAGTTGAGGCTGACATCCTGTTGCAGTCACCAGGCAAAGCCGTCGGCAAATACATCGTTGGCGGCTGACAGGGTCTTCGCCAGATGGCTGTCGTTGGCGCGGAGCAGGTCATTGGCGAAGTGGCGAGCTGCAGCGGCGCCTCGGCTGAAGCCAAACACGTCCACTTCGAGGCGCTTGATCTTAATATCGGGGTTGTTGTCCTTGAACAGCGTCAGACGTCTGAGAATCAACCGGGGGCTTTGCTCCACCCGCGCCAACACCCCCGTTCTCCACCGCCCCGTCGCCTGACCGTAGCGAGCATCGTCGCCGCCACTGACGGTCCCGATGCCTTCCAGGTAAACCTTCAGGGAAGCCTCTTCATCCTCTGGCCCAAGGCTGACATCCGCCCGATCCACATACAGCTCATACAACCGCGCCACATTACTGGTGTCATTGCCATAGCTGTTGTCGGGCGTACTGCCGTCCACGCCGTAGCCGTACGTTGCGCAGAACTGGCGAATGTCTTCACTTTGATCCTGCAGGCCCACATCCCGGGCCATGCAGCCGGCAACGGTTTCGCTGTTCGCCTGGTTGTTACCGGTGCCGTCGAAGAACACCCCGATGCGCAGGGTGATGAGTTGCTCCTGCTCGACTTCTTCTTCCTCTTCTTCGATGTCGGAGTCTGGTTGGCTTGCATGGGTATTGGGAGACGTACTTGTCGAGGTGAAGGTTGACGCCCGCTTGGCCGGTGAATCAGGGGCCGGGCCCTGCCAAGGGTCCGTAATGGTGTAAGTGGCAGCACCCAGCGAGTGCTGGATCGTGGCTCTGCAGGGGCATGAGCTATGACTGTGGAGCGTGCCGGCCAGACCTCTGCCCCCACTCTCCATATGAGGAATTGCGCCGACGATCTGATAGAGCTTGCCGTCGACGCCGCAACTGACCGCATCGAATTCGCGAGCATCCGGTTGGCCGTGCATGATCATCTTGGAGGTCGCCTCCTGCACGGTTCCACCACAGCTGGTCTTGTCGAATTGGCGAATGTAATAACCTGTAGCCATTCGTGATAAATCCCTATCTAAGCAAAGCGTCCATGCGGTTTGGTTAAGGCAGGAACGCTTCGACGATCGGGTTGCCGATGTTCGCTCATTGGGCATCTCACCGCATGAAGATGGGCGAGGGCACAGCGGGGAATGGTGGATCGACAAGATGCAGGCTGACTCAACGGCAGGCGTCCGGAGTCGTCAGTGAAAAGCGTTAAGGTCGCAGGCGTTTTCCTACAGACAGTGATGGGTTTATTCGTGGCTCAAGCCATCGAAGCGGCGCCTTAAGGAGCGGTTGGTCATCGCTGCCCCAAACATGGAGGCTCTCAAGGATGAATCTGCACCGAGCCTGATTTGCCGCACCCGACCCCTTCGCCCATAATCGCGTTCTTTACACGCATCAACCCCGCGGGAGCCCCATGGAGCAATTTCGTAATATCGGCATCATTGGTCGCCTGGGCAGTTCCCAAGTGCTCGAGACCGTTCGCCGACTCAAGAAATTCCTGATTTCGCGGCACCTGCATGTGATCCTCGAAGACACCATCGCCGAGGTGCTACCCGGTCATGGCCTGCAGACCTCGTCGCGCAAGATGCTCGGTGAAGTCTGCGACATGGTCATTGTCGTCGGTGGCGATGGCAGTCTGCTGGGCGCGGCCCGCGCGCTGGCCAAGCACAACGTGCCGGTGCTAGGGATCAACCGTGGCAGCCTGGGCTTTCTGACCGACATTCGCCCCGACGAGCTGGAAGTGAAGGTCGCCGAGGTGCTGGACGGCCACTATCTGGTGGAAAACCGCTTCCTGCTGCAGGCCGAAGTCCGCCGTCACGGCGAAGCCATCGGCCAGGGCGACGCGCTCAACGACGTGGTGCTGCACCCCGGCAAATCCACACGCATGATCGAATTCGAAATCTACATCGACGGCCAGTTCGTCTGCAGCCAGAAGGCCGATGGGCTGATTGTCGCGACGCCGACCGGTTCGACCGCCTACGCGCTGTCGGCGGGTGGGCCGATCATGCACCCCAAGCTGGACGCCATCGTCATCGTGCCGATGTACCCGCACACGCTGTCCGGACGGCCAATTGTCGTCGACGGCAACAGTGAGCTGAAAATCGTTGTCTCAAAGGACATGACGATTTATCCACAGGTCTCCTGCGATGGACAAAACCACTTCACCTGCGCGCCCGGTGACACCGTGACCGTGAAAAAGAAACCGCAAAAGCTGCGTCTGATTCACCCGCTCGATCACAACTATTACGAAGTCTGCCGGACCAAACTCGGTTGGGGCAGTCGGCTTGGCGGCGGGAGCGACTGATGCTCGATCCCGCGCGTAGCTACGATCTGATCGGTGACGTGCATGGATGTGCCCAGACCCTTGAGCACTTGCTCGACACCCTTGGTTATCGCTTTCAGGCCGGCGTATGGCGCCATCCTGAACGCATCGCCCTGTTTCTGGGCGATATCATCGACCGCGGTCCGCGCATTCGCGAGGCACTGCATATCGTTCACGACATGGTCGTGGCCGGCCAGGCGTTCTGCATCATGGGCAACCATGAGTTCAACGCGCTGGGCTGGAGCACGCCTGCGCCACCGGATAGCGGCAAGCAGTTCGTGCGCGAGCACACACCGCGCCATGCCCGTCTGTTGGGCGAAACCCTGGCGCAATTCGAACAGCATCCTGGCGACTGGAACGACTTTCTCAAGTGGTTCTATGAGTTGCCACTGTTCATCGACGCCGAGCGTTTCCGCCTGGTTCACGCCTGTTGGGACGCCAGCCTGATCGAAGCCCTGCGCAGCGCCCATGGCGACGGCCGGATCGATCAGCATTTCGTGCAAGCCTCCGCGGTGCACGGCAGTTTCGCCAGCGCGGTGTTCGACAGGTTGCTGCGCGGCACTGACATGCGCCTGCCCCACGGCATGACCCTGACCGGCGGCGATGGGCTGACGCGTGCCTCGTTTCGCACCAAGTTCTGGGAGGACGATCCGCAGACCTACGGCGACGTGGTGTTCCAGCCCGACGCTCTTCCAGAGCCGGTAGCCAAACGGCCACTGTCCGACAGCGAGAAAAACGCCTTGCTGCGTTACGGCGTCGATGAGCCGCTGTTATTCGTCGGCCATTACTGGCGCAGCGGCATACCCGCCGCGATCCGGCCAAACCTGGCGTGCCTGGATTACAGCGCCGTGCTGTACGGCAAACTGGTGGCATACCGGCTCGATCAGGAAACCCAAATAGACCCGAACAAGTTCGTCTGGGTCGATGTCACGCGGCCGGAGACAGCCCGATGAATCCGGTTGCCGTATTGCGCCTGCCGTTGAGCACCGATTTGAGTGGTTTCGTCGAATTGCTGCGACGACTCAACGTGCCCCATCGGGTCAGTGAAGAAGCCGGCGAGCAAGTGCTGTGGGTGCCGGATGCGCCGCAACTGGCCGATGACATCCGCCAGTTGTATCAGCAATATCCTGAAGGCGATCCCACCGTGCAACTGCCTCCGGGCCGTGAAGTGGTGGCCCTGACTCGCCCCAGCCCATTGGTCCAGGTGCGCAGCAGTCCGGTGACGAGCATCGTCCTGCTGCTGTGCCTGATCGTCGCCGGCGTGACCTTGTTGGGGGACAACTTCGAGGCGTTGAGCTGGCTGACCTTCAACGATTTCCGGGTCAGCGGCGATTACGTCATGTTCACCCCGGTTGAGGTGACACTGGCGGCGGGGCAGTGGTGGCGGGTGGTTTCGCCGATGTTTATTCATTTCGGCGTGCTGCATCTGGTGATGAACGCGCTGTGGTTCTGGGAGTTGGGGCGACGCATCGAAATGCGTCAGGGTAGCTGGCAACTGCTCGGTCTGACCCTGGCCTTCGGCGCGTTTTCCAACTACGGCCAGTATTTCTGGAGTGGCCCGACCCTGTTCGGCGGCCTGTCGGGGGTGCTGTACGGTCTGCTCGGTCACTGCTGGATCTTTCAATTGCTGGCGCCCAACCCCATCTATCGTCTGCCGCGCGGCGTACTGGTGATGATGCTGGCGTGGCTGGTGCTGTGCATGTCCGGGCTGATCAGTTTGCTGGGGTTCGGCGAGATCGCCAACGGGGCCCATGTCGGCGGACTGATCATCGGTTGTGCAACAGGTCTTGTGGGCGGTGCATTAGCGCGCCGTAAACATTAAAATTGCCCGCTTAATTCTGGGAGACCCCAATGTCCTCTTTTGTCGAAATGATCGAAAACATCACCCCGGACATCTACGAGAGCCTGAAACTGGCGGTGGAAATCGGCAAGTGGTCCGACGGACGCAAGCTGTCTCAGGAACAACGTGAACTGTCGCTGCAGGCACTGATCGCCTGGGAAGTGCGCAACGTGCCCGAAGAGCAGCGCATCGGCTACATGGGCCCGCAGGAATGCGCGTCCAAGTCGGCGCCGGTGCCTAACATCCTGTTCAAGTCGGATGCCATCCATTGATCGAAATTGGTCGAGGCTCCGTCAACAAGATGTCCGCGCGGCTCGATGCAACGCGGGTTGAATATGCGTTTCGTCTGGGCGAGTCGGAAATTCCGGTCAATCCGCTGATCGGCAAGACCGTGCGCCTGGAATACCTGGGCGCGATCCACTGCAGCCATTGCGGCCGCCGTACCAAAACCAGCTTCAGCCAGGGCTACTGCTACCCCTGCATGCAGAAGCTGGCGCAGTGCGATGTCTGCATCATGAGCCCGGAAAGATGCCACCACGAGCATGGCACCTGCCGTGATCCGTCGTGGGGCGAGCAGTTCTGCATGACCGACCACATGGTCTATCTGGCCAACTCGTCAGGCGTGAAAGTCGGCATAACCCGCTCCACGCAGCTGCCGACGCGCTGGCTGGATCAGGGCGCAAGCCAGGCGCTGCCGATCGTGCGTGTGGCGACCCGTCAGCAGTCGGGCTTCGTCGAAGACCTATTCCGCAGCCAGGTCGCGGACCGTACCAATTGGCGCGCGCTGCTCAAGGGTGATGCACCGGCGGTTGACCTGGCGGCCATCCGTCAGCAATTGTTCGAGTCCTGCGCCGAGGGGCTGGCCGCGTTGCAAACGCGTTTCGGCCTGCAAGCCATTCAGTTGCTGAACGATGTCGAACCGATCGAGATTCGGTATCCGGTCGAGGCATATCCGACCAAGATCGTCAGCTTCAATCTGGACAAGGACCCTATCGCCGAAGGCACGTTGCTGGGCATCAAGGGTCAATACCTGATCTTCGACACCGGCGTAATCAACATCCGCAAATACACGGCATATCAGCTCGCCGTCCATCACTAGCAGTAGCCGTGTACTGGTAGCTAGTAGCTCAAAGCATAAGGACAGAATCATGCGCACCGAACAGCCGAAAATGATTTACCTGAAGGATTATCAGGCGCCTGAGTACCTCATTGACGAGACGCACCTGACCTTCGAATTGTTCGACGATCACACGCTGGTCCATGCGCAGTTGGTCATGCGCCGCAACCCTGAGCGGGGCGCCGGCCTGCCACCACTGGTGCTGGACGGCCAGTTGCTGGAACTGCTGTCGGTCAAGCTGGCTGACGTCGATCTAGCACCGGCCGATTACGAATTGACCCCGGACAACCTCACCGTGCGGCCTCAATCCGCGACCTTCACCCTCGACACCAGCGTGAAGATCCACCCGGAAACCAACACCGCGCTGGAAGGGCTGTACAAGTCCAGCGGCATGTTCTGCACCCAGTGCGAGGCCGAGGGCTTCCGCAAGATCACCTATTACCTCGACCGCCCGGACGTGATGAGCAGCTTCACCACCACGGTCATCGCCAACAAGCAGGATTTCCCCATCCTGCTGTCCAATGGCAACCCGATTGACGCCGGACCTTCGGAAGACGGCCGCCATTGGATCACCTGGGAAGACCCGTTCAAGAAGCCCGCCTACCTGTTCGCGCTGGTGGCGGGCGACCTGTGGTGCATCGAAGACACCTTCGTCACCATGACCAATCGCTCGGTGACCCTGCGTATTTATGTCGAGCAGGAAAACATCGACAAATGCCAGCACGCCATGGACAGCCTGAAGAAGTCCATGCGCTGGGACGAGGAGGTCTACGGTCGCGAGTACGACCTGGACATCTTCATGATCGTGGCGGTCAACGACTTCAACATGGGGGCCATGGAAAACAAGGGCCTGAACATCTTCAACTCCAGCGCCGTGCTGGCTCGCGCCGAGACCGCGACCGACGCCGCGCACCAGCGGGTAGAGGCCATCGTTGCCCACGAATACTTCCACAACTGGTCGGGCAACCGCGTGACCTGCCGCGACTGGTTCCAGCTGTCGCTCAAGGAAGGCTTTACCGTGTTCCGCGATTCCGGCTTCTCGGCCGACATGAACTCGGCCACGGTCAAGCGCATCCAGGACGTCGCCTACCTGCGCACCCATCAGTTCGCCGAAGATGCAGGCCCCATGGCCCACGCCGTACGTCCGGACAGCTTCATCGAGATCTCCAACTTCTACACCCTGACCGTGTACGAAAAGGGCTCGGAAGTGGTCGGCATGATCCATACACTGCTGGGCGCCGAAGGCTTCCGCAAAGGCAGCGACCTGTATTTCGAGCGCCACGACGGCCAGGCCGTGACCTGCGACGATTTCGTCAAGGCCATGGAGGATGCCAACGGCATCGACCTGACCCAGTTCAAGCGCTGGTACTCACAGGCCGGCACCCCACGTCTGGCGGTGACCGAGTCCTACGATGCAGAGAGCAAAACCTACAGCCTGACCTTCCGCCAGAGCGCGCCGACCACTCCAGGTCAGCCGGGCGATGCGAAAAAGCCGTTCGTGATTCCGGTATCGCTGGGCCTGCTGAACAAGCAGGGTCAGGAAATTGCGTTGCGTCTGCAGGGCGAGTCTTCGGCATCGGGTACCTCGCGGGTGATCGCGGTCACCGAAGCCGAGCAGACCTTCACCTTCGTCGACGTCGCCGAACAACCTCTACCGTCGCTGCTGCGCGGGTTCTCGGCGCCGGTGAAACTGAGCTTCCCGTACAATCGCGATCAGCTGATGTTCCTGATGCAGCACGACAGCGACGGCTTCAATCGTTGGGATGCCGGTCAGCAATTGTCGGTTCAAGTGCTGCAGGAACTGATCGATCAGCATCAGAAAGGCGAGCCGCTGGTGCTGGACCAACGTCTGATCACGGCGCTGGGCACTGTACTGGCCGACGAAAGTCTGGATCAGGCCATGGTCGCGGAAATGCTCTCGCTGCCGGGCGAGGCCTACCTCACCGAAATCAGCGAAGTGGCGGACGTCGATGCCATCCATGCAGCCCGTGAGTTCGCGCGTCTGCAACTGGCCAACAGCTTGCGCGATGCGCTGTGGAAGCGTTATCAGACCAATCGCGAGCTGTCGAAAAACACTGCTTACGTCGCCGAGTCCGAGCACTTCGCCCGGCGCGCCTTGCAGAACATCGCACTGTCGTATCTGATGCTGACTGGCAAACCTGAAGTGCTGGCCGCAGCCATCGAGCAGTTCGACAGCGCCGACAACATGACCGAGCGCCTGACCGCGCTGGCGGTATTGGTCAACTCACCATTCGAGGGCGAGAAAGCCAAGGCGCTGGCGGTGTTCGCCGAGAACTTCAAGGACAACGCGCTGGTCATGGATCAGTGGTTCAGCGTCCAGGCCGGCAGCACTTTGCCGGGCGGTCTGGAGCGGGTGAAAGCATTGATGCAGCATCCGGCGTTCACCATGAAGAACCCGAACAAGGTGCGGGCACTGATTGGCGCGTTCGCCGGGCAGAACCTGATCAACTTTCATGCCGCGGACGGTTCGGGCTATCACTTCCTGGCCGATCTGGTCATCGAACTGAACGGCTTCAACCCGCAGATCGCCTCGCGCCAACTGGCACCGCTGACCCGCTGGCGCAAATATGACAGCAAGCGGCAGGAGCTGATGAAAGGCGAGCTGGAGCGCATTCGTGCTTCCGGGCAGTTGTCGCCGGATGTGTATGAGGTGGTGAGCAAGAGCCTGGCTTGATCTGAGTGGGCTGTTGAATAAAAGGGCTGCCCGAGATCGGGCAGCCCTTTTTTATGGCCTGGAGGGCGCTGGGGCTGGATGAATATCGGTTATTGATGATGCTGATTCACCTGTCCGCCCCCCGGGTGGGTCACTTTGAAAAGTCCCAAAAGTAACCAACAGTGCTTGCTCCCGATTCGGTACCTTCGTCGGGTTTGCCCACTTCGGCGATGCTCCATGGACATGCGCCATGGACATCCATGTCCTGGCGGCGCTCTTGCGGTATCCATGCCGCTCGGCCCATTCGCCGCCTGCGTTCGGCCTGCGTCCAAGTCGCGATTTGTGTCGTTTGAACTATCGCGTAAGAAGATCCTGGTGACTGGGGTTAAGGTCCTTCGCGTTCAGATGCCGAACACAATTTTTCGCTACGACCCGATCAACTGTAGGCCCCGGCTTGCTAGCGAAAGCGTTGGGGCAGTTACAGATTGATTGCCTGGCACTCCGTGTTCGCCAGCAAGCCGGCTCCTACAGGTTCAGCGGCGTGCCGGAGTTTGTCGTGCATGCCCAATTCTCTGTAGCAGCCTGGCCTATCGCGGTAGAAGAGCAATACGCGCTGGCGCTAACGCTCTTCGCATTTATGATGCCGAACACAATTTTTCGCCACGACCAATCAACTGTAGGCGCCGGCTTGCTGTCGAAAGCGGTGGGGCAGTTACAGATTGATTGCCTGGCACTCCGTGTTCGCCAGCAAGCCGGCTCCTACACGTTCAGGGGCGTGTTGGAGTTTGTCATGTACGCCCAATTCTCTGTAGCAGCCTGGCCTATCGCGGTAGAAGAGCAATGCGCGCTGGCGCTAACGCTCTTCGCATTTATGATGCCGAACACAATTTTTCGCCACGACCGATCAACTGTAGGCGCCGGCTTGCTGTTGAAAGCGGTGGGGCAGTTACAGATTGATTGCCTGGCACTCCGTGTTCGCCAGCAAGCCGGCTCCTACACGTTCAGCGGCGTGTTGGAGTTTGTCATGTACGCCCAATTCTCTGTAGCAGCCTGGCTATCGCGTAGGCAATCAATCCGCTGTAGCCGCTCGCATTTCTGTAGGCAATTTCCTGGGTCTGGCGTTTAGGTTTCACACACGCGGTTACGAGTCAGCTGGCAGAAACGTCCTGCTTTCACGTTCATCCTGTCGCCGTTTGCTGCAGCATTGCTTGGCAGCGGGCATCTCTTTAATAAAAAGCCGCGGATGTGTTGATGACGGGACGGAATACTTGGGTTTTGCTGGGGCTGGTGATGGTCGGGCAAGAGGCATTGGCCGATGCGCAGATGGCGGATGAGCAACGGTTTCAGTTGGGTAGTGTCGAGTTGAGTCTGGGCGTTGGGGTGCTGAACGGGCTGGCGAAGGAAAAAGTCTATGACGAGGGCGAGAAGCTCAGTCAGCTCAACTGGGATCTCAAACAGGTCCCGACGCTGCATCTAGGCATGACTTATCACCCGCTTGACTGGCTATCACTCGATGTACGGGGCTGGACCCGAGTGGCCAAGGGCAACGGGCACATGAAGGATTATGACTGGCTGGATGGAGAGGACGAAGGCTGGACTGACCGCTCAGACCACCCTGATACCCGACTGAAAAAAGCCTGGCAGGCGGAATTCGCGGCCACTGCCTGGGCGTTGAAACGCGAGGATCTCGCCGTCGGCGTCATGCTTGGCTATCAACGCAGCGAGTTCAGCTGGCAAGCCAGGGGCGGGAGTTTCACCTATTCGTCAGACGACGGTTTTCGTGATATCTCCGGCAGGCTTCCCGCCGGGCTGAAAGGCATCACCTATGAACAGACCTACGCTACGCCCTACGTTGGTCTCGTCGGCGTTTACAACTACAGCGACTGGACGCTGGAAGGTCGTTTCAAGTACAGCCAGTGGGTCAAGGCAAAAGATCATGACCAGCATCATCTTCGCGGTGTGACGTTCACTGGCGATAACGGCAATCGGGGGCGAATGCAGAGCCTGGCGTTGGGGCTTTCCTATCGAATCAACCCGCAGTTCTCAATCAAGGCGGGGGTCGATTATCAGGTTTATGCCGAAGCCAAGGGCAGTACGACGCTCAAGAATCTGTCAAATGGAGAGCAGACGTATTACGGCGGCAAGTCCGGCTCACAGGCCAGCCGAACCGTGCTGTCGAGTCTGGCGCTGAATTACCGGTTCTGAGGACGTTGCCGTCCCATCCTGTAGCAATCCGGCTTGCTGGCGGAAGCGATCTCAAAGCGTCACCGTCGGCAAGCCATGCTGCTACCGGGGTTCATGCGTCTCGCAGGGTAGCGTTTGAATCGTGCTACCGATCAATCCCCGCGATAGACGCAGCCACTGGTGCAGGTCTCATGAATGCGAATGGCCGACAGCTCTGGCAGCAGGGGCTTGAGCTCGTTCCAGATCCACTTCACCAACACTTCGCTGGTCGGGTTTTCCAGGCCGGGGATGTCGTTGAGGTAGTTGTGATCGAGGCGCTCATAGAGCGGCTTGAAAATGGTCTTGATCTCGGAGAAGTCACGAATCCAACCGGTATGCGGATCGGGCTCGCCTTGAAGATAGATCGCGACACGGAAGGAGTGGCCGTGCAGGCGCCCGCATTTGTGACCTTCCGGGACATGGGGAAGGCGGTGGGCCGATTCGAACGTAAATTCCTTGAAGATTTCCACGGTATTGAGAGCCTTGAAAGGTGGCGATCGCCTGGGCGAAAAATGCAGGTGGCGAGTTTACCAGCAATGGTTTGCCGAGCGACAGGCACAACCTGACCGCCTGGTTAAATCAACACAGGCAGATCTGCCCTTCGAGCCGCTTGGTCAAGCGTCCGCTGGCGAGCGATCAAAAGACGTGTTCCTGGCGAACAGGGTGGCATGTGACAAGAGCATTTCAGCTTCAATTAAGTTCGGTTGGTTATCGTTGTTTCCGTCAACAAGACAACCACAACGGAGATTCGCCATGAAAACCCTTACTGCCCTTATCGCTGCATCCGCCTTCGCCATCACCGCCGGTTACGTACAAGCCAAGGACCTCGGCCCGGATGAGGCGCTCAGGCTGCGAGATGCAGGTACTATTCAGTCTTTCGAGAAACTCAATGCCGCCGCGCTGGCCAAACATCCAGGCGCAACGGTGACCGAGACTGAACTGGAACAGGAATATGGCAAATACGTTTATCAGGTCGAGTTACGCGACGCCAAAGGCGTCGAATGGGATGTCGAACTCGATGCCACCAATGGGCAGATACTCAAAGATCACCAGGACACCTGATGATTGCCGGTAAACGTCCCGCTGAATGTTTCGTTTACTGCCTGCTGGTCGCTTGCGCCGTCATGGCCTGCACTGTGTGTACGGCGCGGGATCTGGATCAGGATGAAGCGCTCAGGCTGCGGCAACAGGGCGTGATCCTGCCGTTGGAGCAATTCATTGAGCAGGCGTTGGGACGTTATCCCGGCTCAAAGCTCCTGGAAGCGGAGCTGGAGGAAAAGCACGACGTGCTGGTCTACGAAATCGAGCTGCTGACGTCAGATCACGTAGTGCGCGAGTTGAAATTCGATGCCCGCGACAGCCGTCTGCTGGAAGACAAGGAAGATGATTGATGCGTCTGTTACTGGTTGAAGACAACGTTCCCCTGGCGGACGAGCTGGTCAGTGCGCTGAACCGTCAGGGGTATGCCGTGGACTGGCTGGCGGACGGGCGCGACGCGATTCATCAAGGGGCGAGCGAGCCCTACGATCTGATCGTGCTCGACCTCGGACTGCCTGGTCTGCCGGGGCTTGAGGTTCTGCAGCAATGGCGTGCGCACGGGCTGTCGACGCCGGTGCTGATTCTCACCGCGCGCGGCTCCTGGGCCGAGCGGATCGAAGGGCTCAAGGCCGGCGCCGATGACTACCTGACCAAACCCTTTCATCCCGAGGAACTGCAACTGCGCATTCAGGCCTTGTTGCGTCGGGTCAGGGGGCTGGCCAATCTGCCGAAGCTCGAGGCGGCGGGGCTGCATCTGGATGAAGGTCGTCAATGCGTGAGCCGTGACGGCGAAGACATTCAGCTCACCGCCGCCGAGTTTCGTCTGCTGCGCTATTTCATGCTGCACCCCGAGCAGATCCTTTCCAAGAGCCATCTGGCCGAGCATCTGTACGACGGTGAAAACGAGCGCGACTCCAACGTGATCGAAGTGCACGTCAACCATCTGCGTAGAAAACTGGGGCGTGCGGTGGTGGAGACCCGACGCGGCCAGGGCTATCGATTCGGCGGGAGCGGCGGGTGAGGTCCATTCAGCGACGCCTGAGTCTCGGCCTGATCAGCGTGTTGCTGATCGTCGGACTGGTGCTGGCGCAAGTCAGTCTTTGGCTGTTCGAAGTCGGCCTGCAGCGTTATCTGGAATCCGGATTGCGCAATGACGCCGAATTACTGCTGGTGGCCATCGTCCGCGGCCCCAACGGCTTGCAACTGGATGAGCAACGCTTGTCTCCGGGATATCAACGGCCGTACTCCGGCCATTACTTCCGTATCGATTTCGATGGCGGGCACTGGCGTTCGCGATCGTTGTGGGACCTTGAGTTGCCGCAACCCGATGACGCTGGTCTGCACGCCGACTTCAAGCTGGAAAAGAGCAGGCAATCGCTGTTGCTGCTGCATACCGAATACCGCAAGTTCGGGCAGAAGATCGCCATCACCGTCGCTCAGGATTACACCCCGGTGCAGGCCAGCTTCGCCCTTGTACAGCGCATCGGCCTTGGTCTGGGGTTGGCGGCGCTGATCCTGATCCTGATTTTGCAGCGCATGACCGTGCGCCGTGCCTTGCGCCCGCTGGACAAAGCCCGGGAGCAGATCTTCCAGTTGCAACAAGGCCAGCGCTCGCAACTCGATGAACAGGTGCCGCTGGAGCTTGAGCCGCTGGTGGCTCAGATCAATCACCTGTTGGCTCACACCGAAGACAGCCTCAAGCGCTCGCGCAACGCGCTGGGCAATCTCGGTCATGCCCTGAAAACGCCATTGGCGGTGCTGATGAGCCTCACCGAAGGGCAAAAGCTTGAGCAGCATCCGCAGTTGCGAGCGACGTTGCGCGATCAATTGCAGCAGATTCAGCAACGCCTGGAACGTGAACTCAATCGTGCGCGTCTGTCCGGCGATGCGTTGCCGGGCGTACGTTTTGACTGCGACGCCGAATTGCCGGGCCTGTTTTCCACGTTGCGGATGATCCACGGGGAACATCTGGAATTGAATAATCACGCCACCCCAGGCCTGGTTCTGCCTTGGGACCGGGAGGACATTCTGGAGTTGCTGGGCAATCTGCTGGACAACGCCTGCAAATGGGCTGACAGCGCGGTGTGCCTGTCTGCTACTCAGGAGCCTGGCGGTTATTGCCTGCTGATCGATGATGACGGTCCCGGAATTCCCGATGTGCAACGTGCTGAGGTGCTGTGGCGCGGCAACCCTCTGGACGAGCAGGTGACTGGACACGGGCTGGGGCTTGGCATCGTCAAGGACATCGTCCAGGCATGGGGCGGGCAGATTCGACTGCTGGGCAGCCCACTTGGCGGCTTGCAGGTGCGTATCGACTTGCCTGAGCGACAGGCCGTGCAACAGGGTATCTATTAACTGATTGATCGCTTTCGTGACCTCAACTTTTGCGGTACTGCGCCGTTAACTGATATGGAGCCCAACGGCGTAATGCTCACAATAAAAAAGGTCCCGATACCTATGCGGCTAAATCTGAAAGCCAAAGTCCTTTCCCTCGCGGTGCTTCCAGTGGTGCTGTTCGCGCTGATCATCAGCGTTAGCACCGTTCTGATGCTTCGCGAGCAGGCCAAGCGTGAAGTGGAAGAAACCCGTCAGCACCTGCTGGACGAAGCCAAGGCAACGCTGCAGAGCTACGTCGCGGTGGCCATCGGCACCATCAAGCCCATGTATGACGCCTCGGCCCCTGGTGACATGGAAGCCCGCGCGCAAGTCATCAAGATGCTTTCGCAGGTCAAGTACGCCAAAGATGGCTATTTCTTCGGCTACGACTCACAGGCCGTGCGCCTGTTCAAGGGTGACAGCCCGGATGGTATCGGCAAGAGTTTCAAAGATGCTCGCGACCCCAATGGGGTTTACGTCAATAGTGGGCTGGTCGATGTCGCGAAAGCTGGCACCCATTTCCTCGAATACTCGTCGCCGCTGCCTGGCTCCAATGAGTTGGTGCCCAAGCTTGGCTACTCTGAATACCTTGCCAAATGGGATATGGCGGTCGGCTCGTCGGTGAACCTGGACAATATTGACGCCAAGGTCGCCGAAGTCCGTCAGGCCATCGTCGAGCGTACGGAACAAATGCTGATCACGATCCTTGGCATCGCCCTGCTGGTGTTGGTGATCATTGCCGTGATCGGCGTCTGGACCTCCGGCAGCATTCTGCGACCGCTGCGTCTGATGAAAGCCAACCTGGACGACATCGCTGCCGGGGAGGGTGACCTGACCCGACGTCTGACGGTGAGTTCGCAGGATGAGCTTGGCGAACTGGCAGGTTCGTTCAACCGCTTCGTCGACAAGATCCATGGCCTGGTGCGGCAGATCGCTGAGATGACCTCGCAATTGACAGGGCTCGTCGGTGAAGTCACTCATCAGGCGCAACGCTCCGAGCAGGCCATGGAGCGTCAGCGCCACGAGACCGATCAGGTAGCCACGGCGATCAATCAGATGTCGGCAGCGGCGCAGGAAGTCGCCAAGAGCGCGCAGGGCGCGTCGGTGGCCGCACAACAGACTGATCAGGAAGGCCAGGCCGCCAGGCGCGTGGTCGATGGCAGCATTCAGCAGATTCATGCGCTGGTGAGCGATATCCGCCATAGCGGCACGTCACTGGACAGCCTGCAGAACGACGTCACATCGATCGTTGGCGTGCTGGGAGTGATTCGCTCCATCGCCGAACAGACCAACCTGCTGGCGCTCAACGCCGCCATCGAAGCGGCACGCGCGGGGGAGGCGGGACGCGGTTTCGCAGTCGTCGCCGACGAGGTTCGCGCCCTCGCCAGCCGCACACAGCAGAGCACTCAGGAAATCCAGGGCATGATCGATCGCCTGCAACAGGGCACGCAGGGAGCGGTAGCGGCGATGCGTCGTTCCAGTGAGGCCGGTGATGGCACCTCGGCGCGCGCCAATGAAGCGGGTGCGTCACTGGACACCATTGGCCAGTTGATCGGTACGATCAACTCGATGAATGCGCAGATCGCCAGTGCCGCGGAAGAGCAGACGGCGGTTGCCGAAGAGATCAACCGCAGCGTGCATCAGATTGCCGTCGCGGTGGAAAGCGTTGCCGATGAAACCCGTCACAGTGCCACGACCTCGCGCAACCTGACCGAACTCAACCAACGCCTCGGCCAACTGGTGGGTCAGTTCCGCATCTGACGAGGTTTTTGATTGCCCTCGTGGCGGGCCGCGATGGCCCGCCATCCTGGCTCTTCTGTCGGTTCCAGCCCCCTGCTTTGCCCGTGTTACAGGCGGCACTCCTGTAACGATTGGCGGACTAATCATTAGGCCGTGCGTTCAGCGCGGCTCAATGACACGGAACGGATATGAACGAAACCTCGCTACAAAATAAAACCCTGATGTTGTTGTTGGTGCTGGTGACCCTCGCATTCATCTGGATCCTGCTGCCGTTCTATGGCGCGGTGTTCTGGGCGGTGGTGCTGGGCATCATCTTTGCGCCCTTGCAGCGCCGTCTGCTGGCGCGCTTCGGTTGGCAGCGCAATCTGACTTCGCTGTGCACATTGATGATCTGTCTGCTGATCGCGATTCTGCCGGTGATCATCATCAGCATGTTGATGGTTCAGGAAGGCGCGGCGCTCTACAAGAGCGTGGAAAGTGGCCAACTGGACATCCCCAAGTACCTGGCTGAGTTCAAGGCCCTGCTGCCGACCTCGACCCAGCACTGGCTGGACCGTCTGGGCATGGGTGACTTCAAGGGTTTGCAGGACAAGATTTCCAAAGGGGCGATGCAGGGCAGCCAGTACCTGGCGACGCAGGCGTTCAGCTTTGGTCAGGGTACGTTCGATTTCGTGGTGAGTTTCTTCATCATGTTGTACCTGCTGTTCTTTTTCCTGCGCGACGGTCAGGAACTGACCCGCAGGATCCGCATCGCCGTGCCCCTGGCCGAACCGCAGAAGCGCCGCCTGCAATTGAAGTTCACTCGGGTGGTGCGGGCTACGGTCAAAGGCAATGTGGTGGTGGCGATCACGCAGGGTGCGCTGGGTGGTTTTATCTTTTGGGCGCTGGATATTCCGAGCGCGTTGCTGTGGGCGGTGGCGATGGCGTTTCTGTCGTTGTTGCCAGCGGTGGGCGCTGGGATCGTCTGGGCGCCGGTCGCGGCTTACTTTTTGCTCAGCGGGATGATCTGGCAGGGTGTGGTGCTGGGGTTGTTCGGGATTTTTGTAATTGGTCTGGTCGATAACGTGCTGCGGCCGATTCTGGTGGGTAAGGATACGCGGATGCCGGATTATCTGATTCTGATTTCGACGCTGGGCGGGATGGCGGTGTTCGGGCTGAACGGGTTTGTGATTGGGCCGATGATCGCGGCGTTGTTCATGTCGACGTGGGGGTTGTTTACCAGTGCCAAGAAAACGGTGAGATTGCCGGGGTAGAGTTGGGTTCGCTTTAGTGGTGGGTCTGATTTTCGGCGTTTGGAGAGATGTGTATATCTGGTATCGGCGTTGGCGCTGGTTCGGATCCGTCCTGGCGTCCCACTGGGCATCGCCTGCGTTCGGCCTGCGTCCAAGTCGCGTTTGGTGGTGTCTGGACGATCGCGCACCAAGAACAAGATCAAAAGCTCAGCGGTTCAGCTTTAGGGGCGAGCACGGTCTTTTGCAGCAAACACATTCTCCTGTGGGAGCGAATTCATTCGCGAAAAATTTCCAGGCGATAAACTGTGTCGGCGGTACTGTCCCCGCGCGAATGAATTCGCTCCCACAGTGAAGTGTGTGGATCGCTCACCCCCGATACCCCGCACGCTCTGTAGCAGCACGGCTTGCCGGCGATGATGTCCTTGAGATCACTACCGCCGTAAGCCGGACTGCTACAAGGGATTAAGTGCGTTCGCAGAATTCCGGTACACCGCAGAACCTGTAGGAGCCAGCAAGCCGGCTCCTACAGTGAATCGGTGCAGCGAAGGATTGTGTTGGGCATCACAACGCGAAGAGCGTTAGCTCCAGCTCGCAGTGCTCTTCGTACGCAATAGTCCAGACATACCGGTCTACCCACTATCTCAAGGCCCACAGAAAACCAAAGACCACCCAAAAAAAGCCCCGCTCAAGAGCAGGGCTTTTCGCGTTTCACCGAACCATCACAACCCGGCGTGTTGCACCAGAGTCAGCAGCGGTTGCGGATAAACACCCAGGAAGAACGCCAGCAGCGTAATTCCCAACAGCATCACGCCGCCCGCACGCTGTGCCCAGTTGAACGGAGCATCGTGGCGCTGGATCTTCGAGTCTTGCAGGTACAGCGTCACCATCACACGCAGGTAATAGAACACACCGATGGCGCTGCCCACGACCAACGAACCGGTCAGCCACCACAGATGCGCTTCAACGCCTGTGGCGATGATGTAGAACTTGCCGATGAAGCCGGTGGTCAGCGGGATACCCGCCAGCGACAGCATCATCACGGTCAATACTGCGGTCAGGTACGGACGACGCCAGAACAGACCGCGGTAT
Source organism: Pseudomonas sp. (assembly GCF_050739935.1). Taxonomy (GTDB): domain Bacteria; phylum Pseudomonadota; class Gammaproteobacteria; order Pseudomonadales; family Pseudomonadaceae; genus Aquipseudomonas. The sequence goes on along the minus strand of NZ_JBOICF010000022.1, from coordinate 140,404 downwards.
TCGAACAACGCGTCGGCGTCGCGACCGCTGTACGGCGATGACATCAAAGTGATAACGCCAAACGCGCCGAGGCTGGTCAGGACGTAGGTCACCAGGTAAACGCTGATGGCTTCGACGGCCATGCCTTTGCTCGCCACCATCGCGATCATCATGTAGCCGAAGTGAGCGATGGATGAGTAACCCAGCAGACGCTTGAGGTTGTTCTGAGTCAGCGCCAGCAGGTTACCGATCAGGATCGAGGCCACGGCGATGACCGACATGACATCGGTCAGCACACCGCTGGTGGCCGCAGGCGAGATCTGGAACAGACGAACCAGCACACCGAACACCGCGACCTTACTGGCGGTCGCGAGGAACGCCGCAACCGGGGCCGGGGCGCCTTCGTACACGTCGGGGGTCCAGAGATGGAAGGGTACCAGCGACAGCTTGAAGCCAAGACCGACCAGCATCATGCCCAGACCCAGGCTCGCGATCGGGCTTGGCAGACCGGTGGCCGCGAGGGCCTTGCCGATCTCGGCAAAGCCCAGGCTGCCGGCGTCGGCGTACAGCAGCGCCATACCGAACAGCAGGAACGCGGAACCCGCGGCTGACAGCACCATGTACTTGATACCGGCTTCCAGCGAACGCTTATTGAAGAAGGCGTAAGCCACCAAACCGTAGACTGGCACCGACAGCAGCTCCAGACCGATGAACAGGCTGGCCAGGTGTTGCGCGGCGACCAGCACCATGCCACCGGCAGCGGCCATCAGGATCAGCAGGTAAAGCTCTTCGCGGTTGCCTGGATAGCCAGCCTTGCCTTCACCCAGATAGGCGTGCGCCAGGGTGACGCAGGCCAGGGTCGAGACCAGGATGATCGCCATGTACAGGCAGGAGAAGTTGTCGATCTGCAGCAGAGGGGTGACCACCAGCGGCGCGACCTTGAGGGCCGGGTAAATCGACAGCAATGCCAGGTTGAGTCCCGCTACGGTCAGCAGGAACGATTGCGAGTGACTGCGACGCCATGCGATCCCCAGCATCACCACTACAACGGTGATGCTGGTAATCAGCAGCGGCGCCAGCGCAATAAAGTGTTGAATCGTCAGGTCCATAGCGCTCTTACCGGGCCGAAGCGAGTTGAGTGAAGGCAGTGCCGAGCCATTGCTGCACGCCATGCATGGTCGCCGAAGATGTGTCGAGGACCGGCTGCGGGTAGATACCCAGCAGGACCAGCAGTACAGCTAGGCCCAACACCATGATCAATTCCCGTCCATCCATGCCCTTGAGAATCTCTTCGGTCTTTGCAGGACCGAAGTAGACACGGTGGATCATGATCAGCGAGTAGACCGAACCGAACACCAGGCCGGAAGTGGCAATGGCGGTGATCCATGGCGCGCTGACGAAGGTGCCGATCAGAATCAGGAACTCACCCACGAAGTTACCGGTACCCGGCAGACCCAACGAGGCGGCTGCGAAGAACAGGCTGATGGCCGGCAGGTAAGCGATCTTGTTCCACAGGCCACCCATCTCACGCATGTCGCGGGTGTGAGTGCGCTCATACAACTGGCCGCTGAGAATAAACAGTGCCGCTGCCGAGAGACCATGCGCCAGCATTTGCACCACGACACCTTGCAGAGCCTGTTGGCTGCCGGAGTAGATACCGATCAGCACGAAGCCCATGTGCGAGACGCTGGAGAAGGCGATCAGGCGCTTGATGTCGGTCTGCGCGAATGCCAGGAAGGCACCGTAAAAGATACCGATCAGGCCGAGGATCATGGCAATCGGCGCGAACTCCGCCGAAGCGTTCGGGAACAGCGGCAGGGCGAAACGCAGCAGACCATAGGCCGCGGTCTTCAGCAGGATGCCCGCCAGGTCCACGGAACCTGCGGTCGGTGCCTGGGCGTGAGCGTCAGGCAACCAGGAGTGCAGCGGTACGATCGGCAGCTTCACCGCGAAGGCGATGAAGAAACCCAGCATCAGCACGTATTCGGTACTGTGGGACAGCTTGGTTTTCAGCAGATCGGCGTAAGCGAAAGTGATCACGCCGGTCTGGTTGAAGTGCACCAGTACCAGACCGAGAATCGCCACCAGCATGATCAGACCACTGGCCTGAGTGAAGATGAAGAACTTGGTCGCCGCGTAGATCCGGGTCTTCTTGCCATCTGCCGAGCTGTGACCCCAGAGCGCGATGAGGAAGTACATCGGCACCAGCATCATTTCCCAGAAGAAGAAGAACATGAACAAGTCGATGGCGAGGAACACGCCAACCACACCGCCCAGGATCCACATCAGGTTCAGGTGAAAGAAGCCGACGTTACGTTGAATCTCTTTCCAGGAGCAGAGTACCGAAAGGATACCCAACAGACCGGTCAGCAGAATCATCAGCAACGACAGGCCATCGAGCGCCAGATGAACGCTGATGCCGAAGCGTTGAATCCACTGGAGCTTGAATTCAAGCGCCCAGGTCGGGTCGACGCCGGGGGCAGGGGCATAGGTATAAGTACCGGTGCTCCACAGCCACAGGCCCAGGATCGTCTCGAGAGACATGGTCAACAGCGCAATCCAGCGCGGCAGGGTAGGGCCGAAGCGCTCACCTTGCCAGCACAGCAGGCCGCCGATAAAGGGGATCAGGATTAGCCAAGGCAGAATCATGACGGGCTCAATTCCTTTCGCAAAGTCGCAAGGTTCATGTCAGACCAACACAATCGCGCCGAGTACCAGTACGGCACCTGCGGCGATCGAAGCGGCATACCAGCGCAGATGACCGGTTTCAGTGCGGCTCATCAAACCGTTACCGGCTTTGGCGAGACGCGGGATCAAGCCGATCGTGTGGTCGAGCGGGTCGCCACGCAGGATGCGGCTGATAGCCAGGTAAGGTTTGACGAACAGCAGGTCGTAAACCCAGTCGAAGCCCCATGCCGCGAACCACCAGGCGGACAGGAAACGACCTGGACCGCTGTTAGCGATGGCCGTGACCAGACGACGCTTGCCGAGAAACAGCAGCGCGGCCAGCAGGATGCCGGACAGGGCGATGGCGCCCGAGGCGATTTCCAGGCTGTGCTTGGCTTCGCCGCCGGCATGACCCGCGCTTTGCGGCAGTACGCCGGCCAGTGGCGGATGAATCCAGGCGCCGATGAAGGTCGACAGCACGATCAGCACGCCCAGCGGCAACCAATGGGAAATCCCGTGGCCGGCGTGAGCTTCGGTCTTCGCCTCGCCGTGAAAGGCGATGAAGATCAGGCGGAAGGTGTACAGCGAGGTCATGAAGGCACCGACCAGACCTGCATAGAGCAGATACTGATGGCCGCTGGCGAAGGCTTCCCAGAGGATCTCGTCCTTGGAATAGAAGCCCGCGGTCACCAGAGGCAGCGCCGCCAGGGCCGCGCCGCCGACGATGAAGCTGGCGTAGGCCAGTGGCAGTTTCTTCCACAGGCCGCCCATCTTGAAGATGTTCTGCTCGTGGTGGCAGGCAACGATCACCGCACCTGACGCAAGGAACAGCAAGGCCTTGAAGAACGCGTGAGTCATCAGGTGGAAGATCGCGCCTTCCCATGCACCCACACCCAGCGCCAGGAACATGTAGCCGATCTGGCTCATGGTCGAGTAGGCCAGGATACGTTTGATGTCGGTCTGCACCAGTGCCGCGAAACCAGCCAGTACCAGGGTCACACCACCAACGATGCCGACCAGATGCAGGATGTCCGGCGCCAGGGCGAACAGGCCATGGGTACGGGCGATCAGGTAGACGCCCGCGGTCACCATGGTCGCGGCGTGGATCAGTGCCGAAACCGGTGTCGGACCGGCCATCGCGTCCGCCAGCCAGGTTTGCAGCGGCAGTTGCGCGGATTTACCGACAGCGCCGCCCAGTAGCATCAGGGTCGCCAGAACGATCCAGAAGTCGCCGACCTTGAAGTGCTGCGGAGCACGAACCAGCAGTTCCTGAATGTTCAGCGTGCCCAGTTGCTGGAACAGAATGAACAGGCCGATGGCCATGAACACGTCGCCGATGCGGGTCACAATGAAGGCTTTGAGTGCCGCGTTGCCGTTGTTGCGGTTGCTGTAATAGAAACCGATCAACAGGTACGAGCACAGGCCCACGCCTTCCCAACCGAAGTAGATGAACAGCAGGTTGTCGCCCAGGATCAGGAACAACATGCTGGCAATGAACAGGTTGGTGTAAGAGAAGAACCGCGAATAGCCTTCTTCACCGCGCATGTACCAGGACGCGAACAGGTGAATCAGGAAGCCCACGCCGACCACGACGCCGAGCATGGTGATGGACAGGCCATCGACATACAGGGCCAGGTTCGGCTCGAAGCCATCGACCGCCATCCAGCGCCACAGCACCATGGTCAAATGACCGCCTTCCGGTGGTGCCACGTTGAATTGCCAGATCGCGTAGGCGGCGACGATGGCCGACAGACCAATGGAGCCGACGCCGATCAGGGCCGACAGGTTTTCCGACCATTTGCCGCGCGAAAACGACAGCAGCAGGAAGCCGATCAGAGGGAATACGAAAGTCAAAAAGAGTAGGTTCATCCGCGCATCTCGCTGGCAGCGTCGATATCGAGAGTGTGGAAGCGGCGATACAGCTGCAGCAGGATCGCCAGGCCAATGCTGGCCTCGGCTGCGGCAAGGCTGATCACCAGAATGAACATGATCTGGCCATCCGGCTGCGCCCAGCGGCTACCCGCCACGACGAAGGCCAGTGCGGCAGAGTTCATCATTACTTCCAGGCTCATCAACACGAACAGAATGTTGCGGCGTACCAACAGGCCCGCCAGACCGAGGCAGAACAGGACACCGGCGACTGCCAGTCCATGCTCGAGAGGAATTGCTGAGTTCATGGCTTTACTCCTTCGCCTCGTTGCGGCCGACATGGAACGCCGTCACGGCTGCCGCGAGCAGCAGCATCGACGCGAGTTCGACAACCAGCAGGTAAGGGCCGAACAGGCTGATGCCGACTGCCTTGGCGTCCACCGTGGTGTGGCCGATACCGGCACCGGTGGAGTTGGCGAACAGCACGTACAGCAATTCGGCCAGCAGCAGGCCACCCAACAGGATCGGGCCGAGCCAGATGCCGGGTTTGAGCCAGGCGCGTTCTTGCTGAACCGAGGCCGGGCCCAGGTTCAGCATCATCACCACGAACACGAACAGCACCATGATGGCGCCAGCGTAGGCGATCACTTCCAAAGCACCGGCGAACGGCGCGCCGAGGCTGAAGAAGGTCATGGCCACGGCGATCAGCGAAATGATCAGGTAGAGCAGGGCATGCACCGGGTTCGTGTTGGTAATCACCCGCAGGGTGGCCACAACAGCGATGCCGGATGCGAAATAGAAAGCGAATTCCATCTTTCTTCCTTAAGGCAGCAAGCTCTTGACGTTGATTGGCTCGGCTTCGTTCTGCGCAGCGCCTTTCGGCTTGCCAGCGATCGCCATCCCCGCAACGCGGTAGAAGTTGTAGTCAGGGTTCTTGCCGGGACCTGCGATCAGCAGATCTTCCTTCTCGTACACCAGATCCTGACGTTTGAACTCGGCCATCTCGAAGTCCGGCGTAAGCTGGATCGCAGTGGTCGGGCAGGCTTCTTCACAGAGACCGCAGAAGATGCAACGCGAGAAGTTGATGCGGAAGAAGTCCGGGTACCAGCGACCGTCTTCGGTCTCGGCTTTCTGCAACGAAATGCAGCCGACCGGGCAGGCCACGGCGCACAGGTTGCAGGCCACGCAGCGCTCTTCGCCGTCGGGGTCGCGAGTCAGGACGATACGGCCACGGTAACGCGGTGGCAGGTAAACCGCTTCTTCCGGATATTGCAGGGTGTCACGCTTACGGAAGCCATGGCCGAAGACCATGATCAAGCTGCGTAACTGGGTACCGGTACCCTTAACGATGTCGCCAATATATTTGAACATGGGTCAAATCCTCACTGAGCCGCCAAGACGACCGCAGCGGTCACTAGCAAATTGATCAGGGTCAGTGGCAGGCAGAACTTCCAGCTGAAATCCATCACCTGGTCGTAACGCGGACGAGGGATCGATGCGCGCAACAGGACGAACAGCATGATGAAGAATGCGGTTTTCAGGGCGAACCACATGAACGACAGTTGCGGCAGGATGTTGAACGGACCGTGCCAGCCACCGAAGAACAGGGTTACCAACAGCGCCGAGATCAGGATGATGCCAATGTACTCACCGACGAAGAACATGCCCCATTTCATGCCGGCATATTCAATGTGGTAACCGTCGGCCAGTTCCTGTTCGGCTTCCGGCTGGTCAAAGGGGTGACGGTGAGTCACGGCGACGCCAGCGATGAAGAACGTACAGAAACCGAAGAACTGCGGAATGATGAACCACAGGTGTTCCGCCTGATAGTTGACGATGTCGCCCATGTTGAAAGAGCCGACCTGAACCACCACGCCCATCAGCGAAAGGCCTAGAAACACCTCGTACGACACGGTCTGGGCCGAGGCCCGCAAGCTACCCAGGAGGGCGTACTTGTTGTTCGAGGACCAGCCGGCGAACAGCACCGCATAGACTGACAGGCCGGCCATGGCGAAGAAGAACAGCAGGCCGATGTTCAGGTCCGCCACGACCCAGGTCTGGGTGATCGGGATGATCGAGAACGAAATCAGCAGTGCGCTCATCGCCACCACCGGCGCCAGGGTGAAGATCACCTTGTCGACGAAGGGTGGGTTCCAGTCTTCCTTGAAGAACATTTTCAGCATGTCGGCAGCGATCTGGAACATGCCGAACGGGCCGACGCGGTTAGGACCGTAACGATCCTGCCACCAGCCCAGCAGACGACGTTCGACGAAGCTGAGCAACGCGCCGCAGACCACCACGGCGAGCAGCACCACGATGGCCTTGAGCACGGCGATGATCGAATCGATCACTTCAGGGGTAAACCACGTGGTCATAGTGCTGCCTCCTGCAGACCTTCAACGGTTTTCCCGGCCAGCGCCGGAGGAATGCCAGCCAGACCCGATGGCAGTGCCACCAGGCCTGCGCCCAGCTCTTCGTTGATGCGCAATGGCAGACGCAAGGTCTGACCCGCAACGTTCAGGCTGAGCAAGGCACCGTCGTTGACGCCCAGGCGGTCCGCTTCGGACTTGGCCAGTGCGACGTAGGCTTGCGGAATGCGTTCCTGAACCGGCGCGGCTTTGGAGGAGTTTTCCTCGCTGCCGAACAGGTGGAAGAACGGCACGACCTGCCAGGTTCCCTGAGCCGGGGAGAAGGCGCGAGGCACACCCGCGAACCAACTCAGTTTGTCGCCGGTGCTTTCGATCAGGCGCACGCCTGGATCGCCAGCGCGCAGGTGACCACCGACTTCATCCTGGAACTTGTTCCAGGCTTGCGGCGAGTTCCAGCCCGGAGACCAGGCGAATGGAACCTGGGAGCGAGGTTCAGCAGAGCCCGAGTAACCTTCCATCGAGAACGAGAACGCCGAGTCCTTGTCCTGCGAAGTCCGAGGCTCATGCACGCTGATGTTGGCACGCATGGCGGTACGGCCGCTGTAACGCAGTGGTTCGCGCGCCAGTTTCAGGCCCTTGATACGGAAGCTGGCCGAAGGCGCAGCGCCGACAATACCGGCCAGTTGCGCATTGCTCGCGGCGCAGGCTTCAGTAACGTGGTCCAGTTGCGTCCAGTCCACCGGCTTGTTCAGCAGCGTGGCGCGCAGCGCATGCAACCAGCGCCAGCCTTCGTGGATCTGGATGCTGGCATCCAGGTAGGTTGGATCGTAGACCTGGAAGAAACGCTGGGCGCGGCCTTCCTGGCTGACCAGCGTACCGTCACCTTCGGCGAAGCTGGCGGCGGGCAGCACGAGGTCGGCGCGGTCGGTCGTGGCGGTCTTCTGGTGGTCGGCAACGATCACCACTTTCGCAGCTTTCAATGCGGCCTCGACCGTAGCTGCATCGACACGGGTGAACAGGTCGTTTTCCAGCACGACGATGGCGTCGGCCTTGCCCGAAATCACTTCTTGCAGCGCGGCATCGACCGAATCGCCACCGAACAGGGTCAGACCCATGCTGTTGGCTTCCGGCACGATCAGGCTCAACGAGCCATTCTTGTCGCGCAGCTTCAGGGCTTTTGCGATGTTCGCCGCGGCTTCGATCAGCGCGTTGGAACCCAGCGAAGCGCCGGAAACGATCAGCGGGCGCTCGGCTTCGAGCAGGGCAGTGGCGATACGCTGAGCCAGCTCCAATGCTTCGCTGTCCAGACCGGCAACGGCTGGAGCGCTTGGGTCGATGGCGTGAGCCACGGCGAAACCGATGCGCGCCAGATCGTCGGGAGCTGCGTGTACGCACTCTTCGGCGATGTCGTCCAGACGGGTGTCAGCCAGGCTGGCGATGAACAGCGGGTTCAGCTCGTGCTGACCGATGTTTTTCACCGCGGCATCGAGCCATGGCTGGACTTTCATCGCAGCGGCCATGTCTTCGGCCTTGTTCTTCACCGCTTGACGCAGACCCAGGGCCATGCGCGCGGCGGTCTGGGTGACGTCTTCGCCGAGGATGAACACGGCGTCGTGTTCCTCGACTTCACGCAGGGTCGGAATAGGCAGCGGGCTGTCTTTAAGCACCTGGGCAACCAGACGCAGACGCTCCAGCTCACCGGCTTCGATGCCCGAGTAGAAGTGCTCGGCACCAACCAGTTCGCGCAGGGCGAAGTTGCTTTCCAGGCTGGCGCGTGGCGAACCGATACCGACGATGTTGCGACCGCGCAGCAGATCGGCGGCCTTGTCCAGGGCTTGGTCCAGGCTCAGCTTGACGCTGCCTTGTGCCAGCAGAGGCTGACGCGGACGGTCGGTGCGGTTGACATAGCCATAGCCGAAACGGCCACGGTCGCACAGGAAATACTGGTTCACCGAACCGTTGTAGCGGTTCTCGATACGGCGGATCTCGCCATAACGCTCGCCGGGGCTGATGTTGCAACCGCTGGAGCAGCCGTGGCAAATGCTCGGCGAGAACTGCATGTCCCATTTGCGGTTGTAGCGCTCGGAGTGAGTCTTGTCGGTAAACACGCCGGTCGGGCAGACCTCGGTGAGGTTGCCGGAGAACTCGCTTTCCAGCGTGCCGCTTTCAACGCGACCGAAGTACACGTTGTCGTGGGCGCCGAATACGCCGAGGTCGGTGCCGCCAGCGTAGTCTTTATAAAAGCGCACACAGCGATAGCAGGCGATGCAACGGTTCATCTCGTGAGCGATGAACGGCCCCAGCTCCTGATTCTGGTGAGTACGTTTGGTGAAGCGATACCGGCGCTCGTTGTGGCCGGTCATCACGGTCATGTCCTGCAGATGGCAGTGACCACCTTCCTCGCAGACCGGGCAGTCGTGCGGGTGGTTGGTCATCAGCCATTCGACGACGCTGGCGCGGAACGCCTTTGACTCTTCGTCGTCGATGGAAATCCAGGTGTTGTCAGTGGCGGGAGTCATGCAGGACATAACGATGCGACCACGGGTGTCGTTCTCGTCGGTGTACTGCTTGACCGCGCACTGGCGACAGGCGCCAACACTGCCAAGTGCTGGATGCCAGCAGAAATAAGGAATGTCGAGGCCCAGCGACAGACATGCCTGTAACAGGTTGTCTGCGCCATCGACTTCGAGCGCTTTGCCGTCTACGTGGATAGTAGCCATGGTTCAAAGTTCTTCGTTGGCCCGGTGTCAGCGGGCGTGGCTAATGGAATCTCGGTGCTACCCCGATTCGGACAGCCTTACAGGCGCAATCGGGATATGCGGAAGGCGGCTTTCTGAGCCGCCAACCGTTGTGTCTTTGTTATGCGCCGACCATGGTCGGCGTCACGACCTGGTTGAGGTCGCCCGCACGCGTCGGTGCGATGCCTGCCTCGAACTCGTGCCGGAAGTATTTGATCGCGCTGCCCAGAGGTTCCACTGCGCCCGGTGCGTGGGCACAGAAGGTCTTGCCTGGGCCGAGGAAGTTGACCAGCCCCAGCAGCGTCTCGATATCGCCCGGTTGACCCTGACCTTTCTCGATGGCGCGCAGGATTTTCACGCTCCACGGCAAGCCATCACGGCAAGGGGTGCAGAAGCCACAGGACTCTTGAGAGAAAAACTCTTCGAGGTTGCGCATCATCGACACCATGTTGACCTTGTCGTCGACCGCCATCGCCAGACCGGTACCCATCCGGGTGCCGACCTTGGCCACGCCACCGGCGTAGAACTGGCAATCGAGGTGCTCGGGCAGCAGGAAACCTGTGCCAGCGCCGCCGGGTTGCCAGCACTTGAGCTTGTAACCGTCGCGCATGCCGCCAGCATAATCCTCGAACAACTCACGAGCGGGCAGGCCAAACGGCAGCTCCCACAGGCCAGGGTTTTTCACCTTGCCGGAGAAGCCCATCAGCTTGGTGCCCATGTCTTCACTGCCTTCGCGGGCCAGCGACTTGTACCAGTCGTTGCCGTTGTTGACGATCGCCGGGACGTTGCACAGGGTTTCCACGTTGTTTACGCAGGTTGGCTTGCCCCAGACACCGACGGCGGCAGGGAAGGGCGGCTTGGAGCGCGGGTTGGCGCGACGGCCTTCCAGGGAGTTGATCAGTGCGGTTTCTTCGCCGCAGATGTAACGCCCGGCGCCAGTGTGGACAAACAGTTCGAAGTCGAAGCCGGTGCCCAGAATGTTCTTGCCCAACAGACCGGCAGCCTTGGCTTCGGCCACGGCGCGGTTCAAGTGTTTGGCAGCAGTGACGTACTCACCACGCAGGAAGATATAGCCGCGGTAGGCTTTCAGGGCGCGGGCACTGATCAGCATGCCTTCCACCAGCAGATGGGGCAGTTGCTCCATCAGCATGCGGTCTTTCCAGGTGTTGGGTTCCATTTCGTCCGCGTTGCACAGCAGGTAGCGGATGTTCATGGATTCGTCTTTAGGCATCAGGCCCCACTTCACACCAGTGGGGAAGCCTGCACCGCCGCGACCCTTGAGGCCGGAGTCCTTGACCGCCTGAACGATTTCGTCAGGCGATTGCTGGGCGAAGGCCTTGCGAGCAGCGGCATAGCCGTCTTTGGCCACGTATTCGTCGAACCAGACAGGCTCGCCGTCGTCGCGCAGACGCCAGGTCAGCGGATGGGTTTCCGGCGTGCGCTGGATCAGGTTGGCCGGGCCGAAGGAAGTGATGGTCATACGTAACCCTCCAGCAGCTGGGCAACGCCAGCGGGCTGTAGATTGCCGAAAGTATCGTCGTCGATCATGATCGCCGGGGCCTTATCGCAGTTGCCCAGGCAGCATGCCGGCAGCAGCGTGAAGCGGCCGTCGGCAGTGGTCTGGCCCAGGCCGATGCCCAGCTTGCTCTGGATCTCGCCGACGATGTCTTCGTGACCCGCCATGAAGCAGACCATGCTGTTGCAGACGCGAATGATGTGGCGGCCGACCGGCTGACGGAAGATCTGGCTGTAGAATGTGGCCACGCCTTCAACGTCGCTGGCGGGGATGCCCAGCACTTCGCCGATCGCGTAGATGGCGCCGTCCGGCACCCAGCCGCGCTCCTTCTGAACGATCTTCAGGGCCTCGATGGACGCCGCGCGCGGGTCCTCGTAGTGATGCATTTCGTGCTCGATGGCCGAGCGCTCGGATTCGCTCAGGGCGAAACGGTCTGTCTGGATAAGCGTGCTGTTCATGCTTAGCGGTCCACGTCGGCCATAACGAAGTCGATACTACCCAGGTACGCGATCAAGTCCGCCACCATGCTGCCTTTGATCACCGAAGGGATCTGCTGCAGGTGCGGGTAGCTTGGGGTGCGAATCCGGGTACGGTAGCTCATGGTGCCGCCGTCGCTCGTCAGGTAATAACTGTTGATACCCTTGGTCGCTTCGATCATCTGGAAGGATTCGTTGGCCGGCATGACCGGGCCCCACGAAACTTGCAGGAAGTGCGTGATCAAGGTTTCGATGTGCTGCAGCGTGCGCTCTTTCGGCGGCGGCGTGGTCAGCGGGTGATCCGCCTTGTACGGGCCTTCCGGCATGTTGCGCAGGCACTGGTCGATGATCTTGATGCTTTGGCGCATCTCTTCGACGCGGACCATGCAGCGATCATAGGCATCGCCGTTGTGTGCCAGCGGCACTTCGAATTCGAAGTTCTCGTAGCCCGAATATGGGCGAGCCTTGCGCAGATCGAAATCGCAACCGGTGGAACGCAGGCCGGCACCGGTGACGCCCCATTCCAGCGCCTCTTTGGTGTTGTAGGCTGCCACACCAATGGTACGGCCCTTGAGGATGCTGTTCTGCAGCGCAGCCTTGGTGTATTCGTCCAGGCGTTTGGGCAGCCATTCGACGAAGTCCTTGACCAGTTTGTCCCAGCCGCGTGGCAGGTCGTGGGCGACACCACCGATGCGGTACCAGGCCGGGTGCAGGCGGAAACCGGTGATCGCTTCGATCACGGTGTAGGCCTTTTGCCGGTCGGTGAAGGTAAAGAACACCGGGGTCATCGCGCCGACGTCCTGGATATAAGTGCCCAGGAACAGCAGGTGACTGGTGATACGGAAGAACTCGGCCATCATGATGCGGATGACGTCGACCTTCTCCGGTACCTTGATGCCAGCCAGCTTCTCGACCGAGAGCACGTACGGCAGGTTGTTCATCACCCCGCCGAGGTAGTCGATACGGTCGGTGTACGGAATGAAGCTGTGCCAGGACTGACGCTCAGCCATCTTCTCGGCGCCGCGGTGGTGGTAACCGATGTCAGGCACGCAGTCGACGATCTCTTCGCCGTCCAGTTGCAGCACGATACGGAACGCACCGTGAGCGGAAGGGTGGTTCGGACCCAGGTTGAGGAACATGTAGTCCTCGTTGGTGCCGGAACGCTTCATGCCCCAGTCTTCCGGACGGAAGCGCGCGGCTTCTTCTTCCAGCTGCTGCTTGGCCAGCGTCAGGCTGTACGGGTCGAATTCGGTGGCGCGGGCAGGGTAGTCCTTGCGCAGCGGGTGACCTTCCCAGGTCGGCGGCATCATGATGCGGCTCAGGTGCGGGTGGCCGGGGAAGTCGATCCCGAACATGTCCCACACTTCGCGCTCATACCAGTTGGCGTTCGGCCAGATACTGGTGATGGTCGGCACGCTGAGGTCGCCTTCTGACAAGGCCACCTTGATCATGACGTCACTATTACGCTCCACCGAAAGCAGGTGGTAGAACACGGTGAAATCGGCGTCCGGCAAGCCACGGCGCTTGGTGCGCAGGCGCTCGTCCACGCCGTGCAGGTCGTACAACATCGAGTACGGCTTGGGCACGTTGCGCAGGAACGTGAGGATCTCGAACAACCTGGCGCGGGCAACCCAGAGCACAGGCATGCCTGTGACAGTGGATTGAGCGGTGAACGCTTCTGCGCCAAAACGGTTGTGTAGTTCAACGACGACATCTTGGTCGTCAGCCTTGTAAGGCGGGATGTACAGAGCGGTGTCTGCAGTCATAGGTCTCGATCGCTATCGGTCAACGTACAGAATGAACCCAGGTTCAGGCTTCTTTTTGTAAAAGAAAACTGGATCAGACTTCGTCGGGGCTGCGCAGGTTTGTGACCTGAATACGCTGTTCGCGGCGCTGCTCCTTCTGCGACGGCATCTCGGCGCGATACACGCCTTGGTCACCGACGACCCAGGAAAGAGGGCGACGCTCCTGGCCAATGGATTCCTGCAACAGCATCAGGCCTTGCAGAAATGCCTCTGGGCGGGGCGGGCAGCCGGGCACATAAACATCCACAGGCAGGAACTTGTCCACGCCTTGCACAACGGAGTAGATGTCATACATGCCACCGGAGTTGGCGCAGGAACCCATGGAAATGACCCATTTAGGCTCAAGCATTTGCTCGTAGAGGCGTTGGATGATGGGCGCCATCTTGATGAAGCAGGTACCGGCGATAACCATGAAATCCGCCTGGCGCGGCGATGCCCGGATCACTTCGGCGCCGAAGCGCGCGATGTCGTGGGGCGCCGTGAAGGCGGTGGTCATTTCCACGTAGCAGCAGGAGAGACCAAAGTTGTACGGCCAAAGGGAGTTCTTGCGACCCCAGTTGACAGCACCGCTCAGTACGTCCTCGAGCTTGCCCATGAAGATGTTTTTGTGGACTTGATCTTCTAACGGATCGGAAACGGTTCCCCGTTCGCCGATGGGGTACTGCTCGTTAGGAGCATCCGGGTCGATCCTGGTGAGATTGTATTGCATTGCCAAAGCCTCATTGTTTTAGCTTCGCCTGCCGATTACGGCGACCTACGGGAGCCCAATCGAGCGCCCCTACACGCCATAGGTAGACAAGACCTGCCAACAGAATTGCTATGAAAACGAGAGCTTCGGCGAAGCCGGTCCAGCCGCTTTCGCGGACGGACACAGACCAGGCGTACAGAAAGAGGGCTTCAATATCGAAGATCACGAAGAGCATCGCGACCAGATAGAATTTTGCGGAGAGCCGCAGGCGGGCACCGCCGGTTGGCAGCATTCCGGATTCGAAGGGTTCGTTCTTGCTACGGCCCCAGGCTTTGGAGCCCAGCAGGCTGGAGAGGCCGAGCATGAAGGCACAGAGGCCGATGACGCCCAAAAGGAAAATGGCGAAGCCCCAGTTGTGGGCAATCAGACCTGTCGATTCGGGCATGCTGGCAGTCCTTAACAGAGAGCAACGGTCTCTGAGCTTGAAAAGAAGTAGAAGCAGTGACGATATGTCGCAGTGCACTCAATCCCGGGATTTTATGTGCAAAAGGAGGGCAAGTAAATTTTCTACATCAAATTTATTCACGGGATTAATGAGCCAGGTCACGATTTCAGTGCGCGGGGCCTTGCCGGCCGGCCATTACGGGCCATTTCGTTAATTATGTTTCCCGTAAACGGTAATGAAAAACGCGCGGGAGAAATGATAATTAATATCATTTGAAACTTCATTTGGGGATTGTCACTGGAAAGTGACGAAGTTGGCATTACTGCGTAGTGTCAAATGAAGCTTTATTAACCAGCAGTGTTAATTAACCTTTGTCGGTCGATTTGACATGTCTATCGACTAATGAACTGCTACTTGGGTAAGGCGTTAATTGTCCTTGCGAAAAAGGTATGGCAGACCCACGGCCGTCGGATTACCCGTCGGGTTCGCGAGCAAGTCGGCTTCTACGAGTTCTGCGTGGTTCCGGACCCAATGACAAAGGCCGCCCGAAGGCGGCCTTTGACGAATGAGCAGAACTCAGTGGAATTGTTCTTCTTCGGTGGAGCCGGTCAGTGCGGTGACTGAGGACTGGCCACCCTGAATCACCGTGGTCATGTCGTCGAAATAACCGGTGCCCACTTCCTGTTGGTGCGCCACGAAGGTGTAACCCTTGGCCGCGTCAGCGAACTCCTGCTCCTGCAACTTCACGTAGGCGGTCATGTCGTTACGGGCATAATCGTGCGCCAGGTTGAACATGCTGTGCCACATGTTGTGGATACCCGCTAGCGTGATGAACTGGTGCTTGTAGCCCATTGCCGACAGCTCGCGCTGGAATTTGGCGATGGTGGCGTCATCCAGGTTCTTCTTCCAGTTGAAGGAAGGCGAGCAGTTGTACGACAGCAGCTGGTCCGGGTATTCCTTCTTGATCGCTTCGGCGAAACGACGAGCTTCGTCCAGATCCGGCTTGGCGGTTTCACACCAGATCAGATCGGCATACGGTGCGTAGGCCAGGCCGCGAGCAATGGCCTGATCGAGACCTGCGCGCACTTTATAGAAGCCTTCCGGCGTGCGAGTGCCGGTCACGAATGGTTGGTCGTACGGGTCGCAGTCGGACGTCAGCAGGTCCGCCGCGTTAGCGTCGGTGCGCGCCAGAATGATGGTCGGAACGCCCGCGACATCGGCCGCCAGACGCGCTGCCACCAGCTTCTGCACTGCCTCCTGGGTCGGCACCAGTACCTTGCCGCCCATGTGGCCGCATTTTTTCACCGAGGCCAACTGATCCTCGAAGTGCACGCCGGCAGCGCCTGCTTCGATCATGCTCTTCATCAATTCATAGGCGTTCAGCACGCCACCGAACCCGGCCTCAGCGTCGGCGACGATCGGCGCGAAGTAATCGATATAGCCTTCGTCGCCCGGGTTCTTGCCGGCTTTCCACTGGATCTGATCAGCGCGGCGAAACGAGTTGTTGATGCGCTTGACTACGGTCGGCACCGAATCCACCGGGTACAACGATTGGTCCGGGTACATCGACTCCGCCGAATTGTTGTCCGCCGCTACCTGCCAGCCGGACAGGTAGATCGCCTGGATGCCCGCCTTGACTTGCTGTACGGCCTGACCGCCAGTCAGCGCGCCCATGCAGTTGACGAAATCCTTGTCGGGACGGAAGGACGGCTTCGCCCCCTGAGTCACCAGATTCCAGAGCTTTTCAGCGCCCAATTTTGCCAGCGTATGTTCAGGCTGGATCGAGCCACGCAGGCGGACGACGTCAGCAGCGGAGTAGGTGCGGGTTACGCCTTTCCAGCGTGGATTCTCGGCCCAGTCTTTCTCGATGGCTGCAATTTGTTGTTCGCGTGTCAGTGTCATGGGGTAAACCTCGTCGCTTAGTCTTGTGGGTCTTGAGGTGAAGCTCTTCGCTCCGCCAGCGCCTGTGGTTTCTCCGGGCGCACCTAGGGCTGCTCACTGATCGGACAGCATTGCATTCAATGGGATTTTTTACGCCTCAAGATAATGAAGCGGTGAAACTGCCTTTTGGGCCTAAAAGTCGCGAATCTGCTCAATATGGTAGGGTATGAGCATGATCATGAGGCTTTCTGCAAGACCTCTTATCAGTGGCAGCGAGGCCATCATGCCTCGGCTTTTTCATGTCGTCAAACACTTTGTAGTGAGTTTTTTTAGGCACTACATCTTTTGTCTAATACGACTCATCAGTCAGATTCAGGCCTTTAGGTGCTGGGAAGGGTAAGTCAGCTGCAGCACTGGGCGGTCATAAGGGACGGGGATATGTAGTGACGTGAGTTGGCACTACATTTTCGGGAGAGAAATAAGAACTTTGGGCTTGAACTCGCTCCCGAAGAGGTCAGGTCAGACGAAACATTTGTTTCGCCAGGACACCGATTTCGTGAGCAAGCGCACCCCGCAGGTAAGGCGTGTCTTTAGGTGGGCTCAATCGAGGCTGTCGACCTTCACCCGCAACGTCATGTCGTCACGCCCCTGAGTCGAATAACGCCGCGTCACCCCCTGTTCGTCTGCACGAGACTGATCGCTAACACCGGCCAGGGTGATCCATTCGCCAAGCCGGCCGCTGACCTGGGTATCAGTGCTCTGAACCTTGATCGCATCGGCCTGTTGCTGGCTCATGCGGTCGTTGTTGGTGCTGATGTTCAGGTGCACGATGTCGCCGGTAATACTCGCCGTGACATAGAAGCCACGGGTGACGTTACGGTACTGAGTGTTGGTCTGCGCGTAGCCGTAGGAGTCGGTCTGCACGTTGGTGATCGGAATACTCTGGCCGACCTGGATCAACGCGGGGGTGCCTTCGTTGGCCTGGACCTGCTGCACGCCGCCGTCACGGCTGGCAGTGCCGTAGTTGATTATCCGGGTCTTGCCATCGGCACTGACGCGGCCGTTCTGCGAACGCACGGTGCCGTTGACCGAATAACCCTCGTCACTCTGGATCGTGTTGTCGCTGGTGTCGACACTGATCAGCAGACGCTTGGGCGCTGTATCGAGTTGCGCCAGTAGATCGCGAAGCTCACCGAGCTTGCCCGGTTCTGCGTTGACGATGAGCTTGTTGCCATAGGCGTTGACGCTGCCTTCATTGCCCAGAAAGGATTTGACGGCGGGCATTAGATCGTCGCTGGTGCGGTAATTCAGGGGGATGACTTCGGTGGCGGCAACGGCCGTGAAGCTGCAAGCCAACAGCACAGAAGCGAGCAGGGTACGTAACGACATCGGTGTGATCTCCGCGAGGGGGCGCATCAAAGCGTTGAGTGTGCCAGTTTGTCGGCCTGGATATGACCAAGTTGAATCGCAGACAGCAAAACGCCCCGGCGTCCTCGTTTCAGCATAGTCAGCGGAGACGCGGAGACGATAACGACGGGGCGTTCTGTTTGCAGGAAGCTGCTCGCTTAAAGCGAATTGCGCACCATATCCACGTGGGGCAGGCCGGCTTCGAGGAACTCTTCGCTGACCACGGTGAAGCCGAAGCGCTCGTAGAACGCAGTTGCGTACACCTGGGCGCTGAGCTTTTGCTCTCTGAGGTCACGGCTTTCCGCTTCAGCAATCACGAACTGCAGCAAAGCGTCGCCAACCTTCAGGCCGCGCCAGTCCTTGAGCACCGAAAGCCTACCGATCTCACCGTCCGGCAGCAGCCGGGCCGTACCGATCGGGTAATCGCCTTCCAGGGCCAGAAAGTGCAGCGCGCCTGCGTCTTCGGCGTCCCATTCCAGCTCGGGTGGCACCGATTGCTCGGCAATGAATACGCCTTCGCGGATACGCCGGATGTCGGCATTGTCTTTCTGCCAGTCGGCTACCCGTACTTGGATCTTATTCATCAGCAAACCCCAGACTTCCTTGTTTGACCAGCTCGCAGAGCAGGTTGCGACCATCGTCATCTGCCAGCCATTGGCCCAGATTGTCGATATGCAGTGCATCGGCCGCGCAGATCAGTTTCAGCAGCTCGCGCAGACGGCCGGGCAGCAGACGGCTTTGGCCGCTGGCGAACAGCAACAGGTCTTCGTCGACTTCCGACCAGGCCAGACGCGCGCTCGGGTTGCGAATCAGGATCGCGCCCTGTTCCAGGCTGTCGAGCAGTTCGGCGTCGTCCAGCTCCGGCCCGGTGACCATTTCCGGGTAACGCGGCTCGGTCATGAACTGGCCGAACCAGGTCAGCAGCAGGCGCTCGTCGCCCATATGCTCGGCCAGCAGCGCTTTCAGGCGATCAAGCGCGTCACGCTGGATCTGATGCGGATCGCTGACCGGCTGCGCATCGGCGTCGGTGTAGCGCTCTTCGTCAGACATGAACTGACTGAGGAAGTCGGTGAAATGGGTGAGGACCTCGGCGGCACTTGGCGCGCGAAAGCCGACCGAGTAAGTCAGGCAGTCATCCACGGCCACGCCCCAGTGCGCCAGGCGTGGCGGCAGGTAAAGCATGTCTCCCGGTTCCAGGGTCCACTCGTCGCTGCCCTGGAAGTCGGCGAGGATACGCAGATCCGCGTGCTCCAGCAGCGGGCTGTCGGTGTCGCACATCTGGCCGATCTTCCAGTGACGCTTGCCGTGGCCTTGCAGCAGGAACACATCGTAATTATCGAAGTGCGGGCCCACGCTGCCACCCGGTGCGGCGTAGCTGATCATCACATCATCGATGCGCCAGCTGGGCAGGAAGCGGAAGTTGTCCAGCAACTCGCCGACTTCCGGCACGAATTGATCGACCGCCTGAACCAGCAGCGTCCATTCGGTCTCGGGCAGTTTGCTGAACTCGTCTTCGGCGAACGGGCCGCGACGCAATTCCCAGGGACGCACGCCGTTCTCGATGATCAGGCGCGATTCGATCTCTTCTTCCAGCGCCAGGCCTGCCAGTTCGTCAGGGTCGATCGGGCTCTCGAAGTCCGGGATCGCCTGGCGAATGAGCAGCGGTTTTTTCTGCCAGTAATCACGCAGGAATTCGCGTGCCGTGATGCCACCAAGCAGCTGCAGAGGAATATCAGGATTCATGTGTAACCTATTGAAAAAACGTATTTTTCAGACTGGAATAAAAACGCCCGGCTCAGCCGGGCGTTCAGAGCGTAGGGCGTTCGATCAGATGCGCTTGGCTTGGGCCACGGCGTTGCCGATGTAGTTGGCTGGCGTGAGCTTTTTCAGCTCGACGCGGGCTTCGGCAGGCATGTCCAGGCCATCGATGAAGGTCTGCAGCGCTTCCGGGCTGATGCCCTTGCCGCGAGTCAGCTCCTTCAGCTTTTCGTACGGGTTTTCGATGTCGTAGCGACGCATTACGGTCTGGATCGGCTCGGCGAGCACTTCCCAGCACGCGTCCAGGTCGGCCGCGATCTTTTGTTCGTTCAGCTCCAGCTTGCCGATACCTTTGAGGCTCGCTTCGTAAGCAATCACGCTGTGAGCGAAGCCCACACCGAGGTTGCGCAGCACGGTGGAGTCGGTCAGGTCGCGCTGCCAGCGAGAGATTGGCAGTTTGCTTGCCAGGTGCTGGAACAGAGCGTTGGCGATACCCAGGTTGCCTTCGGAGTTTTCGAAGTCGATCGGGTTGACCTTGTGCGGCATGGTCGAGGAGCCGATTTCGCCAGCGACGGTTTTCTGCTTGAAGTAGCCCAGGGCGATGTAACCCCAGATGTCGCGGTCGAAATCGATCAGGATGGTGTTGTAACGGGCAATCGCATCGAACAGCTCGGCGATGTAGTCGTGCGGCTCGATCTGCGTGGTGTACGGGTTGAAACCCAGGCCCAGTTCGTCTTCGATGAAGGCGCGGGCGTTGGCTTCCCAGTCGATGTCTGGATAGGCCGACAGGTGAGCGTTGTAGTTGCCCACGGCGCCGTTGATCTTGCCAAGCAGCGGCACGGCGGCAACCTGGGCGATTTGACGCTCCAGACGGTAAACGACGTTGGCCAGCTCCTTGCCCAGGGTGGTCGGCGAAGCAGGCTGACCATGGGTGCGCGACAGCATCGGCACGGCGGCGAAACGGATCGCCAGCTCGCGGATGGCTTCGGCGATCTGGCGCATCAGCGGCAGCAGCACGGTGTCGCGGCCTTCACGCAGCATCAGCGCGTGCGACAGGTTGTTGATGTCTTCGCTGGTGCAGGCGAAGTGGATGAATTCACTGACCTTGGCCAGCTCCGGCAATTTGGCCGCCTGCTCCTTGAGCAGGTACTCGATCGCCTTGACGTCGTGGTTGGTGGTGCGTTCGATCTCTTTCACACGCTCGGCGTGCTCAAGAGCGAAGTCATCGGCCAGCGCGTCGAGAATGGCGTTGGCTTCGGCGGAAAATGCCGGGACTTCCGGGATTTGCGGGTGAGCCGCCAGGCGCTGGAGCCAGCGAACTTCTACCAGGGCGCGGAAACGGATCAGGCCGTATTCGCTGAAAATAGGGCGCAGGGCCTGGGTTTTGCCGGCGTAGCGGCCGTCTACAGGGGAAACCGCAGTGAGCGAAGAAAGCTGCATGGGGTGTTCTCGGACAGTCGGGCAACGAAATGGGGCGCGTATCATACATGAAAATTCGGATCAGCCGAGGCCGACTGACCGAGATGGACCGCGTCGTATGGGGTAAATCCGCTGTTTCCCGGTGCTCGGCAATCAGCCGTGCATCAAGGGATACAGTTCTTTCAATAACTTGCGACGGCTGACGACCAGTTGCCAGCGGTGACCGCCCACTTGTCGCCAAAGTCGCGCGCAACGAATTCCGGCCAACAGCAAGGCGCGGATCTTCGAGGCATTATTAGGTTGCTGCAGGTTGCGCATGTCGCCGTGCACCTGGATTCGCTGGCGCAGCGTACTCAGGGTTTCCTGATACAGCGCACCGCTGGCGGCGATCACGTTTTCATGAACGATACCGAAGTGTTCTACCTGGGATTTGATCTGCGGCAGGCGCCGGCCAATGGTGTCCAGCATGTCGTCACGCTTGGACAGTTGACGCTCCAGCCCCAGCATCGCCAGGGCATAACGCAGTGGTTCGCGTTGCAGTGTGCCGGGGTCGCGTTCAAGGGCGCTGGCAAGGGCCCGATAGCCTTCGCGCAGATTGAGATCGTCGCCGCCAAACACATCCAGCGTGTCCTTGGGGTCCAGCACCAGCAACCCTCCCAGCAGGCAGCCGACAGTCGCTTCGCTGGCCTGGCCGGTCTTGGCGATACGGTCGACCAGCACGGCAGCCTGGAATACGCCGCCCAGTGCGGTGAGTTGCTCTTGGATCGGACTCATCAACGAGGGTCCTTGCTGTGCCAGGGTTCGGCGATTTCGATGACGCCACCGCCGAGGCAGATTTCGCCATCGTAGAACACTACGGACTGACCGGGTGTCACGGCCCGTTGTGGTTCATTGAAGGTTGCACGGTAGCCGGTAGCGGTGCGTTCCAGCGTGCAGCTCTGATCGCTTTGGCGGTAACGGACCTTGGCGGTCAGCTTGCGCGGGATGCTCAAATCGATCGGGTTGACCCAATAGATCTCCGACGCCAGCAAGGCGCGGGAGAACAGCCATGGGTGCTCGTTGCCCTGGCCGACGATCAACTCGTTGTGCTCCAGATCCTTCTCCAGCACGTACCACGGCTCGTCACCCGCATCTTTCAGGCCGCCGATGCCCAAACCCTGCCGCTGACCGATGGTGTGGTACATCAGGCCGGCATGGCGACCGATGACTTCGCCTTCGGTGGTCTTGATCTCGCCTGGTTGCGCAGGCAGGTATTGTTTGAGGAAGTCGGTGAAACGACGCTCGCCGATGAAGCAGATCCCGGTGGAATCCTTCTTCTTGGCGGTGGCCAGTTCATATTTCTCTGCGATCGCGCGTACTGCCGGCTTCTCCAGTTCGCCGACCGGAAACAGGGTCTTGGCGATCTGTTCGCCCGCGACGGCGTGCAGGAAATAGCTCTGGTCTTTGTTCGGGTCCAGGCCCTTGAGCAGTTCGGTGCGGCCGTCGATATCGCGACGACGCACGTAGTGACCGGTGGCAATCAGGTCGGCGCCGAGCATGAACGCGTAATCGAGGAAGGCTTTGAACTTGATCTCGCGGTTGCACAGTATGTCCGGGTTCGGCGTGCGACCGGCCTTGTACTCTTCGAGGAAATGCTCGAAGACGTTATCCCAATACTCGGCGGCGAAGTTCACCGTGTGCAGCTTGATACCGATTCGGTCGCACACGGCCTGGGCGTCCGCGAGGTCATCCATGGCGGTGCAGTATTCCGTTCCGTCGTCTTCTTCCCAGTTCTTCATGAAGAGGCCTTCCACCTGATAACCCTGCTCCATGAGCAGAAGGGCGGAGACCGAAGAATCCACGCCGCCGGACATGCCGACAATGACGCGCTTCTTCTCTGGATTGGAAAAGGCTGAATCAGACATAGGTATTCGATGGGTAGTCTGGAAAAGGACGCGATTCTAACAGGGAGTCGGCCGCAAGGCTAAAAGCTATTCAGTTGCGCACGACATCCAGGCTGTGGATGGGGCCGGTAAGGTAGTCGTCGATGCATTCCAGCACCAGATGGCTGCGCCAGCGTTCGGGTTGACTGGCCAGCTCCTCGCGGCTGAACCACGGTGCGCCGACAATGCCCGTGTCCAATGCGCGCTCGGGGTGATGCTTGATCGCTTTGGCGGAGAAGCACACCCGCTGGTACGTCACGCCGTTGCTTGGGGCGGTGTACAGGTAAATACCGACCACGCCGGTCAGCTCGACATCCCAGCCGGTTTCTTCGAGCGTTTCGCGGATGGCCGCCTCGCGCAGGGTTTCGTTGGCTTCAAGGTGCCCGGCGGGTTGGTTGAGCACCAGCTTGTCGTTCTTCGATTCTTCGACGAACAGAAAGCGGCCGTTGTCTTCGATGATGGTGGCGACGGTGATGTGGGGTTGCCAGGTCATGGGTTCGCTCTGCGAGATAAGGACTGGGGATATAGGGGGGCTTCGTATGAATACGAATGGGTGCGACAGCACCGACACCCTGTGGGAGCGAATTCATTCGCGAAAAATTGTTCGGCCGACATAAATGCATCGGCTTCACTGGCCAATCGCGAATGAATTCGCTCCCACAGGGTAATCGAGGTCTGCCAGTGACCTGATCATTTATGCATGCGTAGAAATGCTGCTCTGGACACTTAGTGTGCGCTGATTAGCAAAAAAGCCCCGGCAGATGAATGCCGGGGCTTTTGATCTGCATCGGCGGGATTAACCACCGATCCGCCAAACCTTACTTGAGCGCGTTGATCGCGTCGTTCAGAGTCTTGCTGGGCCGCATGGCTTTGCTGGCCAGTTCCGGCGTGGCGAAATAATAGCCGCCGATGTCCAGAGGCTTGCCCTGTACGCTGTTCAGCTCGGCGACGATGGTCGCTTCGTTGTCGGTCAGGGTCTTGGCCAGCTGGGTGAACTTGGCTTGCAGTGCGGTATCTTCGGTCTGAGCAGCCAGAGCCTGGGCCCAGTAGGTCGCCAGATAGAAGTGGCTACCGCGGTTGTCGATACCGCCAACCTTGCGCGATGGCGACTTGTTGTTGTCCAGGAACTGGCCGGTGGCCTTGTCCAGGGCAGTGGCAAGCACCAGTGCTTTCGGGTTGTTGTAGACGTTGCCCAGATGCTCCAGCGAAGCGGCCAGTGCCAGGAATTCGCCGAGCGAATCCCAGCGCAGGAAGTTCTCTTCGTTGAGCTGTTGAACGTGCTTTGGAGCCGAACCGCCAGCGCCGGTTTCGAACAGACCGCCGCCGCTCATCAGCGGAACGATCGACAGCATCTTGGCGCTGGTGCCCAGTTCCATGATCGGGAACAGGTCGGTCAGGTAGTCGCGCAACACGTTACCGGTCACCGAAATGGTGTCCTTGCCAGCGCGGATGCGCTCCAGGGAGACCTTCATCGCATCGACTGGCGCCTTGATGGTGATGTCCAGGCCAGTGGTGTCGTGATCTTTCAGGTATTTCTCGACCTTCTTGATCATCACGGCGTCGTGGGCACGCTGTGGGTCCAGCCAGAAAATGGCCGGCGTGTTGCTCAGGCGCGAACGGTTGACCGCCAGTTTGACCCAGTCCTGAATCGGCGCGTCCTTGGTCTGGCACATGCGCCAGATGTCGCCGGCCTCAACATTTTGCTCCATCAGCACCTGACCTTTGTCGTCGGTGACGCGGACCACGCCGTCGGTTTCGATCTGGAAGGTCTTGTTGTGCGAGCCGTACTCTTCGGCTTTCTGCGCCATCAGGCCAACGTTCGGAACGCTGCCCATGGTGGTCGGATCGAAGGCGCCGTGTTTCTTGCAGTCTTCGATCACTGCCTGGTAGATAGTGGCGTAGCAGCGATCCGGGATCACAGCCTTAGTGTCCTGCAGGACGCCTTCGTTGTTCCACATCTTGCCGGAATCACGAATCATCGCAGGCATCGAGGCATCGACGATGACGTCGCTCGGTACGTGCAGGTTGGTGATGCCCTTGTCGGAGTTGACCATTGCCAATGGAGGGCGGGTCGCGTAAACGGCTTTGACGTCCGCTTCGATCTGCGCCTGCTGGTCGGCTGGCAGATCCTTGATGCGGGCGTACAGATCGCCGATACCGTTGTGCAGGTTGAAGCCGATTTCTTTCAGGACTTCAGCGTGCTTGTTCAACGCGTCCTGGTAATACTCGGCCACGAATTCGCCAAACATGATCGGGTCGGAGACCTTCATCATGGTGGCTTTGAGGTGAACGGAGAACAGAACGCCCAGTTTCTTGGCGTCTTCGATTTCCTTGGCGACGAAAGCACGCAGGGCTTTCTTGCTCATGACGGCGCAGTCGATCACTTCACCGGCCAGGACCGAGGTCTTGTCCTTCAGTACAGTGGTGCTGCCGTCTTTGCCGATCAGTTCGATCTTGACCGAGCCTGCGGTTTCGATCAGCGAGGATTTTTCGCTGCCGTAGAAGTCGCCGTTGTCCATGTGGGCAACGTGGGATTTGGAGTCAGCAGCCCAAGCTCCCATCTTGTGCGGGTGCTTGCGCGCGTAGTTCTTGACCGAAAGCGGTGCGCGGCGATCAGAGTTACCTTCACGCAGAACCGGGTTCACGGCGCTGCCTTTTACCTTGTCGTAGCCAGCACGAGCGACCTTGTCAGCTTCGGTCACGACTTCATCCGGATAGTCCGGCACGTCGTAGCCCTTGGCCTGCAGTTCCTTGATCGCCGCTTTCAGTTGCGGGACCGAGGCGCTGATGTTCGGCAGCTTGATGATGTTCGCTTCTGGAGTGGTCGCCAGTTCGCCCAGCTCGGCCAGATCGTCGGAAACCTTCTTGTCACCCAGGCGCTCGGGGAAGCTGGCCAGGATACGGGCTGCAAGAGAGATGTCGCGGGTTTCGACGGTGATATCGGCGGAGGCGGTGAATGCTTCGATGATAGGAAGCAACGAGTAGGTGGCGAGCGCAGGAGCTTCGTCGGTGAAGGTATAGATGATCTTCGAGCGGTTGGACATTTTCGGGATAACTCTCTTCTTTGCTGAGCGTACACAAAATTTCGAGATGCGCAGGGTAGGCACTTTCGCCCAAGGTATCGATGAGCCGAAAGTCGAGAATTTCGTCGCGTGAATGAGGTACTTCAGTCAAGCATCAAGCGGCTGGACCCTGGTTAAGGGTACGGCCTTTCGAGGGCTGAAAGTCTCGTTTCAGATGGCTCGGCCCCCAATGACCCTGTGGTCACCGGCGGCGAGTATACCACCGGTCCCGGCCATTAATACGATAGTAGTGTGAACGCTTGACAGGCGCCTTGATCGATTCAGCCTTCCGGTTCCCATCCCGAAAATTCCGCAAAACCTTGAAGCCCGCGTCTCATGGGGTCTGCGGCAGACTGTTGCAGTCGTACAAGCGTAGTGAAGCATGGATGAATCGCAAGTCGGATTTCGACTAAAGGAGCATTCGGGGAGAGCTGAGGCGCAAACCGCATGCGATCAGAGAGAACGCTGTCAGCCGGCCGGGGTTTTTGGCGAAGTCAAAACGCTATCTTTATTGGCCTCGGGGTAGCCTTGTTCATTTATATGGGAACGCGGAGAGTCCGCGGGCAAAAAAAACGGTCAGCTCAGACAGAGCTGACCGGTTTTCATGAGTCTCGCGCTTGAACGGTCCGGCTCAGGCGTGATCTTTGCGGTGTTCGTGTCGCTTGTTATGTGCGGGAGCAGCGTCCGCACCCAGCGCTTCGGTATCAGCGTATATGTCCACTGCGTGCGTCCCTTTGGGACCCTGAATGACGTCGAACTTGACCGCCTGGCCTGCCTTGAGCGTTTTGTATCCGTCCATTTTTATGGCCGAATAATGCGCGAACAGGTCTTCCCCAGGTCTGCTTTCCGTGACGATGAAGCCATACCCCTTGGCGTTGTTGAACCACTTGACCTTACCGCGTAGCACAGTACCGCTTAGCATAGTCACATCCCTCTGCAAAGGACTCCGATGGGAGTATCATCACCTCTCATCCGCCGGACCTAAAAAATTTTGGTTGACTGCGCGGACCCTTTTTACCCAATGTGGGTTCTATTGTTTGTAACACCGATTAGCCGATAGTCAAGCTCAAGCGGCGGTCCAGTTGAAAAGCTGCATGATCGTGACTACTTATTTCAATTTCGTCCCCTACGAACCTTCTTTACCATGCATGCAATCAGCAAGATTCGACTAACATTCAATCAGGATGATCCGCAATCCCATGAGGACGAAGCGGCGGGCATCGCTGTACAGGAAGCCAAGCCGACATTGCAGGTGCCACCGATGTACAAGGTGGTTTTATTCAACGATGACTACACCCCGATGGATTTCGTTGTCGAAGTGCTCGAGGTGTTCTTCAACCTGAATCGTGAGCTGGCGACCAAGGTCATGCTGGCCGTCCATACAGAGGGACGGGCAGTGTGCGGATTGTTTACCCGCGACATCGCCGAGACCAAGGCAATGCAGGTCAACCAATACGCCAGGGAAAGCCAGCATCCGCTACTCTGTGAGATCGAGAAGGACGGTTAACGCCGGACACTTGGGTATGAGGTGAAGCTATGTTAAACCGTGAGCTCGAAGTCACCCTCAATTTGGCTTTCAAGGAGGCCCGCTCCAAACGTCATGAATTCATGACCGTCGAGCACCTCCTGTTGGCCCTATTGGACAATGAGGCTGCCGCCACTGTTCTGCGTGCCTGCGGCGCAAACCTCGACAAACTTAAACACGACCTTCAGGAGTTCATCGACTCCACCACGCCGCTGATCCCCGTACACGATGAGGATCGCGAGACCCAACCCACCCTGGGCTTCCAGCGCGTGCTCCAGCGTGCCGTGTTTCATGTGCAGAGTTCCGGTAAGCGTGAAGTCACCGGCGCAAACGTTCTGGTGGCGATTTTCAGTGAGCAGGAAAGTCAGGCGGTGTTTCTGCTGAAACAGCAGAGCGTTGCCCGTATCGATGTCGTCAACTATATCGCTCACGGCATTTCCAAGGTGCCTGGGCATGGCGATCACTCTGAAGGTGAGCAAGATATGCAGGATGATGAGGGCGGTGAGTCTTCTTCTTCGGGCAATCCTCTGGATGCCTATGCCAGCAACCTGAATGAATTGGCCCGTCAGGGCCGCATCGATCCCCTGGTCGGCCGTGAGCTGGAAGTCGAGCGCGTCGCTCAGATTCTCGCGCGCCGTCGCAAAAACAACCCGTTGCTGGTCGGTGAGGCCGGTGTCGGTAAAACGGCCATCGCCGAAGGCCTGGCCAAGCGCATCGTCGACAATCAGGTGCCGGACCTGCTGGCCAACAGCGTCGTCTATTCTCTGGATTTGGGCGCATTGCTGGCCGGCACCAAATACCGTGGCGACTTCGAGAAGCGCTTCAAGGCACTGCTCGGTGAGCTGAAGAAACGTCCACACGCGATCCTGTTCATCGACGAAATCCACACCATTATTGGTGCCGGTGCTGCGTCCGGCGGGGTGATGGACGCCTCCAACCTACTCAAGCCGCTGTTGTCTTCGGGTGATATCCGTTGCATCGGTTCGACCACGTTCCAGGAATTCCGCGGGATCTTCGAGAAAGACCGTGCGCTGGCCCGTCGCTTCCAGAAAGTCGACGTGTCCGAGCCGTCTGTCGAAGACACCATCGGTATCCTTCGCGGCCTGAAAGGTCGGTTCGAACAGCACCACAACATCGAATACAGCGATGAGGCGCTGCGTGCCGCTGCTGAACTGGCGTCGCGCTACATCAACGACCGTCACATGCCGGACAAGGCCATTGACGTGATTGATGAGGCAGGCGCCTATCAGCGTCTGCAGCCGGTCGAGTTGCGCGTCAAACGCATCGAAGTGCCACAGGTTGAAGACATCGTCGCGAAAATCGCGCGGATTCCGCCAAAGCACGTCAACAGCTCCGACAAAGAACTGCTGCGCAACCTTGAGCGCGATCTCAAGCTGACCGTGTTTGGTCAGGATGCGGCGATCGATTCTCTGTCCACCGCTATCAAGCTGTCTCGCGCAGGTCTGAAGTCTCCGGATAAACCTGTAGGTTCATTCCTGTTTGCAGGTCCGACTGGTGTCGGCAAGACCGAGGCAGCGCGTCAACTGGCCAAGGCTCTGGGTATCGAGCTGGTGCGTTTTGATATGTCCGAGTACATGGAGCGTCACACCGTATCGCGTCTGATCGGTGCGCCTCCTGGTTATGTCGGGTTCGATCAGGGCGGGCTGTTGACCGAAGCCATCACCAAGCAGCCACACTGTGTGTTGCTGCTCGATGAGATCGAAAAGGCGCATCCGGAAGTCTTCAACCTGCTGTTGCAGGTTATGGACCATGGCACCTTGACCGACAACAACGGGCGCAAGGCGGATTTCCGCAATGTGATCGTGATCATGACCACCAACGCCGGTGCGGAAACCGCGGCGCGTGCTTCGATCGGCTTCACCCATCAGGACCACTCGTCCGATGCGATGGAGGTCATCAAGAAGAGCTTTACGCCGGAATTCCGCAATCGTCTGGATACCATCATTCAGTTTGGTCGCCTTAGCCATGAGGTTATCAAGAGCGTGGTGGACAAGTTCCTTACCGAGCTTCAGGCGCAACTGGAAGACAAGCGCGTGTTGCTCGAAGTGACCGATGCGGCCAGGAGCTATCTGGCGGAAGGTGGTTACGATGCGGCGATGGGCGCTCGCCCGATGGCGCGTCTGATCCAGGACAAGATCAAGCGTCCATTGGCCGAGGAAATCCTCTTCGGCGATTTGTCCGAACATGGCGGCGTCGTACACATCGACTTCAAGGACGGCGAGATCACGTTCGACTACGAGACCACGGCAGAAATGGCCTGACGTTTCGTTGCAGCACAGCAGAAAGGCGCCGATTGGCGCCTTTTTGTTATTTGTGCGAATTTGAAAACGTCATGAAGCCTGTGGGAGTGAGCTTGCTCACGAATGGGTCGAGTCAGACGCTGAATGGCTATCTGTCCTGACGCCTTCGTGAGCGAGCTCACTCCCACAGGCTTGCTCAGCGTGTGACAACTGCAACACAAGCGAAATCACGGGCAAGCGCGCTCACACAGGGCGGGCAAATCTCGCGCAAACAAAAACGCCCGGTATAAACCGGGCGTTTTTGTTAAGACCTGTTAGCGGGCGCGGTAGGTGATGCGCCCTTTGCTCAAGTCGTAGGGCGTCAGTTCAACGCGGACCTTATCGCCGGTAAGAATACGAATGTAGTTCTTGCGCATCTTGCCGGAGATGTGCGCGGTTACGACGTGCCCATTTTCCAACTCCACACGGAACATGGTGTTGGGCAGGGTGTCGACGACAGTGCCTTCCATTTCGAAGCTGTCTTCTTTCGACATGCAGTAAAGCCCTCGGTATCCAATGAATGGCCCGGTGCAAACGGCAGCCAGGCAAAAGCGGGCTGCATTGTGCCCGAAAAGTGGGGTTCAAGCCAAGGGATTCAGTAAAGAGTGACCCATCTTTGATTGGTCAACAGCTCGATGGGGCGATATTGGGTCTTGTAATTCATCTTTTTGCAGTTCTTGATCCAGTAACCCAGGTACACCGCATGCAGCCCGAGACGAGCGGCTTCGGCAATTTGCCAAAGGATTGCGTAGCGTCCCAGGCTGCGACGCTCCTCCGCGGGTTCATAAAACGTGTACACCGCCGAAAGGCCGTTTGGCAGCATGTCGGTCACCGCGACAGCGAGAAGGCGCTCCTTCAGGCGGAACTCGTAGAAGCGGCAGAAGGGCAGATCCCGTACCAGAAAGGTCGAGAACTGATCGCGACTGGGTGGGTACATGTCGCCATCTGCGTGACGCTCTTCGATGTATCGCTGGTACAAGTCAAAATATTCTTCGCTGAAGTGCGGCTTGGTGCTGGACACTTCGATGTCGGCGTTTTTCTTGAAAATACGTTTTTGCTGACGATCGGGTACGAAAAGTCCCACCGGAATACGGGCGGGCACGCAGGCACTGCAGTTCTGGCAGTGCGGGCGATAGAGATGATCGCCACTGCGACGAAACCCCATGTCGGAAAGGTCGGCATAGACCTGAACATCCATTGGCTGACTGGGATCGAGGAACAGCGTTGTGGCTTGCTCTTCGGGCAGGTAGCTGCAGGAGTGGGGTTGAGTGGCATAGAACTTAAGCCGCGCCAGCTCGGTCATGATCAACCCTCGAGAAAAACTATAGGTGAGAGTGTATGCCAGCCGAATCAAACTCGCCTAGGTAACCAGTCGGCGGAATTTGTCAGATCCAGGTGTTTGTTCAAGTAGGCAGCGAACGCTTGCCGGGAAATCGAGCGGGCGCCCAGACTTTGCAGGTGCCGCGTCGGCATCTGGCAATCGATCAAAACAAAGCCCCAATCCTTGAGATGTTCGACCAGCGTTGCAAAACCGACCTTGGATGCATTGTCGGCGCGGCTGAACATCGACTCGCCGAAAAACAGCTGACCCATGGCCAGGCCGTACAGGCCGCCCACCAGCTCGCCGTTTTCCCGGACCTCGACGCTGTGGGCATGACCGCGTGCGTGCAATTCGATATACGCCGCCTGCATGGAGTCTGTGATCCATGTACCGTCCGCGTAAGCGCGAGGCTCGGCACAGGCGCGTATGACCGCCGGGAAATCCTCATCGAAGCTCACCTGATAACGCTGCTGGCGCAGGACTTTGGCGAGACTGCGAGATACGTGCAGCTCGTCGGGAAACAGCACCGTACGCGGATCCGGTGACCACCATAAAATCGGCTGGCCCTGCTGGTACCACGGAAAACAGCCATGGCGGTAGGCCGCGATCAGTCGGTCAGCCGATAGATCACCCCCGCCAGCCAATAGCCCGTTCGGTTCGCGCATGGCCTTTTCAAGCGGCGGAAAATCGAGAGTGTCGCGTTGTAACCAGGTCAGCATGGCGTTCCGATTTCACGAGAGGGGAGAGGAGTGCAGGCACAGGTGCAACTACAGGCCGTGAATGCGGTCACAGGCGGTTGACCGTTGCTGCAATGGGGAAGTCTGGGCAGATTTATTCTCTTTACTCGAGTATGGCCATTGGACAGTTATTCAGTTCGGTACAAAGTGCGGCAGCAACAGGCTATAAGCCTTTGTCAGCTAAGAGAATGCGTGATCAAATCGCCCGGTGTCATCGATGCTTGAAGATCTGCAAGGTCCGCGCCAGACTATCGTGGCGTGCAGCGTGCAAATCCGTACAATGCCCGATGTTGTTTAACCTCATTTCAAGTCACCTGTCGAGCATACGTTCAACCTTCGTTGGCGTTTCGCGATGATCAGGAATCGGTCGGCACTATTTCGTCGATGCAGTCGTACATAGTCAACCACCAGTAGATGTTCGCGCTAGCGCGCAGGAATTGAAGCGTTTTGAAGAAATCCACCGTAGCACCCAGCCCCGTACCGCTCTGGCGGCAGCATTTGCACTACCGACTCAAGGAAGGTGCGCTGATCGCATTCGGCTTTCTGTGCCTGTACTTGATGATGGCCCTGTTGACCTACGACCAGGCCGACCCGGGCTGGAGTCACACCAGCAGTTCCGTGCAGGTGCAGAACGCCGCAGGTCGCGCCGGTGCGTTTTCCGCCGACATCCTGTTCATGGTGCTGGGCTACTTCGCTTACATCTTCCCGATCCTGCTGGGGGTCAAGGCGTATCAGGTATTTCGGCAGCGGCACGAACCGTGGCAGTGGAGCGGCTGGCTGTTTTCCTGGCGGATGATCGGTCTGGTGTTTCTGATTCTCTCTGGTGCTGCCCTCGCGCATATCCACTTTCATTCGGCCGCAGGTCTGCCAGGCTCTGCCGGCGGTGTGCTGGGAGAGGTCCTCGGGGACCTGGCCAAGCGTGCGCTGAACGTGCAGGGCAGCACCTTGCTGTTCATCGCATTGTTCCTGTTCGGTCTGACCGTATTCACCGATCTGTCCTGGTTCAAGGTCATGGACACCACTGGCAAGATCACCCTGGACCTTTTCGAGCTGTTCCAGGGCGCGATCAATCGCTGGTGGACGGACCGCAACGAGCGCAAGCAGATGGTCGCTCAACTTCGCGAGGTCGACATGCGGGTCGACGAGGTCGTCGCGCCCGTGGTGCCGGACCGTCGTGAGCAAGCCAGGGCCAAGGAGCGGCTGATCGAGCGCGAACAGGCGCTGAGCGAGCATATGACCGCGCGTGAGAAGCACATTCCAGCGGTGATCGCGCCCGCTCCGGCCAAACCGCCCGAGCCAAGCAAGCGTATTCAGAAAGAGAAACAGGTACCGTTGTTCGTCGACAGCGCCGTGGAAGGCACCTTGCCGCCCATTTCCATCCTCGACCCGGCCGAGAAGAAACAGCTCAACTATTCGCCTGAGTCCCTCGCCGCAGTGGGGCATCTGCTCGAGATCAAGCTCAAGGAATTCGGCGTCGAGGTTTCGGTAGACTCGATCCATCCGGGTCCTGTGATTACGCGCTACGAAATCCAGCCAGCCGCCGGCGTGAAGGTCAGCCGCATCGCCAACCTGGCCAAGGACCTTGCGCGTTCTCTGGCGGTGACCAGCGTGCGCGTGGTCGAAGTGATTCCGGGCAAGACCACCGTGGGTATCGAGATTCCCAACGAAGACCGGCAGATCGTGCGCTTCTCCGAGGTCCTGTCGACGCCTGAGTATGACGACGCCAAATCACCGGTTACCCTGGCCCTGGGTCATGACATCGGCGGCAAGCCGGTGATCACTGATCTGGCCAAGATGCCGCACTTGCTGGTGGCCGGTACCACCGGTTCCGGTAAGTCGGTGGGCGTGAACGCGATGATCCTGTCGATACTGTTCAAGTCCGGTCCGGATGACGCCAAGCTGATCATGATCGACCCGAAGATGCTCGAACTGTCGATCTATGAGGGCATCCCGCACCTGCTATGCCCGGTGGTAACTGACATGAAGGACGCCGCCAACGCCTTGCGCTGGTCGGTGGCCGAGATGGAACGGCGCTACAAATTGATGGCCAAGATGGGCGTACGTAATCTGTCGGGCTTCAACCATAAGGTCAAAGAGGCCGAAGACGCCGGCACACCGCTTTCAGATCCGCTTTATCACCGCGAAAGCATTCATGACGAGGCGCCACTGCTGACCAAGCTGCCGACCATCGTCGTGGTGGTCGACGAATTCGCCGACATGATGATGATCGTCGGCAAGAAGGTCGAAGAACTGATTGCGCGTATCGCGCAGAAGGCCCGTGCGGCGGGTATCCACCTGATTCTTGCGACCCAGCGTCCATCGGTCGACGTGATCACCGGTCTGATCAAGGCCAACATTCCGACCCGCATGGCGTTCCAGGTGTCGAGCAAGATCGACTCACGGACGATCATCGACCAGGGTGGCGCCGAACAATTGCTTGGCCACGGTGACATGCTCTACATGCCGCCGGGCACCAGTCTGCCGATCCGGGTTCATGGCGCGTTCGTCTCCGACGATGAGGTTCACCGCGTCGTCGAGGCCTGGAAGCTGCGCGGCACGCCTAACTACAACGACGACATTCTCGCGGGCGTCGAAGAGGCCGGCAGCGGCTTTGAAGGCAGTGGCGGCGGTGGCGACGGCGACGATAGCGAGAGCGATGCCTTGTACGACGAAGCGGTCAAGTTTGTGCTGGAAAGCCGCCGCGCTTCGATCTCCGCGGTACAGCGCAAGCTCAAGATTGGTTACAACCGCGCGGCGCGCATGATCGAAGCCATGGAAATGGCCGGTGTCGTGACCGCAATGAACACTAACGGCTCGCGGGAAGTGATTGCGCCAGCCCCCATGCGTGACTGACACTTCGTTTGTCGCGAGTCCAAATGGCGCCTGATGGCGCCATTTGGCCTTAACTGAACTTCTAAGAGGAATCCCATGCGTCTTATCCGCATGTTGTTGGTATCTGCAGTGGCTTTTTCCGCTATCCCGGCCCACGCCGACAGCAAGGACGTGGCGCGTCTGACTCAACTGCTGGAAAACTCGAAAACCCTCACTGGCAACTTCTCCCAGTTGACCCTGGATGGCGGCGGTACGCAGTTGCAGGAAACTTCGGGCGAAATGACCCTGCAGCGTCCCGGCCTGTTCTACTGGCACACTAATGCGCCTCAGGAGCAGACGATGGTTTCCGATGGCAAGAAGGTCACGCTGTGGGACCCGGACCTGGAGCAGGTCACTATCAAGACCCTCGATCAGCGCCTGACCCAGACGCCCGCCTTGCTGTTGTCCGGTGACGTGTCGAAAATCAGCGAAAGCTTCGATATCACCGCCAAGGAAGCGGGGGGCGTGATCGATTTCGTGCTCAAGCCCAAGTCCAAGGACACCCTGTTCGACAACCTGCGCCTGTCCTTCCGCAACGGCATGATCAATGACATGCAACTGATCGACAGCGTCGGCCAGCGCACCAACATCCTGTTCACTGGCGTCAAGGCCAACGAGCCTGTCGCAGCGAGCAAATTCCAGTTCCAGATCCCGAAGGGCGCTGACGTCATTCAGGAATAAGAGGTTCGAGTGTCCAGCATGGACCTGTTCAGCAGTGAGCCGATTGCCCAGCCTCTGGCCGCACGATTGCGTGCGACCAATCTGGATGAATACGTCGGCCAACAGCATCTGCTCGCCCACGGCAAGCCCCTGCGAGAAGCGCTGGAGCAGGGCGCGCTGCACTCGATGATTTTCTGGGGCCCGCCCGGCGTGGGCAAAACCACGTTGGCGCGGCTTCTGGCGAAAGTCTCGGACGCGCACTTCGAGACCGTTTCGGCGGTGCTGGCGGGGGTCAAGGAAATTCGTCACGCGGTGGAAATCGCCAAGCAGCAGGCGGGTCAATATGGCCGCCGCACTATCCTGTTCGTTGACGAAGTGCATCGCTTCAACAAGTCGCAGCAGGATGCGTTTCTGCCTTACGTCGAAGACGGCACGCTGATCTTCATCGGCGCTACCACCGAAAACCCGTCGTTCGAGCTGAACAACGCGCTGTTGTCCCGCGCCCGGGTGTATGTGCTCAAGAGCCTCGATGAGGCGGCGCTGCGTCAGTTGGTCGACCGCGCGTTGACCGAAGAGCGTGGTCTGGGCAATCGTCATCTGACATTGGGCGATGAAGCTTTCAAGACATTGCTGGCCGCCGCCGATGGCGATGGTCGGCGGATGCTCAATCTGCTGGAAAACGCCTCTGATCTGGCCGAGGACGGCAGCGAGATCGAACCTGAACTTCTGCAGAGCCTTTTGGGTGACAGCCGTCGCCGTTTCGACAAGGGCGGCGAGGCGTTCTACGATCAGATTTCCGCCCTCCACAAATCCATTCGTGGCTCGAACCCCGATGCGGCGCTGTACTGGTTCGCGCGCATGATCGACGGCGGCTGCGACCCGCTTTATCTGGCCAGGCGTGTAGTGCGAATGGCCAGTGAAGACATCGGTAACGCCGATCCGCGTGCGCTTCCGCTGTGCATGTCCGCATGGGACGTGCAGGAACGACTGGGCAGCCCGGAAGGTGAACTGGCCGTGGCGCAGGCCATCGTTTATCTGGCCTGTGCGCCGAAAAGCAACGCGGTGTACATGGGCTTCAAGATGGCCATGCGTGAAGCGACCGAACACGGCTCGCTGGAGGTGCCGCTGCACTTGCGCAACGCGCCGACCAAACTGATGAAGCAACTGGGTTATGGCGAGGAATATCGCTACGCCCATGACGAGCCGGACGCCTACGCCGCAGGTGAAGACTACTTCCCTGACGAACTCGAACCACGTCAGTATTACCAGCCGGTGCCCCGTGGCCTGGAGCTGAAAATCGGCGAAAAGCTCAAACATCTGGCTGCGCTTGACCGCGCCAGCCCCCGCCAGCGGAGAAAATAGTGATTCAGTTGATTCTTGCCGTGTCCGCCGGGGGCGTGGCTGGTACATTATTGCGCTTTGCCACGGCGAACGTTGTCTCTGCGAACTGGCCACGCCATTTCTATACGGCAACTCTGGCCGTCAATCTGGTTGGTTGCCTGCTGATCGGTTTTCTGTATGGGCTGTTTCTGATTCGCCCGGACGTCCCGATCGAGCTGCGCGCTGGACTGATGGTGGGCTTTTTAGGTGGCCTGACGACGTTCTCGTCCTTTTCACTGGACACGATTCGTCTGCTGGAAAGCGGTCAAGCTCCCCTGGCCATCGGCTACGCCTTGATCAGCGTACTGGGCGGGCTGCTCGCGACCTGGGCTGGCCTGTCTTTGACCCGAATTTAATAAACCCGATTCAACAACGAGGCAACGATATGCTCGATTCCAAACTGTTACGTACCCAGCTTCAGGACGTAGCGGATCGCCTGGCTTCCCGTGGTTTCACACTGGACGTGGCCCGTATCGAAGCGCTGGAAAACCAGCGCAAGACTGTGCAGACCCGCACTGAGCAGCTCCAGGCTGAGCGTAACGCCCGTTCCAAATCCATCGGCCAGGCCAAGCAACGCGGTGAAGACATCGCGCCGTTGATGGCTGACATCGATCGCATGGCCGAAGAGCTGACCACCGGCAAGAAAGAGCTGGACGGCATTCAGTCCGAGCTCGATGCCATGCTGCTGAGCATGCCCAACCTGCCGCACGAATCGGTTCCGGTCGGCGCTGACGAAGAAGAAAACGTCGAAGTGCGTAAATGGGGCACGCCTGCTTCGTTCGACTTCCAGGTAAAGGATCACGTGGCGCTGGGCGAGAAGTTCGGCTGGCTGGATTTCGAAACCGCCGCCAAGCTCTCCGGCGCTCGATTCGCCCTGCTGCGTGGCCCGATCGCTCGTCTGCACCGCGCACTTGCGCAGTTCATGATCACCTTGCACATCAACGAACACGGCTATGAAGAGGCCTATACGCCTTACCTGGTCCAGGCGCCTGCGCTGCAAGGCACTGGCCAGTTGCCGAAGTTCGAAGAAGACCTGTTTAAAATCGCGCGCGAAGGCGAGGCGGATCTATACCTGATCCCGACCGCTGAAGTGTCGCTGACCAACATCGTCGCTGGCGAGATTATCGACGCCAGGCAGTTGCCGTTGAAGTTCGTCGCTCATACTCCGTGCTTCCGCAGCGAGGCCGGTGCCTCCGGTCGTGATACCCGCGGCATGATCCGTCAGCACCAGTTCGACAAGGTCGAGATGGTGCAGATCGTCGAGCCTGAGAAATCCATGGAAGCGCTGGAGGGCCTGACCGGCAACGCCGAGCGTGTTCTGCAACTGCTGGAATTGCCGTATCGCGTACTGTCGCTTTGCACTGGAGACATGGGTTTCAGCGCCGTGAAAACCTACGACCTGGAAGTGTGGATTCCAAGTCAGGACAAATACCGCGAAATCTCCTCGTGCTCCAACTGCGGCGATTTCCAGGCTCGCCGCATGCAGGCCCGCTGGCGTAACCCGGAAACCGGCAAGCCTGAATTGGTTCATACCCTGAACGGTTCTGGCCTGGCGGTCGGTCGAACCTTGGTCGCCGTGCTGGAAAACTACCAGCAGGCCGACGGTTCGATCCGTGTGCCGGAGGTGCTGAAACCGTGGATGGGCGGCATCGAGGTCATCGGCTAAATGGAATATCTGCCGCTGTTCCATAACCTGCGGGGTGCCCGGGTGCTGGTGGTCGGCGGTGGCGAGATTGCCTTGCGCAAGTCTCGGCTGCTGGCCGACGCCGGGGCGGTCCTGCGGGTCGTTGCACCGGAGATCGGAACGGAGTTGCGCGAGCTGATCGACAGCAGCGGTGGCGAACAGATTCTGCGCGGCTACAGTGACGCGGATTTGAACGGTTGCGTGCTGATCATTGCCGCCACCGACGACGAACCGCTCAACGCCCAGGTTTCAACCGATGCCCGTCAGCGTGGAGTCCCGGTCAATGTGGTGGATGCGCCTGCCTTGTGCAGTGTCATCTTCCCAGCGATCGTCGATCGCTCGCCTTTGGTGATCGCTGTCTCCAGTGGCGGCGATGCGCCAGTGCTGGCGCGTCTGATTCGGGCCAAGCTGGAAAGCTGGATTCCGCCGACTTACGGCCACCTGGCGGGGCTGGCTGCGCGCTTTCGTCATCAGGTGAAGAACCTGTTTCCTAACGTTCAGCAGCGTCGGGCGTTTTGGGAGGACGTGTTTCAGGGGCCGATCGCTGATCGACAACTGGCCGGGCAGGGCGCTGAAGCCGAGCGGTTGCTGCAGGCCAAGATCGACGGCCAGGCGCCTGTTGCTACTGGCGAGGTTTACCTGGTGGGCGCAGGGCCCGGCGATCCGGACCTTCTGACCTTCAAGGCATTGCGCCTGATGCAACAGGCGGATGTCGTGCTTTACGACCGTCTGGTTGCACCGGCAATTCTTGAGTTGTGTCGGCGCGACGCTGACCGAATCTACG
The DNA here is from genome assembly GCF_050739935.1 of Pseudomonas sp. Lineage (GTDB taxonomy): Bacteria > Pseudomonadota > Gammaproteobacteria > Pseudomonadales > Pseudomonadaceae > Aquipseudomonas. The sequence continues at coordinate 101,141 of NZ_JBOICF010000022.1, read as the reverse complement.
TTGGCAAGCAACGGGCCGACCATGCGCTGCCGCAGGATCAGATCAACCGACAGCTGGTTGCACTGGCCCAGCAGGGCAAGCGCGTGGTGCGCCTCAAGGGTGGCGACCCGTTCATATTTGGCCGTGGCGGCGAGGAAATAGAAGAGTTGGCCGCCCACGGGGTTCCGTTTCAGGTCGTACCGGGTATCACTGCGGCCAGTGGTTGCGCAGCGTATGCCGGGATTCCGCTGACCCATCGCGACTACGCGCAGTCGGTACGTTTCGTCACCGGCCATTTGAAAGACGGCACCACCGACCTGCCATGGAAAGATCTGGTTTCCCCTGCGCAGACCCTGGTGTTCTACATGGGGCTGATCGGGTTGCCGATCATCTGCAGCGAGCTAATCAAGTACGGCCGCGCAGCCGACACCCCGGCGGCGCTGATTCAGCAAGGTACGACCACCAACCAGCGCGTGTTTACCGGCACCTTGGCCAACCTGCCGCAGCTGGTGGCGGAGCATGAGGTTCATGCGCCGACGCTGGTAATCGTGGGGGAAGTGGTGATGCTGCGGGACAAGCTGGCGTGGTTCGAAGGGGCTCAGGCGAGCGTCTGATAGAGACGTGAGGCTGATTTGAATCGAAGCACTCAAACTGTAGGAGCCAGCTTGCTGGCGAACGCGTCGTGTCAGGCGATACATTCGTTCCTGACCCGGCGCATTCGCCGGCAAGCCGGCTCCCACGGGTTTCTGTTTACGCTCTACTTTTCTGCATAATCCCGCGTCCGCTCAATCGCCCGCGATCATGCTCGCCGCTGAAATCCTGAGCAGGCCCTTTGGGCACCACACCTGTTGGGTTGATGGTGGCATGGCTCGCGTAGTAGTGATGCTTGATGTGCACGAAATCCACTGTCTCGGCCACACCTGGTAGTTGATACATCTCACGCACCCAGTTGCTCAGGTTCGGGTAATCCGCGATACGTCGCAGGTTGCACTTGAAGTGGCCGTGGTAAACGGCATCGAAGCGAATCAGCGTGGTGAACAGCCGCACGTCGGCTTCGGTCAGGTACTCACCGGCCAGGTAACGCTTTTCACCCAGCAATTTTTCCAGAACATCCAACTCGGCAAACACGTCGTCAAACGCTGCCTCGTACGCGCCTTGCGCCGTCGCGAAGCCTGCGCGGTAAACGCCGTTATTCACCGCCGGGTAAATCGCGTCATTCAGCCGGTCGATCTCGGCACGCAACGCCTCGGGGTACAGGTCCAGAGGATTGCCGGTCAGCTCGTCGAACGCCGAATTGAACATGCGGATGATTTCTGAAGACTCGTTGCTGACAATGCATTGCAGCTTCTTGTCCCACAACGCCGGCACGGTTACGCGCCCCGTGTAGTCGGGGGTGTCCGCTAGATAACGTTGATACAAAAACCTGTGGCCATCGAGCGGATCACCGGTCGAACCGGTCTGCCGGTTGAAGGTCCATCCGTTTTCGCGCATCAGCCAGCTCACGACCGACACATCGATCAGGCTTTCCAGACCTTTGAGTTTGCGCACGATCAGCGTGCGGTGCGCCCATGGACACGCAAGCGAAACATAGAGGTGATAACGACCGACCTCGGCCTTGAAGCCGCCTTCGCCTGAAGGACCAGGGCGACCATCGGCGGTCACCCAATTGCGGCGTTGCGCCTGTTCGCGCTGAAACGCCCCATCGTCGCTGCTTTCATACCACTGGTCCTGCCAGCGTCCTTCGACCAGAAGGCCCATGTCTGACTCCAAAAAATGTGTACGTGCGTACGTTGGAGATCAGTCTAAAGACAATCGTTCGGACAAATGACGCAAAGAGTCGGGAGTCATGATCTGCTAAATCGATCTGTTTCGATTAGCCCAATACTGCTCGGCGCGTTCGAAGGCTTCAGGGCGGGGCAGTCCCAGACCACGCAGGGCAAGCGCAATAGTGGCAATCAGCGCCAACTGCGGGTAGCTGTCCTGGACTTCGCCTTTCCAGATGCCGACGAGTTGCTGAGGATCCAGTGTCGCCGGTTTGACGTGCCGACGGTCGGACAGGGCCGGCCATTCTTCGTCCCAAGGCTGGCCATCGGTGGTGCCGTACAAATGGCTGATGGTGTCAGGGTTGATCTCCACTTCGCCGCCGTCGCCCTTGATCACAATGGCATGGTCGCCCAACAGGCTGCTGGCGTCGCGATGCACTGACTGATAACCGGGATGGAAGATGCTCTGCAGCCCACAGCGAGCGCCCAGCGGGTTGAGAATCCGCGCCAGTGAGTGAATCGGCGAACGCAAACCCAAGGTATTGCGCAGTTCGATCATGCGTTGCAGCTGCGGCGCCCAATCCCCTAGGGGAATGAAAGCGATATTGTGCCGTTCCAGCGCGTCGCCCACCGCCTCCCAGTTGCGGCACAGCGGAATACCCAACAGTCCCAACAGCTGCTCGCTGTAAAGGCGGCCAGCGGTGTGAGCGCCGGCACCGTGCATCAGTACCCGCACGCCATTCTCTGCCAGACATTTGGCCGCCAGCAAATACCACGGTAAATGGCGTTTTTTGCCAGCGTAAGTCGGCCAGTCGATATCCACTGTCAGCGCCGGGGCGGTCAGGCGCTCGCGCACCGCTTGGGTGAAGCCTGCCAGCTCTTCAGGGCTTTCTTCCTTGTGGCGAAGCAACATTAGGAACGCGCCAAGCTGGGTATCCTCGACTTTCTCATCGAGCACCATACCCATGGCTTCGCGGGCTTCTTCGCGGGTTAGGTTGCGTGCGCCGCGTTTGCCCTTGCCCAGGATGCGCACGAACTGCGCAAACGGGTGCTCTGCAGGCGTTTCGGTAACGAGGGGGGCGAATTCGGTCATAAGCAATTGGTCGGCTTTGGCAGGCCCGCCAACTTGGCGGCAAGTTTGGCGGGAGTGCCGTTGAACAGACGATTCAGGTACAGGCTGTTGCCTTTGTCGGCACCCAGTTTCAGCGCCGCATATTTCACCAGCGGGCGCGTCGCGGGAGACAGCTGGTATTGGGCATAGAAAGCCCGAAGCAGTTCGAGGATTTCCCAGTGATCGGGAGTCAGGGCAATGTCTTCTTCCAGCGCCAGGGCCTGGGCGACTTCGCTGGACCAGTCATGCAGGTCTCCGAGGTAGCCGTCCTTATCCAGCACGATGGTGCGCCCGTCGACGATAAGCTGTTTCATAGCCAGGTATTGACCTTGTCGTACTGCACCGACAGCTCGACGAATCCGGGGTAATCGACGCGGCTCACCCAATCGGGCAGCACCAGGTTTCGCGCCTTGGCGTCCTCTTCGAGGATGAACAGTTTGAGGCTGTCGGCTTTGGCGTCCAGCGCCTGACGCGCAGCCGTAGAGGCCGTCACCGCATAGGTGGCGTCGCCGCACAACAGAATTGCATCTTCGTGACCCAGCAGGCGCAGGCAGCTGCTCAAGCGTGAGTCGGCGAAAGGGGAGTGAGATAACACGTGCAAGGTCGACATCAGAAGGTAATCACTTGGTCATAGCGGTCAATGAGCGCGGCGATTTCCTGATCGCGCAGAACATGCAATGGCTCGATGCTCAGTTCGTTTGGCAACATGCCACGCTCGGCGAGGCTGGTGTGGCAGGCGAACAGGTCCTCGACGCCAAACATCGACAGTGCCTGAAGATTGGCGGTGATGTCCTTCTGCTGCAACAGGCTGGCGCTCTGGGAAGGCAGCAACTGCAATACACCGTCGTCCAGAAACAGCATCCCTAACGGCAAATCGAACGCGCCGCCGGCCAGAGCGATATCCAGCGCTTCGCGTGCGCTGGGCCCGGACCAGGGTGACTGGCGGCTGATAATCAGCAACGACTTCGCCATTTCAAGGCCCTCCGAAGCAGATCAAACGGTCTGCCGCTTGTACCGAATCATGCAATTGCCCCAGGCCCGACAACTCCCATGGCGCATAGAGATTCGCAGCAGGGCGCGAGTAGCGCTCGGCTTCTTCTCCGTTCAGAACTCCACGGCGCAGGGCGGCGGCGATGCAAACCACGCCATCGAGCTGATTATTCGTCACGAAGTCTCGCCATTGCGCGGGCACATCCAGTTCGTCCTGCGGGGTGACGATATTGGCGGACGCGCTGTGAACCCCGTCCTGATAAAAAAACAACCGCACGATTTCATGCCCAGCGGCCAGCACAGCCCGCGCGAACAGCAAGGCGCGGCGCGAGGAGGGCGCATGAGCGGGTGAATACAGGGCGATTGCGAACTTCATCGGGCGGCTCGATCAGCGAATGGCGGTGTGAATAGGGCCAATGATAAAGAATTCAAAGAGCCTACACATTAACCAGGCAACAAAAAGCCCGCCGAAGCGGGCTTTTTGTTGAGGCTGTAACGGTTGATCAGTCGTCGCGACCCATGATGCCGAAGATCTGCAACAGGCTGATGAACAGGTTGTAGATCGAAACATACAGGCTGATGGTCGCCATGATGTAGTTGCGCTCACCGCCGTGGATGATGGCGCTGGTCTGGAACAGGATGCAAACCGACGAGAACAGCACGAAGCCTGCGCTGATCGCCAGTTGCAGACCGCTGATCTGGAAGAACATGCTAGCCAGTACCGCCGCCAGCAGGACAAAAAAGCCTGCGGTGATGAAGCCGCCGAGGAAGCTCATGTCCTTGCGGGTGATCAGCACGTAGGCCGAAAGACCACCGAACACCAGCGCTGTCATCGCGAACGCCGAAGAAACGATCTCTGCGCCGCCCTGCATCCCCAGGTAACGGTTGAGGATCGGGCCAAGGATGAAGCCCATGAAGCCGGTCAGCGCAAACGCCGAAACCAGACCCCAGGCCGAATCGCGCAGCTTGTTAGTGAGGAAAAACAGACCGTAGAAACCGATCAGTACCACGAAGACGTTCGGGTAGCGCACATGCATCTGCTGTGCGACGAATGCCATGATGCCGCTGAAAGCTAGGGTCAGAGCCAGAAGGCCGTAAGTGTTGCGCAGGACGCGGCTAACCTCTAGCTGCTCGACCTGCACGCGGTTGTTGACTGCGTAATCCTGTTCGCGCATGGCGCTACTCCTGATGACTGGAATGGATGATTTGAAATCTCAAGTTGCAAAGATCATAACAGAGCGGTGGCAACACGCGAGGGAGAGAGTTTGACAGCTTGTTTCATTACGGTATTATGGCGCCCGCAACGCAATGGAGGTGTGGCCGAGTGGTTTAAGGCAGCAGTCTTGAAAACTGCCGACTGTAACAGGTCCCTGAGTTCGAATCTCTGCGCCTCCGCCATCTTTATACGAAAAAGCCCTGATTATTCAGGGCTTTTTCGTTTCTGGGATCGAATCCCAATGAAAGCACCAGCATGCCCGCAAACCGCCGAACAGTGCCTGACTCACCGTTCAGCAATCAGCCCAATCACCTTCCCGACAAGATCAGCGAGCGCTCGCAAAGCCTGTATCGGCCCCGGGGCTGAAAGATGTGGTGCATCCAGAATGGTCGCCTCCGTGGCCTATGGCCTTCGCGCAAAGGATTGGTCAGCGCTCGCGACAATGGCCAAACCGCCTTCAGCGATTGCGAACGATGGAACCACGGGCAGGTGAATTACGGCTGCACACCTGGGCTTTACGACCGGCCGCATCCCGGGCAGTATCCAGCGCTTTGAACCGTTTCAGGAGGCCCTTGTGACCACGTCCGGAATCAGCATCGACCGTTACGCGCCGGGTGACGAGAAAGGTATTGTGGAATTGATCGTACCTATTCAGCGCGAGGAGTTCGGGATTGCGATTGCCGCTGAAGATCAGCCCGATCTGATGCATATCCAGCCGTTCTATCAGACCGGCACGGGAGATTTCTGGGTGGCGCGAAATGACGGAGCGGTGATCGGAACGATCGGCCTCAAGGACATCGGCAAAGGCGAAGTCGCACTGCGCAAGATGTTCGTGGCCGCAGCTTGGCGCGGACGCGAATTCGGTGTGGCCAGAAAGCTGCTTGAGTGCTTGATCGCGGCTGCGAAAACCCGTGGAGTGCGAAGGATTTATCTGGGAACCACCGCTAAGTTCCTTGCTGCACACCGTTTCTATGAGAAGCATGGCTTCGAGCTGATCGATCAGCAGGATCTGCCAGACAGCTTTCCTTTGATGATGGTCGACACCCGGTTCTATGCATTGGCATTGTGATATTGCGAATACTTCGTCGCGGCTGAATCCCCTTCACAGCCGGAGGTCTCTAGCCTAGGCGCTCATCAAATCCCTGCGTTCGAGCGCCCTGGGAGAGATCATGCTCAGTTATCTGTTCATCGGCGCGAATGATATCGACGCCTCAGCGCGTTTCTACGACGCGATCCTGCTGCCCTTGGGTTATGAGAAAGAATCGTCTGACGGTCAGCACAGCTACTCGCTGTCAGACATTGAAGATAAATCCAACGGCCCTGGCACCGTTCATGTTGCCAAACCATTCGACGGACAACCCGCCACTGTTGGAAATGGAATGATGCCGGCGTTCCGCGCAGACTCCAGAAACCAGGTCGAGAACGTACACGCAGCTGGCTTGGCCAATGGCGGGGCGGATGAGGGCAGCCCGGGAACACGGGCTGCGTACACGGCAGGGTTTTATGTCGCCTACTTGCGCGACCCGGTCGGAAACAAAGTGGCGGTTTTCTTCAGCAGTTGAGGGCGGCCATTCCGAAGTTTTCGGCGTGGGGCGAGTGGGCCGCGGTAGCCGATGGCAAACTCTGCTATCGACATGCTGCCGCCCACTGACTTACCTGATCATCGGTTATGCAGCAGGATGGAGAAGTTCAACGCGGCTGCGACGCTGAGCCAGATGAGGTAGGGGAACAGGATAAGTCCGGTTATCAGATCCAGCTGTATGGCGATGACCACCATGGTCGCCACAACCAGCCAGAGCAGCGATAGGATGACCATGCCAGCGAAGATGCGGTGGGCGCCGAAGAACACTGGCGTCCACAGGGTGTTGAGCGCAATCTGGGTCGCCCATAACGCCAGAACGGTCTGGCTGCCGGGTATCAGGCTCAAGCGATACCCCGCCCAGGCGAGGAGCAGGTAGATCGTGGTCCAGGCGAGCGGAAACACCCAGTTCGGCGGGGTAAAGCCAGGTTTTTGCAGGCTGTCGTACCAGCTGCCGGGCTTGAAAATGATGCCGGTACTGGCTGCAGCGCAGCAGGCAACGAGGAAAATATAGAAGGTCATCTGGGATCCTTGGCTAGAGCAATCGGGATTCAGAGGGCCACGTCGGCCGTCACTGGATTGGATGCCTATCAAGCCGAAAAGTCCTTACACAGATCCCGGATTGATCCGTCCGGCGCTTGGTTTTGCGCCGCGTTGTATTGCTGGTATCGAAAACGCCCGCAAGGTGAGGTGTAACCGGACATTATCAGGTGTCGGATTCGCCCAACGATGCATACCAGTCTGCGTACGGCGTATTGGCGGCCTTATGTTTGTTGAAGTCGGGCGCACCGTCATCCCACCAGACCGGGCCACGCTCTCCAAGCGCGACCTTGGCTGCATTGACGTCCTTCCTCGCCGCCTTTAATTGCGCTGGGTCATCTGAGGCTTTCGCCGCCTTGACCGCCCGCCGCGCTGCCATGAGCTCATTCACCAGCCGCTGACGGTCGCCTTCGTCGAGCGCAGGATTGGAGCAACGCCACAGCTGTCCTTTGACCACGAAATAGCGGCCATCGGGTGTAGTGGGGTTCATGTCGGGGGGCTCCCTGGGTTGGCCGTTCATTTCTGTAGTCGATTAATAGCTGCCGATGCTGCTGCGGTCGATCTGTGCGCAACGTCCCGGCGAATGAACTGTGGCGCTGCCCCGCGGCCTTAACCTTACAGCCAGCCCAGGAGGCATCCCATGAACAATGATCAATTCAATCAGTACGATACGGAACGCTTGCACCAGAAAGTTGCACAGGAGCTGGGCATCACCGCCGATGAGCTGAAAACCTGGATGATCAACGACATCGAGCGGGTCACCGAGGGCGGCAACGAAGTGGGCCACATGGTGATATTCCGCGAGTCGACCCCATCAGAAATCCTCGACAAACTTCAGCACCGGCAAAGCCAGTTCACCGCCATGACGGGTGTGATCAAACTCGAATAGCTGTGTGAAGTCCGCTGTTGCACTGCCAACTGGGGCGTGCGCACTCTGGTGCTATGTCGCTGCGTTGGCAGTTTCGCCAACGTGATCAGCATAGGTTCTTCAACGTCCTTTAAGGGAGCCATGAATCTTATTGGGCATCCAGCCACGGCTGTTCCTGATGCGAAAGACATGGTTCCCTGCCTGAATCGAAGAGCGCATTCGGCATCAGGATTGGCGTGAACTGCGCCGTAGGAAAGGTGCCCAATGTGGTAACTATCGGAGGACACCTGCCATGAGCGAAGACAAAAAAGCACCACCGAAAGAAGACGTTCCTGCTCACTCCACCGAGGAAGAGAAGGAACGCCTCAAGGACTTCAACAAGGACGGAATTCCGCCGGGGTCGAGCTGATTGAATCAGCGATAGCGCTCAAGCCAGTGCGCATAAGGCGCGGGCAGGGTCCAGGACGCTTTGTCCACGCCCAGTTCCTTGGCGGCAAAGTACGCCCAGTGCGGATCGGCCAGATGGGCGCGTCCCACCGACACCAAGTCCAGCTGACCCGCCTGGAGTGCGGTTTGCGCCAGTTGTGGAGTGCCGAAGCCCCAGGCAGAGGTCACTGGCAGACCGGTTTCACGGCGCACCCGTTCGGCCACCGGGCCCATGAAGGCCGGGCCCCAGGGAATGTTGGTTTCCGGGATGGTGAAGCCGACGCTGACGCTCAACAGGTCCAGACCTCCCTCCTTGAAGCGGCGGGCGAGCTCAATCGACTCGGTGAGGGTTTGTTCATCCCGGCCGTCGTACTCGATGACGCCGAACCGCGCAGTCAGTGGCAGATTCTCCGGCCACACTTCACGAACTGCGGCCAGCGTTTCCAGCAGGAAACGGCTGCGGTTCTCAAAGCTGCCACCGTAGGCATCGGTACGCTGGTTAGAATGCTCGGAAAAGAAGCTCTGACCCAGATAACCGTGGGCGAAGTGCAATTCGATCCACTCGAAACCGGCTTCGCGGGCGCGGCGCGCAGCATCAACGAAGTCCTGACGTACGCGGGCGATGTCAGCCAGCGTCATTTCCTCGGGCACCTTCGGCAGGTTGGCGCCGAACGCGATCGGGGAGGGGCCGATGGTTTTCCAGCCGCGGGGGTCGTTTTCGGCAATGTGATCATCGCCTTCCCATGGACGGTTGGCGCTTGCCTTGCGTCCTGCGTGGGCGATCTGGATGCCGGGCACGGCGCCCGCAGCCTTGATCGCCTTCACCGCCGGAACAAACGCTTGGGCGTGTTCGTCGCTCCAGATGCCGGCGCAGCCAGGGGTGATACGGCCTTCCGGGGAGACCGCCGTGGCCTCGACCACGACCAAACCCGCGCCGCCACGTGCCATGCTGGCAAGGTGTACCTGGTGCCAATCATTGATCACGCCATTGTCGGCCATGTATTGACACATCGGCGGGATAGCGATGCGGTTACGCAGGGTGACGTCCTTCAGGGAGAACGGCTCGAACAGTGCTGACATGGGTAGACTCCTGGTGGGAATGTTTCGCTAGTTCGATAGTATTCGAAATATGGCGTTCGTTGGAAGCCCTCGCTATGATGCGAACATGCGTGCCTTCAAACACCCCATCCCATCCGACTTTGCCCTCGAGCGCCTGCTTTACGCGCTGAGCGACCCTGTGCGGCTTGAAATCGTTCGCTGCCTGGCGGGCGTAGACGAAGCGTCTTGTGGGGACTTGGATGGCGGTCGGCCGAAGTCCACGATGTCCCACCATTTCCGGGTATTGCGTGATGCCGGGCTGGTCCACACGCGCAACGTCGGTACTACGCACATGAACTCATTGCGCGCCGAGGAACTCGATCTTCGGTTTCCCGGGCTGCTGCGCAGTATTCTTGCGCAAGCCTGAGCAACTATTGCCCCAAGGCATTTCCAGCACTATCCCTCTACCTCAGCGGCAGCCTCTGAAGTATCCGCTCAGCGTCGACGTCAAGGCGGGTCTGGCGCAACCGGATGCGCGAGATTCGAGCGTATTCCCGTCAAGATTGTTTCCAACAGGTCGCTTTGCCGGGGTTTTGTCTAATCAGCGATTTGACTATAAGTAAGGGCAAGCGCGTCAGGCCCTCTGAAAAACCGCCCCGAACGCTTACAATCGGCCCCTCCACCGCACCCCTGACAAAACCAGGCAGTATATGGCGCTCGATCCCATCACGATGTTGACCCTCTCGATTGCTCTCGCCGCAGCGGCATCGTTGTATCTGGCTGCGGAGTGGCGCCATGTCCGGGAAGCTTCGCTGCTGTTCTGGAGTGCAGGGTTTGCCACGATCACGGTTGGGTGCATGCTCGCGTTGCTGCGCAGCAGCGGCATTCTGCTGATCGGTATATGGTTCGCCAATGGCTTGTTGGTGACCGCGCACTGGCTGTTTCTGCTGGGAGTAGTGAGGTTTACCCAGGCGCGGCTATGGCGAGGCTGGTATCTGATTTTCGTGGTGTGGGTGGGGATGTTGTTGCTGCCTGAGGCACCGTGGTGGTCGAAGGTCATGCTGCTGGTCAATTCGTCGCTGATCGCGCTGATGATGTTCAAGGCCAGCCTGCTTTTGCGTCCCCACGGCAAATCACTGAGCGTCGGCGCGGGGCAGTTGCGTTATGTGTTGCTGGGTCATGGGCTTTTCTATCTAGCCAAGGCAATCACGGCGGCAGTGCCGGGCACGTTGATCGATCTTGCGGCATTCCGCGGAGAAATCATCCAGATTTCCCTGGTGGAGGGAGCGATAGCGATCATGTTGATCGCGCTGTCAATGACCGGGTCCGAGCGCTACCGCCGAGAGAAACGTATCGAACGTCTGGCCGCCCGCGATCCGCTGACGGCGCTTTACAATCGGCGTGCGCTGGAAGTTCGCGCACCGCGTCTGCTCGAAGATGTTTCGGCATCACGGGCCGGGGCTTTACTGCTGATCGATATCGACAACTTCAAATCGGTCAATGACCTTTACGGGCATACGGCGGGCGACCGGTTGCTGGTCGTGCTCAGCGAAATGATTCGTTCGGTCTTGCCCGACGGCGCGCTGGCGGCCCGGCTCGGTGGTGATGAATTCGTGATGCTGCTAAGCAACACCTCCAGCGAGCGAATCGTCGCGTTGGGCAACACCCTGCGTGAACGGTTTCACGAAGCGGCGTCTCAGGCGTTCGCGACACCGGACGCGGTGACCCTGAGCATCGGCGCTACCGTGTTCGACCAACCTCCGGCCAGCCTGGGCGCCCTGATAGAGCAGGGTGACGCGACGCTCTACGAATCCAAGCGCGGCGGGCGCGACAGCGTTCGCCTGGTCGATCGAACCCACGCGAGCGAAATCGCCCTGCAGACGCCGTAGACGTCCATTCCTGCAACCATGTACTTGGTCTGAATCTCCGCACAGGCCTGCGCTTGTGGTCTAAACATTGCTACGACCCTGGGGCAGGGGGCCGCACCATCCGAAATTTGACGCTGAGGTCTGCCTGCACCCATCCCGCGGATAGTATCGACGCGCTCGCAGACGAGTGTGTCATGGAGCCAGCCTTGAGTACCCTCTCGGAAATTGCAGCAAATCTTATGAAGCGTGAACGTATGACTGAGGGTTCCGGCGCGGAAACTGCGGCGCAGGACGCGATGGGTTGGGAGCAATTGATGACGCTGTCGAAGGAAAAAGACGTACACAAGTGGCAGGCGGCACTCACCGAACTCGTCAACAACGCCCCGGGAAAGCGGCGCGTGACGGTATTGCGGGTGATTGAAGGCGGTTTGTCCTGATTGACGCTGTCCGTTAGGCGCTATTATTCGGCTCGTTGGCGTTAGCCGGAACACGATCAAGGGCGTACAGTTGCGAACACTGTCCTTGTCATGACCGGATTTTGCCGATGAGCCGTCCTCGTTTCTTACCCGATAACTTCACGCTGGCCTTGGTCGCGGTGGTCATCATTGCCAGTTTGCTACCCGCCAGCGGCCAGGTGGCCGTGGGTTTCGGCTGGTTGACCAATATCGCGATTGCGCTGCTGTTTTTTTTGCACGGCGCCAAGCTGTCACGTGAATCGATCATCGCCGGTGCAGGCCACTGGCGTCTGCATTTGCTGGTATTCGGGCTGACTTTCGTGGTGTTTCCGCTACTGGGTCTGGCGCTCAAGCCGGTGCTGTCACCGCTGATCGGCAAAGATCTCTACATGGGCATCCTGTATCTCTGCGCGCTGCCTGCGACAGTGCAATCGGCGATCGCCTTTACCTCCCTGGCGCGCGGCAATATTCCGGCGGCAATCTGCAGCGCGGCTGCGTCGAGTCTGTTCGGGATTTTTCTCACGCCGCTGCTGGTCACTCTGCTGCTGAACGTTCACGGCGAAGGCGGCTCGACCGTCGATGCCATCGTCAAAATCAGCGTGCAATTGCTATTGCCGTTCGTGGTGGGGCAAATCGCTCGTCGCTGGATCGGCGGCTGGGTCGGGCGCAACAAGAGCTGGCTGAAATATGTCGATCAGGGTTCGATTCTGCTGGTGGTTTACGGCGCTTTCAGCGAAGCGGTGAATGAGGGCATCTGGCACAAGATTCCGCTGTGGGATCTGGCGACGCTTGTCGTCGTATGTTGCGTGTTGCTGGCGTTGGTGTTGTCGATTTCGACACTGTTGGGCAGGCTGTTTGGCTTCAGTCTGGAGGACCGCATTACCATTCTGTTCTGCGGCTCTAAGAAGAGTCTGGCCACAGGCGTGCCGATGGCTCAGGTGCTGTTTGCCGGTAGTACCATCGGCGTCTTGATCCTGCCGCTGATGTTGTTCCATCAGATTCAGCTGATGGTCTGCGCGGTGCTTGCCCAGCGCTATGCCCGGCGCAACGAGCCTGTGGCCGAGCTGATGGCGCAGGTCGATCCTTGATCCCCGCACCGCTTCCCTGAAATGACAAAGCCCCGATGATTCGGGGCTTTGTCATTCGATAGCTCACGCTTGCGCCAACTGCTCCTCATATTCCTTCACATAATCCCCCGCCAACGTTTCCTTCTGTTTGTCATCCAGCAGCTTTCCGGCCATCTGGAAGAACTTGTGCTCTTCTTCCTCGAGATGGTGATGAACCTTCTCCGACAGCTTTTTCGCCGTCGCAAGCCAGGCCGGACTGGACATCTCAGTTTCATCCAGTTCCTCTATCATCTCGTCCATCTCGTGATGTTCGGAAATGGCGTGGCGGCTCAGGTCGACGCCGTTGTCGTACTGCATCAGCGGTATATAGAAGAACCGTTCCTCGGCGGTTTCGTGCGCCTGGAGCTCAGCTTTGAGCTGCTCATAGGCCTCGACACGGTCCTTGCTGTCCCCGTGCGTCTCAATCAGCGCATCGGCGTAGCCGCGCTGGCGCTCATGGCTTTCTCTCAAGGCTTCGAAGATGTTCAAAATGTCTTCCTCAATCGGGGCAGGTTCGCCGCTTAATGCCTAGACCCGACAGGCGAGCGTACGTTCACCCCGGCCTTGCGGCATAAGCTTAGAACCATACGTTTCTTTCATAATTCTTATCACTTTTTATAATAAAAACGACTTTAAGCTTGTGCGCTCATGCTTTTCGGGACTGAGCGTTTCAGCCATTGAGCCTCATACCGTTCCCTTCCCAACACCCAAGGATCGCCATGTCCCTACGTAAACTCATCGTCGCTTGCACCTTGCTGCTGGCGACCGTCACGGTGCACGCCGAGCAGGTCATCAACATCGGTTACCAGCGCTCATCGACGCTGTGGATCCTGCTCAAGAACGACGGTCAGCTGGAACAGCGCCTCAAGCCATTGGGTTTTACCGTCAACTGGCATGAGTTCAGCAGTGGGCTGTTGAGTGCAATGAATGCGGGGAGTGTCGATCTGCATGCTGACGTTGCTGATGCTTTCGCCCTGTTCACGCAGGCGGCGAATACGCCGTTGACCTATTACGCGCGGGAAAACCCGTCGCCAACCGCGCAAGCGATCATCGTGCAGGACAACTCGCCAATCCGCAGCGTCGCGGATCTCAAAGGCAAGAGCGTCGCAGTTTCGAAGGGTTCGGGCAGCAATTTCCTGCTCATCTCGGCACTCAAGAAGGCCGGCCTGACGCTGGCCGACATCAAGCCGGTTTACCTGGAGGCGCCGGACGGCGTGGCCGCATTCTCCAGCGGCAATGTCGATGCATGGGCGATCTGGGACCCGTTCTTCGCGACCCAGCAACGTGAGCACCACGTTCGTGTGTTGGCCGACGGTACTGATGGCGTCGCCAATTACAACCGTTTCTATGTCGCCAATACCAGCTTCGCCAAGGCCCATCCGGAAGTCCTGCAAGTGGTGTTCGACACCCTTCATCAGGCCGGACAGTGGGTCAAAGGGCATCCGCAGGAAGCCGCGAAGAATCTCGCGCCGCTGTGGGGCAACATCCCGCCTGAAACCGTGGAACTGGCCAACCAGCGCCGCAGCTACGACATCGTCCCGGTCAAGATCGATGAGTTGGCCGAGCAGCAGCGCATCGCCGATTACTACTTCGATGCGAAGCTGATCCCCAAACCTTTGAAGATTTCCGATATATCAGTCTGGGTTCCGCAGGCCGAACCTAAATCCGAATAGGGCAGGAGAGCGTTCATGAGCCGTCAAATTCACTTTTCTGCCTTTCTGCTGACCGGGCCGGTCATTCACAGTCACGCGGCCTGGCGTCACCCGGAAACGGTGGGTAACTACCTCGATCCGGACTACTACGCGCGCACCGCAAAGGTAGTGGAAGAGGGATTGTTCGACTTTCTGTTTTTCGCCGATCGTCTGGCAGTCGGCGATCAAATGGGCGGGTCGCGGGATCTGGCGTTGCGTTACGGCGCGCAGGATGCAACGCGGCTGGACCCGCTGCCGATTCTCTCCTACCTGGTCGGGCAGACCAGCAAACTGGGGCTGGGCGCCACGCGTTCGACCACCTACTACGAGCCCGCGCACATCGCCCGCGAGTTCGCCACCCTCGATCACCTCTCGCGAGGGCGCGCGGCCTGGAACATTGTGACTTCGATGAACGACAGCGAAGGGCGCCTGTTCGGCAAGGACAAGCATCTTGAGCATGACCTGCGTTACGACCGGGCCGATGAGTTCGTCGAAGTCGCGTTGAAGCTCTGGCGCAGTTGGGCGCCTGGCGCGCTGAAGCTGGACCGCGAAAGCGGCGTGCTGGCCGATCCTGACAAGATCACCTCGGTGCAGCATCACGGTGAGTGGTTCAAGGTCGAAGGTCCGCTGAACATCCCACGCACGCCGCAGGGCAGGCCGGTGCTGATTCAGGCAGGTTCCTCGGGGCGCGGACGGCGTTTCGGCGCACGTTGGGCGGAGGCGATTTTCACCATCCATCCACATTTGAAGGCTATGCAGGCATTTCGCGAGGATGTGCGTGGGCAGGTGGTGCAGCAGGGTCGCACGGCCGATAGCTGCAAGGTGCTGACGGCGGTCATGCCCTTCATCGGTGGCAGCGAGGCTGAAGCCCGCGCCAAACGTGACAAGCACAATGCCCTGGCGCGCCCGGAGCTGGGGCTGGTGACGCTGGCATCGCAGTTGAACGTCGATCTGTCGCCGTTTCCGCTGTCGGCCACGCTGGCTGAGATTGCCCGTGCGCCGTCGATCCACCCGGCAGCGGCTGAGAAGCTGTTGATGCAGGGGGCAGACACGACCCTGGAGCAACTTGGCAGAATCTTTGCCAGCAGCGTACGCGTGCCGCAACTGGTGGGCACCGGCGCACAGATTGCCGATCAACTGGCCGAGCTATTCACCCAGGGTGGCTGCGACGGTTTTGTCATCTCGCCGGCATATCTGCCGGGTTCGTTCACCGAGTTCGTCGAAAGCGTGATCCCGCATCTGCAGCGCAAGGGGCTGTTTCGTACAGGCTATGAAGGCTCGACGCTGCGCGAGCATTTGGGGTTGTCGGCGCTGGAAGATTGAGGGAACTTCGTTTTTAGCCGCACGGCTTGTCTGCAATCCAAATAAAACCTCTGTAGGAGCGAATTCATTCGCGAGAAATGGGTCAGGCGACAGAGATGCATCGTCTGAACCTCTGTCTCGCGAATGAATTCGCTCCCACAGGTCAGTCAGCTGTCGCAAGCCGGACCGCTACGGGGCCGATGGGGGCGGTTGAAATCTGCGATCCACACATCAAACCGCTGTAGGAGCGAATTCATTCGCGAAAAATGGGCAGACGACAGAGATGCATCGTCTGAACCCCCGTCTCGCGAATGAATTCGCTCCCACAGGTCAGTCAGCCATCGCAAGCCGGACCGCTACAGGTCGATGGAGGCGCGGTTGAAGTCTGCGATCCACACATCGAACCGCTGTGGGAGCGAATTCATTCGCGAAAAATGAGGTTAGGCGAAAGCGATGTATCGCTTGAACCTTTGTCTCGCGAATGAATTCGCTCCCACAGGTCAGTCAGCCGTCGCAAGCCGGACGGCTGCAGCTCGATGGGGGCGCGGTTGAAATTTGCACCCCGTACAGCAACCCGACAGCATCCTCGATCGATGACGGGCTGACATGCCAGACATGCTGCGTATGATGGGCCCGACGTTTTCTGAAAGGGCCCGTTCGCAATGATGAAGTTTTTCGCCGCGCTGCTTTGTGTGTTCACAGGTTTCGCCCATGCCGGACCTGAACTGCTCACCGATCTGGCTTTGCCTTACCTCGCTGCGGCCCCCGCACATTCCAATGACAAACCGCTGATTATCTTCCTGCACGGCTATGGCAGTGACGAACGCGACCTGTTCGGCATCAAGGACGAGCTGTCGCAGGATTACACGTACCTGTCGGTGCGTGCGCCTGGGGAGGTCGATGGCGGTGGCTATAAGTGGTTCACCCAGGACACCGATCAGGCCGAATACGAGGGCGTGACCGGCGATGTGGACAAAAGCACGGATTTGCTCAGGACCTTCATCGAACAGGCCACGGAAAAATACGCTACGCAGCCTGACAAGGTAATCCTGGTGGGCTTCAGCCAGGGCGCGATGATGAGTTATCAGATCGGCCTGCAGCATCCCGAGCTCGTTCGCGGCATTGCGCCGCTGAGCGGCAAGATTCTCGCGGGGCTCAAGGGGCGGTTGAAAGCGGATGATCGGCTGAAGTCACTGAAGGTGTTCATCGGCCATGGCACTGCTGACTACCGCGTGCCGTTCGCAGGTGCCACCGACGCGCAGACTGCGCTGGAAACGCTGCTGGTGACGCCGGAGTTTCATGCCTACCCAGGGGCTGGGCACACCATCACCTCGGCGGAAGTGGGAGATTTGAAGACGTGGATTGAAGCGCAGTTGAGATAGCTATCATCTGTCGGTGGCGATCCCATCGGTGTCCCGATACCGCTGACCTGGCACGAATCTCTGTGGGAGCGAATTCATTCGCGAAAAATGAGTCGGGCGACAGAAATGGATCGTCTGAACCTCTGTCTCGCGAATAAATTCGCTCCCACAGGGGGCCCGTATCTGGCCAGTCGCACCCAAATCCCCTGTAGCAGTCCGGCTTGCCGGCGGTAGCGATCTCTCGCGTGTCACCGCCGGTAAGCCGTGCTGTTGCAGAGCGCGTTCAAGCGTCAATCATGCAACCCATCACAACCCCGGACTCTCCGAAGCCCCCGCCGAGGCTGCTTTCCGGTAGCGAATTGAGTGCATCATCACCGAAAGCATCTGCCGGGCGTGGCGCAACAACTGGCGACCGGGCTCGATGAGTTGATTCTGCCGGCCCTGCTTCTGAAATAGGATGATGCCGATCTGTTGTTCCAGCCGTTGCATGTGCGGAGTCACCGACGATTGCATGCCGACAACTGCGCGCCGGCACCGGCGACGCTGTGATGTCGACGACGGCGACAAAGGTGCGTAGCGGTTCGAAGTCGAGGGTGGTGGAGATAACGTATGACTCGCCTATGTGGGTTGAAACGCGATCCCTTGTAGGGCCGGCTTGCTGGCGAACCGCGGGGTATCAGCGCAATAATCGTTGATGAAACAAATCCCCTGGGAGTGAACTTGCTCACGAAGGGCCGGTACATTCGCTCAATCTTCGCGGCTGGACCTCAGCCTTCATGAGCAAGCTCACTCCCACAAGATTTCGCCAGTCTCTTGATCTAGCAACACGAAAGAACCGCGAGAATTCCATGAGCCAAACAGTCTCCCCGCAACAACTGCAAGCCTGGCTGTTCGACGGGCAGGAAATTGCCCTGTTCGACGTGCGCGAGCATGGTCAGTACGGCGAAGCGCATCTGTTTCACGGGGTAAACCTGCCCTACAGCCGTCTTGAAATCGAGGTCCGTCGCTTGGCGCCCAACCCCGGCGTGCGCCTGGTGATCTACGACCAGACCGGCAGCGATGTTTCGGTCAACGCCGCGCAACGTCTGCTTGAGCTGGGCTACACCCGCATTCACGTGCTCGAAGGCGGCGCCCAGGGCTGGCAGGCGGCCGGGTTGCAGCTGTTCGCCGGGGTGCATGTGCCTTCGAAAGCCTTTGGCGAGCTGGTTGAAGAGGCCAGTCATACGCCGCATATCAGCGCTACTGAACTGGCCGCATGGCAGGCCAGGGGCGAGCCGTTGGTGCTGCTCGACGGTCGCCCGTTCGACGAATACCGCAAGATGACCATTCCCGGTTCCGTGTGCTGCCCCAACGGCGAACTGGGCTATCGCCTCAACGATCTGGTGACGGACGAAACCACCCCCATCGTGGTCAACTGCGCCGGTCGCACCCGCAGCATCATCGGCGCGCAGACCTTGATCGATCTGGGCGTGAAGAACCCGGTTTACGCGCTGGAGAACGGCACCCAAGGCTGGTACCTCGCCGACCTGCCGCTGGAATATGGCAGCAACCGACGTTATGCGGACGTTTCGTCAGCCGACGCACTGACTGAACGGCGTGAAGCGGCGCGACGTCTGGCCCGGCGTGCGGGTGCGCAAACGGTCAATGCGCAGCAGGTCGCCGCCTGGGCGAACGATGCTTCGCGCAGCTTGTTTCTGTGCGATGTGCGCACCCCGGAAGAATTCGCCTTCGGCAGTCTGCCCGGCGCGCAACATACACCGGGTGGACAATTGATTCAGTCCACAGACCTGTACATTGGCGTGCGTCAGGCGCGGCTGGTGTTGTTCGACGACGATGGTGTACGTGCTCCGGTCGTCGCCAGTTGGTTGCGCCAATTGGGGCATGAGACCTATGTGCTGGAGGATGGTTTGCACAGTGGTCTCGCGTTGCCGGTCGGCACGTTCTCCAGCCCATTGACGCTGCCTGAAATCAGCGCCGCCGAGTTGGCGGATTCATTGCGTGAAGATGCCGTTACGCTAGTCGATCTGCGCGGCAGCATGGCTTATCGCAAGGCGCATATTGCCGGTTCAGTGTGGTCGATTCGTTCGCGGCTGGCGGATGATCTGGCCGCCGAGCCCAAACCGATCGTGCTGATCGCCGATCATCCACACGTCGCAGCGCTTGCGGCGGGCGAATTGCCCGAGCAGCAGCGTCAGCAGGTGCGTTGGCTGGAATTCCAGGCATGGCAGGCCGCCGGGTTCGCGCTCAGTGAAGACGCCAGTAAGCCGCCGAACGAGCAGTGCATCGATTTTCTGTTCTTCACCCACGACCGGCATTCCGGCAACAAGGCCGCGGCTCGTCAGTATCTGGCATGGGAAATCGGCCTGTTGGGGCAGATGACTGAACAGGAAATTGCCAGCTTAAAACCGCTTGCCAGTCACGCCGGTGAAAGCCGGGTGCGCACGCGGCTGGTGCATGCCGCCCGTGGCGAGAAGGGCAGTGGCGTGCGCGGCGTCAATCCGCCGGTGTCGCGCATGAGTACGGTGCTGTTCGACAGCCTTGGCGAGATGCGCGATGCCCGTAAACGCCGGGACACCGAGCGTGTGCTGAGCTACGGCGCCCGTGGCAACCCGACGGCGTTCGAACTGGAGGACTTGGTAACCGAGCTGGAAGGCGGCTACCGCACCCGGCTGTTCGGCACCGGCCTGGCGGCGGTGGCGCAGACGTTCCTGGCGTACCTGCGGCCCGGCGATCACGTGCTGATCACCGACGCGGTGTATTCGCCGGTGCGTCAGGTTGCCGAGGAATTCCTCGACTCGTTCGGCATTGAGTACAGCTATTTCAACGCCGATGGCAGCGAGCTGGAAGCCAAGCTGCAGGCCAACACCAAAATGGTCTACGCCGAAGTACCGGGTTCGTTGCTGTATGAGCTAGCCGATCTGCCAGCCATCGCGGCACTGTGCAAGCCTCGCGGGATTCTGTTGGCGATCGACAACACCTACGGCTCGGGCTATCAGTACCGGCCGCTGACGCTGGGCGCGGACATTTCCATCATGGCCCTGACCAAATATCTGGCTGGGCATAGCGATGTGATGATGGGCAGCGTGTGCACCACTCAATCCGTATGGCAGCCACTGGCAGTGATGACCGATACCTTCGGCAGTACCGTCAGCCCGGACGATGCCTATCTGGTCCTGCGCGGCGCCCGAACGTTGGCAACCCGGCTGGATGTCCACGAGCGCCAAGCCCTGCAAGTCGCCCGATGGTTGCAGCAACATCCGCGGGTCAAACGCGTGTTCCACCCGGCGCTGCCCGACCATCCGAACCATGCCCTGTGGAAACGCGACTTCAACGGCAGCAACGGCCTGCTGACGTTCGAATTGGCCGACAACGACCCCAGACACCTGGAGCAATTCATCGACGCCCTGCACCTGTTTGGCCTCGGCGCATCCTGGGGCGGCTTCGAGAGTCTGGTCATCACCGCCAACGTCCGCGACCGCGAAAACGCAGACAACAAGACGCTCAACCCACTGCTGCGGCTGCATATCGGGCTGGAAGACGTCAGCGCGCTGATCGAGGATCTGGAAAGAGGGTTTGCGGCGATTCGGTGACGCCTGGATATCACATCAACTTGTAGGAGCCGGCTTGCTGGCGAAGGCGTCATCTCAAACTCTTGCATCGAAAGACATACCCCATAGCAGCACGCTCGCCGACGTTGACGCCCGCAAAATCGCCACCGCCGGCAAGCCGCGCAGCTACAGACGACTCACCGAATTTTTCAAAAACACCGGCAACCCGATGATGCCTGGATATTCACGCCAACTTGTAGGAGCCGGCTTGCTGGTGAAGGCGTCATCTCAAACTCTTGCATCGAAAGACATACCCCATAGCAGCACAGCTCGCCGACGTTGACGCCCGCAAAATCGCCACCGCCGGCAAGCCGCGCAGCTACAGACGACTCACCGATTCTTCAAAAACACCAGCAATGCCAGCAGTGGGAACGCACTCCCGACCACCACGATCCAGGTCCAGCCGCCGTGGTCGTAGAGGGCGCTGGCGATGACCGAGCCGATGGCGCCGCCGAGGAAGATACTGGTCATGTACAGCGCATTCAGGCGACTGCGGCTCTTGGCATCCAGGGCATAAACCGCACGCTGGCCAACGACCATGTTCATCTGCACGCAGAAATCCAGAACCACTCCCGTCACCGCCATGCCGATCACAGCGTATGCGGGCTGGATCAGGCTCGGCAGAAAGCTCAGGGCGCCGAACAGCATCGCGCACAGGCTGGCAACACGGGTATGACCGGCGTCGGCCAGCCTTCCGGCGATTGGCGCAGCAATGGCACCGATGGCGCCGACCAGGGCAAACAGCGCGATCTGGCTCTGCGACAAACCATGATTGCGCGCCAGTTCCAGCGGCACCGCCGTCCAGAACAGGCTGAAGGTGGCGAACATGCACGCCTGGTAAAACGCCCGTTGCCGCAGCACCGGTTGTTTGCGCAGCAAGGTCCACAGCGACTTGAGCAGTTGGCCGTAGCTGGCGTTATGGGCCGGTTGATGCTTGGGAATGGTGGTGGCCAGCACCACACTGATCAGCAGCATCATCACGGCCGCCGTCCCGAACACGGCGCGCCAGCCGAAGTGGTCGGCGATTAGGCTGGATGCTGGACGAGCCAGCAAAATGCCCAACAGCAATCCGCCCATGATGCTGCCAACCACTCGCCCACGGGTTTCCTCCGGCGCCAGATGCGCCGCCAGCGGAATCAGAATTTGCACCGCCACCGAACTGAACCCCACCAACAGCGACGCCAGGAGAAACAGGTTCGGCGTTTGCGCAAAGGCTGCGCTCAGCAGACTCAGGATCGCCACCGCCGTGGTGATCATCATCAAACGGCGGTTTTCCAGCAGATCTCCCAGCGGCACCAAAAAAAACAGACCCAAGGCATAACCGATCTGAGTCAGCGATACGATGAAACTTGCCAGTGTGCTCGACAGCCCGATATCCGGAGCGATAAGCCCGATGATGGGCTGGGCGTAATAGATATTGGCTACGATCGCGCCGCAGCAAAACGCGAACAGGATTGCCAGCCCCTTGGTCATGGTTGCAACCGGATTAGTCTGGGAGATTGAGGTCATGGGTCACTCGATTGTGCGGCGCATCGTCGGCGGAACTCTCTGCGACGGCGCATGGAAAAGGATGGCGACGAGGCTAACGCCTTTTCATTGCGTTAAGAAGCGCTATCAGATCGATATGATTTATGCATGAGAGGAATGATTGAATCTTCGTCACTGAACACACCCGTCACCCAGTCGAAACTTTTCCTCTCTCGCCCCGGTCACTGCTACACACACTCCTTGGGAACTAACGCGATGGCTCGGGCAATCTGGAAGGGCGCAATCAGCTTCGGGCTGGTGCATATTCCTGTGGCGCTGGTGTCTGCGACCTCGCAGCAGGGCGTCGACTTCGACTGGCTGGACAAGCGCAGCATGGATCCGGTCGGTTACAAACGCATCAATAAGGTCACCGGCAAGGAGATGACCAAGGAGAACATCGTCAAGGGTGTGCAGTACGAGAAAGGCCGCTACGTGGTGATCAGCGAAGAAGAAATTCGCTCCGCGCATCCCAAGTCCACGCAAACGATCGATATCTTCGGTTTCGTCGACAGCGCGCAGATTCCCCTGCAGAACATCGACACGCCTTACTTCCTCGCGCCCGACAAGCGCGGCGAGAAGGTCTACGCTTTGTTACGGCAGACGCTGGTGGATACCGGCAAGGTCGCACTGGCTCATGTGGTGATCCGCACCAGCCAGCACTTGGCGGCGGTGATGCCGCTGGACTCGGCGATCATTCTGGTGTTGCTACGCTGGCCGGCCGAGGTGCGCGGCATCGACAGTCTGGATCTGCCCAAGGAAGCCACCGACGTCAAGCTCAGCAAGAGCGAACTGGACATGGCCAAGCGGCTGGTCAAGGACATGAGCACCGAGTGGTCGCCAGACGACGAAGAGTACCGTGACACCTTCCAGGACCAGATCATGACGCTGGTCGAGACCAAGGCCCGGGAAGGCAAAATCGAAGATGTGGAAACCGACGCTGGCGAAACCGAGCGCAAATCCGCTGATGTCATCGATCTGACTGAGTTGCTCAAACGCAGTCTGGGCAGCCGGGGTGGTTCTGCCAAAACCCCAGCGGATACCAAACCTGCCAGCAAGAGCAAAACCGCAGCCGCTGATGATGCACCTGCGGCCAAACGGCGAGCCCCTGCGAGGAAAAAGACGACCAAGGCGTCCTGAAAAAACGCGCCTTGTTCAGAGCCGTTCCCATGAGAACCGTTCCCTTGAGAACACGGCGCAGAGGTTGAATCGATCATGGCAAAACCTGTGAGTGAGTACACCCGCAAGCGCAATTTCGACATCACGTCCGAGCCCGCCGAAACCCCGGACCGGCCGCGCACCAGCAAGGACAAGGCGCTGAGCTTCGTCATCCACAAGCACGATGCGCGCAATCTGCATTACGACTTTCGACTTGAGCTAGATGGCACCCTTAAGAGCTGGGCAGTGCCCAAGGGTCCGAGCCTTGACCCGAAGAACAAGCGTTTGGCGGTGCATGTCGAAGATCATCCGCTGGGCTACGGCACCTTCGAGGGCAGCATTCCCGAGGGGCAATATGGTGCCGGGGATGTCATCGTCTGGGATCGGGGCATCTGGCAGCCTCACGGCGATCCGCGAGCCACTTATAAGGCGGGTAAGCTTAAGTTCACCCTGATCGGCGAAAAACTCACGGGCGACTGGGCCTTGGTACGCACGCATCTGAGGGGCAATAGCGACAAGGAACAATGGCTGCTGATCAAGGAAAAGGATGCTGCCGTGCGCTCGGCGGACGAGTACGACATCGTCACCGACAAGCCGGAGAGCGTGGTCAGCGGTGCGACGGTGGGCGAGGGGCGAGCTCCCGCCAAAACCAGCAAACGCAAGGCTGCCTCTGCGCCTGAAGAGGACAAGAAGCCTGCCAATAAACCGGCCGGCAAGACCCCGGCGAAAAAGACCAAAATGCCGGAAAAACTCTCTCCGCAATTGGCGACATTGATGGACGCCCCACCCGAAGGCGAATGGCTGTACGAAATCAAGTTCGATGGTTATCGCATCATGACCCGTATTCTCGACGGCGAGGTGCGCCTGATCACCCGCAACGGCCATGACTGGACCGAGCGTCTGCCCTTGCAGGCCAAGGCCATCAGTCAATTGAATCTGGGCGATGGCTGGCTCGACGGTGAAGTCGTGGTACTCAACGACGCCGGTTTGCCTGACTTCCAGGCATTGCAGAATGCCTTCGAGATCGGCCGCAGCAAGGACATCGTCTATTACCTGTTCGATGTGCCGTTTCTCAATGGCGAGGACATTCGTGAGAAACCGGTAGAAGAACGTCGGGCGATCCTGAAAAAGCTGTTGGGTAGGCAAGGCAAGAGCCTGCTGCGATTCTCCGATGCGTTCTCGGCGAGCCATGGCGACATCATCGAGAGCGCATGTTTACTGTCGCTCGAGGGCGTGATTGGCAAGCGCGCCGGCAGTGGGTACCAGTCTCGCCGCAGCCCGGACTGGATCAAGCTCAAATGCAAGCTGCGTCAGGAGTTCGTCATCATCGGTTTCACCAAACCGCAAGGCGGTCGCAGCGGTTTTGGCGCGTTGCTGCTGGCGGTGAACGAGGAGGACGCGGGGTTGGTTTACGCCGGCAGAGTGGGCACCGGCTTCAACCAGAAAATGCTCGGCGAGATGTTCGAGCAACTCAAGACACTGGAACAGGACGCATCACCTCTTGGGAAAAAACTCACCAGCGCTCAGGCCCGTGGCGTGCACTGGATCAAACCGACGCTGGTCGGGGAAGTGGAGTTCGGTGAGTGGACCCGCGAAGGCATCATTCGCCATGCGTCGTTTGTCGCGTTGCGCAGTGACAAACCGGCCAGTGAAGTGGTCCATGAATACCCAAGAACCCCGAAAGACATCAAAGCCCCGTTCAAACCCAACGCCTCGAAAGCTGGCGCTAGCAAAGCCGACACGCCGGCTGAAAAAGCCAAGCCTGCCAGCAAAAAGGCAACCAAGGACAAGGTCGACGTCGCGGGCGTGCTGATCAGCCATCCCGAGCGGGTGATCGATTCCCAGAGCGGTCTGCACAAGATCGATCTCGCGCATTTCTACGAGTCGATCTCTGACTGGATTCTGCCCCACCTCGATCATCGTGCGGTTGCATTATTGCGTTGCCCGGAAGGCGTCGAAGGCGAACAGTTCTTTCAGAAACACTCCGAACGGCTGGCGATTCCCCACATCAAGCAGCTCGATCCCGGCCTCGACACGGGCCATGCGCGGCTGATGGAAATCGACAGCGTGCAGGCGCTGGTCGGGGCGGCACAGATGGGCACGATCGAGCTGCACACCTGGGGCTCGACCTATGACCAGATCGAGCTGCCGGACCATTTCGTCCTCGATCTCGACCCGGATCCGGATCTGCCGTGGCGCAGCATGATCGAAGCCACGCAGATGACCTTGGCGGTGCTCGACGAACTGGGCCTGGATGCGTATATCAAGACCAGCGGCGGCAAGGGCATGCACATCATCGTGCCGCTGGCGCGCAAGGCCGAATGGGAAACCGTGAAAGCTTTCGCCAAGGCGCTGGCGCAGTTCATTTCCCAACAACTGCCGGAGCGTTTCACCGCGACGTCCGGGCCGAAAAACCGGGTTGGCAAAATCTTCATCGACTACCTGCGCAACACCCGCGGCGCCAGCACCGTCGCCGCCTATTCGGTACGCGCGCGCCCAGGCTTGCCGGTTTCAGTGCCGATCGCTCGCGACGAACTGAGCGCCCTCAAGTCTTCGGCGCAGTGGAACATCGGCAATCTGCTCAAGCGCCTGCGCAAGCTCAAGGCCGATCCGTGGGCGGGGTACAAGAACACCCAGCGCATTACCAAGCCGATGTGGAAGCAATTGGGGGTCAAGGCGCCGGGGTGAAGACATTCGGAAGCGGCCATCGCCACCGGTGCCACTCGCGAGGAAGTGGCGGCGGCATTGGCGACAGCGATTTCGTTGAATGCGGGCGTGGCGTACATCTACTCGATGCATGCGTGGGAGGCGTATGAGGCGTTGAAGAAGTGACAACAACGCCGGTCCTTCGCACGAACCGATCTGCTCACGCCCTCGGTGCCGCAGATATGCTTGACGAAGCGGCGGGCTGCTTGAGTGCCCTCGGGTGAGTTGGGCAGGGCTGTAGGATCACGCGATTGTGATCTTATCTATTACCCAGAAACTCACGGCCACCACCAATATCAAGCAGCTGCCCAATACTGGGCCTGTTGTCCACATGCGCAAACTTAGCGGTACATGATCTGCTTCGTTTCGGTCGATCAAGCCACGCTTGTCGAGCAAGCCGCTCAACGTAAAGACCAACGCCACTGCACCCAGCCTGTTGAACCGTGCGATAGGGTCATTGCCTCGCCAGACGCTTTTCGTGTTCGAGACGATTCTGCAATTAACGAGGCGCTGCTCCGCAATGGGGAGCTTCCAATACGCAGAGAAAAGCAGGAGAGCCAAGTTCAGCACGGCCGATATGCTGATAGAAATTGCTATCCAGCCAGAAGTGTCGTGTCTCATCGTTCAATCTGCTCGAAGAGTTTGTCGCCAGCTTGCTCACCAAAATGAGACCCTGCCCGGCCGCCAGCATATGCGCCTAGGGAGCCTCCGATTACCGCGCATGCCAACGTGCCCACGCCCCCGGTCGGAATACCGATAGCTATGCAAACGGCGCCTGCGAGATAAGTTCCAGCGGTTCCACCAATCGCTGCTAATCCTATACCCACAGCCGTTTTACCACCTTCGACATACTTGGCCTCGGTGCATTGCTCCTCCCGCCCAACAGAACACGCCTCCTGAATCTCCAGCGCACCTACGCCGACATCCAGCGCAATCCCGACATACGTTCCTTTACTCATCGCGCTTGCCATTTTTGAAACGCCTTTGACGTGCTTGGCATACCCCGCAATCTCGCCCGTGTGCAGATAACTCTTGCTCGAAATACCCAGGATTCGCTTCATCTTGCCTTGGTTATTAAGGCCCGTTCCGAACCGGCCGATGCCTTTCAAGTGGGTGTCGATCCGGGTAAACAAGGCGCCTCGTTGTGCGAAAAACTGATCGTTGGTCAACGCTCCGGAACGCCAGCGCTGATGCAGCGTCTGGGTTTCCTTGAGCAGATTTTCAATTTCAGTCAGGTGTTTGCTCCATGCCCCCGTACTGGCACCGATCCCGATTGAGCCGTAAGTCATGATGCTTTGAAGCACATCGAAATTCTGGACCATGACTTTATTTTCAGTGTGCACGGTGCCGATCATGGCCATGCGCACGTTCTGGGCCAGCTGCCGCAACTGTGTTTCCTCGGGGGTACACATCTGCGCAGAGCCCTCGCTCACGACAACCACTTGCCCAGGCATGACGACTTCATTACGAATGTGAGAATTAAGCTGGTCGAACTTGGGGCGGGCACCGATGGGAATGGCGAGCCGGTGGTCGCGCAGGTAGGTGTAATTCTGGGTCTGGTCGTTGACGAATGCATAAGGTCTCGACATCGTTGAGCTTCTTATTCAGCGAAATGAAGAAGCGACGATAGAGACCCTATTTGGTAGATGTCATTAAACAAACCGTAAGCAATGGTGTGACTACAGAATCTTCGGAATGCTCCTACGTGAGCGTTGCAGCGCCGGTAGAGGCGCCGTTGGGGCGGACATGCGCGTTACGGGTTCGACGCTCACCCTTGCGACGCATGCCCATCCCCAACCTCCGCCGGGTAAAACTCGCCCTGCAAACCGAGCACCCGCAAGCGCTCGCGCACTTCGTTTTCGATTTCCAGCACCTGTTCCGCATTGTCGATGTCGTCAACCACCAGCCACACACCCTTGAGATTCTGATCGTGGGTGCCCTCGCTCATCATGTCGTGGGTAAAGGCCAGCTCTGATCGCCACAGGCACAGTTCGTCCTCGTTGTGGCCGGTTTCGGCCAGCGCCAGCGTCGAGGTCAGCCAGATTTCCTTGTAGGGCCGCAGGTCCGCTTCGGCGAGTTCTTGCTCAGTGATTACTGTTTTCATGTTCGTTGGCTCCGTGGTCAGTGCTTAAGGTGTGACGCGTGGCTGACGCTGAGCGTTCCCGCGATCTTGGCCCAACGGACGAAATGGTCGTTGAACCGAGACTGGCGTTTGGCGGTCGATCAATCATTGTCCGATCGGGAGACCCGCGATGGCCTGCTCCAGACGCTCGTTTCACATTGATGCCCATGCGCTGGCATGGGCGGCGCCATGAGCCGCCTGCATCCGTTCCAGACCCTGCAGGTCCAGCCCCATGAGCGGGCGGCGCTGTCGCTTGGTTTCGCGTTCCATTTCTGTGTGCTGGCCAGCTACTACCTGGTGCGCCCGCTGCGTGATGCCTTGGGGCTGGAAGGTGGCGCGGACAAGTTGCAATGGCTGTTCACGGCGACGTTCGTCGTCATGTTGATCGCCGTGCCGTTGTATGGCGCGATGGTGGCAAGGCTTGCGGCCAAGCGTTTCGTGCCGTTGGTGTATCGGCTGGTGGCGCTGTCGATGCTGATCTTCGGCTTGCTCATTTCCCGGCATGAGGCGCCGGTGCTGGTGGGGCGGGTGTTCTTCGTCTGGATCAGCGTCTACAACCTGTTCATCGTCACGGTGTTCTGGAGCGTGCTGGTCGACCGTTTTTCCAATGAGCAGGGCCGGCGGCTGTTCGGCTTCATTGCGGCGGGCGGCACGTTGGGCACCTTTATCGGGCCATTATTGGCAGCGACCATGGCAACCCACCTCGGCCCCTTGGCGCTGACCGTCGCCGCTGCCGTGCTGCTTGAGATCGCCGTGCGTTGCTATCGCGCCTTGCTGCTCAGGACCCAACCTCGCAGCCCGGATGAAGGGGGCGGGGGCGGTTATCAACGGCTGGGCGAAGAAAGTCGCAGCATGGGTGGCGGGGTATTGGCAGACGTGACGCTGATCCTCAAATCCTGCTATCTGCTGGGCCTGGTGTTGTTCATGCTGCTGCACACCAGCGCGGCGACCTTGCTGTATTTCGAGCAGGGCCGAATCGTCGCCGACAGTTATGCCAATGTGGCCGCGCGCACGCAGTTCTTCGCCTATGTGGACCTGACGGTGTCGGTGCTGACCCTGGTTTTCCAGCTGCTGTTGACGGCTCCGCTGATTCGCCTGGTCGGGATCGGTGGGGCGTTGGCGGCGATGCCGATTGCCACGCTGGTGGCCTTTGCCGCGATGGCGCTGGCACCGGTGCCTGCCAGCGTCGCGTTGGCTCAAGGGCTGCGCCGGGCCGTGGAGTTCGCCATCGTGCGGCCCGCGCGTGAGGTGTTGTGGACGGTGGTCAGCCGCGAAGAGAAGTACAAGGCCAAGAACGTCATCGAAACCCTGGTCTATCGCGGCGGCGACGCAGCCAGTGGCTGGTTGTCGGCAGGGCTTTCGACGCTGGGCGCCGGTTTTGGCCTGCTGGCGCTGTTGATCGTGCCGTTCGCCGGGCTCTGGAGTTGGCTGTCGGCGTGGCTGGCCGAACGGCAGGAAGAGAAAAAACGCGACGCTGAACACGGGAGACGTCCATGACCGACTCAAGGCTTTTCACCCGTAGACGATTGCTCACCCTCGCTGCTGGCGCGTCGGCAGCGCTGGCGTTCGATTTCGCGGCGGCGGGCGTCAATCCGCCATCAACCGCTGCCCCTGCCATTTCCGGTAATGGCAATAAAGGAGACCGCAAAATGCTCACCCGAAACATTCCTTCCAGTGGCGAAGCGCTGCCGATGATCGGCGTTGGCACCTATCGCGGGTTCGATGTCGCGCCGGGCAGTGATGAATACAAACTTTTGCCCAAAGTGCTCGATGAGTTGTTTGCGGCAGGCGGCACACTGATCGACAGCTCGCCCATGTACGGCCGCGCCGAGCAGAGCACTGGCGAGCTGCTGTCGATCCATGAGCCGCGCTCTCCGGCATTTCTCGCGACCAAAGTCTGGACCCGTGGCAAGCAGGAGGGCATCGCGCAGATGGAAGACTCCTTCCGGCTGCTGCAGACCGAGCGCATCGACCTGATGCAGATCCACAATCTGCTGGACTGGAAAACCCACCTGCCGACTCTGCGCGGGTGGAAAGAACAGGGACGCATTCGTTACATCGGCATCACCCATTACACCTCTTCAGCGTATGACGAAGTGGAAGCGGTGCTAAAGGCCGAGAAGCTGGATTTTCTGCAGATCAACTACGCACTGGATGATCGGGCGGTGGAGTCAAGGGTGTTGCCGTTGTGTCGGGAGCGGGGCGTGGCGGTCATCTGCAATCGGCCGTTCGGCGGCGGAGGTTTGCTCGGGCGTTTGCGCGGCCAACCGCTGCCGGGGTGGGCGGGGGAAGTGCAGGCCAACAGCTGGGCGCAGCTGGCGCTGAAATTCCTGATCTCCCACCCGGCAGTGACCTGCGCGATTCCGGGCACGGGCAATCCGAGATATATGAAGGAAAACGCCGCGGCGGCGGTGGGACCGTTGTTGACCGATGCACAACGGCAGCAGTTGATTGCGTTGGTGGGGTGAGCGCTGGGGCGAATCTCTCAAGGTGAGCACGATTCAAACTGTGGGAGCGAATGAACTCGCTCCCGAGGTTGAGTTTCCACAGTTGTCATTGGAGAAATGCATTCTTGCTGTAGGAGCCGGCTTGCTGGCGAACGGCGGCGTGTCGGCGAGGGAGACGTACCTGACACACCGCTGTTCGCCAGCAAGCCGGCTCCTACAGTTGATCGGGGACAGCCGGAAGGCTTACCGATTTACCAGCTTCGCTGGCAACGCCACGACCAACAGGCTGCTGAGCACCAGGCACCCGGCAAAGAACCACAGCGCACCTGCGCTGCTGCCAGTGACGTCGATGGCAATGCCCATCATCGAGTTACTGACCAACCCGGCAATGTTCGCCAGCGAGCAGGCCAACGCAAAACCCGTTGCAGCGGCACGGCCCTTGAGAAAGGTCGCGGGCAGACTGAAGAATACCGGCACTGCACCGATGATCGCCGCCGAGGCAATGGCGAACAGCGCAACGGTTGCCACTACGTTATGGGTGAAGAACGGGCTGGCGGCCATGGCCACGGCACCGATCCAGAACGGCACGATGATGTGCCAACGACGCTCACGGCGACGGTCGGAACTGGCGCCGATCATCAGCATGCCGATCAGCGCCGCCACACTGGGCAAGGCGGTCAGCACACCGATGTGGAAGGTGTCCGTGACCCCGGCATTCTTGATGAACGTCGGCATCCAGAAACCCATTGCGTAGGCACTGAGCAGGATCGAGAAATCGATACCGCCAAGCATCCAGACTTTCAGATTGAAGAAGCCGTCGCGGAAACTGTGCTTGCTGTCCTTGCCTTCGGCATCGTCCAGATGCAGCTCGCCTTCGAGCAGGGTCTGTTCGGTGCTGTTGAGCCACTTGGCGTCTTTTGGCGCGTTCGGCAGCGCCCAGAAGGTCAGCACGCCAAGCAGCACACTGGGCACCCCTTCGATCAGGAACAACCACTGCCAGCCGCGCAGCCCGGCCGCCTGATCGAAATGCCCCATGATCCAGCCCGACAGCGGGCCGCCGATGACGCTGGACAGCGGCAGGCCGATCATGAACAGCGCGATGATGCGACCACGTCGATAGGTCGGGAACCAGGTGGTCAGGTAGAACAGCACCCCCGGCAGGAAGCCCGCTTCGGCAGCGCCGAGGAAAAAACGCAGCACGTAGAACTGCATCGGTGTGCTGACGAACAGCGTGCAGGCGGATAGCAGCCCCCAGGTGATCATGATCCGGGCGATCCAGATCTTCGCCCCGACTTTCTCCAACACCAGGTTGCTCGGGACTTCGAACAGGATATAGCCGACGAAAAACAGTCCGGCGCCGAGACCGAACGCGGTTTCGCTGAAGTGCAGCTGGTCGAGCATCTGCAGTTTGGCGAAGCCGATGTTGATGCGGTCCAGGTACGCCGCAAGGT
Organism: Pseudomonas sp.; assembly: GCF_050739935.1. GTDB lineage: Bacteria > Pseudomonadota > Gammaproteobacteria > Pseudomonadales > Pseudomonadaceae > Aquipseudomonas. Next base: position 68,832 of record NZ_JBOICF010000022.1, on the reverse strand, counting down.
AGCAGAAACACAGGAATGGAATGAGCTTCCAGGTGATCTTGTGGTAGAGCGCTTTGATTGGGTCAGCGGCGTCTGTCGCGACGGTTTCTACATTCGCAGAGGGCATGGGTGTCTCCTGGCGGTTCTTCGACCGGCTGAGCGCGATTGCGGCTGATCTTGCCTGCGTTCGCTACATTCTCATACGGCCTGTTGTGGTTTTTGTTTGCCGCACATCAAGTACTTTGGCGAGCACCGGATGGCGACTTCCAAAGGCAGTGTCAGAAGACTGGCTGTGTCTTGCCTATTCAGGGCGGCGACGTGTCCAGTAGTAAGCAAGCTGTATGCAAGACCAGAACTCTATGGCTTGGTTCTAACGACGTAAGCGCCGTTTCTTCAGGTGTTTCATCCGTTGTGGTTCATCTGCCGTTCGCCATCCTTCTGTGGGAGCGAATTCATTCGCGATGCCGTAGTGCAGACGACAGAAGTGCGTCGGATGTACCGCCGTATCGCGAATGAATTCGCTCCCACAGGGGGTGTGTCGAGCCTGGCGGTTTTCAGTCATGTATCGCGCCGGTTGTGGCCTCAGTTGCCAGTTGCCAGTTGCCAGTTGTCACTTGTCACTTGAAACCGCTTCATCGCTTTGTCCCTTGCTCAGTGATTCATCTGCCGTTCGCCATCCTTCTGTGGGAGCGAATTCATTCGCGATGGGGCGTTCAGGCAACACATCTCTGTCGACCGTGCCGTCGTATCGCGAATGAATTCGCTCCCACAGGGGGTGTGTCGAGCCTGGCGGTTTTCAGTCATGTCTCGCGCCGGTCATGGCTTCAGTTGCCAGTTTTTCACTTGCCGCCTGAAACCGCTTCATCGCTTCGTGCTTGCTCACGACATCCCCGTACTTGCTGTCGATGTCGAACAGATTCGCCTCATGGGGATCTGGATGCCGATCACCGACGCATTCGCGCACGACGATGGTGCGAAAACCATGCTGCACCGCGTCCACCGCCGTCGCCCGAATGCAACCGCTGGTGGAACAGCCGGCCAACACCACGGTATCGATGCCTTGCGCATGCAGCATCGAGGCCAGCGAGGTGCCGAAGAACGAGCTGGCGTATTGCTTGCTGATCACCACTTCTTCCGGCAACGGCAGCACTTCCTTACAGAAGGCCGCCTGTGGATTGCCCTCGACCATGTCCTTCATCACCGGCGCCTTTTTTACCCAGATTCCGCCGTCGGCAAAATGCGTCGGGTGATAGCGGATGTTGGTGTGCACCACCGGGATACCATGCTGCCTCGCACTGGCCAGCAGCTCGACGCTTTCGGCCACGGCGCTGACCACACCCGGCGCAAAAAGCGGTGCGCCGGGTTGGGTGTAGCCCTGCATGAAATCGATCATCAGCAGCGCCGGTTTCTGCCCGAAGCCGATGCGATTGCCCCAGACGCCCTGATAGTTGGCGTCGGCGCTCTGTTGTTCACTCATCCCGTTCTCCTTTGGAAACCACGGCTTGAAAGCTGAAACCCGATTTTGTGGCGGGTGACGTTCTGGTAGGAGCCGGCTTGCTGGCGAACAGCGGTGTATCAGTGAGGCAGATGTAACTGACACACCGCGGTTCGCCAGCAAGCTGGCTCCTACAGAAATCGGCGCTAGCTCAACCGCGTGCCGAGGAAATCACCAAACGCCGCAAAGAATCCCGGCAGGTTGTCCCACGGAATCATGTGGCCGGCATCTTCCACGCGATTAATCAGAATCTCCGGTTGCAGCTGTCGGATCTCCGCTTCGTCTTCTGCCTGAATCACCCCGCCACGGGTGGCGACGATGAGCAGGGCAGGGACCGGCAAGTTCGGCAGGTCCTGATGGAAGTCCTCCTCATGGAAATCGGTGAAGGCGCGCACGATGGCCGGCTCGAAGCAGGTGTGCAGCCATTCGGCGCGCAGTTGCAGTTGCTCTTCGGTCCAGGTTGGGCAGAAGGCGCGCATGTCGTCCGCGCTCATGCCGCTTTGCGACTGCCGGATCGAATCGACATACCACGGCAGTTTCGACGGGTATTCACGACGACCAGGGCCGGACACCGGCGGGTCGATCAGCACCAGGCTTTTCAGGCCCTGAGCGTTGCGCACCGAAGACCGGACAGCGAAGCGCGCGCCCATGGAATGGCCCACCAGGTGATAGCTGTCGATCCCCATGGCGGTGGCAAAGGCGCTGATGTCATCGGCGCAGGTGTCGACGCTGTAGTCCAGATCCGGCCCGGTGGAGGACAGCCCGCGACCACGGGCATCGAGTACATACGTGTCGAAATACCGACCCAAATGTTCCGCGACGAAGCCCCAGGTGATCGCCGGGCTGGTAATGCCCGGGATCAGGATCAACGCCGGTTTGTCGGCATGTCTGGTCCCGCCGTAGCGCAGGTAATGCTGACGAATGCCGTTGGTCGCTACGTTGCCGCCGTGGACGAAAGTATTCACGCGGCCACCCCCGATTTCAGCTGCTGGGCATAGAGGTCATAGCCGTAGACCCAGGCCGGATCTTCCTGGGTGCGCAACCAGGTGTTGGCGTTGGACACGGCCTGCACCCGCGAGGCGCGCTCCTTGCGGTTGGCTTCATAGAGTTCGAACGCGGTGCGGTAATCGGTCAGACCGGTTTCCTGAAGGCAGCGAGTCAACATCGCGGCGTCTTCGATGGCCATGCCCGCGCCTTGGGCCATGTGCGGTTTCATCGGGTGGCAGGCATCGCCCAGCAGCACCAGACGACCCCGGCTCCACAGCGGCAGCGGATTGCGATTGAGCAGTGGCCACTTGGTCACGCTTTCGGTGGACTCGATCAGGGCCTGCACGGTGGGGTGATAACCGGCGAAGGCTTCGTACATCTCATCGCGGCTGCTATCGACCCAGTTGCCTTGGAAATCCCATGCCGCATGAGGTACGCCAGTGACGTAGTAGTACTCATCGCGCTTGCCGGTGGTGTGGTAGACCATCATGTGACGGTCCTCGCTCCACCACTTCACGCAGTTCTCGAAGTCCAGGTTGTATTTGCTCAGTACCTCGCTGCGGATCAAGGCGCGATGAGCAACCCAGCCGCTGTACAAAGGTTTCTCCTGGCCCAGCAGCTCTTCACGGATTTTTGAATTGATGCCGTCGGCGCCGATCACGATGTCGGCGTCGGCGTGAGTGCCGTCGGCGAAGTTCAGGCGCACGCCATTGTCGCGTTCTTCAAGGGTGGTCAGGCATTTGCTGAAGTGCACGCTGCCGGGGGCCAGGGTCGACATCTGCAGCGCATGCAGGTCACCGCGGTGCACGGTGATGTACGCCGCGCCGTATTCCTTGAGCGAGAACTCGCCCAATGCGATGCGCGACAAGTAGTCACCGGTGGCGCCATCGCGACTGAACCAGAAGTCCGGGTGCGAGCCCATGTCGCTCAGCTGCTGTTCGATGCCCATGCGGCGAAAGATTTTCATGATGTTAGGGCCCATATGGATCCCCGCACCGATGCGCGAAAACTCTGGGGCCTGCTCATAGACATCGACCTTGAAGCCGGCCCGCTGCAACAGCGTGGCGGCAGCAGCACCACCCAGACCGGCTCCGACGATGGCGATTTTTTGCGAAATGGACGTAGCTGGCATGGCGCGCTTCCTTCGTGTTTCGTGAATCTCTGAGAGTGTGTGACGAATACTGATCGTCTCCACAGTGCGTTTTTAAAGTGTATACGCTTAATTTTTGAAATGTGAATAGGTATTTCAAAAAAATACGCCAGGCCGTCGCAAATAGACATGTCACCCTTTGTAACCAGTCAAATAAGGGTTTTGTGTGTATAGGTAACGAAGTGGCGCGCCTATTGCAGACTTCCACTATTTGATGTCTTATCACCTTTTATTAGCGTGTACGCTTTAAAAACTGCACTAATGTGAAGCGTGACGCCTTTCAATGGTGCGTTCCGCCCAGGCTGGATGACGAGGAGCCAAGTGATGCCGGTTAGCGATTGCGAATTGACCCAAATGTTCGAGCACGTGCTGAAACTGTCGAAAGTCGACACGACTCAGAGCGTCGCAGTGCTCAAGAGCCACTACTCCGATGCGCGCACCGTGCGTGCCGCGATGGATGCCGCACAGCGTCTGGGGGCGAAGGTATATGCGGTAGAGTTGCCGTCGTTCAATCACCCCAAGGCCATGGGCAACGACATGACCGCCTACTGCGGCGACACGGCGCTTACCGGCAACATTGCCGCGCAACGCGCGCTGGAAGCGGCGGATCTGATCATCGACACCATGATGCTGCTGCATTCGCCTGAACAGGAGCAGATCCTCAAGACGGGAACGCGGATTCTGCTGGCGGTCGAGCCGCCGGAAGTGCTGGCGCGCATGCTGCCGAGCGTGGCCGACAAGGAGCGGGTGCTGGCGGCCGAGCAGATGTTGAAGGCGGCGCGTTCGATTCATGTGAAGTCCCGCGCAGGCAGCGATTTCCGTGCGCGGTTGGGGCAGTACCCTTCGGTCACCGAGTATGGTTTTGCCGACGAACCGGGGCGTTGGGACCACTGGCCCAGCGGCTTTCTGTTCTCCTGGCCGAACGAGGAAACCGCCGAGGGCACGCTGGTGATCGATGTCGGGGATATCGTGCTGCCATTCAAGACGTACTCCCGCGAGCAGATCACGCTGGAGATCGAAAAGGGCTTCATCACCAACATTCACGGCGGATTCGAGGCCGAATACCTGCGCGATTACATGAAGTATTTCAACGACCCCGAGGTGTATGGCATCTCCCACATCGGCTGGGGTCTGCAGCCGCGTGCGCAGTGGACCGCCATGGGCCTGCACGACAAGAACGACGGCATGTGCATGGATGCCAGGGCGTTTTACGGCAATTTCCTGTTCTCTACCGGGCCGAACACCGAAGTCGGCGGCACGCGCAAGACGCCGTGCCACCTGGATATCCCGCTGCGCCATTGCGATATCTATCTGGATGATCAGGCCGTGGTGCTGGGTGGTGATGTGGTGGCGCCAGAGGCTTCCAAAGCCTGACGCTTTTTTCCTTCAGCTCCCGGAAATACACCCTGTGGGAGCGAATTCATTCGCGATGCCGTAGTGCATACGACAGAAGTGCGTCGGATGTACCGCCGCCTCGCGAATGAATTCGCTCCCACAGTTCTGATCCGCAGTGCTCTAGAGACTCCCCTTAACCCTGCGCAAGCGTTAATGTACCCACCACTCTCTACCGCCCGCCGAACGAGCCATCCGTGTCCACTGATAAACCTTCCAAAACCCCCGCGTCGTACACTTTTTCCGAGCAGGTCGGCCACTTACTGCGCAAGGCTTACCAGCGTCATCTGGCGATCTTTCAGCAGAATGTTGGCGACTCGCAGCTTACGGCGGTGCAGTTCGTAACCCTCTGCGCGCTGCGCGACCACGGCCCCAGTTCGCAAACCGAGTTGGTCAAGGCCACAGCGGTGGATCAGGCGACCATTCGCGGTATCGTCGACCGGCTCAAGGCCCGCGACCTGATCAGCCTGGACCCCGACCCGCAGGATCGACGCAAGGTCATCTGCAGCCTGACGGACAGCGGCCTCCAATTGGTGCAGGAAACCGTTCCTCGCGCCGCGCAGATCACTGAACTCACCCTCAGCAATCTGAATCCCGCCGAACGCGTGGCGGTGTTGTTTTTGCTGCGAAAATTGATCGAAGAGCCGGAAGAGTAAGGCGCTCACGAATCCCTTGTGGGAGCGAATTCATCCGCGATTGGGCCAGTGCCTCCTACGCATCTCTGACGTCTGATAAATCTTTCGAGAATGAATTCGCTCTCAGTTTGATCTCCATTCCGGCACGACCGACTTCCTCTTCCTACGTCCCACCCCGCACTGGCACGCTTCCTGCTCTCTTTTCATGAAGTAATTACTTCACCAAAAGCCCGAGACGGTTGGTAACAGATGGGGAACGCGATATGAGCGAGCAGCAGGTAACGGGCGAGACGACCGTGACGCTACAGGTCAACGGTCGAATCTCGTCCGTGACGGCCATGGCGGAGACCCCGCTGCTATTGATCCTGCGCAACGACTTGCAGCTCAACGGCCCGAAATACGGCTGCGGCCTGGGGGAGTGCGGCGCCTGTACGGTGATCATCGACGGGGTGGCGGCACGCTCTTGCGTGTTTCCACTGGCCGGTGCCGAGGGACGTGAAATCACCACGCTGGAGGGCATCGGCTCCCGCGAGTACCCGCACCCGGTGCAGCAGGCATTCATCGACGAGCAGGCCGCGCAATGCGGTTACTGCATGAACGGCATGATCATGACCGCCAAGGCCTTACTCGACCGCAACCCACATCCCACCGAAGCGCAGATCCGCAACGAACTCTCGGCCAACCTCTGCCGCTGCGGCACCCACATCGAAATTCTTCGCGCGGTCATGCGGGCCGCCCGTCATCAGCTTTGAACGGAGCGACTCTTTTGACTGCGCCAATGACACCTCCCCAGGCAAAGCCCACGCCCACTCGCGATCATCTATTGGCCAAGAACGGCGTGCTGCTGATCGTCGATGACATCCTGCCGCCGTCCGGCCCGGTCGCCAAAGGCGGCACGCCCACCGTCAAGCCCAAGGAATTGGGGCTGTTCATCGCCATCGATCAGGACAACACGGTCTACGCCTTCAACGGTCACGTGGATCTCGGCACTGGCATTCGTACTTCGCTTGCGCAGATCGTCGCCGAAGAACTTGATCTGCGGATGGATCAGGTCTCCATGATCCTCGGTGACACCGAGCGTGCGCCGAATCAGGGCGCGACCATCGCCAGCGCCACCTTGCAGATTTCCGCGATCCCCTTGCGCAACGCTGCCGCCGAGGCCCGCCGCTATCTGTTGCAGGCCGCGGCGCAACGCTGGGAGGTCAGGCCGGAAACGTTGGTGATCGAAAGCGGGGTGATCAAAGCGCAAGACGGTCGAACCTGCCGATTCGGCGAATTGCTGCTCGACCAGCACATCGAGCTGAGGATTTCCGGCGACGCACCGCTCAAGCGCCTGGAAGATTACAAGCTGGTGGGGACCGTCGCCGCGCGGGTCGACATTCCGGGCAAGGCCACCGGGGAGTTGACCTACGTCCACGACATGCGTCTGCCGGACATGCTGCACGGTCGAGTGATCCGCCCGCCTTACGCCGGCTACGACACAGGCGAGTTCGTAGGCACCAGCCTGCTGGAGGTCGATGAATCGTCCATCGCTCACATCCCTGGCATCGTGCGTGTGGTGGTGATCCGCGATTTCATCGGCGTGGTGGCGATGCGCGAAGAGCAGGCGGCCAGGGCTGCCAAGGAGCTGAAAGTCACCTGGAAGCCCTGGCAGCATCAATTGCCCGACATGAGCGATGTCGAACAGGCCATTCGCGATAATCCCAAGGTGCAGCGCGTAGTGTTGGACAAGGGCAACGTCGACGAAGCATTGGCCGCTGCCAGCGAACGGATGACCCGCACTTATCTCTGGCCCTATCAGATCCATGGATCGATCGGACCCTCCTGCGGGCTTGCGGACTACCGCGAGGAAGGCATCCGGGTCTGGTCCGGCACGCAGAATCCACACATGTTGCGGGCGGATCTGGCGTGGTTGCTGGAATATCCCGAAGAACAGATCGAAATTATCCGCATGGAAGCAGCCGGTTGTTATGGTCGCAACTGCGCAGACGATGTGTGTGCCGATGCGGTGCTGCTGTCGCGTGCGGTAGGACGCCCGGTTCGGGTGCAACTGACCCGCGAGCAAGAGCATGCCTGGGAGCCCAAGGGCACGGCGCAATTGATGGAAGTCGACGGCGGCCTCAACGCGGAAGGTGGCGTGGCCGGGTACGACTTCACCACCAGTTACCCCTCCAACAACTCGCCCACTCTGGCGCTCCTGCTGACCGGGCGAGTCGATCCGGTCGCTGTGATGTTCGAAATGGGCGACCGCACGTCGATCCCGCCCTACGACATCGAACACATGCGCGTGACCATCAACGATATGGCGCCGATCGTGCGCGCATCATGGATGCGCGGCGTGTCGGCGCTGCCCAACACCTTCGCCCATGAGTCCTACATCGACGAACTGGCCTTTGCCGCAGGCGTGGATCCGGTGGAATATCGCCTGCGCTATCTGCACGATGACCGCGCTTCGGAACTGGTCAAGGCCACCGCGGCCCGCGCCGACTGGACGCCGCGTATCCAACCCATGCAGATCCCGGAAGAAGACGGGGTGCTGCGCGGTCGCGGGTTCGCCTATGCGCGCTACATCCACAGCAAGTTTCCCGGCTTCGGTGCGGCCTGGGCGGCCTGGGTCGCGGATGTGGCGGTGGACAAGCACACCGGCGATGTCTCGGTGACGCGGGTGGTGATCGGCCATGACGCGGGGATGATGGTCAATCCGGCGGGGGTGCAGCACCAGATTCACGGCAATGTGATTCAGTCCACCAGCCGCGTGCTGAAGGAGCGGGTCACTTTCGAGGAATCGACCATTGCCAGCAAGGAGTGGGGCGGATATCCAATCCTGACTTTCCCGGAGGTGCCCAAGGTCGACGTGATGATGATGCCGCGCCAGGCCGAACCGCCGATGGGGGCCGGGGAGTCGGCATCCGTGCCGAGTGCAGCGGCCATCGCCAATGCCATTTATGACGCCACCGGCATTCGTTTCCGTGAATTGCCGATCACGGCGGAGCGAGTGTTGGCGGCCCTGAAAAACGCGGGGGATGAAGCCAACTGCAATCCCCCCGAATCGCCTAAAGCCAAGCGCTCGAAATGGCTGTTTGGTTCGCTGTTCGCGGCGTTCGGCGCTGTATTGGGGGTGGCGGCGACTGCATTGCCCTGGCGTGCGGAGATCGCACCGATTGCGCCGCCGAGTTCGGGCACCTGGTCCGCCGCGACACTGGAGCGAGGTCGGCTGTTGGCGTCGGCGGGGGATTGCGCGGTCTGCCACACCGCGCCTGGCGGTGTAAGCAATGCGGGCGGTCTGGCGATGCAGACGCCATTCGGCACCTTATATAGCAGCAACATCACGCCGGACCCCGAGACCGGCATCGGCAATTGGTCGTATCCGGCGTTCGAACGGGCGATGCGTGACGGTATCAGTCGCGATGGCAAACACCTTTATCCGGCATTTCCGTACACCGCTTTTCGAAACATCGACGATGCCGACATGCAGGCGCTGTACGCCTACTTGATGTCGCAAGCGCCGGTGAAGCAGCTACAGCCGGCCAACGACATGCGGTTTCCGTTCAACATGCGGCCTTTGATGGCGGGCTGGAATGCGCTGTTTCTGCGCAAGGGTGAGGTGCAGGCGCAGCCACAGCAAAGCGCGCAATGGAATCGCGGGCAGTATCTGGTCAACGGACTGGGGCATTGTGCGGCCTGTCATTCGCCGCGCAACCTGATGGGCGCGGAGAAGGGCGGCGCGGCGTTTCTGGCGGGAGGCATGGTCGACGGCTGGGAGGCTCCGGCGCTCAACAGCTTGTCGAAATCGCCAACGCCCTGGACCGAGGATCAGCTGTTCAGCTACCTGAGCACGGGTTATTCCGATGCCCATGGCGTGGCGGCAGGCCCGATGGGGCCGGTGGTCTCAGAGCTGGCGAAACTGTCGAAAACGGATGTGCGGGCGATGGCTGTGTACCTGGCGTCGTTGAATGGGACGGCTGAGGCGGGTTCATTAACAACGACCACAGCATCTGCGCCGAAACCTGTAATGCAACCCAGCGTGTCGGCGCAGTCATTGAGCAATGGCCAGCGGGTGTTCGAGGGCTCGTGTCAGGGCTGTCACGCCGATGGTATGGGGCCGAAACTGTTCGGTGTCAGCCCGTCACTGGCGAGCAATACCAACGTCCACAGCGCCATGCCGGACAATCTGATCAAAGTGATTCAGCAAGGGATTTCCAACCCCGCCACACGGGATCTGGGGTACATGCCGGGGTTTAAGGACAGCCTCTCGGATACGCAGATCAGCGACCTGGCCGCCTATCTGCGCAGCCGTTTCGCACCGAACGAACCGCAGTGGACGGGATTGCAGGAGAAGGTCGCGTACCTTAAGGCAAATCCCGGCACGCATTAGCATCGCGTGATCCGTGATCGTTCCCACGCGCTGTGTGGGAACGATCTGCAATTGGATGTTTATTCTTCGGAGGGCAACACCATCACCCCCCGCACCACCAGATCCTGTATGAACGCCAGCCAGTCCCGCCGCTGGCCTTGGCCGCCCATGTCCTGCCCGAGAAACGAGGTCAGGGTGTGCAGGTTGGAGTTATAGAAGTAGCAGAGCGAGGCGATCATCAGATAGACATGCTTGAGGTCGACATCCTGGCGAAACAGGCCCTGTTGTTGACCGGCTTCGATGATCGGCCTCAGGACCCCCACCGCTTCTCCCGACAGGCGCCGCAATTCGCTGGACTGTCTGGCGTGTTTGCCTTTGTGCAGGTTTTCGATGCTCAGGATGGCGACGAATTCCGGGTGTGTGACGTAGTAGTCCCAAACGAACGCTACCATCTGACGCAACGTTGCAACTGGTGTCGAAGGGTCCAGTTGCAGCGTGCTTTCGGCCTGATTGAAGCGCTCGTAAGTGTGCTCCAGCACCTTCACGAACAGCTTTTCCTTGCTGCCGAAGTAGTAGTAGATCATCCGGTCGTTGGACTCGGCCTCGGCCGAAATCCTTTCTATGCGCCCGCCCGAATAACCGTCGCGGGTGAAGACCGTGATCGCTGCCTGGAGGATGCGCGCGCGGGTTTCTTCGGCTTGTTGCGCGCGGACGCCGGTGTTCTTGCTCATGAGTTTCAGAGAATCCGGTACAGCAGGCGTTCGACCCGCACCCGGCTGACCCGGCGCAGGAAGGTGCGCACGCCCATCGGGTATTCGCTCAAGGTGTCCAGCTCGTCGAATTTGCCCACGTGGTGGGTGTTGCGCATCAACAGGTCGACTTCCTTGGTGCGAGGTTTGAGCCACTCGCCCTTGGGGTCATCGATCAACACCGCGTTTTCCAGGTCGAGCTGGAACGCGCGCGGGTTGAGGTTGTTGCCGGTGAGCACCGTGTAGCGCTCGTCCGACCACAGGCCCTTGAGGTGGAAGGTGTTATCGGCGTCTTTCCACAGGTGAATGTTCAGGTCATGTCTGGCGACAGCGTTCTGATGCTTCTGCATGAAACGACGCAGGCTGATTTCATACAGATACGGTAGCGCGGAAATGACCTTGAACGGTTCCTGCGGCGGGATGAAAAAGTCGTTGGCGGTCTTGTCGCCGATGATGATGTCGATCTTCACGCCGCGTTTGAGTGCGCGGTTGATCTCGCGTTTGACCACCAGCGGCATGTTGAAATAGGGCGTGCAGAGCGTCAGTTGATCGCGGGTCGCGGCAATCAGATCGCAGAGCACCTTGCTCAGCGAATTCTTGTTGCCAATGCCCAGCAGCGGAATGATGCGCAACTGGCCATTTTCACGAACCCCTTCATTCACGTCATAGCTGGCACGCCTGAGGCGCTGGCGGAACTGGCGGATTTCGCCCCGAATGCTGCGAGAGTTTGGCGGCGAGGGCAGGTCGAGACGATACACGGCGTCGGATGGCAGAATTTCCTCCTGGACCAGACGCTGGAATGAATCGGCCAGCGCTTTGTTTTCCAGCAACTGATAGCGATCGAGGCGGTATTTGCCAAGCTTGTGCAAGTAGACATTGTTGATACTGGCGCCGGTGTAGAGCACGCAGTCGTCGATGATGCTGCCTTTGAGGTGCAATACGCCGAACAGCTCGCGGGTCTGCACCGGCACGCCATAGATCGGCACTTCCTGATCGTGCTCCAGGTTCTGCGCCTGATACCACGCCGAGTTGCCCGCCTGCTTGCCCGCGCCGATCAGCCCGCGTTGGGCCCGGAACCAGTCCACCAGCACTACGACGTCCAGCTCCGGGCGGGCGGCCTTGGCGGCATAGAGAGCGTCGAGGATTTCCTGCCCGGCTTCGTCCTGCTGCAGATAAAGGGCGACGATGTAGATACGTTGCGTTGCCGAGGCGATTTTCTCCAGCAGCGTACGGCGATAGTCGGCGGCGCTCGGCAGAATGGTGATCGCCGCGCTGGACGATTCGAAACCGCGCAGCGCGGCAAGGGTAGAACGTCGGAAGGGAGCCCGCATAAGCCTCTCGATGGGTCGAGTCAACAGCGCACGAGCTTACACCAGAGTGCGCCTTGTGGTGCTTTTGGCAGCGGGATCGGAGACTTGTTCAGCGAATCTTCAGCCGACGCGCCACGGGCGGCGTGGGTTCAGGATTGACCGATAGAGGGAACGGCGCATTACCCTGTGGGAGCGAATTCATTCACGAAGGCCAGTACAACGACAAAGACGGTCGTCTGGTCAATTTTTCGCGAATGAATTCGGTCCCACGGTTAATCGTCCATCTTGGCTTCGAGCTTCGGTGATCAGAAATCGAGGGTGCCCGAGAACTTAACCAGCCGCGGATCGCCCTGGGTCAGGTAACCGCCGTTGGCCGACGCCCAGTAATCCTTGTTGGCGATGTTCTCGACGTTGACCCGCAGGGTCACGTCCTTCTCCGCGACCTTGAAGCCGTAGCGCGCGCCTGCATCGAAGCGGTTCCAGCTCGGCAGGCTGAGATTGTTGGCCTGATCGGCATATTGCCCGCCAGTGCGCAGGAAGCGCACGTTCAACGCCACCCCTTGCAGTCTCGGCACGTCCCAGTCGACGCTGGCGTTCATCAGGAAGGTCGGTACACCGATGGCGTGATTGCCATCGGTTGTTCCGCCGGCGGTATCTTCAAGTTTGGATTCCAGGCGAGTCGCGCCGCCCACCAGCCGCAGGCCTTCAACCGGCTCGCCATAGACGCTGAATTCGACGCCGCGGTTGATCTGCTTGCCATCGCGCAAGAAGACATCGCCCTGGATGAAACCGTCGGTAGGCTTTTCGATACGGAATGCAGCCAGATTGGCGCCGAAAGTACCCATGTCGAGTTTGATACCGGCCTCTAGCTGCTTGGTTCGACCTGGCGGGAATGACTGCCCTGCGTTCACCACATTGCCGCTAGCAGTCGGGCCCTGGGCAAGGCCCTCTATACGGTTGGCGTACAGCGACAGCGTTTCGATCGGCTTATAGACGATGCCATACACCGGCGTGGTGATGCCGTCGTCGTAGAGCGCGGTACGGCTGCCCGTGCCCACGTCGTAGTTTTCGACGCGTAACTGTTGACGACGAACCCCGTAGGTCAGCAGTAGCGTGTCATCGAACAGACCCACGGTGTCGGAAAGCGCGAGGCTGCGGTTGCGCGTCTTGCCCGCCAGATCAGGATCGCCGAGATCCCCCGATGCGAAGGTGACCGCGGTAGGTTTGGGCACCGATGGCGTGTTGTAGATGTTGGTCGGCGTGCCGCTATAGAAGACGAAGCCGTTTTCCTGGCGAGTCCAGATGCTGGAAGCACCCAGCGCGACCTGATGGCTGATCGGACCGGTCTGGAATTTGCCGTTCAAACCGGCCATGACGGTGCCGTTTTCTTCGTTGTGATTGATGTTCGAGCCACCAATGGTCGCCGCGCCCGTCGTCGCGTTATTCAGTACCGGTGTGCCGTAGGTGCCGACTTCACGGGTACGTTTGCCGCCGCCCGCCAGGTAGGCGGTCCAGCTGTCACTCAGGTCCCACTCGCCCCGCACCATGCCGAACGTATCTTCGCTTTCCTGGTGGGTCCAGTCCTGGCCATAGTTGTGGTCGGCGTCCGGAGCGTGGGGGATGCCCGTCAATCCGGTGCCCAGCTGCACGTTGTTGCGCAGATGGTTGATGCGTTCTTTCTGATAACCGAAGTCAGTGGAAAGACGGAAATTGTCACCGCGGTAGTCCAGGCCGCCAATGAACAGCTTCGAGCGCTGATCCATGTCGTCGATGGCCGTTTCACCTTCGCGTTGGCTGAGGTTCACGCGGGCGCCGAAACGATTGTCCTCACCGAACCGTTGCCCCAGGTCCAGGTGTTCGCCGATGCGCCCGTCTGTGCTGATGTCCTGGGTGTAGCGACGGGTCGGGGTGTCCTGCGCACGCTTGGGTTGCAGGTTGACACTGCCGCCGAGGCCGGTGCCCGTGGGACTGGCGCCGTTGATAAAGGCGTTGGGGCCCTTGAAGACTTCGACGCGCTCCACGGAGTCGACGGAAATGATCTGCCGAGGCAGCACGCCATACAGGCCATTGAAGGAAATATCGTCGCCGCTCAAAGGCAAGCCGCGGATGGTGAAGACTTGAGCCTGGTTGCCGAACCCCCCGGACTCGCGCACGGATGGGTCGTTGAGCAATACGTCGCCTACGTTCTCGGCCTGCTGATCCTCGATGATTTTCGAGGTGTAGCTGGTCATCGTGAACGGCACGCTCATGTTGTCCTGATTGCCCAGAACGCCCATCTGGCCACCGCGCGCGACCTGACCGCCCGCGAATGCTTCGGGCAGATCACTCGGGGTTTGCTTGAAAGCTTGGGCATCTACAGCGGTGGCACCAAGTTCGATGGCCTGGTCGGCGGCATAGGCGCTGACGCTGAAGGAGCAGCACAGGGCGAGGAGGGTCGGGCGAGAGGGAAAGCATAGAGCCATGGGGTAATCCTGATAAAGCGCGTGGTGATTGAGCCTCCTTGGCAATGCGAGTACGTCTTGTTGCGGATGCTATCAGGAAGTGATTGCGAATTGTTATCAGTTGTTACGAAATTTTTTACATTCTTTTCACATCGATACTGAGTCCATTTATCAGGTCAAGCTCCTGCTGGCCGACCTGGGCCTACCGGCATGGCAGTGCCTCAGCGATATCCCCCTGGCGGTATTCAAGCAGTGTCAGGATATCTGGCTGCAGCCTTTGCGTACTGCATTCGGGCATATCCACGAGTTAGGGAAGCTGAAAGGATCATCACACTTGCAGTGGGGCGACAATCTGATGGGTTACCTGCTGGGATTTCTTCCTGATCGTCGGTTTCGACAAGATCTTCAATGTTTACATGCTGTATCCGACAGCAGTAATTCCGCCTGGCTCCGATATAACCACCGTGTCGCAATAGACCTGCAGGGTGCTCAAGGCTAGGTAGGCCGGCTTAATGAACAGCCGTTCATATCGAAACCCCATGACGTTTTTTGATACACCGCTTCCTACACAAACCAGTCGAATCACCGGAGTAAAGTTTTTCTGACGATTGCCGTTAATGGTTGTGGAAGTCTGACTGAGATACCTGATGTTCAGATGGTTCAGTGCTCATCATGGTTGGAGTGCATAACGTATGGGAAAAGGACTGTAAGTGTGGGATTGATAAAGCAAGTAGTCATTGGGAGTGCGCTGTTGATTGCTACAGGCGCCGCGTCGGCTGCTGTAGCGACCTATCCTGGAAGCGACGATGCGGCTCAGCAACTGGCCCGGGATTACATTCTGAAAGCGGCGAAAACCATATGCGACGACGCTCCGCATGGCGGTGGGCAGAGTAAAACGAAGGTGGGCGCTGTTATCGATGTTGAAACTGCTGCCCTGGTGAAGAAGCTACTGAAAGCCGATATTCGCCTTTCGGGTAACTACGAGAATGAAGCGCACTACGGCGTATTGAAGGAGCAAGTGCTGGAGGCGATGAAGGAAGCCAACCAATGCCGGATCCATGTATTTGACGTGTTGGTTGATAAATTGCTCGTAGCGACACCGGCCCAGCAACCGCTCGTCCCGCGGCAGGTTACCCATGGGGCCAATAGTCCCATCATCAACGGCAATGGCACGGTCAACATCAATGGACATTGACGTCAGGTCAGTCTCCGTAGTTGTGACAGCACTGTGGCTGGCACCCGCAGCGGCCGCTGGCGATGAGAGTACCTATGGGCCGTGTAGTCCGATCGCCAACAATACGTCGGCGCCGGTCAATATCAGTTGCCCTATCCAGATGAAGTCCAATATTCAAGACGCATACTTGATGGCTACTCATCCCACCAAAGTGTTAGTGGAAAAGGTCTCGATTGGCTCGAATATCTATGACGGCTATCGGCGCTTCCTGACAGTGACGTTAAAAAATTCATCCGATCTTCGAGCTGAAGACATCACGGTCTACCCAGTTCGGGAGAAGGAAAACGAACCGATTGCGGCGTCAAAGTTGATCCCCGTTCAGCGTAGCCTGCTTTATAAAAAGATAGGCGGACGAGGGATAACGATAGACGCAGGCCAACAATTTGAATTTCCGGTGGTATCGATTGAGGAGATCAATACCAAGTTGTTCCCTTCTTTGGCTAAAGGGCAATACTGTTTTTACGATGCCAGCGTCGAACACCCGCAGAATACCTGGGACAAACATTCGTCCAGCGTGGCCGATGCTGCATCGGTCAGAAATTTCTTCCCGGTGGCGCTGCGGCTTCGTATCAAATACAGGACGATTTTCAAGCAAACCATTACTAACTACGTTGTGATATTTCTGGTCTACGGGGACACCAAGCGTGGGCACTTTGCGTGGTATCCCTCAACGCTGTCGACGGGCGCTTTAGCGTGCCAAAAGCGGTAGATAGCCTCAGATCACTGGAACTCATGCACAGGTAGTTGGCTCCTCGATTTTGGTATGGACGGTGGGTGTGGTTGATAGATTGTCCCGTGTGGTCACGATACCCAGCGGCCGACATCGCTGATCACCTACCCACAAATCAAAAAGGTGTCTGTTAAATGAGCATGACTTTTTCCGGACAGGTTGCGTTGGTAACCGGTGCCGCTGCGGGTATTGGACGGGCGACGGCACTGGCATTCGCCGAGCAGGGCCTGAAGGTTGTGGTGGTGGATGTGGACGGCGAGGGCGGGGAAGGGACGGCCGAGCTGATTCGTCAGACGGGTGGCGAGGCATTGTTCCTGCTCTGCGACGTGACCCGGGAAGTCGAGGTGCAGCAGATGATGGCCAAGGCCGTCGAGGTATTCGGTCGAGTCGACTATGCGTTCAACAACGCCGGTATCGAGATTGAAAAGGGACGTCTGGCCGAGGGCAGCGAGGCCGAATTCGACGCGATCATGGGCGTGAATGTCAAAGGTGTCTGGCTGTGCATGAAGTATCAGCTACCGGTGATGCTGGCCCAGGGTGGCGGCGCGATCGTCAATACCGCGTCGGTTGCGGGGTTGGGGGCGGCGCCGAAGATGAGTATCTACGCGGCCTCCAAACATGCGGTGATCGGGCTGACCAAGTCGGCCGCGATCGAGTACGCCAAGAAGCATATTCGGGTCAATGCGGTGTGCCCCGCGGTGATCGACACCGACATGTTCCGCCGCGCCCATGAGGCCGACCCGCGCAAGGCCGAGTTCGCCGCGACCATGCATCCAGTGGGGCGGATCGGTAAAGTCGAGGAAATCGCCAGCGCCGTGTTGTACCTGTGCAGCGACGGCGCAGCCTTCACCACCGGACATTCGCTGGCGGTGGACGGTGGGGTTACGGCGTTTTGATCGGGTAACGCCCTCATCTGTCGCAGTCCTGCTTGCCGGCGATGGCGATTTTGAATGCGCCAGCGCCAGCAAGCCGTGCTGCTGAGCACTATCTCCCGCACGTATTCAGCTAAGCTGCTTGGGCTGTTCATCTTCAGGGAGCACCGATGGAGCACTTGTGGTTTGCCTACCCGTTAATCAGCGCGTCTGTGTTGATAGTCATCGATCTGGTGCTCTGGCAGTGGATGCATCCCAGGCTGCTGCGGCGCAAGCTGGTCTGCCGACTGGTGTTGTTCGTCCTGTTCAGCATGGCATTGCTCGACGGTGGTTTAAGCCCTCTATATCCGGTGCCGGCCGAGTGGTCCGTGGCTCGCCATGTGCTGGCGACGATCCTGACTATCGCCTGGTGGCTGTTCGGCGCGCGAACCCTGACCGCGCTGGCCATAGTAGTCATGGAGCCGCGCGTCGGCGGCAAGGGCCATCTGCTGCAAGACGTGATGGGCGCGATCATCTTCCTTGTCGCTGTCGTGGCCGCTGCCGGGTATGTTCTGGATTTGCCGGTCAAGGGCTTGCTGGCGACCTCCGGCGCGGTGGCCATCATCCTCGGCCTGGCGGTGCAGAGCACGCTGGGCGACGTATTTTCCGGCATCGTGCTCAATGCCACCAAACCGTTTCGCGTCGATGACTGGATTCGTGTCGACGACATCGAAGGCAAGGTCATAGAGATCGATTGGCGCTCCACCCATCTGCTGACTGCCGAAGGCAGCATGGCGGTGATTCCCAACGCCATGGCGGCCAAGACTCGGATCGTCAATTTCAGCCGCCCCGACCACTTCCATTCCATCAGCCTAAGCATCGAACTGCCGACGCGTCTGCGTCCAAGTCTGGTACTGGACTCGCTGGAAAAGGCGATTCTCGGTTGCCGCGAATTGCTGGCCCAGCCCAAGGCGTCGGCGGTGGTGGTGAAATCCGGGATGCGCAGCGTCGAGTACGAAGTCACCGGCTACGTGAAGTCCCGCGACCGTCGCTCGGCGGTGC
Source organism: Pseudomonas sp. (assembly GCF_050739935.1). Classification (GTDB taxonomy): domain Bacteria; phylum Pseudomonadota; class Gammaproteobacteria; order Pseudomonadales; family Pseudomonadaceae; genus Aquipseudomonas. The sequence goes on along the minus strand of NZ_JBOICF010000022.1, from coordinate 50,463 downwards.
GCAATCAACTGTACGACCTCATCCATCGCCAACTGGCTGCCACTGAAACCCGCATGGATCAATCGCGCCCGTCGACCCGGCAATCGGCGGTGCTCAACACCGTTGGCGCACTGCGCATGCTCAGCGACGAAGACCGCGCCCAGCTCGAGCATCACATGCGCCTTGGCGCGTACTCAGCCAAGGATGTGGTGCTGGCCGAAGGCGTTTTGCCCGATGCGCTGTACATCATCGAGTCTGGCGTGCTGTCGGTGTCGATTCAGCGACCGGATGGCTGGATGGAAATAGGACGCATGGGGCCGGGCGAGCTGTTTGGGGAGACCGCTTTTGTCGACGGGACGCCGACGGTGGGCCGCTTCTGCGCCTACACCGATTGCATGATTTACCGCATCGACAAGGCCGATCTGGAGCCCTGGTTACAAGAACACAGCGAGCTGGTCGGGGCACTGGCCGGACTTGCGGAATTCCGCACCAAGGCACGTGCCGCGATGCTGGAAACCAAGCCGGTGCTTACCGATCCGAGCGGCTTCATGGGTTGGCTGCGCAAGAATGTGACACGTTTTCAGGCCAGTCGTGTGCCGGGGCCGAATGACAAGATGAGCTGATAATTCTCACGGTTCGCCATGCCGTTTCCACGGTCGCGTTCAGGAAAGTCTCGCGAGGCGTAACGATACCCGCCTCTGGATTCAACGCAGGGAGTGCTCTACATTGCCCGTTCATTCGAAAGCCAGTCGAGTCGTTGAAATGCCTGTGTCCCGCCCGCCCCTAAACCCCCGTGTACTGCGCGCGGGGGATGCCGTCGCTCTGGTATCGCCTGCCGGCCCTGTGGCCGAGGCAAGAGTTGAAGCGGCGGTACGCGAACTGTCTTCCTGGGGACTGCGGCCCAAGGTCTACCCCCATGCGTTGGATGCCGAGCACTTTCTGGCCGGCAGCGACGCCAACCGCGCCGCCGACCTGAACGACGCGCTGGCCGATCCTGAAGTCCGCGCGGTGCTGTGTACGCGGGGCGGATATGGCGTCCAGCGAATCCTCGAACATGTCGACTACGCTGCCGTGCGCCGCGATCCGAAGCTGGTGGTGGGCTTCTCCGACATCACCGCCTTGCACGCCGCGCTGTGGTCCCACACCGGGTTGGTCACTATTCATGGACCGGTCGCCGCGCAACTGGAGCGGGGCGGCCTGTTCGCCAGCACCCTCAGGCATGCGCTGATGAGCACCGAGCCGCTGGTGGTAGAGGCTGACCGGGACGAGCCGACCTTCAGCGTGCGCACTTGCGGCGTCGCCCACGGCACTTTGCTCGGCGGCAATCTGAGCATTCTCAGCACCTGTGTCGGCACGCCATTCATGCCAGACCTCGATGGCGCGATTCTACTGATCGAAGACGTGGGCGAACTGGCCTATCGGGTGGATCGCATGCTGACCCATCTGGGCAACTGCGGTTTGCTCAAACGCCTGGCAGGCGTTGCGGTCGGGCAGTTCAGCGAACCGGGGCATGGCAATAATTCCATCCGACCTTTTGATGTGTTGAGCGAGCGCCTTGGTCATCTCGGCATTCCCGTACTGGGCGGTTTGCCAATTGGTCATGGCGAACGGAATCTGGCGGTGGCACTGGGCAGTCGTGCCACCCTCGATGCCGATGCAGGGACGCTGACGGTTGCCTCTGCTGCCCGTTGATGCACCCTACAGCGAGCGTTACCGGCGCACAGATTTCCCCCCAATGCCCGGTTTTGCTCCGTCATGGCGCGTTACCTTTCGTCGCATCGCAGCCCTGATTACGGCTCCAGACCTGCCCGCAGCCCTGTTGAAGATTGTCCTTGCGCCGATAACCATTCTGTAAGCGACCTTGGCGTAGCTATTTGCCATTATGCCGGCTTCGGACGCTTGTTTTACGGCTGGCCCGTTGCGAATCTGCACGAAAATTGAATGGCTGTGCTGAACATGGCCTCGTTATGTGTGCCTTCTAGTTGTGCATTGGGGACTGAACATTATGATTTCGGCCGTGCAATCGCGTTTTGCCAATCTCGGAATGGCGAAGAAACTGGGTATCGGATTCGTCCTCGTTCTATTGTTGACCGCCCTGGTTGCCGCGATCGGGGTTTGGTCGTTGCGTTCGATCAGCGTGCATTTTGACAGCCTCAAAGAGATGACCGCTCTCAATACCGGACTCAATCGCGTACGTCTGCAGGAGCAGGACTACGCGCTGCACAGCGACCCCAAGGTCGTCGACGAACTGCATGCCGGTCTTGACCGGTTGAACGCCCAGGCCGAAGAGCTCAAGACGACTTCGGCAGTCAATCAGCAGGTCATGAGTGAAGTCCAACAAGCGCTGGCCGCCTACCGCAAATCCTTCGACGAGTTCGTCAGCATCAGTCAGAGCAAGGACCTGGCACTGGAAATGGCCAGTTGGTCGGTGTCCAGTGTGGCCAACAACCTGGATGTGCTGCAGGCCGGGCTTGCCGATGACGGAGCCTATAACCTCAAGGATTCTCAGGGTCAGCAGGGTTCGGAATTCATCGAGCAGTCGAGTCAGATCAGTCAGATTTCCAAGTTGATGATGCAGGCCATGGACGAGGCCCGTGTGCGCCTGGACAAGAGCCGCAAGACCGGCTCGGGTGAAGAACCCAAGGCCGGCAATATCGAGCAGGCGGTGCAGGCTCAGGAACTGGCCGAGCAGATCAAGGGTGTGATCAAGGACCCGGGCTATCTCACCGTGTTGACCGAAGTCAGCGGGCACATCACCAACTTCAGCGACAAACTCAACGAATACACCGGCCTGCTGGCGGACGAGGCCAAAGTCTCACAGCAGCTGGCCAGCAATGCGAAAACCGTGGGGCAGCAGGTCGATCAGGCTTACGACGCTGAAGACCAATCGATGCTCGGTGAATTGAAAGCCAACTCGCTGATGATTATCGGTTCCTCGGTTCTGGCCCTGTTCGTCGGCTTGATCGCCTCCTTTGTGATCACTCGCATCATCGTCGCGCCCTTGCGCAGCGTGATCGCCATTGCCCAGCGCATTGCTTCAGGCGACTTGAGCGGCAACGTGCAGATTGCCCGCAAGGATGAAATCGGCCAGCTGATGCAGGCCATGCAACAGATGGGCGCGGGATTGAGCGGCATTGTCAGCGGGTTGCAAGCGGGTATCGAGCAATTGGCGACATCTGCGCATTCATTGTCGGCGGTCACCGAACAGACCAATCTGGAGGTCAGCACCCAGAAGGAAGAGACAGAGCAGGTGGCCACGGCCATGAACCAGATGACCGCAACCGTGCACGATGTCGCGCGCAACGCCGAGGAAGCGGCACTGGCCGCGCAGACCGCCGACACCAAGGTCGATAGCGGACAGGCGGTGGTGCGGCAGAGCATGCAGCGGATCGAGCAATTGGCGACGTCGGCGAACTCGGCCAGCCACAGCATCGAAAACCTCAGCGCCGAAATCCAGAACATCGGCAAGGTGCTGGGCGTGATCAAGAGCGTCGCCGAACAGACCAACCTGCTGGCCCTCAACGCCGCCATCGAGGCAGCACGCGCGGGTGAGCAGGGTAGGGGCTTTGCGGTGGTCGCTGATGAGGTGCGGGCACTGGCCAAGCGCACGCAACAGTCGACCGAAGAAATCGAGCGTCTGGTCACCAGTCTGCAAAGCGGGGCGCAGGCATCGGTGGCGCAAATTCAGAGCAGCGGCGAACTGGTCAAGCTGGCGGTCAGCGATGCGCTGCAGACTGAAAGCGCGTTGGGCAGCATTGCCGCGGCGGTGTCGTTGATTCAGCAGATGAACCAGCAGATTGCCGCGGCGGCCGAAGAGCAAAGCTCGGTGGCTGAAGAGATCAACCGCAGTGTCACCAGCATCCGCGCCAGCGCCGATCAGTCAGCCTTGGCGATGCAGGGCAACGCCGCTTCCAGTATCGAGTTGGCATCGCTGGGAATGGAATTGAAGGGGATGGTGGGGCATTTCAGATTGTGACCTCACCCGATAGCCGAAACATGCAGTTGATCTGACAGACGATGCATGACCTGTGGGAGTGAGCAAGCTCACTCCCACAGTGGCGATAGCCTCAGGCTTTGCGGTAGTTAAGAATCACCAACGTCAACACCCCTGCCACAATGCCCCAGAACGCCGACCCAATGGAGAACAGCGTCAGCCCTGACGCCGTGACCATGAAGGTGATCAACGCTGCTTCACGCTCCTTCGGTTGGCTCATGGCAACCGTCAGGCCGTTGATGATCGAGCCGAACAGCGCCAGTGCCGCGATCGACAGCACCAGTTCCTTGGGAAAGGCTGCGAACAGTGCCGCGAGGGTCGCGCCGAACACTCCCGCGATGGCGTAGAAAATCCCGCACCAGATAGCTGCCGTATAGCGCTTGTTCCGGTCCTCGTGGGCGTGCGGGCCGGTGCAGATCGCGGCGCTGATCGCCGCCATGGTGATGCCGTGGGCGCCGAACGGGGCCGTGATCAGCGAGATCAGACCGGTAGCGCTGATCAGCGGCGAAGCGGGCACCTGATAATCATCGGCGCGCAGCACGGCAATGCCAGGCATGTTCTGCGAGGTCATGGCGACGACGAACAGCGGAATGCCAATGCTGATAGTCGCGCCCAGCGAAAACGACGGTGTGGTCCAGACCGGCACTGCGACCTCCAGATTGAAGCCGCTGAAATTGAGCATGCCGAGCATCGCCGACAGCGCCACCCCCACCAGCAGCGTGACCAGCACCGCGTAGCGCAGCGAATAGCGCTTGACGATCAGGTAGGTGAAAAACATGCCTAGCACCAGTCCGGTGCGATGTTGCGCAGCGACGAAAATTTCGCTGCCGATCTTGAACAGAATGCCTGCCAGCAGTGCTGCCGCCAGCGAAGTGGGCAGACGTTTGACCAGTTTTTCGAAACTGCCGGTGATGCCGCAGATGAACACCAGAATTGCACTGGTGATATAGGCCCCGATGGCTTCGGGGTAGGCCACATGACCCAGACTGGTGATCAGCAGCGCGGCCCCCGGCGTCGACCAGGCCACGGTGATCGGTGAGCGATAGCGCAACGACAGACCAATGCTGCAGACCGCCATGCCCATGAACAGCGCCCAGATCCACGAAGAAATCTGCGCCGAAGTCAGGCCGGCTGCTTGCCCGGCCTGAAAGATCAGCACCAGCGAACTGGTGACGCCGGTCATCATCGCAATGAAACCGGCGACGATGGCCGAGGGCGAGGAATCAGTCAGCGGGCGCAAGGGAAGGTGGGTCGCGTCAGTCATGCGGTCGTTCCTTGGAACTGCGATGTGATGAGCTGCAAGCCTATACGCAGTTGTGACGGTTCGTTGCGATACAGCCACAAGCGCAATAATCGGCACAGTTTGGCGCGGTGTAATGCCTGTCCAATAGCGCCTGAACGACGACGGACCCGTGGGAGCGAATTCATTCGCCAGACGTCGGTACAGTCGATAGGGATTTATCGTTTGAAATAACCCATCGCGAACGAATTCGCTGCCACAGCAATGTGTGTGCTAAATCCCGGCGGTGTTCTCAGCTGCGACCGAGCGTGTTGCCCAACGCCTGATTCACCGCCAGCCAACCATCCACCGCTTCACGTCCGGCCTCGGCGAACACCCGCTGCAGCAATTTCACCTGCTCACGTCGCAAGGACTCTTCGAACTTCGCCCCCTCGGCTGTCAGCTGCAGAAGGCGTTTGCGCTTGTCGTCTTCGGGCGCAACGCTGAGCACCAGTTCCATCTCCATCAACTGGCGCAGCGGCGTGTTCAGCGCCTGCTTGCTCACTCCGAGCACACCGAGCAATTGCTTCACGCTCAAGCCAGGGTAACGGGCGATGAAAAACACGATGCGCTGATGCACGCGACTCAGTCCCCGGCGTTCGAGCATCGCGTCGGCCTTGGCCGTGAACGCCTGATAGCCGAAGAAAAAGGCTTCCATGGCGATTTGCTGGGTCGAAGATTTTTTAAGGTCAAGCATATTGACGTATCCGGGTGTGTCGTCGTAATTTCGGTCAAGCAGTTTGACGTATTTCCATTTATTTCCGCCAGCGGTGATCTCATGGCTTTTTCTGAACGCGTCACCCGTTTGAAGAGTTCTCTGATTCGCGAAATCCTCGCCGCTGCCCAGCGTCCCGAGATGATGTCCTTTGCCGGTGGTCTGCCCGCCGAGGCCATGCTGCCGCAGAGCGAGTGGTCCGGCATGCCGCGCAGCATGGGCCAGTACGGCATGAGCGAGGGCGAGCCGCAGCTGCGTGAAGCGCTTGCCGCTCAGGCCCGGGCACTGGGGATTGCTTGCGAGGCGAGCCAGGTGATGATCGTCAGCGGCTCCCAACAGACGCTGGATCTGGCGGCCAAACTGTACATCGACAAAGGCACGGAGATCTTGCTGGAAGGCCCGACATACCTGGCCGCGCTGCAGATTTTCCAGTTGTTCGGCGCCGACTGCCTGACCGTACCTTTGCTGGCCGAAGGACCGGATCTGAATGTGCTGCGTCAGCGTCTGGAACAGCACCAGCCATCTTTTGCCTATCTGATCCCGACGTTCCAGAACCCGTCGGCCGTGCGTTATAGCGAGACGGCGCGGGACGCGGTGGCGGCGTTGCTCGATGAATTCGGCGTGACCCTGATCGAAGACGAGCCTTATCGCGAGCTGACCTTCGACGGTGGCAGCGCCCGGCCGATCGTCAGTCGCCTGCAGAAAGCCAGCTGGATCTATACCGGGACCGTCTCCAAGACCCTGATGCCCGGTTTACGTGTGGGTTACCTAATCGCCAGCGCCGATCTGTTTCCGCATCTGCTGAAACTCAAGCAAGCTGCTGATTTGCACACCAATCGCGTCGGCCAATGGCAGGCTCTGCAATGGATTGGCAGCGAGCAGTACCAACAGCACCTGCTGGAGTTGCGCGGCTTCTACCGCACTCGCCGCGATCAGTTCGAAGCCGCGTTGCAACGTCACTTCAGTGATCTGGCCGAGTGGAACAGCCCCCAAGGCGGGTTGTTCTTCTGGCTGACGCTTAACGAGAAACTCGATACCCGTTCGCTGCTCGACACCGCGCTGGCGCAAAACGTCGCGTTCATGCCCGGCGAGCCATTTTTTACTGACCCGGACGCCAATCCCGGTTACTTGCGCCTGAACTTCAGCCACATCGATCCACAACGTCTGGACGAAGGACTGAAACGACTGGCAGCTGTCATCAGACACGCGCAAACGGCCCTTGCGGCCTGATACATTGCGCCCACGCATCACCGCAGGATTGAGGGGGAGAGCAGCAGATGTACAAGGTTTACGGCGATTACAACTCAGGCAACTGCTACAAGATCAAGCTGATGCTCAATTTGCTCGGCGCGCAATACCAATGGATACCGGTCGACATTCTCAATGGCGAGACCGAAACCGAGGCGTTTCTGGCGAAGAATCCCAACGGTAAGATTCCGGTGCTGGAACTCGAGGACGGCACCTGCCTGTGGGAGTCCAATGCGATCCTCAACTTCCTGGCCGAAGGCACGCCTTATCTGCTGACCGAACCGCGCCTGCGCACGCAGATGCTGCAGTGGCAGTTCTTCGAGCAATACAGCCATGAACCGAGCATCGCCGTGGCGCGCTTCATTCAGTTTTATCTGGGGCTGCCGCAAGAGCGTCTGGAAGAGTATCGGTCGTTGCACAAGCGCGGTTACAAGGCGTTGAGAGTCATGGAACAGCAGCTGCTGCGCACGCCGTTCCTGGTGGGTGAGCAGTTCTCCATCGCCGACATCGCGCTTTACGCCTACACACACGTCGCCCATCAGGCCGGTTTCGACCTGGCCCAGTTCCCGGCAATCCAAGCCTGGCTGGAGCGGGTCAAGCAGCAGCCGGGCTATGTCGGCATGCTGGATTGACCTCTGAAGAATAAAAAACCGGCCTTGGCAGCAGTGGCCGGTTTTTTTATGTCTGAATGTTGTGTCCGGTAAAAAACCGGACCGCAGCGCTTAAGCTGCGCCCCGTCTGGCCTGGTCCGGCGATCATTCAAGGAAAAATGGAGAATTCAATGCGGTACATGATGATAGCGCTCGGCATGCTCATGGCCTTGGGGATCGGCTGTTCTGCCCAAGCCGAGGATTGCGATGCCAATCAGGCCACGATGAATCAATGCGCAAGCAAACAATACGCGGCGCTGGATGCCGAGTTGAACAAGCAGTACAAGGCGCAGATGTCGTACCTGACCACTGCGCAACGCAAGAAGGCGCTGCAGGATGCGCAGAAGAAATGGATCGCGTTTCGTGATGCCGATTGCCAGTATCAGGCCGGCAAACGTGAGGATGGCGGTAGCATGTGGCCGCTGGTGCAGGCGCAGTGCCTGTCTGAGCAGACCAAGGTGCGAGTCGAACAGTTGAAGGCTTATACGGCGTGTCGGGAAGAGGGCTGCCCGCGTTGAAGGGCGCGATCTCAGACATGAAGCAAGTGTCAGGGGCAACCCAGTCAACCTGTGGGAGAATTCATTCGCGAAAGGCCGGTGCAGTCGATAAATGTTCATCGTCTGTAAAACCGAATCGCGAATGAATTCGCTGCCGCAGGGGGCGGTCGCCAAGCTTTAAGTCAGCAAGGTCTGGCGTGGTTCAAACCGCCGAAAAGCGCTGGTTAAGGTAATCGATGATTACCTTGGACTCATACATCCACACGGTCTGTCCGGCTTCTTCGATGCGCAGGCACGGCACCTTGATCTTGCCGCCTTCATTGAGCAGGGTCTGGCGGTCCAGCTCATTGTTTTTCGCATCGCGCAGCGCCACCGGAACGTTCAATCGGCGCAGGGTGCGGCGCGTCTTTACGCAGAACGGGCAGGCGTTGAACTGATACAGCGTCAGGTCTCTGGCCGAAGCCTCGACCTTCGCCTGAGCCTCAGGCGTACGTTTTTTCTTGCTGGGACGGGTCAGGAAGTCGCCCAAAATGACCAACTGGCCAAGGCCGACCCTCAATGCCTTCATCAACATGCTTGAAACCTCGCAGCCGCAACATCGGTTGCGGCGCTTCTGAATGCCCGGATCATTTGATCAGGCTGAGGAACTCGGTGCGGGTGGCGGCGTTTTCGCGGAATTCGCCGAGCATCACAGACGTGATCATCGAAGAATTCTGCTTCTCCACACCGCGCATCATCATGCACATGTGTTTGGCCTCGATGACAACTGCCACGCCCAACGCCCCGGTCACCTGCTGAACGGCTTCGGCGATCTGACGGCTGAGGTTTTCCTGAATCTGCAGGCGACGGGCAAACATGTCGACGATGCGCGCGACCTTGGACAGGCCCAGCACCTTGCCACTTGGAATGTAGGCCACGTGCGCCTTGCCGATGAAAGGCAACAGATGGTGTTCGCACAACGAATACAACTCGATGTCCTTGACCAACACCATCTCGCTGTTGTCGGAGCTGAACAGCGCGCCGTTGGTGACTTCTTCCAGCGTCTGCTGGTAGCCGCGGCAAAGATACTGCATGGCTTTGGCCGCACGTTTCGGGGTATCGAGCAGGCCTTCGCGGGAGACGTCCTCGCCGAGTTGACCAAGGATCGCCGTGTAGTTCTGTTCCAGTGTCACAGGGTTGTGTTCCGTGTGGGTTCAAAAAACGCAGGGTTGCTCGCCTGCAAAGGCGCACATAGTAGCGTAGCTGGGCGGGGAGGGGTACGGCGTGCGAGTGACAAACCTGCGGCATGTCGACGCCGGATTCGTCTCGATGCGGCCTTTACCTAACCTTTACCGAGGGTTTACGTCGAAATGTATCCGTCCGGTGTCTGAGTTAATGGGTGAAATGCCCGGATGAAGAGAGTGAACTTATGTTTAGCCGAATTGCGAAAGTCGCGTTGATTATCGCCCTGACATCGTCGGTTTCCGGATGTTTCTTTGGTCCCGGATGGGGCCGACACGGCGGAAGGGATCATCGTCATTACGATGGTGGTCATTATTCCGAGGGGCGAGGAGGCTACGGTTCGGGCCCTGGTTATTACCACCGCTGATTTTCTGGCGGGGTCGGTGGCGATGTCCGATTGCCTGAACCCGCTGGAAACGCCGAATGAGGCCGCGACGGACGTGTTCTTCTGTCGCGGCCTTCTCGTTTCTACGCGGCCAAGGTATCAATTTCAGTTCTGACGCCTGCCATGATCCGGATTACTCGTTTGCGCCAACCCCAGCCTTACTCGTCGCGACCTTCCATCATCGTGCGTTTGAGCATCACATACACCGCGCCCGCGCCGCCATGTTTGGCCAGGCATGAGGTAAAGCCCAGCACTTGCGAATGCTGCCGCAACCAGGTGTTGACGTGGCTTTTGATCATCGGTCGCTTGCCGTCCAGCCGTACGGCCTTGCCATGGGTGATGCGCACGCAGCGGATTTCCAGTTTGGTGGCTTCAGCCAGGAATTCCCACATGGTTTCCCGCGCCAGTTCCACGCTCATGCCGTGCAAGTCCAGGCTGCCTTCGAAGCTGATCTGCCCCAACTTGAGCTTGCGCATCTGGCCTTCCTGAACGCCGTCTCGCGCCCAGGACAGCGTGTCTTCAGGCCCGACATCGATCACGAACTGATCGGAGAGGCCGTCTACGGTAATGGTCGCGTCAGAGCGCACGGTCGCAGCCTGCCGCAGCTTGGCCAGATTCTTACGGTCGGTTTTGGGTTTGCCTACGTCGGCGTGTTCAGTCTTGATCGGCTTTACGCCACGAATCTCACTTCTGAACAGGGAAAAATCGTCGTCTTGCATGTTGGTCTCCGCGAAGGACGCCAGTTTAACCAAGTCACGCCATCATCGGCGCGACTAAAAAGATCAAAGGGCTGAGCAAGACGCGGGGGCGGGGTCAGTCGTGCTTCTTCATCAAATGAGGAGACATGTTCAATTCACCAGCACGACGGCGGCGACGACGGCTGCGGCGCCAGAGCCAGACACCGATGTAGAGCAGAAACAGGCCAACGACAATGCTCACCACGGCACCCGCGGGACTGGCGTTTAGCTCGCCCAGCGCCGCCGGATGGCCGATCAGACTGGCCACGCCAGCCATCGCAAGCAGTACGCCGGCGGTTGCGAAAATTGCGGAGATTACAGCGCCAAAGCGCATCCGCCAGTTGCTCTGGCCTTTTGGGCGCAAGCGACGGGCATCGAAACCATCGGATATCTTCATTCCGACTTCCTCTATGGGTATCGGCGCTCTGACCAGCTTATGTCCGGGTGGTTCCCGTCTGGCCAGCGCTCGAAGCGCAAACACGAGTGATAAACAGATAGGCGGTTATGTGAAACGGTTCACACAACCTGATGACTGCATTTGTACGCTTTTTCTTCAGGAACTGACGGAAAATGATGTTCGCGGCGGGGTCAAGGCTCTGCGAATCAAGGGTCAGCTCCTGATGTCGATCGGTCAGATCAGATCTTTGGTCAGCGCCAGCTTGGCAAAGTTGTCGTTCATGATTGCCATCTCGGCCTGCTGCACGAGTTCGGCCTTGATCACCCCGGTCGGGGTCGGCAGATCGCGGGTGGCGCAGGCGTCTTCAACCAGGGTGCAACGGAAACCGTAGTCCTTGGCCGCCCGCACGGTGGTGCTGACGCTGGAATGACTCATGAAACCGCAGACTACCAAATCCAGGCGGCCCAGATTTTCCAGCAGGCTGTGCAGGGTCTTGCGATCGTCCGTGGTGACGGTGCCGTTCAACGCATTCGGCAGGCGTTTTTCGATGATGATCTCGTCGCCCTGAGGCTGCAATTCCGGTACGAATTTTCCGCGCTCGCCCTGCGGATCGAACATGCCACCGACGGTCCCCAGGTGACGGACGTGGATGATCGGCGATTTGGCGAGGCGCGCGGCGTCGACCAGTTTGACGATGTTATCGATCGCTTCCTGAACTCCGGTCAGGGCCAGGGGGCCGCTGAGGTATTCTCTCTGCGCGTCGATGATGATCAGCGTGGCATTACTCAAAGTGGCCGCTGCGTATTCACGGCCACTGAGTTGAAACATGGTCTTTGGACCGTTGTTTGGAACAGACATCTGGGGCTCCTTCGAGTGGGGCTTTTGCCACATTGTCCACTGGCTGAGCGATTCTGTGAATCTCAATGCTCACAGGCGTCGCTTTTTACCGGGCGTCAAGCCGTCGAGCAGGTCGCGGTTGCTGTCATATTGCCTGCAAAATTGGTGAAAGGTGGTGGAAAGTTTTTCGGGGCGGGCCGCTGTCGGGCGCAGGCATCGTTTGTTGGATGGATGGCTGCTAGAATCGCCCGTCGCTTTTTCAAGGAGTCTCTGCCGTGATCACTTCCCGCCTGCGCACCCTGCGCGATCATATCCGTTGGGCTGTCAGCCGTTTTCACGGGGAAGACCTGTTCTACGGGCATGGCACCGACAACGCCTGGGACGAGGCCCGACAGCTGGTTTTGGGCGCACTGCACCTGCCTTGGGAAATTTCCGACAACTATCTGGACTGCAATCTGGAAGACGACGAGCTGGTCAATGTGCAGCGTCTGATCCAGCGCCGCATTGCCGAGCGCGTCCCGACCGCGTACCTGCTGGGCGAAGCCTGGTTCTGCGGCATGTCCTTCATCGTCGACGAGCGTGTGCTAATCCCGCGTTCCCCGATCGGTGAGCTGATCGAACAGCGTTTCGAGCCTTGGCTGGCGACCGAGCCTGCGCGCATTCTCGATCTGTGTACCGGTTCCGGCTGTATCGGCATTGCCTGCGCCGACGTGTTCCCGGATGCCGAAGTAGCGCTGGCGGATTTGTCTTTCGAAGCATTGGAAGTGGCGAATCAGAACATCGAGCGTCATGGTCTGGACCAACGCGTTTACACCGTTCAGGGCGACGGTTTCGATGGTTTGCCGGGGCAGCGTTTCGACCTGATCGTCTCCAACCCGCCGTATGTCGATGCCGAAGACTTCGCCGACATGCCCGACGAATATCAACACGAGCCCGAGCTGGCGCTGGCCTGCGGTGATGACGGTCTGAATCTGGTGCGCCGGATGCTGGCTCAGGCTGCCGATCACCTGACCGAGAAGGGCTTGCTGATCGTCGAAGTGGGCAACAGCCAGGTGCACGTCGAAGCGCTATACCCGGAAGTGGATTTCGCCTGGCTCGAATTCCAGCGCGGAGGGCATGGGGTGTTCATGTTGACGGCAGAGCAATGCCGGACGCATCAGGCAGTGTTTGCCGCGCGGGTGTAGGTGTTGACGACACCCGTTGTCTGAGCCGGCATGCTGGCGAACGTGTTGGGTCAGATCCGTCAACGGTAACTGACATACCGCATTCGCCAGCAAGCCGGCTCCTACAAGGTTTTTTTGGTGTCCAGGCTAGCGATGCGTCGCAATCCAGATCAACAGCCCCGCCTGAAACACCGCAAAGGTCACCAGGCAGGCAATGGTAAAGCGCAGCCCGCTGTCGTCGCGGCGGTACTTGCTGACCTTGTCTTCGGCCTTCTTGATCGTGACTTCCTGTTCCTGAATCTTCTGCTCGGCTTGCTGCAACATCTGCGCGGCATCGAGAATCTCGACGATTTGCACCTTGTCGGTGTTCCAGCTGTTGTTCAGGTTGCCAATCTTGGCCTTCCTGACGATACCCTTGAGGTGCTGAGGGTCGGCATACGCCACCTCAAAACCCTGAACCTTGAGGAAGTGATCGCGGCGCATGCGAGTGTCTTCGTTGAGCGCATCCTTGTTGGCAAGGGCGATGCCCTCGATCCGGTACTCGGACCAGCGTTTCTGCGCCCAATGGATGCCCTGGGCGAGCATGAAGCGGCCCAACCCCCGATTCCAAGGCTCGATCCGCAAGCCGGATTCAGGGCCGACGCGGACCGCACGATTGGCATGGTCGACCCAGATATCCAGATTGTTCTGTTCCTTGCGGGTCTTTTGTCCCGGCAAGTTGTAGCTCATGCGCAGCAGGCTGAAATCCTTGCTGTGGCGTTCTGCGCGACCGAACTCGACAAAGCGCAGTGGACGGCCGCCCGTAGCGCGGTCCGTCGGCAGCGGCGCCAGACGCAGCATTGAAAGATGTTCTGCGTGCACGTCCTCCCACAATACCGGAGCGGCCACTTCACCTTCTTTGGCGTCAGCCTGAGCGACCGCTTCGGCTTCCATCGTTGATTCTGTCATCACGGCGATCCTGTTCTCGACATTGCTCGGCAAACACAATGCCAGCAACCCGCTATCGGCCGTTTTCGACGAATCTGAAGGGAGGAAACGTCCAAGCCCCGTTGATATACCGCTTGGTAGCAGCGTGGGTGTATGGTCTCGGTGCCAGGGAAAATACCAAGGATCATACAAGCGCATGTACTTGTAAGAGCCGGCTTGCTGGCGAACCGGCTGTGTCAGGCAATGTAGATTTGACCGATAATCGTGTTCGCCAGCGAACCGGCTCCTAAGAGTCAGGCGGCGCTTGGAAAAACGCCACCATCGGCAAGCCGTGCTGCAGCGACGTCCAATCTCTAAGCCGCCGGCACCGAACCGATGAATTTCAGGATGCGGTCAGACAACTCACTGGAAAGGGGCAACTGCGGATCCTTATAGGAAGCCAGTTGCCGCTTCATGTCCATTGGCACGATACGCAGCACGTGGTTCATGCCGTCGATGATCGCCAATTGCGAGTCCGGTTTGGCCTGATGCAGCAATTCAGCGTCGCCTACGCCGACCTGCATGTCATTGCGTCCTTGCAGAATCAGCGTCGGAATCTTCAATTTGCCAAAGGCCGCAGCCGGATTCTGCCGGAACAACGAGATTAGATATGGCTGCACGCTCGGGCGAAAGACCACTTGCAGCGGCTCCGGTACGTTGTCGTCGGTTTTGCCGGCCTTGATCTCCTCGATCAATTCCTCGCTGCGCGCCAGAAGATCAGGCGGGAGGCGGTACTGCAACTGCTCGCGCACGACCTGATCAACCGGTCGTCCCGTACCGGCGACGGAGATCAACGCCGTGGCACCTGCGCGCTCAGCGGCCAGAGATGCGACCAGCGCGCCTTCGCTGTGGCCCATGAGAATCAACTGGCCCAGTCGCGGGTCAGCCTTGAGCTTTTCGCTCCAGGCCACGGCGTCATCGACGTATTTCTCGATGCTCAGGTTGCGCTCGTCCGGCGTGGCAGGTCGGCTGGCGGCTACGCCGCGCTTGTCGTAACGCACGCTGGCGATGTTGTGCCTGGCCAGAATCAGCGCCAGGCGTTTCATGCTGTCATTGCGCCCGCCATCGGGGTTATTGCCGTCGCGATCGGTCGGGCCGGAGCCGGCAATGATCAGTACCACCGGCACTGGCATCTTGGATTTGGGCAGCAATAGGGTGCCGTACAGCTCGCCCGTCCCGGTATCCAGGGAAATGGGACGTTGCAGGACGACCGGCGTGCCCGCGTTAGCGAGAGAGGACAGCAGAGTGAGGGTCAAGGCGATTACTCGCAGCGGCAGCAAGCCGCAAATCAGGGACATACCACGTAGCATCGCAAGGCCATCATCAATAAAGTGTGAAATTGGACGCAGCCGATCGAATAAGGTTCGCGCGTGATCGCGTGATATAGACGTTCAGCCTGCGTATACTGGCGCGCTCTGTTTTTGGTTTTTTGGTTTTTGGTCGATTTCTCGGAGCCTCTCGCATGTCCGGCAATACCTTCGGCAAGCTGTTCTCTGTCACCACCGCCGGCGAGAGCCATGGTCCGGCGCTGGTCGCCATCGTTGATGGCTGCCCCCCGGGTGTCGAGCTGTCGCAGGAAGACCTGCAGCGTGATCTGGACCGCCGCAAGCCCGGCACCAGTCGCCACACCACCCAGCGCCAGGAAGCCGATGAAGTCGAGATCCTGTCCGGCGTGTTCGAAGGCAAGACCACCGGCGCTGCCATTGGCCTGCTGATCCGCAACACCGACCAGAAGTCCAAGGACTATTCACAGATCAAGGATCTGTTCCGTCCGGCCCACGCCGATTACACCTATCACCACAAATACGGCATCCGCGATTACCGTGGAGGCGGCCGCAGTTCAGCCCGCGAAACCGCAATGCGTGTCGCGGCGGGGGCCATCGCCAAGAAATACCTGCTGACCCAGGGCATCACGGTGCGCGGCTACATGAGCCAGTTGGGGCCAATCGAGATCCCGTTCAGGACTTGGGAGTCGGTTGAGCAGAACGCCTTCTTCAGTCCCGACCCGGACAAAGTGCCAGAGCTGGAAGCCTACATGGATCAGCTGCGTCGCGATCAGGATTCGGTCGGTGCGAAGATCACGGTCGTCGCCGATGGCGTGATGCCGGGGCTGGGCGAGCCGATCTTCGACCGTCTGGATGCCGAGCTGGCCCATGCGTTGATGAGCATCAATGCGGTCAAGGGCATCGAGATCGGCGCCGGTTTCGCCAGCGTCGCCCAGCGTGGCACCGAGCACCGTGATGAAATGACCCCCGAAGGTTTCGTCTCGAACAACGCCGGCGGCATTCTCGGCGGCATTTCCTCTGGCCAGCCGATCGTGGCCCATCTGGCATTGAAAGCCACGTCGAGCATTACCACCCCGGGCCGCTCGATCGACATCGATGGCAATCCGGTCGACGTGATCACCAAGGGCCGTCACGACCCATGCGTAGGCATTCGCGCGACGCCGATCGCCGAAGCCATGATGGCGATCGTGCTGCTCGACCATTTGCTGCGTCATCGCGGGCAAAATCTGGACGTGCGGGTCACAACGCCGGTTCTGGGTCAGCTGTAATGCCGCAATCCGGTAACGCTGCCACGGGCATTTGAACGTGGCGGCGCTTCCTTACTGGCGACTGTCCAGCTTCTATCTTTTCTATTTTGCGTTGCTCGGTGCGACGGCGCCGTTTCTGGCGTTGTACTTCGATCACTTGGGGTTTCCCAGCGCGCGTATCGGCGAGCTGGTGGCCATTCCCATGCTGATGCGCTGCGTGGCGCCGAATATCTGGGGTTGGCTGGGTGACTACACCGGTCGGCGTCTGGCCATCGTACGCTTTGGCGCGGTCTGTACCCTGGCGTGTTTCTCGCTGATTCTTGTCGACAAGTCCTACGCCTGGCTGGCCATGGTCATGGCGCTGCACGCTTTTTTCTGGCACGCGGTGTTGCCGCAGTTCGAGGTCATCACCCTCGCGCATTTGCAGGGCCAGACCGCGCGCTACAGTCAGATTCGTCTGTGGGGTTCGATCGGCTTCATCCTGACGGTGGTCGGACTGGGGCGTCTTTTCGAGTGGTTCAGCCTTGATCTGTACCCGCAAGCACTGCTGGTGATCATGGCCGGGATTGTTGCCAGCAGTTGGTGGGTGCCCAATGCGCAGCCGCCGGTGTCGACCCAGCGTCCTGCAGGCGAGGGCTTCCTGAAACAACTGTTCAGTCCCGGCGTGCTGGCTTTTTATGTCTGCGTGGCGTTGATGCAACTGAGCCATGGCCCTTATTACACCTTTCTTACGTTGCACCTCGAGCGCCTTGGCTACAGCCGGGGAATCATCGGCATGCTCTGGGCGGTCGGGGTGGTCGCCGAAGTGCTGATGTTTCTGGCCATGAGCCGTATTCTGCAGCGCTTCAGCGTGCGTCACGTGCTCATCGCCAGCTTTGTCCTGGCCTCGCTGCGCTGGCTTTTGCTGGGTAGCCTCGCCGATCATCTTCCGGTATTGATCTTTGCCCAGCTGTTGCATGCGGCCACATTCGGCAGCTTTCATGCGGCCGCCATCCATTTTCTGCAACGCAGTTTCGGCCCGCGTCAGCAAGGCCAGGGACAGGCGATGTATGCGGCGTTATCCGGCACGGGCGGCGCGATGGGCGCGTTGTATTCCGGTTACAGCTGGAATGCGCTGGGCGCGGGATGGACTTTCGCTCTTGCCAGCGTGGCTGCGCTGACTGCCGCGATGCTGGCGGCCATGCGCATGAATGAGGAGCGCACTTGACCCGCGCGCTGCCGGTACACATTGAAACATATTGTTATCGATTGCCTGAATGAACCCGCGTCTGGCCGATCATCGCGTCGGTGAGCGATTGAACCGAGGAACCCCGCAATGAGCATTCTCTCCGTCTATCACGTGTCCTCTCCGGAGTTGCCGAACAAGGTCCTGACCCATTTCGACGACATCGCCTCGACGCTCGCCGAGCAGGGCATTGGCTTCGAACGTTTGCCAGCAGCTAGCCCGGTCGTCGCTGGCGTTGGTCCCGACGAGTTGATCGGCGCTTACCGCGAGCAGATCGATCGGTTGATGGCCGAGCGCGGCCACGTGGCAGCCGAGGTGCTCAGCGTCGACGATTATCACCCGCAAAAAGACCAACTGCGCGCCGGGTTTCTCGACGAGCATCAACACGGATCGGATGAAGTACGTTTCTTTGTCGCCGGTCGTGGTCTTTATTCGTTGCACATCGGTGATTTCGTGTACGCCGTACTGTGCGAGAAAAATGATCTGATTTCTGTTCCGCTTGGCACCCGGCAATGGTTCGACATCGGCGAGAACCCGCGCGTGGTTGCGATTCGTTTGTTCAGTAAACCGAACGGTCAGCCGGCGAAACCGACCGGCGAGCAAATCGCCAGCCAATTTCCGCGTCTGGAAGATTGACACACCCATCAGTCGACGTTTTCGAGTCGCCGCTCTATCGTTTTTGCCAACGGCCGCGGTCATCGACAGCGGCTGTTTTTGTTTCTAAATCATCAGAAATGTAAGCAAGTTTTGGTTGTTTTGTGGGAAGCGGCCTGTTTATCGGTCAGGCATGCCTGTTTGTTTTCGCCCTTATGTTTAACCCCTCTGGACTGTGTAACCCTTAGCCCGTCGGAGCCTGACGGCCTTTGGACGCGCCTTGCTGGTGAATTTTCGTGCAGGACTTTGCGCGTCTAGCGGCCGTAATCAACTTAAAACTCTAAAGAGCACCCAGGGACGACACAGGACGTTTTTTGAACGGAGGGGTAGATGAAAAACGTACAAACAGGGACGCTGAGTCCGTTGATTGAGCAAATGGTCAGCAGCATCACCGAACAGGACGGCAATGCGGCAATCGCCAACGCCCTCGACTGGCTCAGAGCGGAATGTCGCTGTGCGCGAGCGATGCTTTATCAATATCGTGAGGGCATGCTGCTCAGTTGCATCACATCCAACGTCGACAGCTATTGGAAGGACCTCTACGGCCAGGGGCGACTGATGATCGAAGATCCGGTCATTCGCTGCTTCCGCCACAACCTGGGGTTTCTCGACTGGCAAGAGGCGTTCCATACCTATCCACCGTCGCCAGCCTACATGGCCGCCGTAGAAGACTGCGAATTGCTGCCCGCGCTTTCCTACGGATACACCAGCGAGACCCGGGTCAACCGGGGCGTGGTAACCGTTTGCTCGCTCAATGGCATGGAGCGACCGCTCAGCCATAACGACCGTTATCTGCTGACCAGCCTGGTGCCGATGCTGCACGTCGCCGGTAAGGGGCGGCAGTTTCAGACCCGCGCCTTGACCGGCAAGGAACTGGAAATCCTCAAGTGGGCCAGAGAGGGCAAGACCGCGTGGGAGATCGCCCTGATCAAGGAGGTCTCGGAGGCCACGGTCAAACACCATTTCAAAAGTATCTACGCCAAGCTCGGCGTCACCAATCGGGCTCAGGCGGTAGGCGAGGCGCTCTGCCGAGGCATCATCCGATAACGACATCCGAATAACGACGCGGCAGGCTTCGCCGGGGGTGACCAGCTGCGCGCCAAAAAAAACCGCGATGGCGCTGGGGCGCCGTCGCGGTATTTATAAGAGGGATTGCTTCAGACAGGCAGTTGCTGGGCTTATCGAGTGTGATAAGTCGGCAGGTCGAAACGGTGTTGACTTTGCAGCATCGAGATCGCCGGCAGTTCACTGGCTTGGGCTGCCAGGTCACGACGGATTGCGCTGATTACCCATTCAAGCTGCACAGGCGTATGAAGCTGAGCGTACGAGACCGAGCGACGGATCTGTTTACCCTCGCCATTGCGCAACGACAACAACAAGCCACCGTCTGGACGAGGCTGGGTGTTGACTTCGAAATCGGAAAATACGGAAACGAATTTTTCTTGGATGAAAGTCATGTCTAGCGGCTCCATTGCTCAGTGATTACAAGCTTGGAAGGACTAGTGCAGCGACTGTGCCAGTATTGGGCAATAAATAAATTCTTTATAAATCAGAAGGTTGCAAATTTTACGGATTTTCGATTTCGTGCAATTTGCAAGAATGGCTATCGAGCATCCTGCATTTTGCCGGAGGGGAGACTGGGAGAGGCGGGATAAAAGAGGCGCTGTTGAAATCTGAGACAGCGATATGCTGGATTTATTTCAACACGTGACAGCGATTTTCTACGATGGCGATAGACGGCTGTGCCTATCACGGTCATCAAAAAGGTTTTCTGGCGTAGCGTCTTGGCCACTGCCATTGTTCGCAGCATCTGCGGGAACTTGCCCTCATGCAGGCGTCTCTGAGGATTTGCCGCAGCAAAATGATCGATCATGCGTGCCTATGTGCGGCGCTACAGGAGAAATGGAATGTCTGACACACTGAAAACCCCGGATACCGCGACTCGCATGTCGGACGAGGAAGCGCTGGAGTTTGCCGAACAGGTATTCGACCGCGCCCGGGCTGGAGACGCGCCGATGCTGGATCGTCTGCTGGAAAAGGGCCTGACGCCTAATCTGCGCACTCACAAGGGTGACACGTTGCTGATGCTGGCCAGTTATCACTGTCATCAGGAGGCCGTGAAGGTGTTGCTCAAGCACGGGGCTGACCCGGAGATTCGTAACGACCGCGGCCAGAGCCCGATCGTCGGTGCGGCTTTCAAAGGGGACCTGGAAGTGGTGCGGATTCTGGTAGAAGGCGGGGCAGAGGTCGAAGGTGCGTCAGCTGACGGCAGGACCGCCCTTATGATGGCTGCAATGTTCAATCGAACCGCGATCGTCGACTACCTCATTTCCAAGGGCGCCAACCCACATATTCAGGATGCCAAGGGTGTGACGCCGTTGATGGCTGCACAAACCATGGGCGCTACCGATACCGCCGAACAGCTCACCCGACTGGGAGTTTGAGCCGACGTTGCGTTTAGCCACAGCGCTGCGGTCTCGGACAATGGTGCGGCAGTGTGAATCAATAGAGGCGCGAAGGATTTCCAGCTATCCTTCGCGCCTGTTTTTTCGCTCCGGATCACGACGCCATGAAAGCCTCACTCATCGAATTCATCAGCAAGATCAGCTCCGGCTGCATGAGCGAAGAGGAAATCGAAAAGATTGCCGACGAAGCCGCCCAGGCCTACGCCGAGCCAGACGTTTTTCTGGCTGCCAATCCCGACATCAATTACGACGACACCTTCCCGATTCCCCTGGGCGAGTGGGTGGTGGTCGGCAGCCTGCCTGAAACTGTGATGTTTCAGGCTGATACCTACATGGACCTTTTCAGCGAGATTACAGCGTCGTTTGGCCCGAACGTGGCTTTCAACATCAAGCCCAGGCAACTGGCCAAGACCGAGCCGTTGATCGCGTTGAATCGAATTCAGATACAGCTGGACAGCATGAACAGGGAAATGGGCGGCTACGTGCTGATGAATCTCTCCGAGCCACTGGATGACGAGTTGCAGGCCGTGTTGGTGTATGGCAATGACCAGAAGCGGGTGATGGAGTTGGGGGTCGAGTTGGGCATTCTCATCGAGCCTGCGCTGGAGGCATTGAAGGCGCAGTCATAGGAATCCGGCGTGTCAGCGGTAGCGAGTTCAAAACGCTACTGCCGACAGTCCCTGCTGCCGCAATAGAGTCAGCGATTGTTGCCAGCACAAATATCCCACCCGACCGACGGAACCCTCGCCGAGGCCCACCACTCCTAACTGGGCAAGCCTTCAATAAGGAGCGACACCATGGGTTCCACCTTTAATGGTCTGGTTGGACTGATCATTCTGGCTCTCGATATCTGGGCCATCATCAACGTCTTGAAGAGCGGTTCCGAAACAGGGGCGAAGATTCTCTGGGTGCTGCTGATTGTATTGCTGCCGGTTCTCGGCCTGATCATCTGGGCCATCGCAGGTCCGCGAGGCAACGTCCGAATCTAGACTGTCGACAGGGCTTCAGAACATCAACGCCTGATTGCTTGCCAGCAATCAGGCGTTTTTTGTGAAGCGTTGCATGAGACCACGGGTAACAGGTAGGGAGCGGCTCGCCTGTTGGGCGTGTTGCGGTCCAGTCTGCGATGATCGACGAACTGCTGGGCACAAGACGCGATGTCGAAGGGCGGAGTCTGGGACAGATCCTCAGCTGGGACGGCGCACACGACCTGTTTGCCGAACTGGTGGACAGCTACATTCTGCGCACGGGTATTTCCGGGGTTCAGCCCAAGGTCATCGTGCCCGAAGTCGCATTCGAGGCCGATCCCAAGGCCACTCTGTTGATGCCCGAGCTGATCGTGAAATCGGGACGGGCTGATTTTCCCGGGCTGGCGATCAACGAGTATGTCTGCATGGATGCGGCACGCAGGGCAGGCATGCCGGTACCCGACTTCCATCTTTCGGATAATCGACAGCTGTTCGTCATGCGTCGCTTCGACCGTGAGTCCGACCAACGCCCGATCGGCTTCGAGGACATGGCAGTCTTGATGGGGCTGGGAACCGAGCAGAAGTACGACTCCAGTTACGAAAAGATCGCGCGGGCCATTCAGCTGTTCTGTGCGCCTGTGAATATTCCGACTTCGCTTGAGCAATTCTTCGACATCGTGGCCTTAAGCTGCATGGTCGGCAATGGTGATGCGCATTTGAAAAACTTCGGATTGCTCTACCGTGACCCATTGGGGGGCGATGCGCATCTGGCGCCGGCATACGACATTGTCAATACCACCGCCTATATAGAAGAGGATTCGCTGGCCCTCAGGCTAGCCGGATCGAAAAGCCTGTTCGGCTCGCGGCAGGGAATTCTGGAGCTGGCCACCGCGTGCAACATCCGCAAACCTGTGCCGCGGCTTGAGCGACTGATTGCCGCTGTGTATGAGTCTCTAAGAGAAAATGCGCCCTTGGCCGAACATGCGCCGAACGTATTCAAGGCGATCGAGTATGCCGTCGGGCTATACGCCCAGACTTTCGACCGCTGACAGGCGCAACGTGGCTTTGTAAGCAAATATTAGAGCCCGCTTCAAACAACGGAATTTTCACTGCTTTTTCGGGAAAATCCGCGCGCCGTTTCCCGCCCACTGGCAGTGCTGACTCGCTGTCTTGCGTCTCAGGCTCATGAAGAATGAGCCTCATTGGTGGTAAACACCGGGCGATCACGTAATATTTGCCCCCCGCGCCCGGACCATCGTTACGATGCCACCGGGCGCATAGGCTTTTCGAACTTAAACCTGAATCCAACGGATCCTACAACACATGGCCAAACCGGACGCCCCGGCGCGCGCGCCGCAACCTACCGTCAAATCGCACCTGGCTTATACGCTGCTGAGCGGGCTGGCGCTGATGGTTCTGTACACCCTGCTGCGCATTGCGCTGCTGGTTTACAACCGTGAAGGGATCGGCGCAACGCCGGCCTCGACGTTCATCGAGGCATTCGGCAACGGCCTGCGTTTCGACCTGCGGCTGGTGGTCTACATCCTGATCCCGCTGCTGCTGTCGCTGTTCAGCGCCCGGTTGATGGCGGCCCGCGGCCTGTTCCGTTTCTGGCTGACGCTGGTTGCCAGCCTGACCACGTTCTTCGGCCTGATGGAGATGGATTTCTACCGCGAGTTCCACCAGCGTCTGAACGGTCTGGTCTTCCAGTACGTCAAGGAAGACCCGAAAACCGTACTGAGCATGATCTGGTACGGCTATCCGGTGGTGCGTTATCTGCTGGCGTGGGCGTTGCTGACCTGGCTGTTGAGTCTGGTATTCAAGGGCATCGACCGTCTGACCCGTCCCCGTGGCGGCTTCAATATCGGCAGCTCCAGCAATCGCGCCGTCGCGCCGTGGTACACGCGTATTGCGGTGTTCGTGCTGTGTCTGGCGGTCGCGGTGATAGCGGCTCGCGGCACGTTGCGTCAGGGCCCGCCACTGCGTTGGGGGGATGCCTACACCACCGAGTCGAACTTCGCCAACACCCTGGGCCTGAACGGCACGCTTACGCTGATTGCCGCCGCCAAGAGCCGCATGTCCGAAGACCGTGACAACATCTGGAAGGCCACGCTGCCGCAGCCTGAAGCCCAGCAGACGGTGCGCGACATGCTGCTCACTGCCAACGACAAGCTGGTCGATCCGGCCACCGCTGCCATTCGCCGCGAGTTCACGCCGCCAGCGAGTAACACGCTGCAGATCAAGAACGTCGTGGTGATCCTGATGGAAAGCTTCGCCGGTCACTCGGTGGGCGCGCTGGGCGATGAATCCAACATCACGCCGTACTTCGACAAGTTGTCGCAAGAGGGCCTGCTGTTCGACCACTTCTTTTCCAACGGCACGCACACCCACCAGGGCATGTTCGCCACCATGGCCTGCTTCCCGAACCTGCCAGGTTTCGAGTACCTGATGCAGACCCCGGAAGGCAGCCACAAACTGTCCGGTTTGCCGCAGCTGTTGAGCGCGCGCAAGTACGACGATGTGTATGTCTACAACGGCGACTTCGCCTGGGACAACCAGTCCGGGTTCTTCAGCAACCAGGGCATGACCAACTTCATCGGCCGTAACGACTTCGTCAACCCGGTATTTTCCGATCCGACCTGGGGCGTCTCCGACCAGGACATGTTCGACCGTGGCGCCGAGGAACTGAAAGCCCGTGAAGCCAAGGGCAAGCCGTTTTATGCCTTGCTGCAAACCCTGTCCAACCACACGCCATATGCGCTGCCCACCAATCTTCCGGTGGAGCGCGTGACGGGCCATGGCACGCTGGACGAGCACCTGACGGCGATGCGTTACTCCGACTGGGCATTGGGCCAGTTCTTCGAGAAGGCCAAGAAAGAGCCCTATTACAAGGACACGCTGTTCGTTGTCGTCGGCGATCATGGCTTTGGTAACAACGAGCAGATCACCGAAATGGACCTGGGTCGCTTCAACGTGCCGATGCTGATGATCGCGCCGGGCCTGCAAGACAAGTTCGGCAAGCGCAGCAGCATCGTCGGCACGCAAATCGACATCGTGCCGACCATCATGGGTCGTGTGGGTGGCGACACTGTGCATCAGTGCTGGGGCCGAGATCTTCTGAACCTGCCAGCGGGCGATTTGGGCTTCGGCGTGATCAAACCATCGGGCAGCGAACAGACCGTTGCGCTGGTCACCGGCAACCGCATCCTGATCGAACCCAAAGAGATGGAACCGAAGGTCTACAGCTACGAGTTGGGTACCAAGCCCCACGCCGAAATGATGCCGAATGCTCCAGACGTCGCCGAGCTGCGCAAGAAGCTCGACAGCTTCCTGCAGACCGCGACCAAGAGCCTGCTGGACAACACGGCCGGGGTTAAAGACGCCAAGCCGTAAGCTGTCTGCCGGATAAAAAAGAGGCCCTGGTGGCCTCTTTTTTTTGCTCTAAAACAACCACTGCCCACGGCAAAAACGTTGAACGAATGCCGAAAAAGCGCAGTCCGATTTCGGTAGGCCGGCGTGCGGCCTGACTGAGGAGACATTGATGAAAGTCTGGACTATTTCGTTTCAGGATAAAGATGGCGTGCAGCAGACCCACAATCTTGAACTCGAGCACCGTCCCAGTGAGGAGGAGGCCGCGCAGCATCTGCGCCCGATTCTGTTCCCGGTCGTCAATGAGCTCGATCTGAATGATCTGGACGGTCGATCAAATGCGCCCACAGCCGAAATATTGAAAGAACAAAACGCGGTACGGATCATTTCCATCGTGGAAGCATCGGAGCAACGCCTGTGAGATCGACGCGATTTGCCAATTGGCAACGCGCCAGTAATGGGCGTAGTCTCCAAGGCAGGCCGGTGAAGCATCTATCCGAGCCAGCTCGCGTATAGATGCCTGATTTGTAAAGCAGCACCAGCCTTCTCAGCGACATGCTTGAGTCCCAGGCGGCAGATGATCTGTCGCTTGACCCCTCTCGACTAGAGGGCGTTTCGGGATAGTTGAAACTCTATCTATCGTTGCATAGGAGGACGTTTCATGAGCACGACCTACCAGGAAGACATCAGCAGTCATGTACTGCGCCGCATGAAAGAAGGCGGTTTCGATTTCGCACGTATCCATCCCATCGAGTTCTACGCAGTCTTCCCGGACGAGGAGCGGGCGCGTCAGGCAGCGGAAAAGTTTCGCGGTGAATCTCTCAATACCCAGATTAACGCCCGAGAGGACGGCGCGTGGCACCTGCAGTTGAGCAAATTAATGTACGCGACTTACGACGGAATTGGTGACTTCGAACAAGATTTCCAGACCGCAATTCTGGGACTGGATGGCGAGGTCGAGGGTTGGGGGGTGAAGCAGGAAATCAAGCGGCTTCACTAGTTTGCGAATTGCACCTACAACTGTGGGAGCGAATTCATTCGCGAGACATGGATACAGGCGATGAAGATGTATCGGCTGTGCCAATCTCTCGCGAATGAATTTGCTCCCACAGTTGCAAGCGCGGCTCTGTGCGCTGGATCAACGACCCTCTGCGTTGTGCTAGCCGACTAGTCCCCCGGCAAAAACAGGGCAAAAAAAGGCCGCTCGATTTGAGCGGCCTAAAGGGAATTTCTTGAAGAAGTCCGGTGTTGCAGAAGTTCGCTCTGACAGTCCAGGGTGAGCTTGTCTGCGTCAATGTCGCCATTATCTTGAAACAATGTCCTGTCAGGAAATCAAGTCTGACTATGCTGCCAATAGATTTCTGAGCAGTAGGACGCTTCTCTTTGAAGCGGGTAAGAACGGGTGAGGGCGCATCTTGCACAGGAATGGTGCGGGGCTGTCTGTCGCTTTCTTTAACGATTTGATTTCAAAGCGTTTATGCCGCTGGCACGGGCCTTGCGAAGGCCCTTGGGTCCATGGTGACAAGGAGTACGGCATGATCCGCACCTTTTATGATGAGATGTACGATGTGGACGGGGCTGTCCGTCCGCATTATCGGGAATTCGCCCGCTGGCTGGGCGAAGCGCCAGCTGAGTTACTGGCTCAGCGTCGGCGTGAGGCCGATCTTTTGTTTCATCGCGCCGGGATTACTTTCACGTTGTACGGCGACGAGCAGGGAACTGAGCGCCTGATCCCTTTCGACACAATTCCGCGCAGCATCCCCGCCAGTGAATGGCGCGTGGTCGAGCGCGGTTGCATCCAGCGCGTCAAGGCGCTGAACATGTTCCTCGCCGACCTCTATCACGATCAACGCATCATCAAGGCTGGAATCATCCCCGCCGAGCAGGTCCTGGCCAACGAACAGTACCAGTTGGCGATGCAAGGCCTGACTCTCCACCGTGACCTTTATTCCCATATTTCCGGTGTTGACCTGGTGCGCGATGGCGACGGGACCTATTACGTCCTCGAAGACAACCTGCGCACGCCCAGCGGCGTGAGCTACATGCTCGAAGACCGCAAGATGATGATGCGCCTGTTCCCCGAATTGTTCGCCGCGCAACGCATCGCCCCCGTCGATCATTATCCGAATCTGTTGCTCGATACCCTGAAAAGCTCAAGCCCGCTGGATGACCCCAGCGTCGTGGTGCTGACGCCGGGTCGTTTCAACAGTGCCTTTTTCGAGCATGCGTTTCTGGCTCGAGAAATGGGTGTCGAACTGGTCGAGGGTGCCGACCTGTTCGTGCGCGACGACCGCGTGTTCATGCGCACCACGGACGGCCCGAAAGCGGTCGACGTCATTTATCGGCGGCTCGATGACGCATTTCTCGATCCCCTGGCGTTCAACCCCGAATCGATGCTTGGCGTACCGGGACTTCTATCGGCCTATCGCTCGGGCAATGTGGTATTGGCCAATGCCATCGGCACCGGCGTCGCCGACGACAAATCGGTGTATCCGTTCGTGACCGACATGATCGGCTTCTACCTCGACGAAGAGCCGATCCTGAAAAACGTACCGACCTGGCAGTGCCGCAAGCCTGAGGAGCTGTCTCACGTTCTGGCCAACCTCGGTGATCTGGTGGTCAAGGAGACTCAGGGCTCCGGCGGCTACGGGATGCTGGTCGGTCCGGCGGCCACCGCTGCTGAAATCGAGGCCTTTCGTGCGCGACTCAAAGCCAAGCCACACGCCTACATCGCTCAACCCACCTTGTCCCTGTCGACCTGCCCGACTTTCGTCGAGAACGGCATCGCCCCGCGACACATCGACCTGCGCCCCTTCGTGCTGTCTGGCCGCGAAACCCGCGTCGTTCCTGGCGGATTGACCCGCGTTGCATTGCGCGAGGGGTCGCTGGTGGTGAACTCGTCGCAGGGTGGCGGAACCAAGGACACCTGGGTGGTCGAGGATTAAGGATGCCTGCCAATGCTAAGTAGAACTGCCTCGGATTTATATTGGATGTCACGGTACCTGGAGCGGGCGGAAAACCTCGCGCGGATGCTGGACGTCAGTTACTCGTTGTCATTGATGCCTCAGGACGGGCGCGGGGATGGCCTCAACGAAATCGCCATGCCACTGCTGATTACCGGAACCCTGGATGATTATCTGGAGCGCCACGGCGAATTGCACGCCGAGCGCTTGCTGCATTTCTTCGCTCTGGACGCCGCCAACCCGGCCAGTATTTTCAGCTGTCTGGCTGCCGCGCGGGCCAGCGCCCATGCGGTGCGCGGACGCATTACGGCGGACATGTGGGAAAACATCAACGCAACCTATCTGGAAATTCGCGGCATCGCTGAACAGGGCCTCAGCCGCTACGGCATGAGCCGGTTCTGCGAGTGGGTCAAGGAGCGTTCCCACCTGTTTCGTGGCGCGACCTACGGCACCATCATGCGCAACGACGCATTCCGCTTCATTCGTCTGGGGACCTTCATCGAACGCGCCGACAACACCTTGCGCATGCTCGATGCGCGTTACGAGATGCTCGAATTGCGCGGGCCTTTGGCCAACGCGGCGGCAGATAGCTCCGCGGCCGGTTACTACCAGTGGAGCGCCTTGCTGCGCGCGCTGTCGTCGTTCGAGGCCTACACTGAGGTCTATCGCGATGCGCCGGGTGCGCGCCAGGTCGCCGAACTGTTGCTGTTGCGCGCCGATATCCCACGCTCATTACGCGCCTGCCTTGAGGAACTGGACAT
The DNA here is from genome assembly GCF_050739935.1 of Pseudomonas sp. Classification (GTDB taxonomy): domain Bacteria; phylum Pseudomonadota; class Gammaproteobacteria; order Pseudomonadales; family Pseudomonadaceae; genus Aquipseudomonas. The sequence goes on along the minus strand of NZ_JBOICF010000022.1, from coordinate 21,457 downwards.
GATTCTGGCCAGTCTTCCCGGCGCCAATGGGCGTCCGGCGCAGCGGCTGGCGGCCGAACTCGATGCCCGCCTGCGTTACACCGGCATCGACGAAATCCTCGGCGAAGGCCTGCATGAATGGTTGAACGAATTCATTCCGCTGCTGGCCCAACTCGGTAACGTTATTCACACTTCTTATCTGGAGGCGGCATGAGACTCTCGATTAGCCACGAGACCACCTATCATTACGACGATCAGGTCCGCGCCAGCATCCAGTATTTGCGTCTGACCCCACATGATAGCGAGCGCCAGCAGGTGCTCAGCTGGCAACTGTCGCTGCCGCGGCCGGTGCGTGCGCAGCTCGATCCGTTCGGCAATATCCTGCACGTGCTGACCATGGACGAGCCCCATGAGGCCATCGTCATCGGTGCGCGTGGACAGGTGGAAATCGATGAGAAGCGTGAGGCCGAGCATGAAAGTCAGTCCTCGCTGCCGTTCCTGCGCTTCACTCGCCTGACCGAAGCCGATGATGCGATTCGTGCCTTTGCCGCCGAAGAGACGAAGAAGCGCACCGATCGCAACGCATTGATCGATCTGATGCAGGCGCTGAATCAGCGCATCGTTTACACCCCGGGTTCGAGCGCGGTCGATACCAGCGCTGCTCAGGCGTTCGCCAATGGGGCAGGGGTCTGTCAGGATCACACCCACGCGTTCCTGGCCTGTGCGCGCAGTCTTGGTGTGCCGGCGCGTTACGTGTCGGGCTACCTCTACAGCGACACCAGCGAACACCTGGCCAGCCACGCTTGGGCAGAGGCATGGATTGACGACGCCTGGTACAGCTTCGACGTTACCAACCAATTGGCGATTCCCCAGCGGCATTTGAAACTGGCGGTGGGTCTGGATTACCTCGACACCTGCCCGGTGCGCGGGATGCGCCGTGGCGGTGGCTGTGAGCAGATGCACGCCAAGGTAGTGGTGTCGCCTTCGGCACCCGTGACGCCGGTGGTGCAGATGCAGGTGCAGCGGCAGTCATAAGCCCAGTAGCAACATGGCTTGCGACGGTGGCGTTCTCAAAATCGCCACCGCTCGCAAGCATGCTGCTGCAGAAAAAAGCGTTCGTTTAGATGCCCTGGCGCTGCCTGACTTGCCGTCAGGCCGTTACCTCACCAGATCGGCGGTCATGTGATAAAGCACCTTGTGCAACTGATCGCAGGCTCCGCCGTTGATGATGCTGCGGCCCGCATTCATCACGTTATTCCCAAGCCCGTTGACGCGCATCAGTGCGAAGACTGCAACCACTGACGCATGCACTCAACTCCCTATCCTTTGATGGAAAGAAGTGGACACAAATACGCTCTGGCGCAAGCGCGAATGCACTGGCTCAGCCGAACAAGCGGGTCAGGTTCGGCAGAATCAGCAGAAGTGTGGTGGCGAAAACAATCAGCCCGGCTTGACGTACTTTCGAATGTTTGAACATGGCGTAATGGCCTTTTCTTGTTATTCCTAAGCAACAAAAGCTCACCTGCTTCACGGAAAAAGGAAGCGGCAGCTGGCAGAGGTGAAATCCAAAGAGCAGGTGTCCCGACAATCGATCGGTGACGGCGGCGCTGTAAGAATCTTTTTTGTGTTGCGCCTCTGCTACAGACCTAACCTTAGAGCCCACGTGCCGCGTGGCTTAGATCGCTTCGCTATGAACAATTCGATTTGGTTAGGAGAAATGGTGATAAGGCCTTTGGCTAGCACGAAACACTCGCTTGCTAGACACGTTTGACTGAATCGTGGAGAGTCCGATAGCTCACTACCATTCGTCCGAGTCCGAAACTTCTTACAACAAGCTAGTCTCCATCACGGTCAGCGCATTGAGCAGCTTGCTCATTGAAACCATCTGGGTGACGGATGTGCTGTTCGCAAAATAAAAATATCTACAGGCCAGCGAGGGATACGATGACCGAGGCGTTTATTTTCGATGCACTACGTACACCCCGAGGCAAGGGCAAGGCCGACGGCGCGCTGTACAGCGTCAAACCGGTGAATCTGGTTGCGGGGCTATTGAAAGAATTGCAGCTGCGCAACCATCTGGACACGGCTCAGGTCGAGGACATCGTTTTGGGTTGCGTGACGCCGATCGGCGATCAAGGCGCCGACATCGCCAAGACTGCCGCATTGGTCGCTGACTGGGCCATCAGCGTGGCGGGGGTCCAGATTAACCGCTTCTGCGCCTCGGGCCTTGAGGCGGTCAATCTGGGTGCGATGAAAATCCGCTCCGGGTTCGAGGATCTGGTGGTGGTCGGCGGTGTGGAGTCGATGTCGCGGATGCCGATGGGCAGCGACGGCGGCGCCTGGGTGCTCGACCCGCTGACCAACCTGCATACCCACTTCACTCCGCAAGGCATTGGTGCCGACCTGATCGCGACGATTGAAGGTTTCAGTCGCGATGACGTTGACAGGTTTGCCCTGCAATCCCAGCAAAAAGCTGCCCGCGCCCGGGAGAATGGCGCCTTCAATCGCTCGCTGATTCCGGTAAGGGATCAGAACGGCCTGTTGTTGCTGGACCATGATGAGTTCATTCGTGGCGATTCGACGCTGCAGGGTCTGGGTAACCTCAAGCCCAGTTTCCAGACCATCGGCCAGATGGGCTACGACGCGACGGCGCTGCGGGTTTTCAGCCATGTCGAGCGTATCGAACATGTGCATACACCTGGCAACAGTTCGGGCATCGTTGATGGCGCGGCGTTGATGCTGGTGGGTTCTGGGCAAAAAGGTCAGGAACTGGGTTTGCGTCCCCGTGCACGCATCGTCGCGACCGCCGTGACCAGCACCGATCCGACGATCATGCTCACAGGGCCTGCTCCCGCCACTCGCAAGGCGCTGGCCCGTGCGGGGTTGAAGATTGAGGATATCGATCTGTTCGAGGTCAACGAAGCCTTCGCCTCGGTGGTGCTCAAGTTCATCAAGGACATGGCTGTCGACCCGGAAAAGGTCAACGTCAACGGCGGCTCGATTGCCTTGGGCCATCCACTCGGCGCTACCGGCTGCATGATCCTCGGCACTTTGCTCGACGAGCTTGAAGCGCGGCAGCTGCGTTATGGCCTGGCGACCTTGTGCGTCGGCGCAGGGATGGGGATTGCGACGATTATCGAGCGGGTTTGATGTTCGGCGCGATGATCTGTCGAACGCTGAGCCTGTGGGAGCGAATTCATTCGCGAAAATCGTATGAGCAGCACAGAGGCCTCGGCTTTACGGCCCCTTGCGAATGAATTCCCTCCCACAGGGGCGTGCTTGTCGCAGGCAGCGCCGGACGACGACGCCAGGCACTGCACACCTTTCACATATAAAAACAGTTTCAGGAAGAACGACCGCATGACTGACGCCATCCACTACGAAATCGGCCCGGATCAGATACTCACGCTGACCCTCGACATGCCCGGCCAGCAGGCCAACACAATGAACGCCGTGTATCGCCAAGCGATGGCGCAGACCCTCGATCGCTTGCAGGCGGACAAGGACAGCATTGTCGGCGTGATCATTCGTTCGGCGAAAAAAACGTTCTTTGCAGGCGGCGATCTGAATGAGCTGGTGCAGGTCGACCCGTCCCGTGCCCAGTGGTTTTACCAGATGACCCTCGACCTCAAGGCACAGCTTCGCGCGCTCGAGACTTTGGGCAAGCCAGTGGTCGCCGCTATCAATGGCGCGGCACTGGGAGGTGGCTGGGAACTGTGTCTGGCCTGTCATCAGCGCATCACCCTTGATGAAAAACATGTGCGTCTAGGCTTGCCCGAGGTCACCCTGGGTTTGCTGCCAGGCGGTGGCGGCACGGTGCGGCTAGTGCGCATGCTGGGGCTGGAAAAGGCCCTGCCGTTGCTCATGGAAGGCAGGATTCTGAACGCGCAACAGGCCCTCAAGGCAGGCTTGGTCGATCAATTCGCCAGCGATGCTGATGATCTGCTGACCAAGGCCCGCGAATGGATTCTGGCCAACCCGTCGCCACACAAGGCCTGGGATCAGCCGGGTTTTCAGATTCCGGGTGGCTCACCGTCCAATCCAAAAGTCGCGCAGATGCTGGCGATCGCCCCGTCGATGCTGCGCAGCAAGACCCAAGGCTGTTACCCCGCACCAGAGAAAATCCTCGCGGCAGCGGTCGAGGGCGCGCAGGTGGATTTCCACACCGCCGAGAAAATCGAGGCGCGGTATTTCACCGAACTCACCACCGGCCAGATCGCCAAGAACATGATCGGCACTTGGTTTCAGCTCAACGAACTCAATGGTGGCGATTCGCGGCCCAAGGCGCCGCCGGTTTATCACATGCGCAAGGTCGGTATTCTCGGCGCGGGGATGATGGGCGGCGGCATTGCTTATGTCACGGCGATGGCCGGAGTCGATGTGGTGCTCAAGGACGTCAATCTCGCGACCGCGCAAAAGGGCAAGGAGTACTCTGTCAGGCTGCTGGACAAACAGGTCGCCAACGGCCGCATCAAGCCCGAACAGCGCGACGCCGTTCTGGGGCGGATCAAGACCACCGGCCGTGACAGCGATCTGGAAGGTTGCGATCTGATCATCGAAGCGGTGTTCGAGGACCGTGAACTCAAGGCTCAGGTCAGCTCCGCCGCCGAGCAAGTGGTCGTGCCCTATGCGGTGATCGCATCCAATACCTCGACCCTGCCGATCACCGGGCTGGCTGCGGCGATCAGTCGGCAGGAGCGCTTCGTCGGTATGCATTTCTTCAGCCCGGTGGACAAGATGCGCCTGGTGGAAATCATCAAAGGCGCGCGCACCAACGACATGACCCTGGCCCGCGCGTTCGACTTCGTGCAGCAGATCAACAAGACGCCGATCGTGGTCAACGACGCCCGTGGTTTTTTCACCTCGCGGGTGTTCGCGACTTTCACCAATGAAGGGATCGCGATGCTCGGCGAGGGCGTTTCGGCAGTGATGATCGAGACCGAAGCGCGCAAGGCCGGAATGCCGGTGGGGCCGCTTGCGGTGTCGGATGAAGTGTCGCTGAGCCTGATGAGCCACATTCGTCAGCAGGCACGCAAGGACCTGACAGAGCAGGGCGAAACGGTCATCGAGCATCCCGCCACGGCGGTGATCGATCTGCTGCTCAACGAATACAACCGCGCAGGCAAGGCGGCCGGAGGCGGTTTCTACGATTACCCGGAAGGCGCGCCGAAGCGTTTGTGGCCAGAGCTCAAGGCGCGTTTCGAAAAGCCCGGGGCGCAGCTTGCAGGGCAAGAGATTCGCGACCGGCTGCTGTTCATTCAGGCGATCGAAACCGTACGCTGCGTTGAAGAGGGCGTGCTGCGCTCGACCGCCGACGCCAATATCGGCTCGATCTTCGGCATCGGCTTTCCGGCGTGGACGGGCGGGGCACTGCAATTCATCAATCAGTACGGGCTCAAGGATTTCATCACCCGCGCCAAGTACCTGGCGCAGCACTATGGTGAACGGTTCGAGCCACCGGCGCTGCTGCTGGACAAGGCACTCAATGGCAAGCGGTTCTGACCCGTCGCGTGCTGCGCTGAAGACGGGGTATCGGTAGCGAAAGCTCGGCATAAACGGCCCTTGCCATGATTCAGGCTTCAAGGCAGGCTTGGGCGTGTGCATCTTCGCCTTGTCGCTTCAGGTATTTTTATGTCGTTACGCATCTGCATTCTGGAAACCGACGTCCTTCGCCCGGAATTGGTCGATCAATACAATGGTTATGGGCGGATGTTCGAAACGTTGTTCTCCCGCCAGCCCATTGCCGCCGAGTTCGTGGTCTACAACGTCATGCAGGGCAATTATCCGCCCGATGATGAGCGTTTCGATGCGTACCTGATCACCGGCTCCAAGGCTGACTCCTTCGGCACCGATCCGTGGATTCAAACCTTAAAGACCTACCTGCTCCAGCGTTACGAGCGAGGCGACAAGTTGCTGGGGGTGTGCTTCGGCCATCAATTGCTGGCGTTGTTGCTGGGCGGCAAGACTGAGCGGGCGATCCAGGGCTGGGGCGTCGGCATTCACCACTACAACCTGGCACCGGCCAAACCGTGGATGACCCCAGCGATGGACAAGCTGACGCTGCTGATCAGCCACCAGGATCAGGTGACGGCCTTGCCGGAAGGCGCGACGGTGATTGCATCCAGCGAGTTCTGCCAGTTCGCTGCCTATCACATCAACGATCAGGTCCTGTGCTTCCAGGGTCATCCCGAGTTCATCCACGATTATTCGCGCACCTTGCTCGACATTCGCCAGCAGGCGCTGGGGGAGCAGGTATACAGCAAGGGCATCGCCAGCCTGGAAGAGGAGCACCATGGCACAACAGTGGCCGAATGGATGATGCGGTTTGTAGCGAACAAGCCAGAGGTGGCCTGACACTAAAGTTTGGCCCCTATAGAGCCGGCTTGCTGGCGAACGCGTCGAATCAGACGACCGCGATGTCGACCTATCCACCGGGTTCGCCAGCAAGCCGGTTCCTGACAATGATTGCGGTGTATCAGCGGTGGCGGTTGTGAGGACGCCACCGGCGCGAAGCCGTGTTGCTACAGAGGCGGTGTGAGGTTTACAACCAACCCGACCGTTTGAAGCTGGCGAACAGCACACCACATCCGCCCACGATCACCCCCAGCACGGCAAAGTAGCCGTAATGCCAGCTCAGCTCCGGCATGTTCTGAAAGTTCATCCCGTAGATCCCGGCAATTGCTGTCGGAAACGCCAGGATCGCGGCCCAGGCGGCGAATTTGCGTTGGGTCAGGCTTTGTCGCGAGGACTCCAGCAGCAAGCCGATTTCAATCGTCTGACTGGCAATGTCGCGCAGGTTGGCCAGGTCCTCCATCTGCCGCTTCACGTGGATTTCCACGTCACGGAAGTACGGGCGCATGTTCTTGTCGATGAACGGGAAGCTAAGCTTCTGCAGTTCCTCACCAATCTCTACCATCGGTGCCACGTAACGCCGCAAGCGCAGCAGGTCGCGACGCAGGCTGTGGATTCGGTGGATGTCGGCTTCATTGAGTTCGGTGCTCAGGACGCTGTGCTCCAATTCTTCAAGCTCGCAGTGAATGGCTTCAGTGACCGGCTGGTAGTTTTCGGTGACGAAATCCAGCAATGCGTACAGCACGAAGTCTTCCCCGTGCTCCAGCAGCAAAGGCCGCGCCTCGCAGCGTTGGCGGACAAGCCCGTAAGACTTCGAATCCCCGTTGCGCGAGGTGATGATGTAGCCCTTGCCGGCGAAAATATGCGTTTCGATGAAGACCAGTTTGCCGTTTTCACGAATCGGCGCGTAGGTGACGATGAACAGGGCATCGCCGAAGGTCTCAAGCTTGGGGCGGCTGTGGATTTCCAGCGCATCTTCGATGGCCAGTTCATGCAGACCGAATTGCTTTTGCAGGGAGGCCAGCTCCTGGGCGCTGGGCTGCTCCAGGCCAATCCAGACGAAATGCCCGGGTTTGGCGGCCCAGGCAGCCCCTTCATCGAGGGTGATATCGGTGACTTTCTTTCCGGCACTGTAAACGGCTGCAGCGACAACTCGGCCCATGGCAATCTGCTTCTTCTGTCAGGAGGGACCTGCGCAGCTTAGCGCGGTCTCTGTTTCAGAGTGGGCGGATTTCAACGAGTTCGAGGGTTTTGTACAAGCTGTTCAGCGGCGGTTTGGTCTGACGCCGCCGTGGTGTGCAATTGGGCATCCATCTGTTCGATGCAGGCTTGCATCTGGCCGTGGCAGAGGGCAATGAGGTCAGGAATATCGTCGCTGGTCATGCCCGCGGTGCAGATCGCTGGCAGCGAACGAATCATCACCTGCCCGCTGTCCCACTCATTCAGACGCATGTCGCGGACATAGGTGCTCACGCATACCGGCACGATCGGCACACCTGCTTCGATAGCCATCTGGAAAGCGCCGCGCTTGAACGGCAATAGACCCTTGCCCAGATTGCGCGTGCCTTCAGGGAAGACCCAGATCGAGGTGTCCTTGTGCCTCAGCGTCTCGGTGGTTTGCCGAATGGAAAGACGTGCCCGCAGCGGGTTACCGCGATCGATCAGCACATTCCCCGCCAGCCAGAACAGCTGACCGAAGAAAGGCACCCACTTGAGGGTCTTCTTGCCGATACAGACGGTGCGTGGAGGCACGATGTTGCCGAGGACGAACAAATCGTAATTGGACTGATGGTTGGCAACGATCACGCACGGGCGCGACCTGGCGAAGTGCGTGCCCATCTGGGCTTGGAGGCGCAGACGCATAATCCACATCGCAGGCAGCGCATATAGGCGGGCGCACAAACGGCTGTTGTCGGGGTTGAACGGGCGACAGATACCAAGCACCAGCCCGAAAGCCCCAGCGACAATAAAATGCACCCCCATCAGTAACATACGCAGGACAAACAGCATGCGGACCACTCTGATAACAAAAAGGTGGCGCAGTGTACGGATGTGCACTTGAATCGGCAATTACCGGACAGACGGGTGGTATTTGCCGAATTTAAGCGAATGTTTCAGAAGCGAGGCTTGAGCGGCGCAGCTGACACTGTGGGAAGTGAGCTTGCTCACTCCCACAGGTTGCAGCGTTGTTTATGGCAAGCAAGGCGTCAGAACTGATGCTGGCGATCCAGCTCGATTGCCTTGTCCAGCGTCTGCAAAAACTCTTTGCGCACTTTCAACTTGGTCTGCTTGTGCGCCTTCATGTTGATCTTCTTCAATTGCAAGGCCACGGTGCGCGCGGCGTCGGTGAGTTCTTCCGGGGTGACGATCTTGTCGAGGAACCCGGCCTGCAGCGCGCCGTTGGGATCGTACATCTCGCCATTGATCACAGAGCGGCCAAACGCGCTTTTGCTCAGACGATCACGGGCCAGTTCGATACCGGCGTTGTGCATGGTCATGCCGATCTGCACTTCATTCAGACCAATGCTGAACGGGCCTTCGACACCGATGCGGTAGTCGGCCGACAGGAGCAGAAACGCGCCTTTCGCCACGGCATGGCCGCTGCACGCAACGACGATGGGGAAGGGGTGCGACAGCATGCGTCGCGCCAGTGTCGAGCCTGCTGCGACCAGATCCATAGCGGCTTCGGGGCTTGAAGTCATGATTTTCAGGTCATAGCCGCCGGAGAGAATGCCCGGCTGGCCGGTGATGATCACAACTGCACGGTCCTTTTCCGCCTGGTCCAGCGCGGTATTGAAGGCAGCGACCACTTCGTTGCTGATGGCGTTGACCTTGCCGTTGCTCAGGGTCAGGGTGGCGACGCCGTCGTCCAGCTGATACGCGACCAAATCACTCATGGGACGAGTCCTTGTTGTTTTGAGATGGCGCAGACGTTACTCACCCCAACGGGCAAGGTAAAGCGTAAAGGATGACCGACGGGTCAAGGTTTCGGGCCGCGTGCAGGACAGTCAAGGGTGCGGCCCGAAGGAGGGAGAGAAACGAGGGTTATTGCTCGACAGCGTTCAGTTCGCAGTACTCATCCCAATCCATGCCAAGGGCTTCTGCCGCTTCCTTATGCACAGCCATGTACAGCGCCTTTTTTTCTTCTTCGGATTTGCCGCTGAATTTCAGGGCCAGCTCCCAGGTTTCCATCTCCAGGGCTTCGGCTTCGTCTTCGAATGCCCAGAGGGTCTGATCCTGCTGATCTTTTGGGCTGAGGCCCTGAATCTCGTCCTGCAACGTCGGGTTGGTCACGATGTACTTCGGCAGGGCAGCTTCGATCCATTCTTCTTTATTCATGTGAGGTAGATCTCCTGTGGGTCGAGCTGACGTTTTGTAATGTAAGGATGTTGACGTGAGGCCCGATTGTGCGGGATGTGTGCAACTCATGCCAGACGAAGATGGGCCGTCCGTCGTGCTGAAAGTCTGGTGGGGGGAAATGAAGAGGGCCCGCCATTTGGCAAGCCCTTCCTTTGTACACGTTCTGCGACCCTGTTATTGCGGCCCTGCCTGTGTGGCGCAAGGCTGCCATCGGAGGAAGCGACTGCCAGCGTCGGACTCCAGGCTCAGTGGGCCTCGTGACTGGCTTTCTGCACCTTGGCCAGGGCCAGCGCTACGAACATATCGGCGTCACCTTGCAGAACCCGCAGGTGGTCCTCGACATGGTCAGCGTTGTTCTGCTGCTCCTTGGAGTCGATCAGCCTCGTGACTTCGCACAGCGCGTTGGCGGTCACCCAAAGACTCTGACGCAACTGACCGATGATCTTCACCACACTTTCGGCGCTGTCGCGATCGTCCTCGAGCTGCCCCAGCGATGGCAGCATCGGCACTTCCACCCGATTGCTCGAATCGATGCCCGTCACCACACGCCCGATGTCCACCCCGGCTGCCGCGATTCGAAACAGATAATCGGCCCTGGGCAAGCGCTGTCCACTTTCATAATGACCTTGAGCATTTGCCTCCACGCCCCCTATGGCACCCAGGGCACTTTGCGTGAGCTTCAAGCGTTTCCTTTCCTGTTTCAGGCGTTTGCCAATACCGTTCATCAACCTACTCCTGCGAGATCCGCGCTCGGTTATTCGTCTGGGTCGAGCGCGCAATGGGGGCTGGAATACGGGCTGGGTGACTAGCGTAGAACTAGCCTCGTGCTTGCTCGTTACTCCGAATGAATATAGCAACGCATTAGACAGTAGCTGGTCGATTGGCTGTATGAGCGGCTTTCTGATGTTCTGCGGAAAGTAAACGAGTTCGACCGCCAGGCATCGTGGCGTGATCCGGCATTCAGTATGCTTTTGGCGTTATGCGCAGCCAAAAACGAAAAACCCCCGGATTCTCAAGGAATCTCGGGGGTTTCGTTTACATCGAATTTGGCGGTGAAGGAGAGATTCGAACTCTCGATACAGTTTCCTGTATACACACTTTCCAGGCGTGCTCCTTAAGCCACTCGGACACTTCACCGTATCTCTTCAGACGTTCAGTCTGTCGAGGCGCGCTAATGTAGTCGAAAGTTCTTGCGAAGGCAAAACTTTTTTTCAGAATTTTCATGCGCTTAAGCCGAAAAGCGGCAAGCCCCGGCTTTGCTGTGAAGTCCGGGGCTCTGTGGTGCAGTTAAGAGGGAGAGGGATCAGGCGCCGAAGCCACCGTCGATGGTCAGGCTCGCACCGGTGACGTAGCCCGCTTCAGGCCCTGCCAAGTAGGCGACCATTGCGGCGATTTCTTCGGACCGACCGTAGCGGGGCACTGCCATCAGGCCCAGCATCACTTGGGCGAAGTCGCCGTTGGCAGGGTTCATGTCCGTGTCGACCGGACCCGGTTGCACGTTGTTGATGGTGATGCCGCGCGGTCCGAGGTCGCGGGCCAGGCCTTTGGTCAGCCCGACCAGTGCCGATTGGCTCATGGCGTAAACACCGCCACCGGCGAACGGCATGCGGTCGGCGTTGGTGCTGCCGATGTTGATGATGCGACCACCTTCCTTCATATGGCGCGCCGCTTCCTGGCTGGCGATGAACACGCTGCGCACGTTGATGGCCAGGGTTCTGTCGAAGTCTTCCAGGCTGAACTCTTCAAGCGCGGCGATAGCCAGCACGCCCGCGTTATTGACCAGAATGTCGAGGCCGCCGAAGGCTTCGACGGTTTTGGCCGCCGCGTCGCGAATGTCTTGCTCGCTGGCGCTGTCGGCCTTGATTGCCAGGGCTTTGCCGCCGCTTGCGGTGATGCTGTTCTGCAATTCACGCGCTTTTTCTTCGGAGCTGACGAAGGTGAACGCGACCGCGGCGCCTTGTTCGGCCAGACGTTTGACGATGGCTGCGCCGATACCGCGGGAGCCGCCTTGAACCAGTGCTGTTTTGCCGATGAGGTTGGTTGGGTGAGTCATGTTGATCTCCTGTAACCATTAGCAGTGAGTGGATGGCGACAGTATCGGCTGCCGATTAGGTTCTCGGTAGCGGGTAATCGATATAGTCTGTGTAAACCAAAAGTTGTGAATGAGTGCGATGGAAAACTTCACGAGCATCGAATGTTTCGTCCGCAGTGCCGAGGTGGGCAGCTTTGCCGAAGCCGCGAGACGTTTGAGCCTGACGCCAGCCGCCGTGGGCAAGAGCGTGGCCAAGCTGGAGGCACGGCTGGGCGTTCGGCTGTTCCAGCGCAGCACGCGGCGGCTGACCTTGACGGAAGCCGGGCAACGATTTTTCGGCGAGGTGCGTGCCAGTCTCGACACCATCCAGAACGCGGTGGCCAATCTCGCGAGCGCACAGGGCAGCCCGGCGGGCACCTTGAAAGTCAGCGTGGGCACGATTTTCGGCTGCCTTTATGTGGTGCCACTGCTGGGCGAGTTTCTACGACGGTATCCGGCGATCATCCCGGACTGGCACTTCGATAACCGGCAGGTCGACTTGATCGGGCAGGGATTCGATGCTGCGATTGGGGGCGGGTTCGATCTGCCTCAAGGCGTCGTCGCACGCAAACTGGCACCGGCGCATCGTGTGCTCGTCGCTTCCCCCGAATGGCTGCAGGCGCAACCGGCCTTTGGGCATCCGGAAGACTTGAGCGAGTACGATGGCATTCTGATCCGCTCGCCGCAGACCGGGCGAATCCGCTCCTGGCCGCTGACCCATCGCCATCAGGAGCAAAGTACGTTGCGCCTGAAAGTGCGCATGACCATGAGCGATTCCGAGGCCGCGTGCCGGGCCGCGACGCAGGGGCTGGGCGTGGCACTGGTGAGTATGCCCTTTGCCTTGCCGTATCTGCGCAGTGGCGCATTGCAGCGCGTGTTGCCGGATTGGTATGTGGAAGACGGCAATATCAGCATCTACTACAGTGAGCACAAATTGCTGCCCGGCAAGACACGTGCCTTCGTCGATTTCGTGATCGAACAGTTTGCCGAGCAGCAGCTGGCGCGGCATTTCAGCGCGATTTGATTGATCGACATGCGTTTCTGCAAATCACATATTCATCACGACAAGCGAATTTATGGACATACACCGCAAGGCCGCGCTGGTCATCATCGACATGCAACAAGGCATCAATCATCCACGACTGGGGCGGCGCAACAATCCCGACGCCGAGCAGCGAATGCTTGCGTTGCTCGCGGCCTGGCGCGACACCGGACGCACGGTGATTCATGTCCGGCATTTTTCCCGGTCGCCGGATTCGGTGTTCTGGCCCGGGCAATCAGGGGTCGAATTCCAGCCCGCGTTTCTGCCATGGGACGGGGAAGGGGAGTTGCACAAACAGGTGCCGGATGCGTTCTGCCATTCGGCGCTGGAGGGATGGTTGCGGGCGGACGGGATCAACCAACTGGTGATCGTTGGCGTGGTGACAAATAACTCCGTCGAATCCACGGCCCGTACCGGCGGCAATCTGGGGTTTGAGGTGATCGTGCCCCACGACGCCTGTTACACCTTCGACGGCGCGGATTTTTTCGGTCATCCGCGCAGCGCCGAGGACATTCATGCCATGTCGCTGGCCAACCTGCACGGGGAGTATGCGCAGGTGCTGGCGACGCAGGAGATTTTGCAGTCGATCACCTAAGGCACTGACCCTCGTCCCCGGCTTGCTGGCGAATGCGGTGGGTCAGTGGCGAATGAGTTGACCGACACGCCCAGTTCCCCAGCAAACCGGCTCCTACCGTGAATAGCGAGTGCACGTGACATCCCGGCAGACTGCAAGAACCTGTCTTACAATCTGAACCGGGCCATCTGTGCTGCAAGGTGTTCGGCCTTTTCCGACAACTTCTGGCAGTCCTCTAAACAGGCTTTGACGTCGCTGGCCGTGGACTGAGCCAGATCGGCGATCCCTTGTACGTTGCGGTTGATCTCCTCGGTCACGGTGCTCTGCTCTTCGGTGGCGGCGGCGACTTGATGGTTGCGGTCGGTGAGCTCCTCGACATGCCCGGCGATCGCGTCCAGCGAATCGCCCGTACGCCGGCTGGCTTCCACCCCTGTGCCAGTCGCGGCCTGACCGGCGCGCATCGACGTCACGGCCTGATCGGCACCGCTTTTCAGCTCGCCCATCATTTGCTGGATTTCCGAGGTGGCGCTCTGCGTACGACCGGCCAGCGTGCGCACCTCATCGGCCACCACCGCGAAGCCCCGCCCCATCTCACCCGCACGAGCCGCTTCGATGGCCGCGTTCAAGGCCAGCAGGTTGGTCTGCTCGGAGATGCTGCGAATCACACTGAGCACCTGATCGATGGTGGAAATCTGCGTAGCGAGGTTTTCCACCGCGACCGCTGCGGTGCCGACGCCGTCGGACATGCCCTGAATGTGGCCGATGGATTCGCCGACGACTTTCTTGGCTGACACCGCTTCCTCGCGAGTATTACGCGACACGTCCGCTGCGGCGCCGGCGTTGCGGGCAATTTCCTGCACCGTCAGGCCCATCTCATGAACGGCAGTGGCGACCATATCGGTCATATGTTGCTGCTTGAGCGCGCGACTCGACGTGCTGTCGACGACACGCGCAACGTCCACCACGCTGTGGCGCAATTGCTCGCTGGTCTTGAGCACATCGCCGATCAACAGGCGCAGGCTCTCGATGAAGCGATTGAAGCCACGCGCCAGATCGCCCAGCTCGTTGGCGCGGCTGTCATCCAGACGGCGAGTCAGATCACCCTGGCCGCCACCGATGTCGACCAATGCCGTGGTCACTTGCTGGATCGGTCGCACGATGCCCCGGGCGATCCAGGCAACGAAGCCCAGGAAGCACAGCACCACCGCCAGACTGATCGCCGAAATCGTCGTCAATGCCTCTTTCGCCGGGCCATAAACCTCCGCCAGTGGCACTTCGCTGACCAGCGTCCAGCCCAGCGACTCAACCGGCTTGGCCACGGCCACATACGCCAGACCATTGCGCTCGAACTCCAGTGCCTGCCCGTTCCCGCCCTGGCTCAGCAAGGTGCCAGCCGCAGCATCGCCCACCAGTTGGTTCAGCGATTCGTGATCATTGAAATCTGCGTTGGGATGAACCTTGATCCTGCCGTCGGGGCTGACCAGATACACCTGGCCTTCCTTGCCGAAATGAAAGTCGCGAACCATCTGCGACAGGGCGCTCATGCTGAAGCCCAGACCCGCCACGCCGACCACGCTGCCGTTGTGCTCGATGCGCTGGTTAATGAACAGCGTCGGCACCTTGGTCGTGGCATCGATGTCGATGTCCAGCGAGCGCTGTTTGTTGCTGTCGAGAAACCCGTAGAACCAGCTGTTCTCCGCCGGGCCGCGTTGCAAGGTGCGGTCCGCGCCTTTGTTGGTGATGTAATGGCCGCTGTCCTTGGCGACGATGAAGGTGGTCAGCGCGTTGTGCTGCTCCTTGATCCTGGCCAGATAGCGGATGAAGGATGGCTGTTGCGCCGGATCTTCGCCGTTGCCCAGCCAGTCGGATACCAGTGTGTTGTCGGCGATGTCCGTGGCGGCTGTCAGAGGCGCGGCCAGCAGGCGTTCGAGGTCGTTGCGAATGGCTTCGACGCTGGCGGGCATGGCTTGCTGCAGCAGATAACGGTCGGTGAGTTTGTTAAGCGCAAAGGCGTAGATACCGATGACGATCAGGCTGCTGATCACCAGCGCGGCGCCCATGCTCAATGTCAATTGCCACTGAATACTTTTTCGCCAGACAGGCATAGAAAACTCCGCAAATACGAGCGCACAACCACGATGGAACAGTGCCGCTCACTTGCGAAGAGCAATAAGTGGGCCACTGGGTTGATCGAGTGGTCAGGTTGCGACGGCGGAAGAGGGTTGCGGACCTTAAAACGTATGGGGCCAAGCCGTTCGGCGGATCGGTATAGCTCTGTCCCGGCTGAAAGTTGTGTACAAAAAATGTGTAGTTTTGGAACAATTTTTCTTCGGGCGCGCGAAAAAGTGGCGAATGGCCGCAGTTCACGCCCTGAATATTGCCATTCGCCTGACGCAGGTGCCCTGCGAACGCCGTTCATCTGTGAATGCGCATTCAGTCGCGAGGCAACGGTACGTCCGGCACATAGGTGTCATGAAACCGCATCATGAGTGAGTCCGCTTTCACAGCGATCTGCGTTCCAATCTACCTTACGCGTGGTGCACCCCGGCACGTTTCAGCAGTTTCTTGCAGCGCTCGGACAGATGCACCACCCGCAGATGTTTCCCGGCCTTCTGATAGCGCTCGCGCAGGGTTTTCAGCGCGGCAATCGCCGAGTAGTCGACGAAGCGCAGATGCTGGCAGTCGAGCGTCACGTGCTGCGGATCATCCTGATAATCGAACTGATCGAGAAACGGTGTGGTGGAGGCGAAGAACAGGGTGCCATGCAGGTGGTACAACTTGCTGCCGTCGGTTTCGATATGGCTGTCGGCATACAGCTCGCGCGCCTGTTGCCAGGCAAAATTGAGGGCTGCGATGAGGATGCCGAACAGCACCGCGGTCGCCAGGTCTGTGAGCACGGTGACGACAGTGACCGCGATGATCGCCAGCACATCGTTCAGCGGCACCTTTCGCAGCACACGCAGCGAGGCCCAGGCGAAGGTTTGCTGGGATACCACGAACATCACTCCGACCAGTGCCGCCAGCGGGATGCGCTCGATCAGCGGTGAGAGGAACAGCACGAACATCAGAATCATCACCCCGGCCACGATCCCCGACAGCCGACCACGGCCGCCGGAGCTGAGATTGATCACGGTCTGCCCGATCATGGCGCAACCGCCCATGCCACCGCAGATGCCGGAAGCGATGTTCGCTACGCCCAAGGCCACGCATTCGCGATCCGGATAGCCACGACTTTCGGTGATCTCGTCGGTCAGGTTGAGGGTCAACAGGGTTTCCAGCAGGCCCACCAGGGCCATCAATATGGCATATGGGGCGATGATGCGCAGCGTGTCCAGATTCCACGGTATGTCTGGCAGCGCGGCGTTCGGCAAGCCGCCGGCGATATGGGCCATGTCGCCAAGGGTACGGGTCGGCAGGTCTAAGAAGTACACCAGCGCGCCGACGCCCAGGATCGCGACCAAGGCCGGCGGTACCGCGCGGGTCAGGCGTGGCAGCAGATAGACCACGGCCATGGTCAGTACCACCAGCCCGAGCATCAAGTAAAGCGGCGTGCCGCTGAGCCAGGTTTCGCCGCTCTTGAAGTGTTCGAGCTGAGCCATGGCGATGACGATGGCCAGGCCGTTGACGAAGCCGAGCATCACCGGGTACGGCACCATGCGCACCAGCTTGCCCAGGCGCAACAGGCCGAACGCGATCATCACCAACCCGCCCAGCAGCACCGTCGCCAGCAGGTACTGCACGCCGTGTTGCACCACCAGCGCGACGATGACCACGGCCATTGATCCCGCAGCCCCGGAAACCATACCCGGCCGACCGCCGAACAGCGCGGTCAGGGTGCAGATGATGAACGCGCCGTACAGGCCCATCAGCGGGTTGAGGTGCGCGACGAGGGCGAACGCGATGCACTCGGGCACCAGGGCGAAGGAGGAGGTGAGTCCGGCAAGGACATCAGCACGCAGACGAGCGGGTTTCATGGGGTACCTGAAAGGAGGAAAACGCAAAGGGTGGGGATGTTACGGAATGTGTGGCAAACGGGCCAGCCAGGCCGAGATATTGGGTCGAATGACGACATGTGGAGCAAGTTCATTCGCGATGCGGTTTTTCATCCGACAAATTGGTGTCGGATGTACCGCCGCTTCGCGAATGAATTCGCTCCCAGGGTGAGGTATTGTCTGTGGGTTCCAGAGTAATCCGCCAAATGAATTTATCTCAGTGTCCAGTCAACCACCATTGTGTAACGATGTTTGGCTTGAACGAACCACTGCCCATCACCAAGGACAGAACACGGATGCTCGCCGCCCTCAGACATTACCCTGCTTCAGTCAATCTCCTGCTTGCGTCGTCGCTGTTTCTGACGCTGGGCAGGGCGATTACCTTGCCGTATCTGGTGATCTATCTGTCGTCCAACTTCACTCTGGGCATCAGCGAGATCGGCATGATCGTCGGCAGTGCCTTGATGGTGGGATCGCTGCTGAGCCTGTACGGCGGTTATCTGACCGACAAAATGTCCAGCTACAAACTGATCCTGTGCTTCACCGGTTTCTTCTTCATCGGGTTCGTCGGCATGTGCGTGACCGGCAGGCTGTGGCTGTTTTTCCTGTTTCTGGTGTCGTTCAACTTCGCCTATTCGGTGATCGATATCGTGGTCAAGGCCGCGTTCGGCAAACTGTTGCCGGTGGCCGAGCAGAGCAGGGTGTTCTCGGTGCGCTATACCCTGATCAACATCGGCTACGCGGTCGGCCCGTTCATTGGCGCTGGGCTGGCGCACTGGAACATGAAGCTACCGTTCCTCGTGTCTGCGGCGCTGGGATTGGGCTTTTTCGTGGTTTACGGGATTTGCGGTGACCGCAAGCTCAGCTCCGCCGACCCGGCCAACGTACCGGTATCGTTCCTCGCGGTGGGGCGCATTTTGCTCAAGGACTATCGGCTGGTCTGCTTCACGGTCGGTGGCATGCTGAGCGCCGTGGTATTCGGTCAGTTCACGGCCTACATCTCGCAGTACCTGGTGACGACCAGCACAGCGGAATTTACCTACCAGGTCATCAGTTCCGTCGTAGCCGTCAACGCCGCAGTGGTGATCTGCCTGCAATATTTCGTCGGCAAACACATCAGCCATCGGTATCTGAATCAATGGCTGACAGCGGGTTTCAGTCTGTTTTTGATGGGCGTGGTCGGTTTTGCGCTGTCGACCACGGTGCTGCACTGGGCATTGGCGGTAGCGATCTTCACCCTGGGCGAAATCATCGTGTTCCCCGCCGAATACATGTTCATCGACCGCATCGCTCCGACTCACCTGCGCGGCATGTATTACGGCGCGCAGAACCTGTCCAATCTCGGCGGCGCGCTGGGCCCGGTGTTGTGCGGTTTTGCCCTGGCATCGCAGCCAGCGCACTTCATGTTCTATATGCTGGCGGCCTTTATCGTCGGCGGCGGCTGTTTTTACCTGCTGGGAGCTTCTTACTCCAGACGCCACGATCAACCTTCCAGTACGCGGTGAAGTTTTGCGATGAGTGTTTTGTCTCCTCTGGATGCCTGGCAGCAGGCGGTCGATACGCAGGGTTTTCAGCCGGACGAGGCCCAGCGCCAGGCCGCGAATAAGCTGCAGGAATGCTGGCTGGCGTTGCGTGACGGCCAACCGCGTAACGCCCTCAAAGGTGTGTACCTGTGGGGGCCCGTCGGGCGTGGCAAGACCTGGCTCATGGACCGTTTCTTCGAAGGGCTGCAGGTGCCTGCGCGCCGCCAGCACTTTCATCACTTCATGCGCTGGGTGCATCAGCGTCTGTTTCAATTGACCGGTGTGGCCAAGCCCCTTCAGGTGTTGGCTCACGAGTTGGGGCAAGAGGTGCGCGTGCTGTGCTTCGACGAATTGTTCGTCAATGACATCGGCGATGCGGTGATCCTTGGTGGCCTGTTGCGGGCGATGTTCGAGGAAGGCGTGGTGCTGGTCTGTACCTCCAATCAGCTGCCTGAGCAGTTGTATTCCACGGGGCACAATCGTGAGCGTTTCGTGCCGGCGATCACGGCGATCAATCACTATATGACAGTGGTGTCGGTAGACGGCGGTGAGGATCATCGTCTGCATCCCGGTCAGGCGCAGCAGCGTTATTGGCTGACCAAGGCGCAGGGGCCGAGCGCGCTGGTCGAAGTCTTCGAGAGCCTGAGCAGTGGCGAGCCAGTGTCCATTCAGCCAGTGCCGCTGGGGCGACGTCATCTGCCGGTGGTTCGCTGCAGCAAAAGCGTGGTCTGGTGTCGCTATGCCGAGTTGTGCGAACAGCCGTTGGCGGCGATGGACTTCATCGAGCTGTGCGATCGCTACAAGGCGGTCTTGCTGAGCGAAGTCCCGGCCCTGAGTGCGTCGCAGCGTGAGGGTCGAATCGCCCGGGGCACTGAGGATGGCGTGGAGCAGGTGGTGGCGGGCGATCGTGAGCTGCCGCAGCTGTCGCCTTACGATGATGGCGTGCGGCGTTTCATTGCACTGGTGGACGAGTGCTACGACCGCAAGGTGCCGTTGTATGTCGAGGCGGCGATGCCGATGCAAGAGCTGTATACCGAGGGTTATCTGGCGTTCGCCTTTCGCCGGACCCTGAGCCGCTTGCAGGAGATGCAGCTGGCGCGGTTCGGGCATTGACGTCTGCCATCTTGTTTCTCATGCGGTAGAAATTCTGGGGGAGCGAATTTATTCGTGAAAAAGGGGTGCAGCCGACGCAGGTGTGCGCATCGCGAATGAATTCGCTCCCACAGGGCCGGGTTCATTTCATCAATGGCGTGAACCAGGCCTCTGCGTCAGGTATTCATCCGACGCCTCTGCGCCAACACATGCTTGGTCCCTTCCCCCACCAGCACCATCACGCCAAGCCAGATCGGCAGGTAGGTCATCCATTCATCGCGGCCGATGGTTTCGCCCAGCAGCAACGCCACGCCCACCAGCAGCACCGGCTCGACGTAGCTCAACAGACCGAACACGCTAAAGGCCAACAGGCGGCTGGCGAGGATGTAGCTGACCAATGCCGACGCGCTGATCGCACCCAGTATCGGAATCAGCAGATAGAAGCGTGGGAACTGTTCGACCACCGACGGGTTGCCCTTGCAGATGAACAATACCGCCACCGGCAGGATCAACAGCATGTCCCACCACAATCCGCCGAGGTTGTCGGTCTTGAACTTGCGCCGCAGGATGAAGTAGAGCGGATAGCCCAGGCACACCACCAGGGTCTCCCAGGAAAAACTCCCCAGCCGCAGCAGCTCGTTGCCCACACCCACCACCGCACAGCAGGCGGCGATCTTCTGCAGACGGGACAGTCGCTCGCCATAGACCACGCGACCGGTGAGGATCATCGTCAACGGCAGCAGAAAGTAGCCCAGCGACACTTCCAGACTGCGCCCATGCAACGGCGCCCAAAGAAACAGCCACAACTGCACGCCAATCAGCGCCGCTGACAACGCCATGGGACCCAGCAACACCGGGGTCTGGCGAACACGCGCGGCCAGAGCGCGGGCCAGCTTCCAGTCTCCGCTGGAGAGCATGAAGATCGTCACGCAGGGCAGGGTCAGCAGCATGCGCCAACCGAATATTTCTTCTCCACTCAATGGTTTCAGCAATGAGGTGTAGTAGTACATGACCGCGAAGAGGCAGGAGGCCATGACCGATAACGCAACACCCTTGTACACAGGGGCTCCCTTTTCTTTTAAGAGGTTTCGGTTTTATTGGAAGATATGGACGGCTTCCGGTGTCAGGCTCTGACGGCCCGCTTGCAGGAAACGACGCACAGTCTATCCGAAGCCACCTGCGGCGTTCGCCCGCATTCTGGTAAACACCAGTTCGGCTGGCAGTAAACGATGCACGTTCGGCACAGAACGAGACCGCTTGCTGATTGAGCGGAAAATGCCTGTCCCGGACCACCTTCGGCACGGTCAACGGCGATGTGCTGGTGAGTGAGGAATTGAAGTCATGCTGCTGAATTTTGTCGAGATCATTCGCAGCTGCCCTGGAAAACCTGATTACGCATACGCCGATGCTGTAGGAGCCGGCTTGCTGGCGAAAGCGTTGTGTCAGCGACGTAAATTTTGAACGACACAACCG
>NZ_JBOICF010000021.1:0-1600 GCF_050739935.1 Pseudomonas sp. | reverse complement strand
CCAGGCGCTGAATCAGTTCCTGCGACGGTTTTTCCGGTGGGATGTTGGCTTCGCGTTCTTCCAGCCATTTCAGCTTGCCGTCCCATGGCGGCAGTTTGGCTGGAGGTAGTGGAACGATGTCGTTGATCTCGGGGACTTTGGGGTTGGCGTAGGAATAGTTGGCGAGGATGCGCCAGATTTTTTCGTAGCGGTCGGCGCGTTCGAGGTCTTCTTGCTGGGCGAGGTAGTAAAGCTCGTTATCAGGCTCAGGACCACGAAACCCGTTGACTAAGAAACTGGTGGAATTTTCGTTGCCAGCGGCTGCCCCCAATTGAAAAATCTCCAGAGCGTCTTCAAATCTTCCGCTTACTTGTAAATGCACAGCCAACGCAAGTGCTGCCTCACCGTGTCTCTGCTCAGCCGCGCAGCGCCTCATTTGTCGGGCAATGTCCGGAGCGATGTTGTTCGGGGCCAGTTTCTTAGCAATAAAGTACTGCGCTTGAGCATTGCCGGTATTCGCAGCTTTGCTCAAATACCGCAAAGCCATGTCGGAATCCTCTTGTAGCCCAGCAGCCCCCTTTTCCAGCAGCAAGCTGATCAGGTAATACCCGGTCGCAACTTTGGCATCGATCAAGTCCTGACTGAAACGCAGGTATTCGTGACCGTGGACCTCGAACTGCCCGCGCATACCACCGTTCTGTAAGTTGATATTGGCCTTCATATGGCCATTCTCGGCGGCGACGCGGTATAGCCGTTCAATCTCTGTATTAATGCCTTTGTCGCGCTTGAGCTGGTTGTTCTTTTGTAGCCAGCGGGCGTATTGAAATAACACGTCGCTGTCAGCAGGTGCGTTAGGAATCTGTTCATGGACACATGTGAAGGCCAGTGTGGCCTTGAGCTCAGTCATTGGGTTCATTGGCAGGTCCTGAGTCGGAATGGGAAGACGGCTGTCGGCACAGGCCACCAACACCAGGCAGGGGAGCAAGAGAAGGCGGCGCATCAGTCGATATCTGTAAGCTTGTCGCCGGCGTAGAGAAACTCCACTAATGGGGCATAAGGCACGTCATCCCATTGCTTAGCTTGAATTTCGTGGTTTCGAGTGATGATGAACGCCCAGGCTTTGTAAGCCTCCCCCGCATCCTCCTGCGCCCCCATCCCCGCCGTATGCAGATTCCACAACCGCTTCCTCAAGTCTTTGCTGACACTCATCCAGTCATGCAGGATGTTCGGTGTTTTCCACATACCATTTGCCCGCGCAGATCGCTTCGTTGGTTTCGCGCGTGGCGAGGGGACAGCAATTCTATGGCTCATTTTGCTCTCCTTGCACCTCAGGCCAGCGTCCAGAACACATGGGTTTCTTTTCGCGTGACCTTGGTTGTGAACGGCCAATCGCGAAATTTGTAATGAAGCATCGGTTCGGTCGGGAACCGATCACCCTCTTTGAAGTGGCGAACGATTGGCTCGCCGTCTGGGCTGCCGATGTTCCAGCCTCTTCGCACTTGCCAATAGCCACTGACCGGGCAGGTTTTACCACTGCCGCAGTCAGGTGCTGATAAATGGGCCTGGCTAAATACGGGTGAGCCGGGTAGCGGCCTGCCAGTGGCCGGGTCAAGTTTCTTTT
>NZ_JBOICF010000020.1:0-10750 GCF_050739935.1 Pseudomonas sp. | reverse complement strand
AAAAGAAACTTGACCCGGCCACTGGCAGGCCGCTACCCGGCTCACCCGTATTTAGCCAGGCCCATTTATCAGCACCTGACTGCGGCAGTGGTAAAACCTGCCCGGTCAGTGGCTATTGGCAAGTGCGCGCGGGCTGGAACCTGGCAACGCCAAACGGCGCAGCGATCGTTCGCCACTTCAACAAGGGCGATCTATTCCCGACTGAACAGATGCGCCACTACAAATTCCGCAACTGGCCGTTCTCGACAAAGATCACGTTGAACGACACGAACGTGATTTGGAGGCTGGCATGAGGTGCGGTGTTTTGCTGCTGTCTTGCCTGTTGCTGACGGGATGCGGCAAGGGAGGTGAAAGGAACGTGACTTCGCTGAAATCGCTCAACGAGATCAAGGCCGACTTAGCTTTTAACTGCGCTCACGAAACCATCCCGGTTGCCTGGCCTGACATCGGTGGGATATGCCGCAATTGAGCGATTCCTGCGGCTTGTGGCTCCGCAGGACGCGCCTGCGTGGGCATTGTCCTGGATTCAGGCAACGGCTAGAGAGTGAGGATGCGCATCTGCACGTCAGGTCAGGACTCACTTCGCATATGCGTGACAGGGCATCGTGGGACCTGACTGGCCAAAAGCCAGGCCGCCACGCTCATGCCTATTCCGTAGCCTCGACCACGCCCTGATCCTCCCCCAGAAATCCGCCGCTCTGGTGTTGCCACAGGCGCGCATAGGTGCCGTTTTTGCCGAGCAGTTCGGCGTGGGTGCCTTGTTCGATGATGCGTCCGTCATCCATGACGATCAGCCGGTCCATGGCCGCAATCGTGGACAGCCGATGGGCGATGGCAATCACGGTCTTGCCCTGCATCATTTCATCCAGACTTTCCTGGATCGCCACCTCGGCTTCCGAATCCAGCGCGCTCGTGGCCTCGTCAAGTAACAGAATCGGGGCGTTCTTGAGCATCACCCGGGCAATCGCGACGCGTTGGCGCTGTCCTCCGGAAAGCTTGATGCCGCGCTCGCCCACCAAGGTGTCGTAACCGGAGTGGCCCTGCTGGTCGCTGAGTTGACTGATGAAGCCATCGGCCTGCGCATTGGCCGCGGCGCTGCGGATTTGCGCATCGGTCGCATCGGGGCGGCCATAGGCGATGTTGTCGCGAATGGAGCGGTGCAGCAGGGAAGTATCCTGCGTGACCATGCCAATGGCGCTGCGCAGGCTGTCTTGCGTGACGTGCGCGATATTCTGCCCGTCGATGCGAATCTCACCTCTGTCCACGTCGTAGAAGCGCAGCAACAGGTTGATGAGGGTGGATTTACCTGCGCCGGAGCGACCCACCAGCCCGATTTTTTCCCCCGGTCGAATGGTCAGGTTCAGGCCATCGAGCACTTGGCGTTCGCCGTTGTAGTTGAAGCTCACATTATCGAAGGTCACTGCGCCGCCGGTGGTCACCAGTACGCCCGCGTCTGGCGCATCCTGCACCTTCGGGCCACGGGTCAAGGTGGCCATGCCGTCCTGCACGGTGCCGATGTTCTCGAACAGCGAGGTCATTTGCCACATGATCCAATGCGACATGCCGTTGATACGCAGCGCCATGGCGGTAATCGCCGCCACCGCGCCGGTGCCGACTTCGCCCTGATGCCACAGCCACAGGGCATAACCGCCTGCGCCCATGATCAACGCGACCACCAACGCCTGATTGACGATCTCGAATTGACTTACCAGGCGCATCTGCAGAAAACCGGTCTGCTTGAAGTCCTCCATCGCAGCGCGCGCGAAGTGCGCTTCACGTTTGGAATGTGAGAACAGCTTCACCGTGGTGATGTTGGTGTAGGCGT
Organism: Pseudomonas sp.; assembly: GCF_050739935.1. Lineage (GTDB taxonomy): Bacteria > Pseudomonadota > Gammaproteobacteria > Pseudomonadales > Pseudomonadaceae > Aquipseudomonas. The sequence continues at coordinate 8,925 of NZ_JBOICF010000020.1, read as the reverse complement.
CCGAAATACGCCCGGTCATCGATGAGCGCGCGTTGGCCTGCTGCTGCCCGACTTTCCCCAGACGTGGCACGAAGTACAGCATGGCCAGCCCGAACAGTCCCACCCAGGCAATGAAAGGCAGCATCAGTTTCAGGTCGAAGCCGCCCGCCAGCGCAATGATTGCGATGAAATACACCCCGATTCCGGGTGCGATCTCGATGACGGTGAACAGCACCTCGCGCACCGACAATGCGGTCTGCATCACCTTGGTGGTGACCCGGCCGGAGAACTCATCGGAGAAGAACGAAAGGCTTTGTCGCAGCATCAGGCGGTGGAAATCCCAGCGCAGTCGCAACGGCAGGTTGATCGCCAATATCTGGTGCTGCACCATCGTGCGCAATGCCACCAGCCCGATGCTGGTCAGCAATACGATACCGATGCCCCACAGCACGCGACTTTCCTGCGCGGCCGCATCGCCGCCGACCTGCCAGGCAGATAGCAGGTCCACGACCTGCCCGAGGAAAGAAAACAGCCAGGCTTCGTAAATCGACACGCCGGCACTGAGCAGCGCAAGCGCGAGGATATAGCCGCGGGCGCCCCGCGTGCAGGCCCAGAGAAATCGCGCCAGCCCCTCGGGTGGCGGCGGTACCTCATCGGGCGGGAAGGGGTCGAGTCGACGTTCAAATACGCGAAGCATAGTGATATCCAGAACCGATCTAGTAGAGAGAGATTCTGCCATTGAACGGTTGCTTTGAGGGTTTGGCAGATGGCGAGGGTAGGGTTACTGGCGTTTTTGTTGTCGGGATGGGGGTTCCGGATGGGGGCAGTTGCGGCGTTCAGCCTGCCGCACCTGGTCGTCCGGCCTACCACGCATCGGTATTGCCGGAGGCCTGTATCCACGGCTACCCCCTCGGATTCAGCCCAACCGCGGGCTTGAGCGTGAGGCCGAGCGCAATGTCCAGTTGATGAAGGGGCAGGGCAATGTAGCTGTCCTGGCTGTCCTGCCTTGCAGCGGATCCCGGTAATAAATCTGGACACTTTTTCACCTTGTCCAACCACAGGGGCCGAAGCGGCGCCTGTCGGCATCTGCGCCTAAGCGAAAAGCAATCCGGATCTCGCCTTCGGAGCCGCTAACGCAGCCGTCCACGCATTGCAAAATCGCGCATGAAAAGCGTTTCAGCTATGCGAAATGTTCCCGATGAAAACAACTCCTGACGACCCGCTTCAAACACGATTTTTCTGCTTGCGGGTAAATCATTTTACTAATATTGTAATTAGACATTAATTATTGCATAGAGATAACCATGTCAAACATTGTGCTAGAAACTCAAGGTTCCGTGGCAGTTATCACGCTCAATCGTCCGGCAGTCCTTAATGCCTGGACCACGGCCATGCGTAACGAAATCATTGATGCCTTACTGGCTTACGACGCCGACACGTCTATCAAGGCGCTGATCATGACCGGCGCCGGGGATCGTGCCTTTTCCGCGGGGCAAGACCTCTCCGAGGCCCATGACTTTGATGGTGAGCGCGCGGTGCAGTGGGTCGGTGAATGGGAGCGTTACTACGCCACCCTGCGGGGTCTGTCCAAGCCACTGGTCATCGCGCTGAACGGTACTGCCGCAGGATCTGCGTTTCAGGTCGCGTTGCTGGGCGATATCCGGGTCGGTCATCCGGGTGTGCGCATGGGCCAACCCGAGATCAACTCCGGCATTCCAAGTACCACCGGACCCTGGATCATGAACAGCATGTTGGGGATGTCGCGGACCATCGAGCTGACCTTGACCGGACGCCTGATGGACGCCGAAGAGTGCCATCGCATTGGCCTGATTCACTACATGGTGCCGGCCGATGAAGTGTTCTCCAAAGCCCTGCAAGTGGCCAACGAATTGGCAAATAAGCCACCGGTCGCCATGCGTCTGGACAAGCAGCGCTTTCGCGAGATGAGCGATCCCGACTTCAAGAACTCGATTGAAGCCGGCCGCCGCTTGCAGAAAGAGGCGTACGACTCCGGTGAGCCAGCACGCATGATGGAAGCGTTTTTCCAACAGCGGGCCAAGCAGGCCTGATGCACAGCTTGAAACTCGCCGCCGGCCTACATGGCCGGTGGCTACAACAATGCGCACGGCGGCGGCAATGTACCCTCACCGGCAACCCCCACGACCTTGTGAACTGCCGATGTCTTCGCCTTTTATCGATGCTTTCGTTTTTCACAGGAGTCTCTCATGAGCAACCCAGAAAGCCCTGACCGTCGAAATCTGCTCAAGGCAGGCATGACCCTCGCGCTGGCCTGCAGCTTGCCGAACGTGGTGCGCGCCTCCGACCGCCAGATCATCGTCTCCGACCCCGGTGGCCCATACACCAACGCCTACCGGAAGGCGTTCTATGACCCGTTTGAACAGGCCACTGGCATCAAGGTGATCAGCGTCGCCCGCGAAGCGCAGCCGGTCGCGCAGCTCTCGGCCATGGTCAAGACCCGCAACTTCGTATGGGATGTCACGACCCTGACAATTTCCGCGGACATTCCCTACCTGGAAAGTCACGGTTTCCTCGAACCTATCGGTCTGAGCAGCGCGGAGTTTCCGGACTTGCTGCCCGAGGCCATCACACCGAATTTCCTGGGCGTCGACGTGTACTCCACCGTTCTGGCGTATCGCACCGATACTTTGAGCAATGCCCCGCAGTCGTGGGCGGATTTCTGGGACGTCGAGAAATTCCCGGGCCGCCGCTGCCTTCGCCGTAGTCCGCTGGACACCCTGGAACAGGCGTTGCTGGCAGACGGCGTAGAGCTGGACGCGCTGTATCCGTTGGACGTCGACCGTGCCTTTAGAAGTCTGGACAAGATCAAGCCCCACATCGATCTGTGGTGGACCTCCGGGGCCCAAGCCATGCAAGCCATTCAGAGTGGAGAAGTGGACCTGATTTCGATCTGGAACGGTCGCGCCCAGGCCGCGCTGGAAAATGGCGCTCCGGTGCAGATCGTCTGGAACCAGGGGTTGTATTCGATCGAAGGGTGGGCCATTCCGAAAGGCACCCCTCGCGCTGACATGGCCAGGCAATTCGTGCGCTTTTGTGCCGATGCGAAGCGCCAGGCCGCGTTCACCGATGAACTGGCCTACGGTCCGACCAATCGCAAGTCCTTCGAGCAAATCCCCGTTGAACGGGCAGCGCTGCTACCGACGGCGCCGCAGAACCTGAAAAACATGCGCCTGCCCAGCCCTCAATGGTGGGAAGCGAACCGTACTCAGGTGACTGAACGTTTCAACGCCTGGATCTTGTCGTAAGGGAGTCGTTGCATGAGCGTAAAACTTGAAACACGTGGGCTTGGCAAGACCTATGGTCAGTTCGTCGCGCTGCAACCCACCGATATCCAGGTGCGCGAAGGGGAGTTTCTGACCCTGCTGGGACCTTCAGGCTCAGGCAAATCGACCTTGCTGCAGATGATTTCGGGACTGGTGCCGCCGAGCAGCGGGCAATTGCTGATCGACGGCCAGGAAGCCACACACATCGCGCCGGCCAGACGCGGCATCGGCCTGGTGTTTCAGAGCTATGCGCTGTTTCCGCACATGAGCGTGCGCGACAATGTTGCTTACGGTCTGCGCATGCGCAAGTACGAGAAGCGCAAGCTCGAGAGCGCGGTCGACGATGCGCTGAACATGGTGCGCATGCATGAGTTCGCCCATCGATATCCCAGCGAACTGTCCGGCGGGCAACAGCAGCGTATTGCCCTGGCACGCTGCTTTGCTTATCGGCCTTCGGTCATCCTGCTCGACGAACCCCTCGGTGCCTTGGACAAAAACCTGCGTGAGCACATGCAGCTGGAAATTCGCCGCATGCACAAGGAGCTGCGGGCCACCTTCATCTATGTCACGCATGATCAGGAAGAAGCGCTGACCCTGTCTGACCGCATTTGCCTGATGAACAAGGCACGCATCGAACAGCTGGCAACGCCGCAGGAACTCTACGATCGTCCGGCCAGTCTGTTTGCCGCCGAGTTCATCGGTCACTCCAACGTGCTGCAGGGCAAGCGCGCCAACGCCACTCAGTTGCATGTAGAAGGGCGTCTGCTTGAACTCAGCGGCTGTGTCGGGCATGAAGTGTCGGCCAAGGTCGACAGCACCGACGCCTTCGTTCTGGTGCGCCCGGAAGCGGCGCGCCTGACCGAGCCACGCGCCGGGTTGTTGGTGGGCAGTGTGGACGAATGCGTTTTCCTGGGCAGCGATACGCGGGCCTTGATCAGGCTGCCTTCGGGTGCCCGGTTCAGCGTGCGGTGCGCTCGCCATATCAACCCTCGTGTCGGGGATGACGTCGGAATCGCCTGGGACGCTCACCGTGCCACCTTATTGCCTGCGCAGGTGCAGCCATGAGTCTGCCTAAACGCCTGTTGCCGGCGATCCCGGCACTGCTGTTCCTAGGGGTCTTCTTTCTGTTGCCGGTAGCGGAAATGCTGATGGGCAGTTTCCAGAACACCAGCGGCGAGCTGAGCCTGAGCAATTTCGAACGCATCGCCTCGACCCCGGTGTATGGCCGGGTACTGGGCGCCACTTTCTGGATTTCGGCACTCACCGCAATACTCTCGGTGCTGTTGGCCTATCCGGTGACTTATCTCTTGACGCGTCTATCGCCCTCGGGGCGCGAGCGCTGGATGATCTGGATCATGCTGCCGTTCTGGACCAGCTATCTGGTCAAGACTTACGCCTGGATGCTGTTGCTGTCGCGCAAGGGACTGGTCACCACCATGGTGGCGCAGTTCATCGACAATCCGTCCGGGATGGTGCCGGCAATGTCCGGCGTGCTGATCGGCATGGTCCACTCGATGCTACCGTTGGCCGTCATCACGCTGCTGCCGATCATGCGCAGCATCGATCAACGCTTGGCACCCGCCGCGCAAACCCTCGGCGCCAGCGGCCCGATGAGCTTCTTCACCATCTTCCTGCCATTGTCGGCGCCGGGCATCGCCGCTGCCGCGCTGCTGGTGTTCATTACCAGCCTGGGCTTCTTCATCGTCCCTGCGCTGCTCGGCTCGCCGCGAGAAATGATGGTTGCGCAGTTGGTGATCTCCTCGGTGCTCGATCTGTTCGACATGCACTTTGCCGGGGCACTGTCGGTAGTACTTTTGATCTGTTCGTTGCTGGTGTTCGTGATCTACGACCGGGTCGCGGGGCTGTCCTCTCTTGGAGGAGAGGCACCCAAGGACCGCCAGTCAGGCCTGGGTCTGCGCCTGTTGTTCGCCATCGGCCATTTCTGCTCGCGGTTTGGTTCCGGGCGTCAGCGCAGCGGCGATGGGGTGATGCTGCCCGGCTACAGTGTGTTGTTGGTTCTGCTCTTGATCTTGCCGGTGTTGGTGGTGATTCCCCTGGCCTTTACCACCAGTCCATTCATTGCTTTCCCGCCCAAGCTCTACAGCTTCAAATGGTTCGCCGAGTTTTTTACCTCCACGGTGTGGCAGGCGGCCTTGTTGCGCTCCTTCGGCGTCGGGTTGGCGACAGCGTTGCTGGCACTGGTGCTCGGGTTTGGCGCGACCATGGCCATGACCCGCATGTCGGCACGCTGGCGCAAAGGCCTTTTCGCGCTGTTCATCGCGCCCCTTATCGTGCCGCGTATCGTGATCGCGCTGGGACTGCTTTACCTGTTCTCGCGGATGGGTCTGGCCGGCAAAGACCTGGGCCTGGTTCTCGGGCATACGGTGCTGGCGTTGCCCTATGTGGTGGTGACCCTGGCGGCAGCGTTCCGGCAATACGACATGCGCCTGGACGATGCCGCACGCATCCTTGGGGCTGGCACCTTCACTCGGCTGCGCACGGTAACCCTGCCGCTCATGGCGGGCAGTCTGATTTCGGCGTTCCTGCTGGCGTTCATTACCTCGTTCGATGATCTGACTGTCGCCATCTTTGTCAGTGGCGGTATCAACACCACGTTGCCCAAGCAAATGTGGGACAGCATTCAGTTGGCGCTCACACCGACGCTGGCCGCGGTTTCCACCACGTTGCTGGGCTTCATCGTGTTGTTCGTTGTGGTTGCCCAATGGGTCGCGCGACGCTCTCTTTCCAAACGCCAAGGCTCCTGAACAATGCATAACTTTCCTAGCGAATATTTTCCGCAGCGCATGGCGAATGACCAATTGACAGCCGCGCCGCTGATTCACGCCGGCCTGATGAACGATGACAGCAAAGTGCGCATCACCTTCGAAGGACGTTCGCTGCAAACTGCCGAACTGCGCGCGCGGGTTGCGGCACTGCAAGCTGTGTTGGCCGCGCAGGGGCTGAAACCCGGGCAAAGGGTGGCGGTGATGCTAGGCAACAGCGACGAGCAGATTGTGCTGATCTACGCGTTGATCCTGTCCGGGCTGGTGTGGATTCCGATCAATACCCGGCTGCGCGGCCCGGGTCTGGATTACCCGTTCGAACATGCCAGACCCGCGTTGGTGGTGGCTGACGACGAGTTTGAGCCGCTGCTGCGACAAGGTGTGGCAGGCGCTCTGCCATACCGGTCGATAGAGGCGTTACACCATGCCGCCCAGGCTTACGTGGATGCTTCTCTGCAATGGGTCGACAGTGCCAGCGATGCCGCGCTTTGCCTAATCTATACCTCGGGCACGACCGGGGCGCCCAAGGGCGTGATTTTCACCCATCGCATGATGCGCATCGCTGGCGAGGCCGTGCTGTTGGTGGCCGATGTGCAGGCGGGCGATCGTTTACTGCTATGGGAACCCTTGTGCCATATCGGTGGCGCCCAGATGTTGTTGCTGCCATTTCTGGCTGATGTGCAATTGAATGTGGTGCAACGTTTCTCCGCGAGCCGTTTCTGGGCCCAATGTGAAGCGGTCGGGGCGACGCAATTGCATTATCTGGGCGGGGTGCTCGATATTCTCATGCAACAGGATCCCGCCATCTGGCCAATGCGTCATAGTCTGCGCACGCTGTGGGGGGCAGGGGTGTCACTGAATAACTGGGCAGATATAGAAAAACGTTTCGGCTGCCGATTGCGCGAATGCTATGGGATGACCGAATGCGCCAGTTTCGCCACCCTCAACACAAACAATAAACCGGGCTCGGTGGGCAAGGCTTTGCCCTGGTTGACCGTCGAACTGCTGGACGCAGAGGATAAGCCGGTAGCTGTTGGGCAGTTGGGCGAGATCGTTTTGTCCAGTCCCGTCGAAGGGGTTTTTTTACCCGGCTATCTGGATAACCCCACGGCCACCGCACAGACGATGCGCAATGGACGGTTACACACCGGCGATATCGCCCGCTTCGATGCCGACGGCGATTTGTTTTTCGTCGGACGACGCACCGACAGCATGCGAGTACGCGGCGAGAACGTCTCTGCATGGGAAGTGGAGCGCGTTTTCAGCAGTCATCCTGCGGTACATGCCTGTGCCGCCGTAGGCGTGCAATCGACGATTGGCGAGCAGGAGATCCTGCTTTATGTCCGGTTCGAGGATAACGCGGTAGCTGATTGGCCTGCCGTCGTTCAATGGGCGGGCCAGCGATTGGCGTCTTACCAGCGACCGCGTTACTACCAGCGAATCGACAGTTTCGAGATGACTCCCAGCGAGCGGATCAAGAAACACCTGCTGCCGCGAACCATCGAAGATGCGTGGGACGCGCAGGGACATCACCCATAGCGACAAGCCCACGCGAGAACCTCAAGGAGTTGTCATGAATTCGCGCCAAGTGACAGGTATTCAGTGAATAGCGATAGACTATGTCGTGCAAACCCACTATTTCACACCGCGATGTAACGTATCCATGGCTAACCCCCGCTTGCCCAAAAAAACGGTAACTGACCCCACCGCTTCCTCGCTGTACGTGCAATCCGTGGAGAAGGCCATGAAAGTACTCATGGCCTTCGATGGCAGCCAGCGGCAATTGTCGTTATCGGAAATTGCCGGGCTGACCGGCATGGACCTCAGCGCAGCGCAACGCTTCACTTATACGCTCGCTACCCTGGGTTATTTGAACAAGGATCATGGCAAGAAATACGAGTTGTCCCCCAAGCTGCTCGATTTCACTTTCCACTACCTCAGCTCCAGCGAGTTGGTTAACCGCGCTGCGCCCTATCTGCAGCAACTGAGCGCGGAGACCGAAGAAGCGACCAACCTCACCGTAATGGACAACACAGACATCGTCTTCGTCCAGCGTATCGTCAGTCGTCACGTCTTCAATGCCAACGTCATTGTCGGTACGCGCCTGCCCGCTTGGTGCACCGCGCCCGGCTTGGCGCTGCTCGCTACCTACCCGGATGACGAAGTCAACGATATCTTCGACCGGAGTCATTTCGTCCAACACACCCCGGCGACCATCACCGACCGTGCGCAGATCTGGGCAAGCGTGGAGCAGGTCCGCCAGCAACGTTTTGCCCACGTGGAGGACCAATTCTTCTACGGTGATGTTTCTACTGCCGCAGCCATCCTGGACGGGGCAGGGCGCGGGATTGGAGCGGTCAACGTGGCAGTATCGCGTTCGCGCTGGGTCGCAGAGCGGGATATGCGACGCTACGCCGATCTGCTGATTTCCACCGCCTCTTCGATTTCAGTCAAGCGCAAAGCCTGAGCCGACACGGCGCGTCTTTCTCGAAACAAGCCATCCGACTGACTGGGGGAACAGACCATGAACGTTTCAAACCAGAGCGTTTTAAAGGATGTAAGTCCGCTATCCGGCCGATAGCTGCCTGTGGCTGATTATCGGGTCGCCTTTGCTGGCGGGCAGGGGCTTGTCGGCGTGGCGATTGAGGATCACCAACGCCGACAGGTCGGCTGGGACTGGATTAGAACTTGAATGCCTGACGGCCGATCAGCAGCCATTGGCCTTTCTGTTTTTGCCAGATCTGGAAGTTTTCGATCTCTGTCGGAACTTCCACACCGCTGTTTACGGCTTGAGCCGAGAAGTGGTTACGGACCAGTGCGACGTCGCCATCCAGCGTGATTTTCTGGTTCAGCATCTGCAG